>VGES01000005.1 GCA_016869765.1 Alphaproteobacteria bacterium
ATGAGCCTGGAAACCATCGCTCCGCTGAGCGATCATCCCATGGTCAGCCTGCCCACCGTGGCAGCCTGATCGACCAACCGACCCTGCCAAGGGTCGCCGCTCCTACACCACTACCGGGGACACGACCCACAGTTCCTCGGGCGGGACTTCGTCTTCAGGACGCTCGACCACACGCGATACGCGACTCATGGGGACCTCCAAGTCCTCTAAGGTCCTCCCCCCGCGTCCCATACGCGGGTCCCATGGTTCGTCGAGGGGTGCTGCGGACTCCGATCTCTTATGGTCGGGTCAGAGCGCGAATCCCTCGCATCGTTCAAGTATTGGCAAAACGCGAGGATCGGACAAGTGGGGTTCTAACGCTCCGTCGCCAAAGCAAAATCGCTGGCGCTCGCATCCTCGTGAGCTACCATCCGGCACCGCCATGAACCCGTTGGACCACGATTGGCAGGGTTGGAAACCCGCCCTCGAAGAGCGGCGCGTGTCGGCACGCGCCTTGGCCGAGGCGTGCCTCGAACGCATCGCGCGCCTCGACGCCAACATCCGGGCGGTCTCCCATCTCGACAGGAACAACGCGCTTGCGGCGGCCGAGGCTTCGGACCGGCGGCGGGCGGCAGGAGAGGCGCGCGGGCCCCTCGACGGCCTGCCAATGTTGTTCAAGGACAACATCGATGTCGCAGGCTTACCGACGACCGCGGGCCTTGTCCCACGGCGTGATCATGTCGCAGGCGACGATGCGGTCGTGGTCGCGAAACTGCGTGCCGCCGGCGTTGTCGTGCTGGGCAAGGTCACCATGCATGAGGCGGCGCTCGGCGCCACCAATGAAAACCCGCTCACCGGACGGACCTTCAACCCGCATCGCGCTGGCTTCACCCCGGGCGGGTCGAGTGGTGGGTCTGGGGCCGCAACGGCCGCAGGCTTCTCGCTCGCAGCCCTTGGCACGGACACGTTGGGGTCGGTGCGTATCCCCGCGGCCTACTGCGGCGTCGTCGGCCACAAGCCAACCCGGGGTCTGGTCAGCAAGCGTGGCGTGGTGCCGCTGTCCTGGACGCTCGATCACGTAGGACCGATCGGGCGGAGCGTCACGGATGTGGCGGCAATCCTATCGGCCATCGCCGGCTACGATGCGGCATCGCCCGAGTCCGTGGTGGCCCCGCCCGAGACAACCCAGGTTCCGGAACAACCCGACCTGCGCGGGGTCCGCCTTGGGCGGCTCTCGGCCATCGATCGTGTCGCCGTCGTTTCGAGTGTGTTGGAGGCCTTTGCGAAGGCGCTCGACGTCTTGCGCGCATTGGGGGCCACGATCGTGCAGGTCGATCTGCCGGACAACGACTTCGGGCGCGTGCGCCGGACGGGGCTTCTGGTGTCCGAGGCGGAGGGGGCCTTCGCGCATGCCGAACTCCTGGCCAAGCACCCCGAGCAATTCTCGCCCGAACTGCGCACGCTGCTCACCTATGGGCGGGACGCGGGAAGTCAGGCCCTGATCAAGGCGCAACGCACGATCGCCGAAATCCTCGTGGCGACGCGTTTGGCCTTTGCCCCCGTCGACGCCATCGTTCTCCCCACCGCGCCGCAGCCCGCCTTCGACTTCGCGACCCCGGTTCCCGTCGGCCAGGCCGACTTCACTGCCATCGCCAACCTGACGGGCCGGCCCGCGGTGTCGCTCCCCATGGGATGGAGCGACCAAGGTCTCCCCTTGGGACTCCAATTGATCGGGCACCCGTTCGGCGATGCCCGTGTGTTGGCGATTGCACAGGCCTATGAGAGGGCCGCCGGCTGGGACATGCGCCCGCGAGCCCTCGACTGACGCCAAAACACGCCTGATCGGTCCATAGCTCGTTCTGCAGCGCTGCTGTGGGGAGCCCGCTAGGACCGTGGACGCAGGGTGCTGAGATGGGTGTGGAGACGGAAGTCCTTTGCGGCTGATCCCCAAGGTTCCCCGCGTCTCCGCACCCGCGTTTCAAGAATCCGGCGGCCGAGGCCGGGTCAGGAATAGGTAAAGCGTGCCTTGCGCTTCTCGAGGAACGCCCGTGTTCCTTCGCGGTGGTCCTCGCCCTGGAAGGCCTGATCGAAAAGGGCCAGGGTTTCCGAGGAGTCCTCGGCCTGGCCGTCCAAGATCAGGCGGACGATGCGCTTGGCCGCGCGCACCGAGAACTGCGAGGACTCGATGATGGCGGCGCACAGGGCGCGTGTCTCGGCTTCGATGGCATCGGCAGCGATCAGCCGATCGACGAGGCCGATCCGGTGGGCCTCTTCGGCGCCGACCAAGCGTCCCGTGAACAGCATGTCTTTGGTCTTGGCTGGACCGACCACATCGACCAGCAGCTTCGTGTCCTGCAGGCTGTACACGAGTCCGAGCTTGGCGGGTGGGATGCCGAAGCGTGCGGTGGGATCGGCCAAACGCAAGTCGGCGGACAGCGCGATGCCGCAACCGCCGCCGACGCAGGGGCCCTGCACCATCGCCAGCAGCGGCTTCGGGCATCGCGCCAGGCGGCGCGAGGCGACGTGTACGATCCCGTTGTATTCCTTCGACGTCGCGGGTGAGGCGTGGACCGTACCGAACTCGCTGATGTCGGCGCCGGCAGCGAACGCCCGGTGATCGACGCCGCGTACGACCAGGACTTTCACGGCAGCGTCATGCTCCGCATCGTCGAGCAACGCCGGGATGGCCAGCCACATGGCGCGCGAGATGGCATTGCGGCGATCGGGTTGGTTCAAAACGAGCCAGCCGATGCCATCGGATTTTTCGAGGTAGATCGCGGGCTTGGTCATGGCGCGCTCCGGAGAAAGGGCGGGCATTGACCCACGTCACCGCCGGGACTGTCAACGCGCGACTGCCGTCGGCGCCTGCTGCACGACATCGGCGACCACCTGGCGCCTCACAACCACGTTGCCTTCGCCGCAGAATTGATGCGTCCGTGGATCAACGACACGAACTACGCGATCCCGCGCTATCACCCGGAGTTCCAGGGCTGTTTCTACTGGGACAAGATCGGGCGCAATGCGCAGGCCGGGCGAACGCCACCGCGGTAAGCCGTTGTTCGAGGCGGCGCACCACGTCTGGGACCGAAGGGCGTCCGACCCGGATTATCGTTCGGAACCCCTGGAGGCTTTCGTAACGATGGTTAGGCGCCTATTCTCGCGCGAGCCCCATCCGGAGGAGAACCTATGAACACCGCGATTCGCCGCCAAGCCCGCTTCACCCGCCTCGACCAGGCGACGAGCGAGGACTTTGCGATCCTCCACGTGTATATGAGCGCCGAACGGCAAAAGCTGTCCGACAGGGTGTTGCAGCAGCTTCATGACCTGCGTGGGCCGAAACTGGGAATGCAGGTCGACCGCTTCGAACACTCTTTGCAGACGGCGACGCGCGCGAAGCTCGACGGGGCCGACGAGGAAACGATCGTGTGCGCTCTGTTGCACGACATCGGCGATCATTTGGCGCCCGACAATCATGGCGCCTTCGTATCGGAGATCCTGCGGCCCTTCGTCAGCGACACGAACTATCAGATCCTGCGCTATCACCCCGAATTTCAGGGCTACTTCTTCTTCGACAAGCTAGGCGCTGACCCGAACATGCGCGAGCGCCATCGTGGCAAGCCGTGGTTCGACCTGGCTCACCGCTTCTGCGAGCGTTGGGACATGCCGGCGTTCGATCCTGCCTATCAGGCGCTGCCGATCGAGACCTTCGAGCCCATGGTCCGGCGCCTGTTTGCCAAGCCGGCAACTCACAACGGCGTGGTGCTGCCCTCGGCAGACACGGGTAAGGGTTGAGTTTTCGCGGCGGCGGTGACCCGGGTTTGAGGGGCCTTGATTCGGATCGACGGCGCGCCAAGTAATATTCAACGTACTTGGACGGGCCGGGTCAGCCCCCCAGACGGACGGTATCCGGCCTGACTCACAGGCCCCCGCTGGCCCCGCCTATGGTACGCCGTCGGGTCGGATACCACTTCTTCAACCTTCCTCGTCGGAGCGCCCGCGTCAGGGCGCTATGCTGTAATTGTCATGACCACGTTGCGCAGTTATTTCCTCGAAGATCTCAAGGTCGGCGTTCACGAGAGCATCAGCAAGACCGTCACCGACCAGGTGATCCGGGAGTTCGCCCACGTCTCGGGCGACGTCAACCCAGTTCATCTCGACTCGGGCTACGCGGCCACCACGCGGTTCAAGGAGCGGATCGCCCACGGCATGCTGGGCGCGAGCCTCATCTCGGCCGTGATCGGCACCAAGCTGCCCGGCCCGGGAACCATCTATCTTGGGCAGTCGCTCAAGTTCCGAGCGCCGGTCATGATCGGCGACACGCTGACGGCGCGCGTCGAAGTGGCCGCGATCGATCGCGACAAGGGCCGCGTCAGCCTGGGCACGACGTGCTGGGTCGGTGACAAGCTGGTCATCGAGGGCGAAGCGCAGGTGCTCGTGCCCTCGCGCACCTGACGGCCGTGGACGTCTTCCGCCGCTTCGACGCTTTGCCGGCTGGGCGCGACGGCGGGGTTTTTGCCATCGGCAACTTCGACGGCCTTCACCGTGGCCACCGCGCGGTGATCAGCGAGGCCGCACGTGTCGCCCGAGAGCGAAACGCCCCCCTCGGCGTGATTACGTTCGAGCCACACCCGCGAAGTTATTTTGCGCCTCAGGATGCACCGTTTCGGTTGACCCCGCTCGACCGCAAAATCGAGCTTCTCAAGCGCTGGCAGGTCGACCTGATGGCGGCGATCCCATTCGACACGACCATGGCCGCTACGACCGCTCACGATTTCGTCGCACGAAATTTGGTCGGGGAGCTCAAGGTCGCCCATCTCGTCGTCGGTCACGATTTCGCGTTCGGCCACAAGCGTCAGGGCAATGTCCGCTATCTCGAGGAACAAGGCACCTGGCTTGGGTTCGGTGTTTCTGTCGTCTCTGCCCAGCTCGCCGAGAGCGGTGCCCTCTATTCGTCGCGTTCCGTACGCGAACTGTTGGGCAGCGGCCGTCCACGCGACGCGGCGGAAGTGCTGGGGCGTTGGTGGAGCGTCCGTGGCACGGTTCAGCGTGGCGATCAGCGTGGGCGGGACCTCGGGTTTCCGACGGCCAACATCCGGCTCGGCGAATACCTGCAGCCCTCGCTCGGCATCTACGCGGTGCGCGCTGCGACCGGTGAAGGGGCGGCCCGTCGTTGGCACGACGGCGCTGCGAGCCTCGGGGTGCGTCCGACGTTCGATGGCAAGGGCGTACTGCTCGAGGTGCACCTGCTCGACTTCAAAGCCGATCTCTATGGCCAGACGCTCGATGTCGCCTTCGCCGAATATTTGCGACCCGAAGAGCGTTTTCCCAATGTCGACAGCCTGGTGCGCCAGATGCAGGCCGACTGCCTACGGAGCCGTGGCATTCTGGCCGACCATCGTTATGCCGTGGACCGGTTCGGCGAGGCTCCGTAGGGCCTCCCTCGACAGGACCTCAGCGCTCCTGTTACAAGACCCGACCATGTTGCGGACAGCTTCGATCATTGGCGGGCAAATTGGTTGCCCGGTCCTCGCGTAGGGCCGGGGCTTCTTTGCATTCCGTTTTGCTTTGATCTGAAGGTCCGAGACCATGGCTGACCGCCCTGAATCGCCGACGCCCGCTACGGGCGTCGACCGCAAGTCCACCGTATTCCTGCCCCAGACGTCCTTTCCGATGAAGGCCGGCCTGCCGCAACGCGAGCCCGAAACGCTCGCGCAGTGGGAGCGGCAGGGGCTCTATCGGCAATTGCGCGAGCAATCGAAGGGCCGCGAGAAGTTCATTCTTCACGACGGCCCGCCCTACGCCAACGGCAATCTCCACATTGGCCACGCGCTCAACAAGATCCTCAAGGACGTGATCAATCGCTCGCAGCAGATGATGGGGCGGGATGCCAACTACGTTCCCGGTTGGGACTGTCATGGCCTGCCGATCGAATGGCAGATCGAACAGAACTATCGCCAGGCGGGCAAGAACAAGGATGCCGTCCCGATCGTGCAGTTTCGCCGCGAGTGTCGGGAGTTCGCGAGCCATTGGATCGGTGTCCAGCGCGAGGAGTTCAAACGTCTCGGAGTCATCGGTGATTGGGACCATCCCTACTCGACGATGGACTTCCAGGCCGAAGCACAGATCGCGCGCGAGATATGCAAGTTCGTGATGAATGGCGGCCTGTACAAGGGCGCGAAACCGGTGATGTGGTCGGTCGTCGAGCGTACGGCATTGGCCGAGGCCGAGGTCGAATACCACGACCGTACGTCGACCACGGTGATGGCGTGTTTCCCGGTAAAGGCAGCCGGCCGGGCTCCGAGCCTGCTCGGCACGACGGTCGTCATCTGGACGACGACACCATGGACGCTACCGGGCAACCGTGCGATCGCCTACGGCAAGGGCATCGACTACGTCATCGCGACCGTCGGGGCCGTCGTCGAGGGCAGCTTCGTGAAACCCGGCGATCGCCTGGTCATCGCCAAACGACTCGTCGACAGCGTGCGTGACGCGGCCAAGATCACCGCTTGGGAACGGCTGTTGCCGATGGTCGGTGCCGACCTGGCCGGCGTCGTGTGCCGCCACCCGTTCCATGGAGCGGGTTACGACTTCGATGTTCCCCTCTATCCCGGCGACTTCGTCGATACCGAACAAGGCACCGGGTTCGTCCACATTGCACCCGGCCATGGCGAGGACGACTTCGTGTTGGGCCAGCGTCACGGCGTGCCAGTCCCGGAGACCGTCGGCGGCGACGGCGCCTTTTTGCCGCACGTGCCGTTATTTTCGGGCAAGCGCGTCATGCTGCCCTCAGGCAAGGATGGCGACGCGAATTCAGCCGTGATCGAGGCCCTGCGGGAACGGGGTCGTTTGGTGGCGCTCGGGAAACTCGTTCACTCCTATCCGCACTCGTGGCGTTCCAAGGCCCCCGTAATCTTCCGCAATACGCCGCAGTGGTTCATCTCGATGACGGCCAACGACCTTCGGGCCAAGGCGCTGAAGGCGATCGAGCAGGTTCGTTGGATTCCGCCGCAGGGCCGCAGCCGAATCTATTCGATGGTCGAGAATCGCCCCGAGTGGGTGATCTCGCGTCAGCGTGCCTGGGGCGTTCCGATCACCGTTTTCGTGGATCGCAAGACCGGTCAGCCGCTGCGCGATGAGCGCGTCAATGAACGCATTGTCTCGGCCTTTGTGGCCGAGGGGGCCGATGCGTGGTTCGCCGACGACGGCAAACGGTTTCTCGGCACCGACTACGCGATCGCGGACTACGAGAAGGTCAACGACATCGTCGATGTCTGGTTCGACTCGGGATCGACCCATGCGTTCGTACTCGAGCAGCGGCCCGACCTGCAATGGCCGGCGTCGCTATATCTCGAGGGCTCGGACCAGCATCGCGGCTGGTTTCATTCCTCATTGCTCGAATCTTGCGGCACCCGCGGCGTCGCGCCCTACGAAGCCGTGCTGACGCACGGTTTCGTCATGGACGGCGAGGGCCGCAAGATGTCCAAGTCGCTCGGCAACGTCGTCAGTCCTCAGGACGTGGTCAAGAAACACGGGGCCGACATTCTTCGACTCTGGGTCGTGAGTTCGGATTATTCGGAGGACCTGCGGATCGGTGAGGAGATCCTCCAGCGTCAGGTCGATGCCTACCGCAAGCTGAGAAACACCTTGCGCTATATCCTGGGCAATCTCGCCGACTTCTCCGAACGCGAGCGGCTGCCGGTCGAAGCGATGCCGGAACTCGAGCGTTGGGTGCTGCACCGTTTGGCGGAACTCGATCAGCTCGTCCGGCGGTCTTGCGACGACTTCGATTTCCACGCGTTGTTCGTCACCCTGTACAACTTCTGCACCAACGACCTGTCGGCCTTCTACTTCGACGTTCGCAAGGACTCGCTCTATTGCGATCGCCCGGACGCGATCCGCCGGCGGGCGGCGCGGACCGTCCTCGACGAGTTGTTCCGTTGCCTGACCGCCTGGCTCGCGCCAATTCTGTGCTTTACGGCGGAGGAGGTTTGGCAGTCCCGCCACGGTGCTGGAGCGGCCAGCGTTCACTTGCAGCTGTTTCCGGACATCCCCAAGGCTTGGCGCAGCCAGGCACTGGCCGATCGCTGGGCCGCGGTCCGAACGCTGCGCCGGGTCGTGACCGGGGCCCTCGAGATCGAGCGGCGCGACAAGCGCATCGGTGCCAGCCTCCAGGCCCATCCGACGGTCTACGCGGACGCCGCAACATTGACGGCTTGTGTGGGTATCGACCTTGCCGAAGTCTCTATCACGTCGGCGATCACGGTCGTCGAAGGGGTGCCACCAACCGGAGCCTTCACGCTCGATGACGTTCCGGGGATCGGTGTGGTCACGACCCTGGCGGATGGCACCAAATGCCAGCGCTGCTGGCAGGTCTTGCCCGAAGTCGCTGTCCCGGACAGCGGCGGGGTGTGCCGCCGCTGCGCCGATGCCGTTGCACACCATGGGCACGCGCGTTGAGTAGGGCGACCTGGATCATCGTCGCGATTGCGGTGCTGGCGCTCGACCGGATCACCAAGTATTGGCTCATCGACGTCATCGACGCCCATGGGCCGGTCATTGTCTTGGCCCCATTCTTCAATCTGGTCCTGGTGTGGAATACCGGTGTGAGCTTCAGCATGTTGCAACTCGAACCGGACACTGGGCGTTGGGTGCTGTCGGCGATCGCCGGAGTCATCGTGATCGCCATGGTCCTCTGGCTCGGACGGTCGGTCTGGCTACTGGAGCGACTGGCGTTGGGCCTCATCGTGGGCGGCGCCCTCGGTAACATCGTGGATCGGCTGGTCTGGGGGGCGGTTGCCGACTTTTTCGATTTCCACGCCTTCGGCTATCATTGGCCGGCGTTCAATGTCGCCGATTCGGCGATTGTCCTTGGGGTCGGCCTCATGTTGCTCGACACCTGGATGCGGCGACGGATGCGGAGCCAGGAGTAATGACCGGAGTGCGAATGCCCTCGAGTCTCAGGATGACGACCGTGGTGACCTTCGTGATCGTCGGTCTCGCAGCCTGTTCCGGCGTTCGCCAGCAGCTCGGGTTGGAACCCACAGCGCCCGACGAATTCGCCGTGGTACGGAAGGCGCCCCTGACGTTGCCACCGGATTTCAACCTCCGTCCGCCGCGGCCTGGGGCGCCGCGCCCACAGGAACTCGATCCGCGGCAGCAAGCGCAGGCGGCGTTGGGCGGCGGGGGAGGGCGCCCTGCGGCTGCCGCGAATGCCAGTTCGGGGGAGACTGCGCTGTTGCGCCAGGCGGGAGCCGGCCGCGCCAATAGCAGCATCCGCGACCAGTTGATCGAAGACGAGGCTCTGGCCGTTCGGGACCGTGATTTCGTCGACCGGTTGGTCAGTGCCGTTCGTGGCCGCGAGAGCGAGGTCGTGAATCCGGCGCAAGAGCAACGCCGCGTCCAGCAGCAGGTCGCCACCGGCTCACAGAACGCTCCTGACGCTCCGATCATCCGGCGCAAGTCGCGAACGGTCCTGAGTGGCGTCTTTTAGGGCGGCTCCCCAAACTGTGACCGTCGTTCGAGGGTAAGACGACTTGCCCCCGTCGTGGCGGAGCGCCACGTTACACCGACATGGTTAGGTGGGGTTCTCGATGATCGTTCGTGCCAGCCTTGGGTTTGTCACAGCCCTGATCGTGACGTTGGCTTCGGCGGCGGCTTGGGCAGGCCTCTACAACCCGAAGACGTTCACCCTGGCCAATGGCCTGCAGGTCGTCTTGATCGAAGATCACCGCGCACCGATCGTCACCCAAATGGTCTGGTATCGCGCGGGTTCGGCCGATGAAAAACCGGGAAAGTCGGGGATCGCCCACTTCCTGGAACACCTGATGTTCAAAGGCACGAGCAAGGTGCCCGCCGGCGAATTCTCGGCCACGGTCGCGCGTTTCGGCGGCCGGGAAAACGCCTTCACCTCGACCGACTACACGGCCTACTTCCAGACGGTCGCGACTGAGCAGCTCGAGCGGATGATGGAGCTCGAGGCCGATCGCATGGTCAACCTGACGATCACCGC
Source organism: Alphaproteobacteria bacterium (assembly GCA_016869765.1). Taxonomy (GTDB): domain Bacteria; phylum Pseudomonadota; class Alphaproteobacteria; order SHVP01; family SHVP01; genus SHVP01. The sequence goes on from VGES01000005.1 coordinate 9,989, forward strand.
CGAGCAGGTGGACTCCGAGCGCTTGGTCATCCTCGAAGAGCGTCGCTCGCGAATCGACAACAGCCCCGCGTCACAGTTCGCCGAACAGGTCCAGGCGGCGCAGTATCTGGCTTACCCGTATCGCATCCCTGTGATCGGATGGGAGCATGAGATGCGCGGCCTGACGCGCGAAGACGCGCTCGATTGGTATCGCACGCACTACGCGCCGAACAACGCGGTGCTGGTGGTCGCCGGCAACGTCACGCTCGAACAACTCCGCCCATTGGTCGAGCGCTACTACGGCCCGATCCCGGCCCGTGCCCTCCCACCGCGGTTGCGCCCTGACGAGCCGCCGCAACGCTCGGCACGTCGCCTCGAAATGACTCATCCCCGGGTCACCGATGTCTCCTGGCGCCGCGGCTACACGGCGCCGTCCTACGGATGGGGCGAGAAGCAGCATGCCCTACCGTTGCAAATGCTGGCCGAAGTGCTGGGTGGCAGCCAGACGAGCCACCTCTACCGCGCGTTGGTCATCGAAAAGAAAGTTGCGACCTACGCCGGAGCGTTCTACAGCGCCGGCAATCTCGGCCCGTCCCAATTCGTCCTGATCGTCAACCCGGTCGCAGGTCAGGACATTGTGGCGATCGAGCGCGCGGTCGAGGACGTCGTGCGTGACGTGATAGCGAACGGGGTCGATGCTGCCGATCTCGAACGAGCCCGAACCGGCATGCAGGCATCGACGATCTTCGGTCGAGATTCGGTGCAGGGCGCGGCGCGGGTTTTTGGCGCCGCGCTCACCACGGGCCGGACCATCGAGGACATCGAGTCGTTTCCGGAACGGGTCGAGGCCGTCACCCTCGATCAGGTCAAAGCGGCGGCCAAAGCGGTTTTTGACGAGGCGCGCTCGGTCACCGGAGTGCTTCGCCCACGATCGGGAGATCGTTCATGATCCGGCTTCGGTCTTTCATCGTTCTGGCGTGTCTGGCCTGGGCCCTTCCGGCCGAGGCGAGCAAGGTGACGCCGATCACCAGTCCCGGCGGCCTCAAGGCTTGGCATGTTCACGAGCCGTCGATCCCGATCGTCACGATCAACGTCGCGTTTCGCGGCGGGGCCGCGACCGAGCCCATCGGTAAGGAGGGCCTCGCGAAGATGCTGGCGAGCCTCATGGACGAGGGGGCGGGCGATATGGATTCCCAGGCGTTCCAGCGCAGGTTGCAGGAGTTGGCTGTGGCGCTACGATTCGACTCCGGCCGCGACAGTTTCTCGCTGTCGATCCGCACGCTCACCAAGTTTCGCGACGAGGCCGTGGCGCTGGCCGATCTTGCGCTGACGAAACCTCGCTTCGATGCCGAGGCGATCGAGCGGATTCGTGCCCAGGTCGCCCAGAATATCCGCCGCCGCTCGCAGAGTCCCGACGCGATCCTCAGCCAAACGTTCTTCAAGCAGGGCTTCCCGGGGCACCCCTACGGACGCTCGTCCGAGGGCAGCGAGGAAAGCATCAAGGCGATCTCCGCGGAAGACCTGCGATCGTTCCTGCTCGGACGGTTCGCCAAAGACAACATGGTCATCGGTGTCGTCGGCGATGTCGACGCTGCCGAGGCCGGACGCTTGCTGGACCGTGCCTTCGGTGGATTGCCCGCGAAGTCGCTGCCGATAGACGTGCCCGAAACCCGTCTTGCCGCCGGTGGTGACACCCTGATCGTGCGCCGTCCCGTGCCCCAGAGCGTCGTCATGTGGGGGCTCCCCGGCATCAAGCGCAACGATCCCGACTTCTTCCCCGTGACGCTGCTCAACCACGTGCTGGGTGGTGGTGGCTTCAACTCGCGGCTCTATGAGGAAGTTCGCGAGAAACGCGGTTTGGCCTATTCCGTATACAGTTCGCTCGTTCCAATGGACCGCACGGGAATCCTGTTGGGAGGACTCGGCACGCAGAACGAACGTGTGGCGGAGTCGATCGAAGTGCTGCGCTCGCAATTGCGGGATATCGCAGAGCATGGGATTCGGCCCGAGGAGCTGACCGCGGCGAAGACCTACACCGCGGGCTCATTTGCGCTAAGGCTCGACAGCAACGGCGCCATCGCTGCGACGCTCGTGTCGTTGCAGATGAACGACTTGGGAATCGACTATCTCGACCGGCGCGTCGAACTGATCAACGCGGTGACGTTGGCCGATGTTCAGCGTGTGGCGCGACAGTTGATCCGCCCGGAAGCCATGTTCATCGTCACGGTCGGCGATCCCCAAGGGTTGCAGGCGACCCGGGCGGTGGAGTGACCCGGGTCCGATTGGCCCACGCCAAACCGCTCTGCTAGTTTGCCGAGAATGTTCTATCGGCACGACATGTCCCAAGCTTTCCCGAACAGCGACCTGCCGGTCGGGAAGTACCAGTCGGCCGCCGCCGATGCAGCCCGGTCGCTGGCCTCGCGTCTGTGCGAACCGACCTACAATTGTCTGAACCTGGCGCTCCAGGACGCGGATCTGGCGCCGATCGAGGCACTCGCCGCCGATTGGCGATTGCGCTACCGTGACGTGATCGTGATCGGCATCGGCGGCTCGAGTCTCGGAGCGCGTAGCCTGGTCGAGCCCCTGGGTGGCGCCCGCCCGCGGCTGATTTTTGTCGACAACGTCGAGGTTTTGACACTCGAGCCGCTCTTGCGCGGCCTGGATGCGGCTCGGACAGGGCTACTGTTGGTCTCGAAATCGGGCTCGACCGCCGAAGTCCTCGCTCAAGCGCTCGTAGCGCTGCGTCACTTCGAAGCGAGTCTCGGTCGGGAACGCATCGCTGGTCATGTCGCGGCGATCACCGGGCCGGGCCAGAACGCGCTTCGTCAGCTCGCTGGCCGCTGGAGTGCCCCCGTGTTTGACCACGACCCCCACGTCGACGGTCGCTACTCGGTTCTGACAAATGTCGGTTTGCTGCCGGCCTTTTTGGCCGGCATCGATGCGCAGGCCGTCCGTATCGGGGCTCGCTCGGTCATCGAGGCTTTGCGCGCCGCCCCGGATCAGTGCCCGGCCGCGGCCGGCGCCGCGTGGCAAGTGGCCTACGAGCGCGAGGGCCGTGCGGCCACGACCGTTCTGGTTCCTTACGACGCGCGGCTCGCCAATCTGGCCAAGTGGCATCGGCAAATCTGGGCAGAAAGCCTCGGCAAGAACGGCGGCGGGCTGACACCCCAGGCGGCCCTTGGACCCGTCGATCAACACAGCCAGTTGCAACAGTGGTTGGACGGCATGCCGGACAAGGTCTTTACCGTGGTCGTGCCGGAGTTGGCGGGCCAAGGGGCGACAATTCCGTCCGAACTGCTCGCCGATGGGTTGGACTATCTGAAGGGTCGGACTCTCGGTGACCTTGTCGCTGCCGAGGCTCGCGCGACCCTCGCCACGCTCGCCCGCAATCACCGCCCCTTGAGAACGATTTGGTTGCCGAAGATCGATGCCGCGACCCTCGGGGCCCTGTTCGCCCATTACATCGTCGAGACGATCCTCGCGGCGGCCCTGCTCGGGGTCGATCCGTTCGGCCAACCGGCGGTCGAAGAGGGCAAGACGCTGACTCGGGAGTATTTGCGGTCCGGTCGGGTGCGCTGATGGTGATCCGTCGCCTCCCCGAAGGGACAGTCAACCGCATCGCGGCCGGCGAGGTCATCGAGCGTCCGGCCAGCGTCGTCAAGGAGCTGGTCGAGAACGCCCTCGATGCCGGCGCACGCCGGATCGAGGTCACGCTGGGCGGCGCTGGCCGGGATCTCATCGTGGTCGCCGACGACGGCATCGGCATGGATCGCAGCGATCTCATGTTGGCGATCGAACGGCATGCCACATCCAAATTGCCGGGCGACGATTTGATGACGATCGCGACGTTCGGGTTTCGCGGCGAAGCCCTGCCGTCGATCGGTTCGGTCGCTCGTCTTCGCATCGCCTCGCGCGCGCGCGGGCTGGGGGAAGGTTGGGCGATCGCGATCGACGCTGGGCGCGTTCAAGCGGTCGAACCCGACTCTCAACCCGTCGGAACCCGAGTAGAGGTTCGCGATCTTTTCTACGCCACACCCGCACGTCTCAAGTTCCTGAAGACCGATCGCACCGAAGCCTCGCTCTGCCACGAGGCGGTCAAGCGACTGGCTATGGCCCACCCCGGCATCGCGTTCACGATTCGTGACGGAGCCCATGCTGCGGTGACCTACCCCGCGCGACCGGAAAATCTCGTCGACGGCCGCCTTGATCGCCTGGCCGACGTCCTCGGGCGGGATTTCGCCAAGAACGCGGTCTCCGTCGACGCCACGCGCGACAATGTGCGACTGACGGGTTACGCCGGGTTGCCGACGTTCAATCGCGGCAATGCGTTGGCGCAATACCTGTTCGTCAACGGCCGTCCCGTCAGAGATCGCCTGTTGGTGGGCGCGGTTCGTGCAGCCTATCAGGACCTTCTCGCGCGCGATCGCCACCCGGTGGTGGCCCTGTTTCTCGACCTTCCGCCGGGTGAGGTCGACGTCAACGTGCACCCGACGAAGGCCGAAGTGAGGTTTCGCGACGGCACGTTGGTTCGTGGGCTCATTGTCAGTGCGCTCAGGGCGGCGCTGGCGAGCGCCGGTCACCGCGCGTCGACGAGCGTCTCGGCGCAAGCCATTGCAGCGTTTCGTGCCGGCATCGCGCCCTCCGGAACGATTCCCTTTGCGGCCTCGCTCAACCGTTACCCCCGACCGGGGGTCGCCGAAGCTGCCGCGGCCTTCCAGGCGCCCGTCAGCGCCGCGACGCCCTTTGCCCCCGCCGCGCGGATCAACGAGCCCGCCCCGGCCGCCGGCTTTCCGTTGGGGGCCGCCGTGGCGCAAGTGCACGAGACATACATCGTCGCCCAGACCGAGCGCGGCATGGTGGTCGTCGATCAGCACGCCGCCCACGAACGGTTGGTCTTCGAACGGATCCGACGGGCGATCGACGGGACCGGAGTGGCGCGCCAGATATTGCTGATCCCGGAGATCGTCGAACTCGATGCGGTCGACATCGAGCGCCTGCTCGCGCGTACCGGCGAGTTTGCTGAACTGGGCCTCGTGATCGAGTCGTTTGGTCCGGGTGCAGTGGCCGTGCGTGAAGTGCCGGCGTTGCTGGGCGAGATCGACCTAAAAGGCCTGATGCGAGACTTGGTGGACGACCTGGCAGCGCTGGAAGAAGGAATCGCCCTGCGCGACCGGCTCGAGCAGGTCTGCAGCACGATGGCCTGTCACGGCAGCGTGCGCGCGGGTCGCCGGCTCACCATTCCGGAGATGAATGCCCTGTTGCGAGAAATGGAATCGACGCCCCATGCCGGCCAATGCACGCACGGCCGGCCGACGTACGTCGAACTCGACCTTCATGACATCGAGCGGCTGTTTGGACGCCGCTGAGCGCTCACCGACGCGATGGGAGCGCCTGAAGGCGTGGGCACGCCGCCTGAAAGAGAACGTGTTCGCGCTCTATTTGGCGGCCCGCGACCGGCGGACCCCGGCCGTTGCGACGGTCGTCGCGGCCGTGGTCGCCGCTTACGCGCTCAGCCCAATCGACCTCATTCCCGACTTCATTCCGATCCTCGGCTACCTCGATGATCTGGTGATCGTTCCTGCGGGGGTTTGGTTGGCGATTCGGCTGATTCCGCTGGACCTGTTCGCCGAGTTTCGAACGCTCGCCCGCGAACGCCTCGAGGCACGCCCGCGAAGTTGGGTGGCCGCGGCCGCCATCGTGTTGATATGGCTCTGGGCTGGGGCGCTGATCGGCTGGTGGCTGGTTGTGGTCTGGTCGCCCGGTTAGGTGGCGCGCAGGAAGACCATGCGCGCCGCGCCGTACGCGCGTTCTTCCTCCAGCGCAAAGCCCTCCGGCGCCGGGAAGGGTTCGTTCGCCGCAACTTCCGCGACGACGATGGCGCCCGAGGCGATCCACCCGGCTCGCCGGACGGCCGCCAAGCCTCGTGGGCCGAGCCCGCTGCGATAGGGTGGATCGACGAATACGAGCGTGCAGGGAGTCGTCGCTTGAGGCGGGGAAAGACAATCGCGGCCGATCACCTGGGCGTGTTCCGTCTCGCCGAAGTTGGCGAGCGTCCGGACGATTCGTCGGGTCGCCGCGGCGTCGGCTTCGATGAACGTCACGTGTTCGGCCCCGCGCGACAGGGCTTCGAGACCCATCGCGCCGCTGCCGGCGAAAAGGTCGATGGCCCGTACCTCGGCCAGCGGAGCTCCGCCGGTGCTGAGTAACCCATGTTGTAGGCGATTGAACACGGCTTGACGGGCTCTCAGCCCAGTTGGTCGTACGGCGTCATCGTCGGCGGTCTCGATGGGGCGGCCACGATGCTTGCCGCCGGTGATGCGAATCATCGAAGGCGACACTAGCGCTGGCGTGCGGCGTCGAGGAAAGCGCTGAATAGCCGGGCATCGCCCTCGTTCGTGAAATACTCGGGATGCCACTGCACGCCGAGGCAGAAGCGCTGGGCCGGGGATTCGATCCCTTCGATTACGCCGTCGGGCGCAACGGCGTTGACGACGGTGCCTGGCGCCACCGTCCCGGCGGCTTGGTGATGAGCCGAGTTCACCGCCAGTTGATCGCAGCCGACAATCCGATGCAGCAACGTTCCTGCGGTCACCTTGACCGTATGGCCGGGTTCATCGCGGGAGTTCTTCTGTTCGTGTTCGAGGGCGCCTGGTACCGCATCCGGGATGTGTTGAATGAGGGTGCCCCCGAGCACGACATGCAACAGCTGCTGGCCGCCGCAAATGCCGAGGACAGGCATGTCGCGGGCAAGTGCGGCGCGGGTGAGGTCCCATTCGAAGCGGGTCCTCGTATCCTTGGTTGTCACCGTTTCATGGCGGTTCTCGGCGCCGAACAACGTGGGGTCAATGTCGAACGCGCCGCCCGAGATGATGAGGCCATCGAGTCGCTCGACGTAGGTCGGAATGGCAGCCAAGTCGTGGGGGAGCAGGAACGCAACACCGCCGAATCGGTGGATGGCCTCGCAGTAGTTCTGACGCAGCGCGAACCAGGGCTTCTTCGAGTATCCGCCCGGTGGTTCAGAATCGACAGTGATGCCGATCAGCGGTGCTGCGCCCATGGTCGAGGGAATTTAGGTCGTGCGGATCGGGGGTGCAACGAACCTTGACGCTCTCGGCCCTGCCGTCCAAGGTCCGCGACGATGACGCCTGTGGGTTCCACGACCTCTCCGATGGCCCGCGCTCTCGCCGAAGCCGAGGGCGCAGCCCTGGCTGGCGATGTTCCTGTCGGGGCGGTCGTTGTCGATGCCCAGGGGCATGTCGTAGCGGCGGCAGCCAATCAAGTGCGTCGTCAGGGCGACCCGACGGCCCATGCCGAGATGTTGGCGATCCGAGAGGCGACGCGAGAGCTGGGCGCGGAACGCCTGGTCGACTGCGACCTCTACGTGACCCTGGAGCCGTGTGCCATGTGCGCCCAGGCGATCTCGCTGGCACGTATCCGCCGGCTGTTCTTCGGGGCGGCCGATCCCAAGGGCGGTGCCGTCGAACATGGGCCACGCCTCTATAGCCTGGCCACCTGCCATCATCGGCCCGAGGTCTACGGTGGTATCGACGAGGCAAGGGCCGCCGAACTCCTGCGCCGTTTCTTCGCCACCCGGCGCAGCGACTGACCTTTCACGAGGGAGTATCCATGGTCGTCGAGCAACCCGAACGCACCCGGGCGTTGATGCCCAAGCTGATGGCCTTCATGGCCGACCACGTCTATCCGAGCGAGGCGCTCTATGCCGAGCAACTCGCCCGAGCGCGCTGGCAAGTCCCGGCGGTGATGGAAGACCTCAAGCAGAAAGCGCGAGCCGCCGGCCTGTGGAATCTGTTCCTGGCCGACGACGAATCGGGCGCCGGCCTCACCAACCTCGAATATGCGCCGCTGGCCGAAGTGATGGGGCGTTCGGCGATCGCTCCCGAGGTGTTCAACTGCAGCGCGCCCGATGTCGGCAATATGGAGGTGCTGTTCCACTTCGGGTCGCCGGAACAGAAGCGTCAATGGCTGACCCCGTTGCTCGACGGACGCATTCGATCGGCGTTCTGCATGACCGAGCCCGACGTGGCTTCGTCCGACGCGACGAACGTGCGGACGAGGATCGTCCGAGACGGCGATCATTACGTCATCAACGGCCGGAAGTGGTGGATCACCAACGCCGGCCATCCGCGCTGCGACATTTTGATCGTGATGGGCAAGACCAATCCGGATGCACCGCGCCATCAGCAGCAATCCCAAATTCTGGTCCCGCGGGGCACCTCCGGGGTAAAGCTCGTACGGACTTTGCCGCTCTTTGGGTTCGACGACGCTCCCCATGGCCATGGTGAATTCGTTTTCGAAAACGTCCGCGTCCCGGCAAGTAACCTGATCGCTGGCGAGGGCCGCGGTTTTGAAATCGCCCAGAGCCGGCTTGGCCCGGGGCGCATTCACCACTGCATGCGCCTGATCGGATCGGCCGAGCGCGCGCTCGAAGCGATGGTCGTGCGAGCCCGCTCGCGGGTCGCTTTCGGCAAGCCTCTCGCCGAGCAGGGGGCGCTGCGGGAATTGATCGCGCGGTCCCGTATCGAAATCGAGCAAGCTCGCCTGCTCGTACTGAAGACCGCGTACCTGATGGACCAAGTCGGGTCCAAGGCGGCCCGGGCCGAGATCGCGATGATCAAGGTGGCCGTGCCGATGATGGCCCAGGCCGTGCTCGATCGGGCCATGCAAGTTCATGGTGCCGGCGGCTTCACGGACGATTTCGGCCTGTCCTACGCCTGGGCCTGGGCTCGCGCGCTCCGCATGGCCGACGGCCCCGATGCTGTCCACCTCGAGGCGGTCGCCAAACTCGAGCTGAAGAAGAACGGGTAGGGCGCCACGATGGGATCGATGTCCTTTCGCGAAGAGATCCCCCTTCGAGCATCGACCGAGGTGGCGTGGAAGGTTCTGGCCGATTCCGCACGGCTCAACGAGTTCGTAGGCTCCGCACCGTACCGGGTCGTCGAGTCGCTCGATCGCGACGGACGTTTGCAACGTCGCGCCGTGGGCAAGCTGGGGCCGCTGGTAGCCGAGTGGGTCGAGAGTTACGGAGAGTGGGTTGAACATCGCTCGGCCGTTCAGGAGCGCTTTTATCATCGCGGCCCTCTGACGTATCTGCGCGTCAACGCCGAGCTACGTGAGCACGCGAACGGGTCGGTCATTGTGTTCTCGGGCCAGACCGATTGGCGTTCTTGGCTTGGCACAATCACCGCACTTCTCGGCATCCCGAGGGTCGAGTTTCGCAAGCGTGCCCGGGCTCTCGCCCGCCTGGTGGAGGAGGCCGCCAACCAGGGGCCGCAGGCTCCGCCCTTTGGTTTCTCGGCGGCAGCATCCGAGCGGCTGGAACGGTTGATGCCCGCCTGGAAACAGGCGGCAGGCTCTGACGTCCCGGCTCTTGTGATTGAAGAACTTCGGTCTTCGCCGGCGACACACCTGCAGCGAATGCGCCCCCTCGCCCTGTCGCGACGATGGCAGCGGCCCCTCGATGTGGTCGTCCGCGGCCTGCTCGCGGGTCATGCGGCAGGGGCCGTGACGTTGCAGTGGGATGTGCTGTGTCCGCGGTGCCGTGGCGCCAAGGCAGCGGCCGGCAATCTCTACGATCTTCCGCAGGGCGTTCACTGTTCGTCGTGCAACATCGACTACGAGCGCGACTTCATCAACAACGTCGAATTGACGTTCAAGCCGGCGACGTGGCTGAGACCGCTGCCAGAGGGTTCGTTTTGCATGCTTGGCCCTGCGACGACTCCCCACGTGCGAGTCCAGGCCAAGGTGGCGCCTCGCGACCATGTGACGGTGGCCGGGTCGCTATCGCCGGGCCGCTATCGTGCGCGAACAGCAGAATCCGGGCCGCAACAGGACGTCGACATCGAGTCTGGCCATGCACTCGCGATCCGGCTAACTGTGGATTCGATCGAGGTCACCGGGGCAGCAGCCGATTCCATCGTACTGCGTAACGACACGGATCGGCCGCGCACGTTCGTGATCGAAGACCGGGCCTGGGCCGCAGATGCACTCACAGGCGACCGCGTAATCGCCATGCCGGTGTTTCGCGAGCTTTGCCCGGAGCAGGTCGTCCGCCCAGGCGACCAAGTGGCGATCGGCCATGTTGCGATTCTCTTTGCCGATATCCGCGGATCGACCGCGCTTTACGCCGAGGTCGGTGACGTCAAGGCCTATGGGCTGGTGCGCGACTATTTCGGCTTCTTCGAACGCCATCTCAAGACGGCGAACGGCGTGTTGATCAAGACCATGGGCGACGCGGTCATGGCAGCGTTTGCTGAACCAGGGGATGCCATTGGCGCGGCGATAGCGATCCACCGCGACATCACCGAGTTTGGCAGGACTCATGGAGGCGAGATCGTCCCCAAGATCGGACTCCACGTCGGTCCTTGTATCGCGGTCAATACCAACGGTGTGCTCGACTATTTCGGGACGACCGTCAATCTTGCGGCCCGTCTCGAGACGGCGAGTCGAGGGGACGATATCGTCCTTTCGGCGTCGGTCGCTGCTGATCCCGTGGTCGGCCGAGCGATTGTCGGGCTTGGCAAGGAAACCGAGAGTATCGTTCTACGGGGTTTCACGGACCCGGTCGCCGTGGTGCGTGTTCGGGTTCCTGCCCCGTGATCGCTTGCTCGGAGAGCCAAAGGGCGCCAGAGTCGAGAGCGTCCCAAGGGGGTTCCATGATTGGCCGAGTCCTGACGCTTATGTTGGCCACCGCCGTCGTTTCCGGGTGTGTCGAGGTCATGACCGACGAGCGCGCCGATTTCGGCCGTAAGCCTGGTGTGACCTGCACGGCCGATCGCCCGGCCTGGAATCAGCTTCAGACGCAAGGACTCGTGTCGGCATCGCGTCGCGAACATGGCTCCGCGGTACTTCACTTGACGGCGGCGCGCGACCGAATCGGTCGGGAGGCCGCCTGCGATCAAGCCCGCGCCCGTATTCAGTATGCGCTGGGTCAGTCGTTGATAGCGCTCAACCAGCCGCGCGCGGCGGTTGAGCCATTCAAGGATGCACTCGCGGTGGAGCAAGAGCGGATCGATGTGCTCGGCCGGCCGCAACGACCGCGTTCAGCGGGGGCGCAGGATGATCCGGACGATAACTCGCCACGGCCAACGGCGGCAGCACCCGCGGCGCCAGCGGCGCCCCGTCTCGCGGCCCCCGGGGCGACTCCGCCCCCGGGCGGGATCACCGCCGTCTTGCTCGAACGTCTCGATGCGCTGACCCAGGCGCAGGAGGACGCCGGCGAACTGGCCGATGCCGAAATCACGGCGCGACGATGGATCACGGCCGCCAACCAGTTTTTCACGGGCCGGCCGGTTTCGCGGGCGGGCGATGCCTACACCGTGCTTGGCGAAGTGCTGTTCAAGCGCGAGCGCTACCAGGAGGCCGAGGCGGCGCTGAAGCGTGCCTTGGAGATCCAGGAACCGCAGCCCAACGCGCAACCGCTCCTCTCGCGTACGCGTGGCGTCTACGCCGACGTATTGGACGCGACCGGACGATCGGACGAAGCGCGTGCGCTGCGTCAGCGGGCCGTCCAGGCCGCGCCTCGCCGATAGTCAGCCGCCTATTCGTTCGACCTGGCGCCAGCCGGCCTCGGCCACGGGGCGGGCCAGCGCGCCCAGCCGAGCGGCCTCGGTCGACGCCGCGGTGCCATCGCGTACGCGGCCCATGATTCCCTGCAGGATCGCCGCCATCCGAAACATGTTGTAGGCAACGTAGTAGTCGAGCTGCGCAATAGACGTCCGTCCGGTGCGACGGCAGTAGGCGGCGACATAGGCGGCCTCGTCCGGGATCCCGAGGGAGCGGAGGTCGAGCCCCGCGAGACCGCGGAATTCGCCAGGCGCCAGGCGCCAGATCATCAGGTGGTAGGCGAAATCGGCGAGCGGATGACCGAGGGTTGCGATCTCCCAGTCGAGCACGGCGATGACGCGCGGCTCACGATGATCGAACACCAGGTTGTCGAGGCGAAAGTCGCCATGTACGAGGGCGGTTGCGTCGTCGGATGGAAGGTGTGTCGGAATCCAATCGATCAGGCGCTCCATCGCCTCGATGCGTTCGGTCTCGCTGGCACGGTATTGTTCGGTCCAGCGCTTGATCTGGCGCGCGACGTAACCTCCAGCGCGCCCGAAGTCGCTCAAGCCGAGGGCCGCAGGGTCGACCCGATGCAGTGCGGCGATGGTGGCGTTCATCGAATCGTAGACCGCGCCGCGTCCGGCGGCGTCGAGTTCGGGCAGCGACCCATCCCAGAAAATCCGGCCGTCGACGAAGGCCATGACGTAGAACGCCGTTCCGATCACGCCCGGGTCCTCGCATAGACAAAAGGTCTCCGGAACGGGCACATCGCTGCCTCGGAGGGCGCGAATCACACGATACTCGCGGTCGACCGCGTGCGCCGACGGCAGCAGCTTGCCCGGTGGTTTTCGGCGCAGGACATAGCGGCGTTCTGGGGTTGTCAGGCGGTAGGTCGGGTTGGATTGCCCGCCGGTGAACTGTTCGACACGGATCGGGCCATGAAATCCCGGAATCGTCGCTGCGAGGTATGCGGCGATCGCCTGCTCATCGATGCGATGGGCGTCGCGGACGGGGCCGATGGCGGAGGTGCTCACGTCGCGGCCTCGATTTGCGCGAGCCAACCACCGAACACCGTCGCAGCGAGCCCCTCGATGCGTTCGCCGTGGGTCAGTCCGTCTCGGCGCAGGGACGGGACATCGATGCCGGCGCTCGCAAGTTCGAGGGTGTGGCCGAGGTACCAGCGCTCGAGGCCGCGCGCTTGAATCTCACAGTGAAATTGCAGGGCCAGCGTGGTTTCGCCCACCGCGAAGGCCTGGTTCGCGTAGTGAGTCGTCCCCGCCAACAGTTCTGCCCCCGACGGAAGATCGAAGGTCTCGCCGTGCCAGTGCAGAACGGGCGCACCGTCCAACGCACGCAGACAGGACCGCCGGCCAGCGGGCGTGAGTATCAGGGTCGACCAGCCGATCTCCTTCACCGGCCCGGCATAAACCCGTGCGCCGAGCGCCTTGGCGATGAACTGCGCCCCGAGACACAGCCCCAGGGTCGGGCGTTCGCGCCGCGCGCGTTCACCGACAAGAGCGCATTCGTCCGCGAGGAAAGGATAGAGCGCCTCGTCGTTGACGCTGATCGGGCCGCCCAACACGATGAGCAGGTCGGCCGATCGGGCCGCTTCGAGATCATCGATCCCGGCATCGCAATACCGGATGTCGTAGCCCCTTGACGCGAGAATCCGGGTGAGCGAACCCAGATCCTCGAACGCGACGTGCCTTAGCGCGACGGCCGTCTTCATGGTTTGGCACGTTCGCGCGCGATCGCGCGCCATCCTATGTCGCGCCGACAGAAGCCGTCCGGCCACCGAATGGCGTCGACGCCGCGGTATGCCCGTTCCTTGGCCTCGGCGATCGAGGCCCCGAGGGCGGCGACGTTGAGAACGCGCCCGCCGTTGGCGACCAAGGCCCCCTGTTCACGCATAGTGCCGGCGTGGAACACTGTCGCCCCCGCCTTAGCGGCGGCGTCGAGGCCCGAGATCGGTGTTCCCTTGCGGTACTGCTCGGGATAGCCGTTTGCCGCCATGACCACGACCAGGGCGGCTTCGCGTCGCCACCGCAGATCGACGTGCCTGAGCACGCCGTCGGCGGTCGCCAGCAATACCGGGAGGATGTCCGAAAACAGGCGCATCACGATGACCTGGCACTCGGGGTCGCCGAAGCGAACGTTGTACTCGATCAGCTTCGGGCCTTCGCGCGTGATCATCAGTCCGGCAAACAGGACACCGCAAAACGGCCGCCCCTCGGTCGCCATCGCTTTGATCGTCGGACGAATGATCTCGTCCAAGGTTCGTCTTTCGGTCGCGGCGTCGAACACCGGGGCCGGGGAGTAGGCTCCCATGCCACCCGTGTTGGGTCCGGTGTCGCCGTCACCGACCCGTTTGTGGTCCTGGGCGGCGATCAACGGAAGGACATCGCTCCCGTCGCTCAGCGCGAAGTAGCTGACCTCTTCGCCGTCGAGGAACTCTTCCACCACGAGTTCGGCGCCTGCCGCACCAAAACGTCCACCCAGGATGTCATCGATCGCCTGGTCGGCCTCGGCGTGGCTCGCCGCGATGACCACGCCCTTCCCGGCGGCCAGACCGTCCGCCTTGACCACGATCGGGGGCGCCATCGAACGGGCGAAGGCTTTGGCCGACGACGCGTCGGTGAAACGGCGGTATCGGGCGGTCGGGATTCCGTACTTGGCGCAGAGGTCTTTGGTGAAGCCCTTCGATCCCTCGAGGGCCGCGGCATTGGCTCGCGGCCCGAAGGCCTTGATTCGGGCGGCCGACAATCGGTCGACCAATCCGGCCACGAGGGGACCCTCGGGCCCGACGACGACGAAATCGATACGGTGTTCACCGCAGGCGCGAACGATGCCATCGAAGTCCATTGCGTCGATGGCCAGGCATTCGGCGTCGGCGGCGATGCCGGCATTGCCGGGGGCGCAGTACAGGCGTTCGACCAAGGGGGAGGCCGCCAGGGCCCAGCACAGCGCGTGCTCGCGCCCACCCGACCCGATCACCAGCACCTTCATCGCCGCTCTCCACTCCGGCTCGTTCCGCCCGCGACCCTCTTGTAACATAGGCTTCAACGATGACCGACCCGAGCTCTGCCAACGCCCCCACGAACTATCCCGAGTACACCGTCAGCGAACTCGCGGGCGCGCTCAAGCGCAAGATCGAGGACTCGTTCGGACGCGTGCGCGTGCGGGGCGAAACCTCGCGAGTCAAAGCGTATCCGTCCGGACACGTCTACATCACGCTCAAGGACGAGGGTTCGGTCCTCGAGGCGATCTGCTATCGCACCACTTGGGCCCGCCTCAAATTCAAACCGGGGGATGGGCTCGAAGTCATCTGCTCGGGGCGGTTGACGACCTATCAGTCGCGATCGCAGTACCAACTGATCATCGATCACGTCGAGCCGGCCGGGGTCGGGGCTCTGATGGCGCTCCTCGAGGAACGGCGTCGCAAGTTGATGGCAGAAGGGCTGTTCGAAGCGTCTCGCAAGAAGGCGCTGCCGTACCTGCCCGATGTCGTCGGCGTCGTGACGTCGCTGTCGGGAGCTGTCATTCGTGACATCCTCCATCGTCTGCGGGAGCGGTTTCCACGCCATGTGCTGATTTGGCCCGTCGCCGTGCAGGGAGATGGAGCCGCGGACCAGATCGCGCGGGCGATTGCGGGGTTCAACCGACTTCCGCCGGACGGGCCGGTGCCTCGGCCCGACCTTCTGATCGTCGCTCGTGGCGGCGGCAGTCTCGAAGATCTCTGGCCGTTCAACGAAGAGATCGTGGTGCGGGCGACAGCGGCCAGTGGCATCCCGCTGATCTCGGCCGTCGGTCACGAGACCGACACCACGTTGATCGACTTCGCCGCCGACAAGCGGGCCCCGACCCCGACGGCGGCTGCCGAGATGGCGGTGCCGGTTCGTCGGGAGCTGCTCTACCAGGTGAGCGATCAGCAGCGTCGGCTGCTCGGTGGGATTCATCGTCGGCTGCGCACGGCAGAAGCAGAACTCCAGGCGGCGCGGCGCGGGCTGCGGGATCCCCGCGAGCGTGTTCGCGCTGCGGAGCAGCGCTTGGACGATCTCGGAGAACGTCTCGGGCGGGCCTTGCGGGCCAATCTGCTCCTGAGCGGCCGTCGGCTCGGCGAGGCTGGTCGGGGATTGCGACCCCGGGTATTGCGGCGGTCATTCCACGAGGCGCAGCGCGGTACCACGATCGCTGGCCAACGTCTCGCAAGAGCCCTTTTGGCCGATGTGCGTCACCACCGGACGCATTTCGAGGTCATCATGCGTCGGTTCCACGTCGGCCTGGTCGATCGTCGTTTCGACCGCGCCGCGGAGCGGCTCGGCGGGCAGGTACGCCTGCTCGAGTCCTTCGGCTATCAGAACGTCTTGAATCGTGGCTTCGCCCTGGTTCGCGACTCGAACGGCGCGCCAGTCAAGGAGGTTGCCGCCGCGTTGCCGGGCAAACCCGTTGTGTTAGAGTTCCGCGACGGCTCGGTCGGGGCGCACATCGCCGACGATGCGTCCCCCAGCCTGAAGGCGCCGCGCCCTCCTGCGCGGTTCCGGCGGCGAAGTCGGGTCACCCCCGACGAGAAGCAAGGGAAACTCCTCTAGATGCACGGGCCGTTGCGGAGCGAAGCGATTCTCAAGTACCTCTCCGGCAGCTTCGAAGTCGTGAAGCCAGGGACGTTCGTGCGCTGCGCCGTGACCCGCGTCGAGATTGCCATCGAAGACCTGCGCTACTGGAGCTTCGAGCGTCAGGAAGCGTACGCCTCGGCGGTGATCGCCGCGGAGCGCGCGCGCGCTGCGCGGAACGGCTCGACGGATTCGAGCCCCAGAACCTAGCGGCAGATGCGCAGCGTCGTCGCAGCGCTTCTCGTTCTGATCGCATTTCCTGCGCTGGCCCAGGTCGATCTGCGAGGTCAGATGGTTCAGGGAGGCGTCGTTCGTGGGCAGACGCTTCCCGGGGCTCAGGCCATGCTCGACGATCAACCCGTCCGTGTCTCCCCGGACGGTCGGTTTGTCTTCGGCTTCGGCCGTGACCAGGCGACACGCGCGCGATTGGTGGTCCTGCTCCCGGACGGGCGACGCATCGAACAGGATCTATCGGTCGAGCGGCGGCGCTACGTCGTGCAGCGGATCAATGGCCTGGCGAGCGAAATGGTCAGCCCCGACGAGGCTGCCATGGGGCGAATCCGGCGCGAGGCCGATCAGGTGAGCGAAGCGCGGCGTCACGATCTGCCCGAGCCGTGGTTCGACGAGGAATTCCTCTGGCCGACTCGTGGCCCGATCACCGGCGTTTATGGTAGCCAGCGCATCCTCAACGGTGAACCGCGGCAACCGCACTTCGGTGTGGACGTGGCCGCACCCGCCGGTACACCGGTTTTCGCGCCGGCGGCTGGCACCGTGACCTTGGCCGAACCCGATCTCTATTTCACCGGCGGTACGATCATCCTCGATCACGGCCATGGGCTCTCCTCGGTGTTCCAGCACCTGAATTCTCTCGGGGTCAAAGTCGGAGATCGAGTCGCCCGGGGTGATCCCCTCGGAGCCGTGGGGGCGACGGGGCGCGTCACGGGAGCGCATCTGCATTGGGGAATGAACTGGTTCACGGTGCGGGTCGATCCACAGCTCGTGGTCGGGCCGATGCCAGCGGATTAGGGGTGGGGCGTTTGATTGCCCGAAGGCGCCAACCCGTATCCGCGGGGAGCGGGACGTGATCCGCCTTTGGCCGGTCTCGGAGAGTTTCGGGGCGGAAGTCGAGGGCGTGGATCTCCGCCACTCGCCCTCGTCGGAATCCGTGGCCGCGATCGACGCGGCATTGCTGCGCTACGCCGTTCTCGTCATTCCAGGCCAACAACTGACGCCAGAGCAGCACCGCGCGGTCGCTGCCGCGTTTGGGCCGCTCGAACCGATGGCGCCACCCACCGGCAGGGACAAGGTCGGCCGCGGTGACGAATACTTGATCGACGTCTCGAACCTGACCGCTGCCGGTCGTCCCTGGGCCGATGACAGCCCATCGCGCGGCGTCCAGCGCGCCAACGAACTGTGGCACACCGACTCCTCGTTCAAGGAAACGCCCGCCCGCGCCTCGTTTCTCTACGCGCGATCAATCCCGACCGCCGGCGGGCGAACGGAGTTCGCCGACCTTCGTGCGGCGTACGACGCGCTGCCCCAGTCTCGTCGTGATTGGCTGGAGGGTCGTATCGCCCATCACTCGCTGGCCACGTCGCGCCGTAGGACGGGGTTCGGTGGCTTCGATGGTACACAGTTGGCGGCAATGGCGCCCGTTCCGCAGCTGCTCGTGCGCCGAATCCCGGAGACCGGCAGGCGAAGTCTTTACCTCGCCTCCCATATCGGCGGGATCGAGGGGCTCAGCTCGGACGGGGCGGAGGAGGTGCTGAGCGAGTTGCTCACACATGCGACCCAGCGTCAGTTCGTCTACAGCCACCGCTGGCGCAAGGGCGATCTCGTGATCTGGGACAACCGCTGCACGATGCACCGGCTTCGTCCCTATGATGACCTCCACACGCATCGCGACTTGCAACGCGCAACGACCCTGGATCGTGGGAACACCTGCGACCTCGAGGGCATCCTCCGACCCGCGCCCGCCCACCGACCATAACGGCATCAACGGTTCGGCCGCGGTTCCGCCAGTGTCTGGTCGACTCGGCCGAGAATCCGGGTCTCGTCGATCGCGTGCTTGGCATTGTAGCGCCGTACGGCGATCGTCGTGTCATCGGCGATGTACACCCAGAATTCGTCGCCAGCCCGGAACTGATCGTGGGACGCCTCGACCGCAAGGCAAAGAGCCTCCCGGATGATCTCTCCGTGCGACGTGGTGACCTCGTTGGCGTTGCGTCGCAGCGTCTTGCGCATCGAAATGACGGCCATCAGTGCCAAGGCCCAAGGCGCGTCAAGCGGCAAGATCTCCGCCGCCTTTTCCTTGTTGGCCGATCGCTTGATCGCGACCCGGGTTCGGCGAGCAGCCTGAAATACGTCTCGTCCGTTGCAGTAGACCTGCCACCACGGGGGATTCCTGACCTCGCCGGGGCGCCCATCGCAGGCGTAGATCGCCACCCGGGCCCGAATCGTCCGCCACTCGTCAGCGAGCTTGCCGAATAGGCCACTCATGAGTCGGGCCACCGACGGTGCAACCACATCCAATGGGCGGGCCGCAACCGAATGGCTTCTTCGAGGTGGTGGTTGATCGTGCGCAGCAACGCCCGGACGTCGGCATGGCGATCGCCGCTACGCGGTAACGTGAGCGGTGGCGCGATCGTGACGCGGAACCGGGCTCCGGTCTCGCGCACGACCCGACAGGGGACAAGCGGAAGATCGTATTTGAGCGCGAGTTGGGCCACGGCGGGGGCCGTCATGGCGTCGTGGCCGAAGAATGGTACGGCAATCCCGCCCGAATGTTTCTGATCGACCAGCATGCCGAGGTGGCCGCCCCGCTGGATGATTTCGATCATCTGGCGGGCGCCGCTCGCGCCTTTGGGGATGTGGGTTTCGGTGATGGCGCCCCGGGCCCGCAGGATCATCGCATCGACCATCGGATTGTTCGCGGCGCGGTAGACCAGACTGATCGAAACGCCGCGTTGTGCGACCGCGAGCGGCATGATCTCCCAGTTCGCGAGATGCCCGGAGAAGAAGATGCCAGCCCGTCCGTCATCGCGCAGCCGATCGATGTGCTCGACGCCGTCGACGACGATGCGGCCGTCCTTGGCGTAACAGTCGAAGCGCTGGAGATTGGGGTATTCGGCCGCGGTGCGGCCGAGATTGTCCCACATGTCGTGGATCGCCTGGGCGATCTGCCGATCGTCCCAGGTCGGAAACGCGCGGCGCAGGTTCTTCTCGGCGCGTTCGGATACCTTGAGATGGGGCCCCAAGCGCCGCGCGATGGCGCCTCCGAGGCGTGACGCGGCATCGAGCGGTAGAGCGCGAAACAGCGCACCGGCCGCGGTGGCCGCGGCCGCCTCCAGGATATGCGCGAGGCGTCGCTCGGTCATGACGTCGCCGGACCGACGAAAATCGGTGCCAGGATTTCGGCCAGGGCATCGCTGTGTTCGAACGTCAGTTCGACGGCCAGCACCTCGAGCATCCGGCGCGCATCCGTGGGCAGTCGAACGGCGTCCTTCGTCGTCGTGACGAGTTTGGCCTGGCGGCTGACGGCGATCTCGACCAGTTTCATGATCTCATCGTCGCGATACACGTGATGATCGGGGAAGGTGTAGGCGCCGACGACCCGGCAGCCGGCCGCCACCAGGGTGTTGAAGAACTTCTGAGGGCGCCCGATCCCAGCGAACGCGACAAGGGCCTGATCGGCGAGCGTTGCAATCGAGGAAGTGGGCGCCAGGCGGGCGACATAGACGGGCGGCCCCCACAGGAGATCGTCGGGCCGGACGACATCCCCGCCATCGTCGGCAACGAGAACGACGGCCGAGGCGCGCTTGCCGGCCTCCACGGGCAACTCGCGGAGTGGGCCGGCCGGAATCCGTCGGCCGTTGCCAAAGCCGTAACCGCCGTCGACGACCAAAAGGGATACGTCTTTGACGAGAGCCGGGTTCTGCAGGCCATCGTCGAGCACTAGGACATCGGCCCCGGCGGCTACGGCGGCGTTCGCTCCGGCCACGCGATCGCGTGCGACCCACGTCGGAGCCACTTCGGCCAAGAGCAAGGCCTCGTCGCCAACGGCGGCCGCCCCGTGGGAGGCGACCCGCACTGGCCCCGGCAGGTTGCCCCCATAGCCGCGCGTGATCAGGTGGGGTTGGCGGCCGCGCTGCTTGAGAAACCGCGCGACCGCGATGGCGGTCGGCGTCTTGCCCGCTCCACCCGCAACGACGTTGCCGACGCAGATCACCGGCACGGGACTGCGCACCGGGCGGACGAAACCGCGATGAAGTCGGCCGGCAAGGGAATAGAGTCCGGCCAACGGCGACAGAAGATCGGCGATTCGTGAGCGGGGATTGCCCCAAAACTCGGGCGCGCGCACGGTCAGGTTTCCTGCGGTAACGGCACGGGGCGGAGGGGCGTTCGGTCGCAATACTGATCGGCGATCCGACTGAGGTCGTTGAGGCGGTCCTCGAGTTCCTGTCGTTTGGCTTCTACGGCGGCGTTGTCTGCGTCGCGCGGCACCTCGATCGGCTGCCCCCAGAAATAGGCGCCTCGGGCAAACGGGCTCGGGACCATGAACCGGTCCCAGGAGTTGAGCACCAGGCCCGACGACGCGCTGCAGGAGACCGGGACGATCGGAACGCCCGCGAGTCGCGCCACCTGAATGGCACCCGCCGAGGCTCGCATATAGGGGCCGCGCGGGGCATCCGGGGTGATCCCGACCCACTCGCCCTTGCGCACGGCGCTCAGCATTGCCCGGACCGCGCGCGAGCCGCCCTTGGTCGTCGAGCCTCTCGTCGTGCCGACGCCGAACGATTCGACCGTTCGCGTGATCAGATCGCCGTCGCGGTGTTCGGAGGCCAACATCGACATGGTCCGATGCCGTGGCCATGCCGCCGGCATCATCAACAGGCGGCCGTGCCAAAAGGCCAGGATGAAAGGCCGTCCTTCGCGCCAGAATTGCCGGGGTACGTCGTCGCCGAAGACGCTCCATTGTCCCCATGAGCGGCACAGGCGAACATATCCGGCAATGGCGCGGGCGAGCATGCGACGCAACCTGCCGGATCGGCCCAGACGCTTCACCAGACGACGCATCACCGATCAGGCCGAGGCGCGCGCCGGATCCGGGTCGGGGGTCGCTTGCAGCGCATAGAGCTTTGCATAGAGGCCGCCGCGCGCCATTAGTTCGGCGTGTGTCCCGGTGTCGACGACCAGTCCCCCATCGATCACGACGATCCGATCGGCATCGACCACCGTCGACAGACGGTGCGCGACCACCACCGTGGTGCGGCCGCGACTCAAACGCTGCAGCGCATCCTGGACCTGTCGCTCCGACTGGGTGTCGAGAGAGGAGGTCGCTTCGTCGAGCAGGAGGACGGGTGCGTTCTTGAGCATGGCGCGCGCGATCGCGATCCGTTGGCGTTGCCCGCCCGAAAGCTTGACGCCGGCCTCGCCGACCATCGTGTCGTATCCCTGAGGCAATTCGACGATGAAGTCGTGCGCCGCCGCCGACGTGGCCGCTGCGACGATCTCCGCTTCGCTGGCCCCCGGTCGGCCGTAGGCGATGTTCGCCCGTACCGTGTCGTTGAACAGCGTCGACTCTTGGCTGACCAGGGCGACGGCGCGCCGCAAGCTCACCTGGGTCACCGCGCGTACGTCCTGGCCGTCGATCGAAACGCGCCCGCCGTTTACGTCGAAGAAACGCGGAATCAGATTGAGGATGGTCGATTTTCCCGCCCCCGAGGGGCCGACGATGGCCAGCGTCTTGCCCGCGGGGACTTCGAAGCTGACGCCGTGGAGCGCTGGTGCCAGCGCGTTGTACGCGTAGACGACTTGATCGAAGCGGATGCCGCCGCCACCCACGACGAGAGCCTTGGCATCGGCCCGGTCACGAATGTCGGGCTCGGTGTCGAGCAACGTGAACACTCGTGCGGCGGCGGCGAGGCCTTCTTGCAGCGCGGTGTTGAGGCCAGCGAGGCTCTTGACCGGTTGATAGGCGAGGAGCAGCGCGGTGAGGAACGAGAAGAAAGCTCCGGTCGAGATTTCCCCAGCAAAGACCCGGTTGCCGGCGTAGAGCACGACGGCGGCAATGGCGACGCCCGAGAGAAATTCCATCAGCGGCGTCGACGCCGCCCGGGTGCGCACAACCTTGAACAACGCGGTCAAGCGCGCTTCGTTGGCGGCGCGCGCCCGATCCGACTCGTAGGCTTCCATGCCATAAGCCTTCACATGCCGTGCACCCTGGAAGGCTTCGGCCAGCAACGCGCTGAAGGCTCCGGCCCGCTCCTGGTTCTGGGTCGACGCCTTGCGCATACGTCGGCCGAGCTTGCGCACCGGCAAGATGGCGATCGGGAAGATGACGCAGGCGACGATCGCCAGGCGCCAGTCCTGGAAGAACAACACGCCGGCGAGCGCCGCGGCCATCACGAGGTCCTTGGCGATACCGGTGATGGCCTTCGACAGCGCCTCGGACAGCAGATTGGTGTCGGTGAGAAACCGGGAAATCAGGCCGCCCGTTGCGTTGCCGTGAAAAAACGACAGGTCGGCGCGCATCAAGTGCGCGAACAGGCGGTTCTGAATATCGGCGATGATGCGTTGCCCGAAGACGCTCATCAGATAGGATTGAAAGTACGTCGCCACCGCCTTGACCAGTGCGATCACCAGGATCGCGGCCGGCACGATGAGCAGGGCGAACTGGTCGCGGTTGACGAACACGTCGTCGAGCACGCGCTCGATGATCAGGGCGTTCGCCGCCGTCGTGGCGGCGACCAACCCCATGCAGCCGGCTGCGATGATCAGAGTCTGCAGGTGCGGGCGGACGAACCCGCGATAGAGCCGCAGCAGCAGCTCCTTGGTCGAAAACGACCGACCACCGGCCGACCCGGGGCGGCTGGCGCCACTGTCCTTCATGGCGCCGGACCATAGCATTGGCCCCGAAAGCACGCCAAACCGACTCGCCCGGCTGGCTCCCGCCCGGCACGGCGGGTCATGCGACCGTCGCAGCCGTGAGGCCGCTCACGAGCGCTGCGTGCAGTGGTTGGCCGGCGGCGACAACGTTTGGGTGTTCGACGCCCGGGCGGTTGTATTCGATACGACCGCCGTCGATTCGGGTCATGCAACCGCCGGCCTCGGTGATCAGGATGTCCGCCGCAGCGATGTCCCAATCGGATTTTCGGCTGAGAGTGATCGTGGCATCGAAGCGTCCTGCCGCAACCAGCGCCACCCGATAGGCCATCGAGTTGACGAACCGAAACTCCGCCCCATTGGCGGCTTCGATCCAGTTGTGCCGTTCGAAGGTCCGGCGGCTCGACAGGAGTTTCGCTCCGACGACCCCCGCTTGTCGGCTCGTTCGGATGGGGCGGTCGTTGAGGGTCGCGCCCGCGCCCGCGGCGGCCAGAAAGAACTCGTCCTTGGCCGGGTTGAACACGGCTCCCAAGATCGGTCGGCCGTGCTCGACCAATGCCGCGACGATAGCGAATTCGGGCTCCCGCTTGAGAAACGCCCGCGTTCCATCGATGGGATCGACCACCCAAACCCGTTCGGCCGAGAGCCGCCGGCGGTCGTCTTCGGTTTCCTCCGAAAGCCATCCGTAGCCGGGATAGGCCGCCGCCAGACGCTCCTTCAGCAGGTCATCGACCGCGATGTCCGCCTCACTGACCGGGTTGTCGGGGCCCTTTTGCCAGGACTTCACGTCGCCCTGGAAGTAGCGCAGGGCGAGGCGACCGGCCTCACGAACGGCGGCGGTAAGGGCTTCGCGTTCTGCGGCCAGTCCCGTCATCAGGTGCCGGCCACCGTCATGCCGTCAATGCGGGTGGTGGGCGCGTCCGTGCCGTAGCGCAACTCGAGGTCGTTCGCGGGGACGAGCGCTGCGAACATGTCTTTGAGGTTGCCGGCGATCGTCATTTCGTTGACGGGGTAAGTGATCTCGCCGTTCTCGATCCAGAATCCGGCGGCGCCCCGGCTGTAATCCCCGGTAACCCCATTGACCCCGAACCCGATCAGTTCGGTGACGTAGAAGCCCGACTTGATGTCGGCCATCAGGATTTGCGGCGTGTCCGCGCCCGGAGCGAGGTAGAGGTTCGTTGCGTGGGGCGTCGGCGGCCCCGACGTTCCGCGAAAACCGTGGCCGGTGGTTGTCAGGCCGAGTTGATGGGCTGACGCTCGATCGAGCAACCATGTCGTCAGGGTTCCGCCCTCGACGAGGTGGCGTTTGCGATTGGCGGCCCCCTCAGCGTCGCTTGGGTAGGACGCGCGCCCGCGCACGATGTGGGGGTCGTCGACAATGGTGATGTTCGGGGCGAACACCTGGGTGCCCAGGCGATCCTTGAGAAAACTGGTGCCGCGCGCCACCGACTGACCGTTGATCGCCGACGCGAGATGCCCGAGCAGCGAACGCGCAATCCTGGGATCGAACACCACCGGGACCTTGGCCGACGGCATCTTCCGCGGCCGGAGGCGCTTCACCGCGCGCTCTCCCGCCGATCGTCCGATGAGCGTCGGATCCTCCAGGTCGCTGCCATAGACTGCGGCGTGATAGTCGTAGTCTCGCTCCATCCCGGTGCCTTCGCCGGCGATCACCGAGGCGCTGACGCTCTGGGAAGAGCGCGTATAAGCGCCGACGAATCCGTTCGAAATCACCAACGCGGCGGTCCCGCGCCACCAACTTGCGCCGGCGCCCTCGGAGTTGGTGATGCCGGGCACGGCCCGCGCCGCATCTTCGGCGGCCGCTGCGCGCTGATAGAGAAGCGTCGCAGTCGGTTCCGCCGGATCGTTGAGGTCGAGATCGGGAAACGGCGTTTTGGCCAAGAACGTCGGTTCGAGAAGGCCAGCATGGGAATCCTCGGGGGCTAGGCGAGCCATGGCCATGGCTCGCTCGACCACGGCTGCGATCGCCGATTCGCTCGTATCGGTCGTCGAGACGTTGGCCGACCGTTGACCGATGAAGACGCGCAGGCCCACGTCGTTGGCCTCCGCGCGCTCCAAGTCCTCGCGGGCGCCGAGGCGTTGCGACACCGAAAGGTTGGCAGAAAACACGCCAACGGCGTCGGCCCCGTCGGCTCCGGCTTTCAGCGCCTTTTCGACCAGGCGATGGAGCGAGTCGAGCGCGCGGCGTTCGGTCTCATGGGCGTCGGTCATGACCACTCGTGGGTTCGAAACGGATTTCCCTTATATAGGGCAAAGCGCTGCCCTCGCTACCGAGGGCCGCAAATCTGGGGGGCTCATGGTCGTGCCGGACATCGCGCTGACCGCGGCCATCGTTGCCGTCGCCGGTCTTTTGCACGGCTATACCGGAGGATTTGGGTCGGGACTCCTCATGATCCCGCTCCTGTCGATTCAGATCGGTCCAGTCCAGGCGATCGCCACCTCCTGCATCATGGGGATGGCGGCCACGATCCCCTTGGTCCGTGCCGCGCGGCGATCGGTGTCCTGGCGCCAACTCTGGCCCCTGGTCGGCGCGGCGATCGTCACGACGCCGATTGCGGCCTCGTTCCTGTTCGTGGCCGACCCGACTTTCATCCGACGCCTGATCGGCGCGTTTGTGATCCTTTCGGTCGCGCTGCTGGCGACCGGATGGACCTATCGTGGAGCGCGCACGCGCCTTCTCGATGGACTTGCGGGGGCCGTCGGCGGGGCGCTCTCGGGGATCGCGGGAATGTCGGGCCCGGTCGTCGCCATCTACTTTCTTTCGGCGCCCGAGCCGCCCGAAACGATCCGAGCCCGAATCGTGTTTACGGTCGTGGCGCTGATCATCATCACGTTCTCGACCCTCATGCTGGCCGGGGTCGTGGAAAAAGCCACCCTGATACAGGCAGCGCTCGTGCTGCCGCTCAATCTGGGGGGCGTTTTCTTGGGGGCTTGGCTGTTCCGTCGAGCGCCGGCGGCTTGGTTCCGTCCGGCGGCGCTCGTCCTGCTCGCGGTGGTCGGTCTCTCGGCGCTCGTCAGCTAGCGTTCCTCAGGCGGTTTGATGCGCCGAAAGGCGAGCAACAGACTGAGGTCATAGACGATCTTCAGACCGCCACACAGGATCAGCGGCCAGCCGACACTGGTTGCCGCCAACAACGCCCCGGCGATCGCCGGGCCCGGCGCGGCCGCGAGAGTCCGCGGCACGTTGGTAAGGCTCGCGGCGGCCGGGCGTTCGGCCGGCTCGACGATCGCCATGACGTAGGAGGTGCGGGTTGGGACGTCCATCTGCGACAGAAGTCCGCGCAGGACGAGAAACACGATGGCCCACGGTAGGCTCGGGGAAAACGCCGCCGCGATCAGGAGCAGATTGGCGGGGATGTGCGTAAATACCATCGTGTTGACGAGGCCGATTCGCGCCGCCAGTCGCTCGGCGGCCAAGAAAGAAAGAGCCGCACCAACATTGATCGCCGCAAATAGCGCCCCGGCGGTCGACGGGGCTACGTCGAAACGCTGCAGGAGCCAAAGGGTCAGCATCGTGTTGGTCACGAGACCGCCGGCAAACGAGTCCAACGAAAATAGAGCGGCAAGGCCCCACACCCGCCGCCGCGACGGACCGAGCGGTGCTTGGGCCGCCGTGCCGCCCGGTGCCTCGGCTCCCACCCCGAGACCACGGTAGATCACCCCAGCCGATACGCCGAAGGCGGCGTAGACGAAGAAGGATGCACGCCCGACCGTCGTGGGATCAAAGGCAACGGACAACAGATCGAACGCTCCACTGGCCAGCGAACCCAAGGCTCCGACGAGGACTGCGATCAAGCTGTATCGCGAGAACAGGGCCGTGCGTTCCGTCGCGGCCACCGACTGGGCCAGGACCGTGTGTTCGAGCGGCTGGAAGGGACTGCCCGAGGATGGGCTCAAGGTGCTGATCGCCGCGACCACAAGGAGCGGGCCATAGTCGCCGAAACCGGCGAAACCGAACCCGGTAGCGACCATGAGGCCGGCGCCCGCAAGAAGAAGCGGTCGACGTCGAACACGGTTCGCCACCATACCGACACCGATCGACAGAACCGACGACCCGAGAAGCGTGACCGTCGTGATCACGCCGATCGCGATAGGACCGTGACCCAGGGCGGCCAGGTAGTATGGCAACAGGACGATGGCGTAGCCGTCCGCAAAGGCGCGAACAGCGCGGGCGAGGAGAATGCGCCGCGCGTCGACCGTCGTTGACGGAGGCAACCAGCGGCGGTGAAACTCTAAGCCGCGCACGGCACGATCTGCGCCCAAGAGCGGCGGATTGGCGGCCTCGGGCTGGCGGACGTCGATGATCGTGTTCGGACCACCATCGCGGATGAGCGTAGGCGTAGGGCCGGGCCATTGTCGATGTTGGCCACGATCTTGGGTCAAGGACGACGAGACGCGAAGAGATTCCCGCTCGGGTTGCGGTGGTGCCTAGCCTTACCTTGGGCTAAATCATCGTCATGGACAGCGACGCCGAAAAGCTCGTGCGCGCGAAGGGCTACCCCTACAGCGCGCCGGACTACAGCTACATCTTCTATCGCGGCCGGGCGCTCAAGCTCGGCCGCATGGACCTGCCGCCCGATA
Organism: Alphaproteobacteria bacterium; assembly: GCA_016869765.1. Taxonomy (GTDB): domain Bacteria; phylum Pseudomonadota; class Alphaproteobacteria; order SHVP01; family SHVP01; genus SHVP01. The sequence goes on from VGES01000005.1 coordinate 37,630, forward strand.
TGGCGCGACGCAAGCCCGTCCTCGCCTACGGCTCGAACGCGGCACCAGATCAGCTGCGCCGGAAATTCCCGAAGCTCGGCGATGACGAGGCGATTCCCGTTCTGCGGACCGTGTTGCCCGGATTCGACGTGGTGTATTCGGCCCGCTTCGCACGTTACGGAGCGATCACGGCCATGCTCGCGCCATCGCCGGGCACCACGCTGCAGACCTTTACGACGTTCCTGACGCCCGAGCAGCTCGACCTCATGCACGTGAGCGAGCGACGTGGGCCGATGGACCACACGGGATACGAATACGGACGGCTGCGCAGCCTCACGGCAATGGTCGAGGCCGTCGGGATCCGAAAGGACCTGTTCGCCTACCAGAGCGAGGCGCCGGCACTCGTGCTCGATGGAGCATTGGTGGCCTTCGCGGAAGTGACGGCAAAGAACCGTACCCTTCCGGCCAAGCCCCACGGTGAAGTCTTGGCCACGGTGGCCGGGCTCTTGTCGCCAGGCGAGGGTATCGACGCCTTCCTCCTCGCGCTGATCGCGGATCCCGAGCGCCGCAGGTCCCGTAGTGCTGCCTTGGCGGATCTTGGGCGTGCGGTCGATCTCCCCGGTTTCACCAAGGATAAGATCAAGCCGCCAAGGAGCCAACGACGAGCGCCAAAAAGATGATCGCCCCCGTCCGATGGTTGGTCCGGAACATGGCAAGGCAGTGGGCTGGATCGTCGAAGCGGACCCGCGCTGCTTGCCAACCGAGGTGACACGCGGCGGCCACGAGCCCGATCCAGAACGCCCACCCCGTCCCGACGAGCCCCGCGGCCAGACCCAAGAGAGCGACGGTGGCCGCGTAGCTTGCCCATAGGAAGCGCCGCGAATGTCCGGCAAGGCGTCGTGCGCTCGATCTGATCCCCACCAACGCGTCGTCCTCCTTGTCCTGGTGGGCGTAGATGGTGTCGTAGCCCAGCGTCCAGAAGAGTCCGGCGGCGTAGAGCGCTACGGCGGGCCACCCGAGATCGGCCCAAACCGAGGCCCACCCGAGCAAGGCGCCGTAGTTGAACGTCAGGCCCAACCAAGCCTGAGGCCACCACGTCACGCGTTTCATGAAGGGGTAGGCGGCCACGAGTGCGATGGAGCCGAGGCCAAGCACGATGGAAAAACGGTTGAATGTGAGCAGGACCGCCAAACCAATGAGTGCCAAGCCGATCAGGAACGCCCAGGCACCCGCGAGGCTGACCAGGCCCGCCGGTAGCGGGCGCTGGCGCGTGCGTTCGACCCGGGCATCGAGGTCGCGGTCGACGATGTCGTTGTAGACGCATCCCGCCCCGCGCATCGCGACCGCGCCGATCGCGAAGAACGCCAGAAGGATCAAGTCGGGGAGGCCGAGCCAGGGGCGGGTATCCGGGTGATCGGCGGTCATCGTTGCAGCAAGCGCCAGCGACCACCAGCACGGCCAAAGCAGGAGCCATGTGCCGATGGGGCGATCGAAACGCGCCAACCTCAGGTACGGCCGCCAGGATTTCGGCGCACGGCGATCGACCCAGTGCCCGGTGAGCGCGTCGGGCGTCGAGATTTCATCAGGCCGCGGCATGCCCTAGGTTGTAGCAGATCGCCGCAGCGGGGCCGTATGACATCGCCAAGGTTGTTCGTCGACGAAGCGCTCGGGGGCGACGGTTCGCTCATCCTGAACGAGCGGCGCAGTCACTATGTGCTGCATGTTCTGCGCCGGCAGGACGGTGACGTGGTTCGGCTGTTCAATGGACGTGACGGTGAGTGGCAAGCGACCATCGTCGCGCGCGAGCGCAAGTCCTGTCGACTTGCGCTGGGTCCGCAAGTACGAACACAGGCCGCTGTGCGGCCGATGGTATTGGCGATTCCGCCGCTCAAACGCGCGGCGCTGGAACTCGTCATCGAGAAGGCGACCGAACTCGGTGTAAGCGAGATCAGGTTGGTTTTGACCGACTACACCGATGTTCGCGAAGCGAATGTGGCTCGTCTCACGGCCATTGCCACTGAAGCAGCGGAACAGTGCGGCCGGTTGGATGTGCCGGTCATTTCGCCGCCCGACGCCCTCGATGTTCTGACGGTCTCGGGAGGGCCCTGGCTTTTCTGTGATGAGTCCGGCGAAGCCCCACCCGTGGCGCGCGTGCTCGCAACCCTGCCCAAGGGCGGCGTCACCAACGTCCTGGTTGGACCGGCGGGCGGGTTCAGCGTGGCCGAGCGTGGACGGCTGCGCGGGAATCGTTCGGTCGTTGCCGTCAGTCTTGGTGAGACGTTGCTGCGCGCCGAAACCGCGGCAATGGCCGCGCTTTCGGTGTTGCGCGCCTGGCGCGATGCCGAGATCGAGACCTCGTCGGAGAAAATCCACCCTTGATCCGTATGGCCGGTTGCCCGGATACTGCGGCCACGCAACACAGCAACAGCATTTTGATCCTCGACATGGCCGAATCCAGCCGTCGTCGGGTCGGGGCGGATTGATCGATGTCGGCCCCTCCTGGCAAAGACCCCGGCGTCACCGTCGAATCCAAGGCTCAGCTCGTCGCGCACCTCGAAGCTGGCTGTAAGCCGCCCGAGCGTTGGCGGATCGGCACGGAGCACGAGAAATTCGGCTATGACCTGAAGACCTTGCGCCCGCTCCCCTACGAGGGGCGGCCCGGGATTCGCCTCATGCTCGAGGGGCTGCAACGGTACGGTTGGAAGCCGCACTACGAGGGCGACAACGTCATTGCGCTCACTCTCGACAAGCAATCCGTGACGTTGGAGCCGGGTGGGCAGTTCGAGCTGTCCGGCGCTCCGCTCGAGACCATTCACCAGACCTGCACCGAGGTGAACCGGCACCTGAAACAGGTCAAAGAGGTCGCCGCCGAAATCGACGCCGGATTCATGGGCCTCGGTTTCCAGCCCAAGTGGTCGCGGGCCGATTCTCCGGTCATGCCCAAGGGCCGTTACAAGATCATGATGGCCTACATGCCCAAGAAGGGCGGGCATGGCCTCGACATGATGTTCCGCACCTGCACCGTGCAGGTGAACCTCGACTACGCCTCCGAGGCGGACATGGTGAAGAAGTTCCGGGTGGCCTTGGCGCTGCAGCCGGTGGCGACCGCGTTGTTCGCGAACTCGCCGTTCGCCGAGGGCAAGGCCACCGGATACCTGTCGTATCGCTCGTTCGCCTGGACCGACACCGATCCCGACCGCTGCGGCATGCTGCCGTTTGTGTTCGAGCCGGGCATGAGCTTCGAGCGTTACGTCGATTACGCGCTCGACGTGCCGATGTATTTCGTGTTCCGCGACGGTCGCTACGTCGATACGTCGGGGCAGAGCTTCCGCGATTTCCTTGCCGGACATCTGCCGGCGTTGCCCGGGCAACGGCCGACCATCAACGACTGGCAGGACCACCTGACCACGTTGTTTCCCGAAGTGCGCATGAAGCAATTCCTCGAGATGCGCGGCGCCGACGGCGGCCCCTGGGGCCGTCTCTGCGCGTTGCCGGCGTTCTGGGTCGGCCTCCTGTATTCGAAGAGTGCGCTCGATGCGGCGTGGGATCTGGTCAAGGACCTTGGTAACGACGAGCGGGCGGCGCTGCGCACGGACGTGCCGCGGCTGGGGTTGGCAACACGTTACCGCGGCGGGACGCTGAACGATCTTGCGGGGCAGGCGATTGCCATCGCGCTAGCCGGCCTGCGTGATCGCGCCAGACTGAACAGCTCGGGTGATGACGAGAGTGGATTTCTGGCCGAGTTGGTCGAGATCCAACGCGCCGGCCGATCCCCGGCGGAAGATTTGTTGGAGCGTTTCAACGGCCCTTGGCGGGGTTCCGTCGAACCGGTGTTCAAGGAACTCGCGTACTAGAAGCTCTGTTCTAGGCGACCACTGCAAATCCCTCCCGTCCGGCCGCAACGGTCAAGCGGTGATCGAGGCACACGATCTCGATCGCCGCCGGTTGATGGCGTGAAGCAATGATCGCCGCTCCCAGCTGAAATGCGTCGGATGCTCGCAGATCGTGAAGGCGAACGAGTCGTTCGGCTTGATCGCGGACGCTGGTGGTCGCGTTGATCTCGCTCCATATGCGCCGGAGGTAACCGAGTCGCCCCCGCGCGATTCGGGACTCGTCCATTGTGAGGTCGCCGCTGCGTTCCCTTCGCGCTATTGCTGAGGCAAGTTCAAGCGGTGTCGCCCACCAGACGATTGGAGCTGGGTGATCTTCGAGCAGCGTTCGCATCCGCTGGCTTTGGTGTTCGCGAACGATTAGCGGAACGAGGGCCGAGGAGTCCCAGAACTTCACCGCCCCTCGCGTCTCTCTTCGAGCAGCGCCTCGAGGACGCTCCGTTTGGCCCGAGGTGGATCGAGGGGGAGCGCCCCTGACGAATAGCGCTCGATGGGCAGCCGGAGAATTCCCTCGGCCGCCATTCGCTGCAACTCGGAATCGTCGATCGCGGCTCGGAGGGGCTCGATCTTGGCGATCGGTCGCTTGCGATCCGTGACGATGACGGTCTCGCCCTGCTTCACGTGGCGAAGAAACTCGCTGAGGCGATCTTTCAGCTCAGAAACGGTCACACTCTTCATATGGCTATTATAGCCGAACTGATTTGGCTATTCTAGCTATCTCGACTGAGTGCCACCGACGGTGAGGCCGTCGATGCGTACGGTTGGAAGGCCGACACCGACGGGGACGCCTTGGCCCGCCTTACCGCAAGTGCCAACGCCGGGGTCAAGCATCATGTCGTTGCCGATGGCGGTGATCTTGGTGAGTACGTCCGGGCCGTTGCCGATCAGAGTGGCGCCCTTGACCGGTGTCGTCACGCGCCCATTCTCGATCCGGTAGGCCTCGGTGCAGGTGAACACGAATTTGCCCGAGGTGATGTCGACCTGGCCGCCGCCGAAGTTCGTGGCGTAGAGGCCGTTCTTCACACCGGCCAAAATTTCCTCTTTCGGGCGATCGCCGGCCAACATGTAGGTGTTGGTCATGCGAGGCATGGGGGAATGGGCGAAGCTCTCGCGGCGACCGTTCCCCGTCGGACGCACCCCCATCAGTCGGGCGTTGAGCCTGTCCTGCAGATAGCCGCGCAGGATGCCATCCTCGATGAGGACGGTGCGGGACGTGGGTGTGCCTTCGTCGTCGATCGTGAGCGAGCCGCGGCGGTCGGGGATGGTCCCGTCATCGACGACGGTGACGCCTTTGGCGGCAACGCGCTGTCCGAGGAGGCCGGCGAAGGCCGAGGTCTTCTTGCGGTTGAAGTCGCCCTCGAGCCCGTGCCCGATGGCCTCATGCAGGAGGATTCCCGGCCAACCAGGGCCGAGCACCACGGTCATTTCGCCCGCCGGTGCCGGCTCGGCGCCGAGGTTGACGATCGCTTGGCGCAACGCTTCTTCGACGGCCGCGTGCCAAGTGTTCGCACCGATGAACGCCGGCAATGAGGTGCGCCCGCCGGTGCCGAACGACCCTGATTCCTGCCGCTCGGCCTCGCCCACGACCACGGACACGTTCAGGCGCACCAGCGGCCGGATGTCGCCGGCGGATGCACCGTCGCCGCGCAACAGGTGGATGGCCTGCCAGGAACTGGCCAGCGAAACCGAAACTTGCCGGACGCGCGGGTCCTTGGCGCGGGCAAACGCATCCATGTCCTGGAGCAACTTGACCTTGGCGGCGAAATCGACGGCGGCAATCGGGTTTTCGTCGCTGTAAAGCCGCCGATTCGTTCCCGTCGGAGCGAGATCGAGCGTGCCGATGCGCCCGCTCTTGACGGCCGTGACGGTCGTCGCCGCACGTCGAATGGCATCCTCGGACAGTTCGGACGCGTGGGCATACCCGGTCGACTCGCCCGCCACGGCGCGGAGGCCGAAGCCCTGGGTGGTATCGAAGGTCGCCGCTTTCAGGCGGCCATCGTCGAACGCGAGGCTCTCCGACTGGCGGTATTCGAGATAGAGCTCGCCGTCGTCCATCCCCGAGAGTGTGTCGCCAACGAGCCGCGTGAGACGGCCCTCATCGAGCCCGGGACGATCGAACAGCAGGGAACGGGTGGTGGGGCCGGTCATGGGAACCTCTCCTGGTGAGAGCTATATAGGCGGCACACGCCGTCCACACCATGCGAGCGTCGTCTCACGAGCGATCACCGCGTCGGGGCCACAATGCTGCATTGCGACATTACGCCGCAAAAATTTCGCAGGTCCGAGATTGTCCGCGGGCAACAGCAAAAAATATTGGTACTCCAGTAGGTTAGTGTATCGGGCCGCGATTGGCCGCGCGGTCAGACCTCGCACCGAGTTTGGCTCAGGTGGCAAGGCTAGCGCCCCTGTGGGGGACGGAGTAAAACAGCCCGCAATCCGCAGCGAAACGCTTGATTTGCTGTCGGAATTTGGAGTCCGCCGACAAGGAGTGGGTAGTGCGCAGGATATTGGCAGTCTGGGTGGCCGTCGTGACGCTGGTCATGAGCGTGGGCGCCATGGCGGAAGAGGGCACGTTGTTCCCATGGCAGATGAACTTCCGTGGCGCGGCGTCGCCGTCGATGGAGCAGGTCGTTTCCCTGCACGACGGGCTTCTCGTCCTGATCACGTTGATCGCGTTGTTCGTCCTGGTGCTGATGGGCTACGTGATGGTTCGCTTCCGCGCCAGCCGGAACCCGAACCCGAGCAAAACGACGCACAACACGCTGATCGAGGTGGTCTGGACGGTGGTCCCGATCATCATTCTCGTTGGCGTGGCGATCCCATCGTTCCGCCTTCTCTACTTCATGGATCGGACGGCCAATCCCGATATGACGTTCAAGGCCATCGGGCATCAGTGGTACTGGAGCTACGAGTACCCCGATCACGGTGGGTTCGGCTTCGATGCCATGATGATCGAAACCGACAAACTCAAGCCTGGGCAGCCGCGCCTTTTGGCAACCGACAATGAGATCGTCCTCCCGATCAATCAGAACATTCGTCTGCTGGTGACCGCCGAAGATGTGATCCATGCCTGGGCGGTACCCGCCTTCGGCGTGAAGGTCGACGCAGTCCCGGGTCGGGTAAACGAAACCTGGGTGCGGATTACGAAGCCCGGGACGTACTATGGTCAGTGCTCGGAGCTGTGCGGCATCCGTCATGGATTCATGCCGATTCAGGTCCGCGCCGTGCCAAAGGCGGAGTTCGATCAATGGGCTGTGCGTCAGAAGGCGGCGTTCGATGCCCAAAATTCCGGAACGACGCGGGTCGCGTCGGTTCGCGAGCAGCAGTAACAGTTTAGGAACGGGGACGTTCGACCATGGGTTACAGAGCGAGCACCGGCGCGCACGACGATCATCGGCCACACGGTTGGCGGAGATGGATTTACTCCACGAACCACAAGGACATCGGGACGATGTACATCATCTTCGCGATCGTCTCCGGGATCGTGGCCGGCTCGATGTCGATCGCGATGCGGGCCGAGTTGGAGGCGCCCGGCATGCAGGTGTTCGGCGGAGACTTCCAGCAGTACAACGTGTTCGTGACCGCGCACGGTCTGATCATGGTGTTCTTCATGATCATGCCGGCGTTCATTGGCGGGTTCGGCAATTGGTTTGTGCCGCTGATGATCGGCGCCCCCGACATGGCGTTCCCGCGCCTCAACAACATCTCGTTCTGGCTTCTGATTCCGTCCGCCATCCTGCTGGTGAGCTCTTCGCTGGTCGACGGTGGGGCGGGAGTAGGCTGGACCGTCTATGCCCCGCTATCGACCTCGGGCCAGCCGGGCGCTGCCGTCGACATGGCTATCCTGGCGCTGCATCTTGCTGGCGCGTCGTCGATCTTGGGCGCGATCAATTTCATCACCACGATCTTAAATATGCGGGCGCCAGGCATGACCATGCACCGCATGCCGCTGTTCGTCTGGTCGATCCTGGTGACCGCGGTCCTGTTGTTGCTGTCGCTGCCGGTCCTGGCCGGCGCCATCACAATGCTGCTCACCGACCGCAATTTCGGCACGGCGTTCTTCGATGCGGCCAAGGGCGGTGATCCGATCCTCTATCAGCACCTGTTCTGGTTCTTCGGCCACCCGGAGGTCTACATCCTGATTCTCCCGGGCTTCGGCGTCATCAGTCAGGTGGTCTCGACGTTCTCGCGCAAGCCCGTGTTCGGCTATCTCGGGATGGCCTACGCCATGGTCGCGATCGGCGTGATCGGTTTCATCGTTTGGGCGCACCACATGTACACGGTAGGGATGGATGTCGACACGCGCGCCTATTTCATGGCCGCAACGCTGGTGATCGCGGTGCCGACCGGCATCAAGATTTTCAGTTGGATCGCGACGATGTGGGGCGGGTCGATCGAGTACAAGACGCCGATGTTGTTCGCGCTTGGCCTGATCTTCCTGTTCACCGTCGGCGGCGTCACCGGCATCATATTGGCCAACGCGGGCATCGACATCGCGTTGCACGACACCTACTACGTTGTCGGGCATTTCCACTACACGATGTCCCTGGGTGCGCTTTTCGGCATCTATGCCGCGTTCTATTACTGGACGCCCAAGATGTGGGGTTACAACTACAACGAAACCCTCGGGAAGCTGCACTTCTGGATCACGTTCATCGGCGTCAACTTGACGTTCTTCCCGATGCACTTCTCGGGGCTCGCCGGGATGCCGCGACGCATCCCCGACTATCCGGACGCCTACGGTCCGTGGAACTACGTGTCGTCGATCGGATCGTACATCTCGGGATTCGGCGTGCTTGTATTCCTGTACCTGATGGTCGAGATGTTCGCGAAGAAGCGGAAAGCCGCCGACAACCCATGGGGCGCGGGCGCCACGACGCTCGAATGGTCGCAGCCCTCGCCGCCGCCGTTCCACACCTACGAGCAGCTGCCCCGGATTACCGGGGGCCATCACTAGGCTCGGGAACGATCGGTGTCTGAAGCGACAACGAGCGCGCGAGCCGTGACGGGGTTCGTCGCGGCCGCCGACATGCCGGCGGCGGTTACGGATTACGTTGCTCTATTGAAGCCGCGGGTGATGTCGCTCGTCGTGTTCACCGGCCTCGTCGGCATGGTGATCGCGCCTGGCAGCCTCCACCCGGCACTCTCGGCCATCGCGCTGCTGTCGATCGCACTCGGGGCGGGCGCCTCGGGCGCTATCAACATGTGGTTCGATCGTGACATCGACGCGGTGATGGCCCGAACCGCCTCACGCCCGATTCCGAGCGGTCGTATTGCTCCTGGCGAGGCTTTGGGCTTCGGTGTCTTCGTGGCGGTTGCGTCGGTCCTGCTGATGGGACTGATGGTCAATGTTGCGGCGGCCGCGTTGCTGGCGTTGACCATCGCGTTCTACGTGTTCGTCTACACGATGTGGTTGAAGCGCAAGACGCCGCAGAACATCGTAATCGGCGGGGCCGCCGGAGCATTGCCGCCGGTGATCGGCTGGGCCGCCGTCACCGGTTCGGTCGACTGGCTGCCGCTCGCGTTGTTCGCTCTCGTCTTCTTCTGGACCCCGCCGCATTTCTGGGCGCTCGCTCTCGTGCGTCGCGACGAGTACGCCCGAGCGGGCGTGCCCATGTTGCCGGTCGTTGCCGGCATCGACCAGACCAAGCGCCAGATATTGCTCTATTCGCTCATCGTAAGCCCGCTCGGGCTGTTGCCGTGGCTCATGGGCGCAACCTCTCTGGTTTTTGGCGTGGGGAGCGCGGTCCTCGGCAGCGTCTTCGTCGCGATGTCGTGGCGCCTCCGCCGAACGGCGGCGGTGAACGAAGAGGAACAAGAGGCGCGACGCCTGTTCGGGTTCTCCATTCTCTACCTGTTCTTGATGTTCTGCCTGCTGCTCGCCGATCACGGCATGCGCGCGGCGGGCTTGGTCGTGACGTGAGCGAAGAAGAGCGGGCGCGGCGTATACGGTCTCGTAACCGCGCCGTCCTGATCGTGTTGCTGGCGATGGTCGTCCTTATTTTCCTGGGATCGATCGCGCGGCTTGGAGGGGGCGGATAGTGGCGCCGTTTTCGCGCATTCGTTTGACCGGCCTGTCGCTCGTGGCGCTTGTCGTCGCCATGGTCGGCCTCTCCTATGCCGCGGTGCCGCTCTACCAGGCGTTTTGCCAGTGGACGGGGCTGGGCGGCACGACTCAGCGGGCCGAGGCGGCTCCGGGAGCGCTCGGCGAGCGGACGATCAACGTCTTTTTCGACGCCAACGTCGGTCGCGGCCTGGCGTGGGAATTCAAGCCCGTGCAGCGCGAGATGACGGTTCGCATCGGCGAGGAATCGCTTGCGTTCTACCGTGCCCAAAATCCGACCGCGCGCGAGATCGTCGGCTCGGCGACATTCAATGTCACGCCGCCGACCGCGGGAATCTACTTCAGCAAGATCGAGTGTTTCTGTTTCACCGAGCAGGTGCTGCTGCCGGGCGAGTCGGTGACGATGCCGGTGAGTTTCTTCGTTGACCCGGCGATACTCAACGACCGCAACCTGGCCGATCTTACCAGCATCACGTTGTCCTACACGTTCTTCGAACAAAAGGATCGCAAGAGCCGCGTTTCGAGCACCGGCGGCAAGGGCGATCGAACCTTGAATTAGGCATGAGCCGGCCAGCGCAGTAAGGAGAGTTTCCCATGGCGACACATACCAAAGGCCACGAATACCACCTGGTCGACCCCAGTCCCTGGCCGGCCGTCGGCGCGGTCAGCGTCCTCGCCCTTGCCGTCGGGCTGATTGTCTTCATGCACTCGGGTTTCGTGTGGCTCCTGGTGGCTGGCGGCCTCGGCGTGGCCTACACGATGTTGGTGTGGTGGCGCGACATCACCAAGGAAGCGGTCGTAGAGAAACACCACACGATGATCGTCCGCATCGGACTGCGGTACGGCATGATCCTGTTCATCGCCTCCGAGGTGATGTTCTTCGCGGCCTGGTTCTGGGCCTACTTCAACGCAAGCCTTTTCCCGACCGAGCAGATGGGGAACACGTGGCCGCCGGAAGGCGTGATCACCTTCCCGACGTGGGATCTGCCGTTCCTCAATACGCTCATCCTGCTGCTGTCCTCGACCACGGTGACCTGGGCCCACCATGCGCTGCGCCAGGGGGACTACGACGGACTGAAGAAAGGCTTGCTCGTCACCGTTGCGCTTGGCCTGCTGTTCACTTGTGTGCAGGTCTATGAGTACTCGCACGCTGCCTTCAGCTTCAGCGGCGGGATCTATGGTTCGACCTTCTTCATGGCGACGGGCTTTCACGGTTTTCATGTGATCGTCGGCACCATCTTCCTGATCGTTTGCACCGTCCGGGCGTTCAAGGGGCACTTCACGCCCGATCACCACTTCGGGCTCGAGGCGGCCGCTTGGTACTGGCACTTCGTCGACGTCGTCTGGCTGTTCCTGTTCTCCGCGATCTATTGGTGGGGTGCGGGCACGGCGATCGCCGCGCACTAGCCGTCGCATGACCGGGGAGACCCCGCACCGGGTTTCCCCGTTCGTGTCAGGGCTCCGCGGGCGCTGCCCGCGTTGCGGTCGTGGCCCGTTGTTCCAGGGATTGCTGACGATCCGGGAACGCTGCGAGGACTGCGGGCTCGCCCTGCGTGCCGCCGACACCGGCGACGGTCCGGCGGTCTTCGTCATCATGATCGTCGGCTTCCTGGTGGTCGGCGGCGTGCTCGTCCTCGAGATCGCCGCTCAACCGCCGTTCTGGTTCCATGCCGTGGTCTGGTTGCCCACGGTGCTGGTCTTGTCGCTCGCCCTGCTGCGACCGCTGAAGGCCACGTTTTATGCTCTGCAGTTTCGCCACCGCACGGATGTCCGATGATGGGTTGGCTTGAACGGTACTTGGGCGTTCGACCCGCCCCGGGGGCGACCATCGCCACCGTCGTGGCGACCGCCATTCTCATCGGCCTCGGAACGTGGCAGATCGAGCGTCTCGCCTGGAAGAACGCTTTGATTTCCGAGCGCACGAGCAACTTTGCGGCGGCTCCAGTGGCTCTGACCGGCGATGACAATGCGGTGGAAGCCTTGGCGTGGCGGCGGGTCAGCGTGACCGGGCGATTCCTCCACGATCGGGAGCTGTTTCTCGCCGCCCGTTCGCTGCGCGGCAATGTCGGCTACCACGTGTTGACACCGTTGCAGCGGGACGATGGGCGGGTGGTGTTGATCAATCGTGGCTGGGTCGGGCCGCCGAAGAAAGACCCTGCAGCCCGTGCGGCGGCCAATCCCCCGGGCCCGGTCCGAATCAGCGGAATCGTCACGCTCGGCGCGAAGAAGGCTTGGCTCGGGCCCGACAACAACCCCTCGACCAACACGTGGCTCTGGGTCGATCTGCCTGCCATGGGGCAGCATCTAGGGACGAAACTCCTGCCCGTCGTCGTCGAGGCCGACGCCACGCCGAACCCCGGCGGATTCCCGATCGGCGGGCAGACCAGGATCAACTTGCCGAACGATCATCTTGGTTATGCGCTGACCTGGTACGCCCTGGCGGTCGTCCTGGTCGTCATCTGGTTCGCCTGGCATCGTCGGCGAGCGCGCCTCGCGCTCCGCGACGCCGCGTCGAATGACTGACGGCCCGTACGCGGCGCTCGAAGCGCGATTTCGCCGCATCGCCATCATCGACGGCGCGCAGGCCGTTCTCCATTGGGATCGGGCGGTCATGATGCCGCCGGGCGGTGCGGACGCGCGCACCGAGCAGTTGGCCGTCCTATCGGGTCTTAGCCATGAACTTATCGTCGAACCGGCCATAGGAGATCTGCTGGACCGAGTGGAGGCCGATCGCGACCGGTTGGGACCCTGGCAGGCGGCCAATCTCCGGGAGATGCGCCGGCTGTGGCGTCATGCCAATGCCCTCTCCCAGGACCTGGTCGAAGCCCTCGCACGTGCCGCCTCGACCTGCGAATTGAACTGGCGCCAGGCGCGAGCCGCAGACGACTTTGCCTCGGTCCTGCCGTCGCTCGAGAACTTGATCGGGCTCGTGCGGGAGAAGGCGCAAGCCAAGGCCACGGCCCTCGATGTTCCGCCCTACGAAGCGCTCCTCGATGCCTACGACCCCGGCCGCCGCCGAGCCGAGATCGATCGCCTCTTTGCCGAACTGCGGTCGTTCCTGCCGTCGATTCTCTCCGCGGTGTTGGCGCGTCAGTCGCGGCGCTCGGCGCCCATGCCCTTCGACGGACCGCTTCCGATCGAGGCGCAACGTCGTCTCGGCGAGGCCCTGATGACCGCTGTCGGATTCGACACCGAATTCGGACGCCTCGACGTCAGCCACCACCCGTTCACCGGCGGTGTGCCCGACGACGTGCGCATCACGACGCGCTACAAAGACGACGATTTCTCGGAATCGGTCATGGCGGTGCTGCACGAGACCGGGCACGCCCTCTACGAACGCGGCCTCCCCGCTGCCTGGCGTTGGCAGCCGGTCGGGGAGTCCCGCGGCATGACCATCCACGAATCGCAATCGTTGCTGATCGAAATGCAGGCCTGTCGCGGTCGCCAGTTTTCTGAATTCGCGCTGCCGATCATCAAGAGCAGCTTCGGGAAATCCGGTCCGGCCTGGACCCTCGAGAACCTGCTGGCCCATACCCAGCGGGTCGAGCCCGGCCTCATCCGGGTCGAGGCCGATGAGGTGACGTACCCGTTCCACGTCATGCTGCGTTATGACCTCGAGACGGCGCTACTCCAGGGCGATCTTCGTCCACGGGACCTGCCCGGGGCGTGGCGCGATGGAATGATGAAGTTGCTCGGGATCGCGGTGCCCGATGATCGCGATGGCTGCATGCAAGATATCCATTGGTTTCATGGCGATATCGGGTACTTCCCGACCTACACCTTGGGCGCCTTGGCCGCCGCACAGCTGTTCGCGGCAGCGGTGGCCGCTGTCCCAGACATCCCGGAGAGGATCCGTCGCGGCGATTTCCGGCCGTTGCTCGGCTGGTTGCGCGAGCACGTCCATGGTGTGGGCTGCCTGTCCTCGAGCGACGATCTCCTCGAGCGGGCCACCGGCACCGGTTTGGGGACGGAGGCGTTTCGCCGGCACGTCGAACGACGGTACCTATCATGATTGCACGGTTTGCGTTGGCCACTGTTCTCGCGTTGTCGCTGGCACGACCGACGGTCGGCGCCGAGTTGTCGCGATCGGGATACGCCGATGGGATGCGCGTGCTCCTGCCGCTTGGGGCGGCGGCCGGCAGTGCCGTGGCCGGGGACTGGGAAGGTCTCAAGCAACTAGCGTTCAGCGGGGCTGTGACCGTCGCGCTAACGGAAGGGCTCAAGCATACGGTCGACTCGGAACGCCCTGACCGTGCGGGTAACGACTCGTTTCCTTCCGGCCATGCCGCAACAGCCTTCGCTGGCGCCAGCTACGTCTATTACCGCTATGGCTGGCAGTGGGGACTTCCAGCAGAGCTCGCAGCGGCGGGGGTTGCTTGGGCTCAGGTTGAGGATCGTCGGCACCACTGGGTCGACGTTCTGGCCGCCGCGGGGCTGGCCAACCTGTCCTCTTTCGTCTATGTCGATGGTCGTACGCCGGACGTGATCGTGATGCCGATCGTCGGCGGTAAGAAAGACAGTTTCGGCGTGCTCATAAAGTTGGGGTTCTAGCGGTTCTCGAGTTCAGAGCCGGAAGTGTTTCGAGAGTTTCAGCCCCTGGCGCTGATAGTTCGACCCGAGGTTCTGGCCGTAGATCCGATCGGGTGTTGCCGTCAGCCGCTCGTATAGGAGTTTGCCGACGATCTGACCGTCCTCGAGCAGAAACGGGACCTCGTAGGATCGGACTTCGAGTACCGCCCGCGATCCCTCGCCGCCGGCGGCCGTGAAGCCGAACCCGGGATCGAAAAAGCCGGCGTAGTGGACACGGAACTCGCCGTGCAGCGGATTGAATGGCGCCATTTCGGCCGCGTAGTCCGGTGGCACCGTCACCGCCTCCTTCGAGGCGAGGATATAGAACGCGTTGGGATCGAGGATCAGGGTCCGCCCTGCATTGGCGTGGATCGGGTCCCAGTAGTCGTCGATGGCATAGCCGCCAACGCGATCGACGTCGACCAGGCCAGCGTGGGCCTTGGCTTTGTAACCGACCAGGGCTCGGTCGCCCTGGCCCTTGAGATCGACCGAGACCGGGACCCCGCCATGAATGCGCTTGGCGAGTTCGCCTTCGGCGATCTCTGGAGTTCCGATCAGGCCGACCTCCTCCTGGAGGCGTCGCGCCATAGCATCGGTCGGCCGGGGCGTTCCCCGCCGAAGGCGCAGCTGCAGGAGGCGGGAGCCCTGGCGCACGACCACGCTGAAGGTTCGTGGGCTGATCTCGGCGTAGAGCGGACCCTTGTAGCCCTCTTCGACACGGTCGAACTCGGTGCCGTGATCGGTGATCAGGCGCGTGAAGACGTCGAGCCGTCCGGTCGAACTCTTCGGGTTGGCGACGCCGTAGAGACGACGAGGCAGGCGGAGAGCCTCCTGCAACGGCACGATGTAGACGCAGCCGCGCTCCAGTACGGCGCCTTCGCGGAGGTCGATCTCGTGCATACCGAAGACATCGATCTTCTCCTTGACCGTGTAGCGCTCGCCTGGGAGGAAACTCGCCCTGACTCGAAACGCCCGCCCGCTGAGGCGCAAATCGATGCTCGCCGGCTGGATCTGATCCTCACCCAAAGGATCGAGGAGCGACCCGATGATCCGATCGCGGATGCATTCGCGCAACGTCTGACTGGGCAGGATGCCCGTCGAATAGGTCTCACTCGTCGCGCTGGGTTCCGTTCCATTGCGATCGATCGCGAGAGGGGACTCGGAGAACACGGCCATGGTGCGCCGTTGTTACCAGCGCCACTGGCGCGCCACAACGTGAGAACCACTCCCGTGTTTCGAATGTTGTCCGCCAATTTGTTCACTTGGAGGGACAATGCATGTATCTGGATAACCACAGAAAACGGAGTTATCCCCACGTTTCTCTGCCGGGATCGACTAGGCGCAGTTTGAGCAGGTTCGGTTGCCGGGCCGGGGGGACGCCGCTAGTCTACGCGCCCATTTCAGGAAACGTTCCGTGCAGTATGTCAGCACCCGGGGTGTCGCCCCGGTTCTCGATTTCACCGATGTGTTGCTCGCGGGTCTGGCGCGCGATGGCGGCCTCTATGTGCCGGCAAGTTGGCCGCGGCTGTCATACGAAGAGATTGCGGCGTTGGCTGGTCGCTCGTACGTCGATGTGGCCACAACCGTCATCGCCCCGTTTGTCGCGGGCGCCCTTTCGCCCGCCGATCTTCGTCGTCATCTCACGGCCGCTTACGCTGGCTTCAGCCACCGCGCGATTGCGCCGCTGCGGCAGTTGGGCGACGACGAATGGCTGCTCGAGTTGTTCCACGGTCCGACGCAGTCCTTCAAGGACTATGCCCTGCAATTGCTCGGCCGCCTGTTCGACGACGTGTTGGCGCGACGCGGACAGTCGGTGACCATCGTCGGGGCGACCTCGGGCGACACCGGGTCGGCTGCGATCGAAGCGTGTCGCGACCGGCCGTCGATGGACGTGTTCATTCTGTTTCCGAACGGCCGAGTCTCGGAGATTCAGCGCCGGCAAATGACCACCGTCGAGTCCGCCAACATCCACTGCATTGCGGTCGAGGGCACCTTCGATGACTGCCAAGCGTTGGTCAAAGCGATGTTCGACGATCACGCGTTTCGCGATCGCCATCGTTTGGCGGCGGTCAATTCGATCAACTGGGGCCGGATCATGGCGCAGGTGGTCTACTACTTCACCGCAGCCCTGGCGCTGGGGGCCCCGGCACGTCCTGTCATGTTCTCTGTGCCGACCGGGAATTTCGGTGATGTGTTCGCGGGTTACGTTGCGGCGCAGATGGGATTGCCGGTGGCGGGGTTGGTCGTCGCCACCAACATCAACGACATACTCGCGCGATTCTTCGCGTCGGGGCGTTACCAGCCTCGGGGTGTGGTCGCTACCACAAGCCCGAGTATGGACATCCAGGTGTCATCGAATTTCGAGCGGCTGTTGTTCGACTTGACCGGGCGAGATGGCCGCGTGGTTTCCGGGCTGATGGCCGATCTCAAGTCCGCCGGCGCATTCAAGGTGGGTGACAACGTACTGGCAGCCGCCTCACCGCTGTTTACCGCGGCCCGCATCGAGGAGGCCGAGGCGGCAGCCACCATTGCGGCCGAGGGCCGCCACGGTGGTGTGCTTCTCGATCCCCACTCGGCGATCGCCGTTGCTGCGGCACGGAAGGTCAAGCGAACGCGGGGCGTCCCGATCGTCAGTCTGGCGACCGCCCACGCCGCGAAGTTTCCCGACGCCGTGGCACGCGCCAGTGGCGTCCGCCCCACGTTGCCCGCCAACATGGAGGGCCTCTTGACCCGGCCTGAACGGGTCACCGTCCTGCCCAATGACCTCGACGCCGTACGACGCTTCGTCACCGGGCGGGCGCGCGTGAGTCAGCCTCAGAGAGTACCTGCATGAACGGACCGCAGACGACCACCTTGGCGAACGGCCTGCGCATCGTGAGTGAGGATTCGCCTCACCTCGAGACCTCGGCGGTCGGTATCTGGGTCGACACCGGCGCACGCAACGAAGCGGCCGAGGTTAATGGGATTTCGCACGTGTTGGAGCATATGGCGTTCAAGGGCACGACGTCGCGTTCGGCCCGTCGCATCGCCGAGGAGATCGAGGCCGTTGGTGGTCACCTGAACGCGTACACCTCGCGCGAACAGACCGCCTACTACGCGCGAATCCTGAAGAACGACGTCGCGCTTGCCGTCGACCTTCTGGCGGACATCCTGCAACGCTCGGTTTTTGATGCCGAAGAGCTGGCTCGGGAGCAGCAGGTCATCATTCAGGAGATCGGCCAAACCAACGACACGCCGGACGACCTCGTATTCGACCACTTTCAGGAGACCGCCTTTCCCGATCAGGCCGTGGGGCGATCCATTCTGGGAACGCCCGAGCGAGTGGCAGGGTTTCGGCGGGACGACCTCCAGCGTTACCTCGCGCGCCAGTATCGCGCGCCCCACATGGTGCTTTCGGCGGCCGGACGGGTCGATCACGCGGCCCTGGTCGCCCTGGCGTCGCGTGCGTTTGGGGCCTTGCCCGCCGGCGAACTCGACACCCCACAAGCCGCTCGCTACGCAGGCGGGGACCGGCGCGAGGATCGTGACCTCGAGCAGATCCATCTGGTCGCCGGCTTCAATGGCGTGCGTTATGACGACCCGGACTACTACACGGCTCAGGTGTTTTCGACCGTCTTGGGCGGCGGCATGTCCTCGCGCCTCTTCCAGGAGGTCCGCGAGAAGCGGGGGCTGTGTTACGCCATTTATTCGTTCTCCTCGTCGTTCGTCGACGGCGGGATCTTCGGGATCTATGCCGGGACAGGCGGCGACAAGCTTGCCGAACTCATGCCGGCCATGGTCGGAGAGTTGGGTGGGCTCTCGGGCCCTATTCCGGAGGAAGAGATCGATCGCGCGCGAGCCCAGCTCAAAGCCGGCCTGTTGATGGCGCTCGAGAGTTCGTCGGCACGGTGCGAGCAGTTTGCCCGCCAGACACTGATCTTTGGGCGCGTGCTGTCGACCCGCGAAATCGTCGAACGGATCGATGCAGTCGACGCCCGGGCGCTATCGCGGTTCGCCGAACGCTTGCTGGCCGGCGGGTCCCCGACGCTGACGGCCTTGGGTCCAGTGGCGCCGCTTGAAGCGTACGACGTCTTTACGGCAAGATTTGGCCGCTAGAGTCGTTTCGCCTACGGAGGGATGACTGCGCATGGCGCTTCTGCGTAGCCTAACGCTGGCCGGCGCACCGGAGCTTCGCGGCCCCGACGTGTATCTGCGCATGCCGTTGCTCTCGGACTACTACACCTGGGCGAAGCTGCGTGAAGAGTCGCGAGAATTCCTCGAGCCGTGGGAGCCTGCCTGGTCGGCGGACGCTCTGTCCAAATCGGCCTACAGGCGTCGTCTCAAACGCTACGCCCGGGAACTACGCGACGATGAGGGGATCGCATTCTTCATTTTTCGCCGTGCCGACGACGCCCTGGTGGGCGGTATCACGCTCAGTCAGATTCGTCGTGGCGTAACCCAGTCTTGCTCCGTCGGCTATTGGATGGGGCAACGTTATGCCCGCCGCGGCTACATGTATGGCGCAGTGACCGAGGTCGTACGGTTCGTATTCGACGAGCTGCGCCTGCATCGGCTCGAGGCGGCCTGCGTTCCGACCAATGCGCCCTCGATGGCGTTGCTGACCAAGGCTGGTTTTCGCTTCGAGGGTCTGGCGCGCCAATTCCTCTGCATCAACGGCGTGTGGCGCGATCACAATCTCTTCGCGATGCTGTCGAGCGACCCGCGACCGGCGCATGTTCCCCGGCTTCGCGCTGCCAATCAGGCCTAGGGTCAGGCTCGTCCTGCTTGGCTCGACAGGAGTGAAACGTCGAAGCCGATCTTGCGCACGGCCAGATCCCACTTCTGCTCGAGGTCGGCGTTGAACAGCAGTTCCGGATCGGCGGACACGTGCAGCCAAGCGTTGGCCTGGATCTCGCCGTCGAGTTGCCCCGGTCCCCAGCCCGCATAACCGAGGGCAAACAACGACCGTGTCGGGCCTGTGCCGGTTGCGATGTCGCGCAGGACGCCGATCGACGCCGTCAGGCCGATATCACCGTCGATCTTGAGCGTCGAATCCCCGTCGTAGTCGGCGCTATGCAGAACGAACCCGCGGCCCGATTCGACGGGTCCGCCGAAATGGATGCGGATATCGCGTGTCGGCGCCGGAAGATCGATCTCGAGTTGCTTCAAAAGGGCTGGGAACGAAATGCTGTCGATCAGGCGATTCACGACCAAACCCATCGCACCGGCCGGGCTGTGAGCGCACATGTAAATCACGGTGCGCGCGAAGCGCTCATCCGACATCGTCGGCATGGCGATCAGCAACTGACCTTTGAGCGACGTATCGGGTTTTGCGCTCGCACCCACGGCGGTTCTCCCGCTCCGACGCGTCAATTCTAGTCGCGAGGGTTTCGTCCTGCCAGCGCCCTCGGAGTGGCTTCAGCCCTTGGACGGCGGCATGACGTGTGAAGCTCCCGGGCTCATGATTCCGCGTGCGGCGACGCCGAGGGCCCAGCGGCCATAGTGCGGCATCGTGGCGTCCCAAGAGACGCCGACCTGGGTCGTCATGGCGTGAATGTCGCGGTAGTAGCGATTGAGCGGGTTGTCGTCGAAGATCCCGAGCGCTCCCATCTGGCGGACGAGCCGGGTGACCGCGCGGACGCACTGTTCGGCGATATAACCCCGGTTGCGCACCAGTTCGACCTTCTCTTTTTCACTGAGGAGTTGGCCGGCTTTGCCGCGTTCGTGCAGCAGTTCGAGGTCGTGGCGGGCGACCAGGTCGGCGGCGTGAACCTCGGCGGACGATTCCGACAGTCGCAAGTGCACCGCATCGCTGTCAGTCACCCGCTGTCCAGTCAGGGCCGAGACGCGATTTCGCGTGATCTCGATGTAGGCCTCGACGGCACCCTCGGCCGTGCCGACCACGGGGCCGAGCGGACTCGAGCCGTGCACGTGCGGCCCCATCTCCATGGCGTAGATGTATCCCGGGTTGTGCCTGCATCCCGGGGGATTGGCATTGTTGAAGACGTCGAATCGGATAGCGCGATGCTCCGGGACGAAGGCCTTTTG
This sequence comes from Alphaproteobacteria bacterium, assembly GCA_016869765.1. GTDB lineage: Bacteria > Pseudomonadota > Alphaproteobacteria > SHVP01 > SHVP01 > SHVP01. Next base: position 58,159 of record VGES01000005.1, read on the forward strand.
GACGCTCATGTCCTTGGTCCCCGTGCCGCGCATGCCGATCGTGTGCCACGTATCGTCGACCGTGTAATCCTTGCGCGGCACCAGGAAGTACCAACGGGCCGGACCTTCGCCGTCGATGGCGCCGTTGGCCAGGCCCCACGCCGAATGATCGATCCCGCTCGAAAAGCAATAGTTGCCCTCGACGATGAACCCACCTTTGACACGGGTCGCCTTGGCATTCGGTCGGGTCGTCGAGCTGGTCGCGACGATGATGTCTTTGCTGCCGGCCCACACCTCGTCCTGAGCCTCGGCGCCGAAGCGCGCGGCATGGCACAGGTGCTGGCCGACCACCGACACGACCCAAGCCGTCGACGGACAGCCATGGGCGATGATCTTCGAGACGTAGTACTGCGTCCCCCACGGCATTTCCCAGCCGTCATAGCGGCGAGGCTGGAAATAGCGCAGCAGGCCGGCGTCGAAGAGCTTGCGAACGGTCTCCGATGAGAGCGTGCGTCGCTGATCGGCGGCGGCGGCTTCGTCCTTGAGGTGGGGGACAACACCCCACGCGCGTTTCTCGAGCTCGGCTAGGGTTGGGACCTTGGTCATCTGGATTCTCCTCCTGTTCGCCGGCGGCCACGAGGGCGCTCCTCGTGCTGCGGGCTTTCTTGTTCCTGGGATCGATGAGGCGCGCGGAATCCGAGACGTTCACTCAGGCGGGCACAGGCCTCCGCCAACGCCCGAGCGTTGCGGCCCTTCCAGTCGAGGTCAAACGTCGACATCGGGCCGATGAGGGCGAACACCATGGCGATGCGCCCGGCGTGATCGAAGACCGGAGCGCTCAAGGCCGCGATCCCGGCGTGAAGGTCGCCCTCGGAGCGCGCCATGCCGCGCCCTCGGATGTCGTTGAGGAGCGCTTGATAACCGCGGCGGTCGAGTCGGCGGCCCATATGGGTGGGCAAGTCTCCCGCGGCCAATTCGCGCTCGATGATCGGGCCGATTACCGCGTTGGGAAGGTATGCGGCGAAGACGCGTGCGCTGGCAGCCGCGAGGATCGGCAGCGTCGCTCCCGTCCGCACGTTCACGGTGATCGTTCGTGCCGGCTGCTCGACCCGGGCGACCACGGCCAGACCATCGCCCCAAATGACCTGCACGGCCGTCTGATCGACGGTATCGCGCAGGCGCGCCAGTTCATCCCAGGCCACGCGATGAGTGTCCAAGCGTGCCAAAGCCGAGAGACCGAGGTTCACCGCGAGCGGGCCCAGACCATAGTCGCCGGAATCCGGCGTCCGTGCGATCAGTCGCGCCCGCCCGAGGCTGACCAAGTAGCGATGCGCCTTGGCTGGCGCGAGATCGGCGGCCTGGGCCAGTTCCTTGAGGCTCATGTCGCGGCCGGCCGCGGCGAGCTCTGCAACCAAGGCGAGCCCGATTTCGACCGAACGCACGCCCTGCTGTGGCCGTTGTCCCATGGCTCATTACACATTGTGTAATCGATTATGAAAAGGCCTCTTGCTGCGGCGGCGCGCCCGCCCTATATCGGCGGCGACCGGTGAAGCCCTTCCCAAGGCGTGGGTCTGCGGCTTTAATGGTTTTTCCGGCGCCCCCGGCCAGAGGGCGCACGATCAACACACAAGGGACGGAGGACCCAGGGCGATGGCGATCAAAGAAGGCGATAAACTTCCCGAAGCGACGTTCATGACGATGACGGCGACCGGCCCCAAGCCGATGACGACCAAGGAGCTATTCGGCGGCAAAAAGGTGGCCCTTTTTGCAGTCCCTGGTGCGTTCACGCCCACCTGCTCGGCCCAGCACCTGCCGGGCTTCCTCAACAACTTCGATGCCTTCAAGAAGAAGGGCGTCGACACCGTGGCGTGCATGGCCGTCAACGACGCTTTCGTCATGTCGGCGTGGGGCAAGGACCGCAACGTCGGCGAAAAGATCCTGATGTTGGGCGACGGCAACGCCGATTTCACCAAGAAGATCGGGCTCGAGTTGGATGCATCCAAGTTCGGCCTCGGCGGCCGTTCGAAGCGGTTTTCGATGTATGTCGTCGACGGCGTCCTTAAGAAGCTCAATGTCGACGAGGGCGGGTTCGAGAAGACCAAAGCCGAGGTCTTGTTGACCCAGATCTAGATTTCGCCGGAAATTTCGGCGCGGAAACGGGGGCCTACGGGCCCCCGTTGTCGCTTGGGCTCGCGATTCCGCGCCGAGCGAGCGCATCGGCGCGTTCATTCTCTGGGTGGCCGGCGTGCCCCCGCACCCAATGCCACGTCACGTGATGACGGCCGATCGCCGTTTCGAGGCGTTGCCACAGGTCCACGTTCTTGACCGGCTTGCGATCGGCGGTCCGCCATCCGTTCTTCTTCCAGCGTTTGATCCATTGCGTGATGCCGTCACGCAGGTAGGTGCTGTCGGTATGGAGATGAACCGTTGATAGGCGCTTCAGCGCCTCCAGGGCTTGAATCGCCGCCATCATCTCCATGCGATTGTTGGTCGTCTCCGGTTCGCCGCCGAATAGTTCGCGTTCGTGGGTCCCGGAACGAAGGACGACTCCCCAGCCACCGGGCCCGGGATTTCCTGAGCACGCGCCATCGGTATAGACGTGGACGGTCGGATGGTCCGTCACGACAGACCGTACGCCGCGGGACTCTGGACCGCCTGATGAAACCGCAGCTTTGCCGAGTACTCGAGCGGATCCTTGGGGCGCACGAGGGCGCCTTCGACCTGATGGAGCCAGTCGTAGAGACGCGTCAGGAGAAACCGCAGCGCGGCGCCCCGCGCCAGCAGCGGCAATGCCGCGAGTTCGTCGGGGCTGAGTGGTCGAACCTCGCGGTAGGCGGCAAGCAACTGGCGCGCTTTGGTCACGTTGAACGCATGGTCGAGCTCGAAACACCACGCGTTGAGCCCGATCGCCAGGTCGTAAGCCAGGGTGTCGGTGCACGCGAAATAAAAGTCGATCAATCCGGAGACCCTGTCACCGATGAAGAACACGTTGTCGGGAAAGAGGTCGGCATGGATGGTGCCCACGGGTAACCGAGTCGGCCACCGGCCTTCGAGGAAGGTAATCTCGTCGAGGATGAACTTTGCCAATCCGGGACGAACGCCATCGGCAAGCGGTTGGCACGCTTGGGCCAAGGTCTTCCAGCCCTCGACCGACAGGTCGTTTCGGCGGCGCTGCCCGAAACTCGCGCCGTTCAAGTGTAACTTCGCCATGGCACGACCGACCTCGGCGCAATGCTCGGGTTTTGGCCGCCGTACGGATACGCCCTCGAGAAACGAGACGATGGCCGCCGGTTTCCCCATGAGGTGGCGCAGCGCCTGGCCATCGCGTCCATGGATCGGCCTCGGACAGGCGGTGCCCTTGTCTGCGAGATGGTCGAGAAGCGCGAGAAAAAACGGCAAGTCCTCAGGCCGGACCCGCTTCTCGTAGATCGTGAGAATGAAGACGCCCGCGCTCGTATGGATTAGGAAGTTGGAGTTTTCGACACCCTCGGCAATGCCCTTGCACGAAACGAGATCGCCGATCGCGTACTCGGTGAGGAACGTTGCCAGGGTCTCCGAATCGACCTCGGTGTAAACCGCCATGGTCGCCCCTAGGCCTCGAGGACGCGCGGCAACTTGAAGACGACGTCCTCGGGTACGCCAGCTGCCGAGTGCACCGTCACGGCGTAACGTACACGCAGGATCGCCAGTACTTCGTCGACCAATACCTCCGGTGCCGAAGCGCCGGCGCTGATCCCGAGGGTTTTCGCGCCGGCCAGATCGACCCAATCGATATCGCTGGCGCGCTGCACGAGGCGCGCCTTGGGGCAGCCGGCTCGTTGGGCTGCTTCGACCAAGCGCAGCGAGTTCGACGAGTTCGGCGCGCCGATGACCATGAAGTAGTCGCAGCGCGGCGCGAGCGCCTGAACGGCCCTCTGGCGGTTCGTCGTGGCATAGCAGATATCTTCCTTGCGCGGCCCGACGATCTCGGGGAAACGACGACGGAGCACGTCGATCATCTCGGCCGTCTCGTCGATCGAGAGCGTCGTCTGCGTGATGTAGGCGAGTCGCGTCGTGCCGGGGTCGACGGTCTCGGCGTCAGTCTTGGTTTCGATCAACGTGATGGCCCCGTCCTCGAGTTGACCCATGGTGCCGATAACCTCGGGATGTCCGGCGTGTCCGATCAGCAGGACGTGCCGCCCCAAATCGTGGTGGAGTTCGGCCTCCCGATGGACTTTGCTCACCAAGGGGCAGGTTGCATCGACATAGCGCAAACGGCGCTGCTCGGCGTCGCGTGGTACCGACTTTGGCACACCATGCGCCGAAAAGATGACCGGCGCGGCGGCGGGCACGTCTTCCAGTTCATCGACGAAAACTGCACCCTTGGCTTCGAGTTGCTCGACCACGAAACGGTTGTGGACGATCTCGTGGCGGACGTAAACCGGCCGGCCGAATTTGGCCAACGCGCGTTCGACGATCAGGATTGCGCGCTCGACCCCGGCACAGTAGCCGCGCGGACTCGCCAGCCAGACCGCCAGTGAGGGATTGGGCATGGCCGGTTTTATAGACGGTTTGTCCGTCGAACGGGAGCGACCGGCGAACGGCCGCTCAGCTTGTTTCGCGTCGGCCCGTTGGATAGAGTGGCCGTCCGAAATTTCGCCACGCCGACAAGGGATTCCCATGGCCGAGCCGACGATCGCGCAGAAGGCCCCGTACGCCGTTCAGGTCGAGGCGGGCAAAGACTACTTCTGGTGCCGTTGCGGCCTCAGCAAGAAGCAGCCGTTCTGTGATGGGAGCCACAAGGGTGGCGCCTTCACTCCGGTCAAATACTCCGCGACGCAGTCGGCCAAGGTGTTTCTGTGTGGGTGCAAGCACACCAAGAATCAGCCGATGTGCGACGGATCGCATAAGGCACTCTAGATTCGTTTGTTCCCAGCTCGCTCTATCCTTCGCCGCCTCGTCGCGTCCGGATTGGTGGCCGGCGCGACCTTGACGCTGGCCGCCTGCGGTCTGCTCTCTGGCGAAGAGGCGCGACCGTGCCCGCGCGTCGCCGTGATCGTCGACGCGGCCAACCTCACCGTCTTCACCCCGGGACCCGGACGCGATCTGATCGACGTCCAGTACGAAGCCGAGGTTGCGCAATTGGCGACGACCTGCCGCTACGACCGCAATTCGGTGACGAGCACGGTGCCGATCCGTGTCATCGCAACGCGAGGACCGGCGGCGCAAACCAATCAGGTCACGATCCCGTTCTTTGTCGCGATCGCCGAGGGCCGGGGGAACGTGCTCGGACGGGAACGCTTCGAGTCGACACTCGTGTTCCAGGGCAACCAACGTCGCGCGGGGGTCGTGGAGGAGATCGAGCAGATCGTTCGGTTGAGAACGCCGACGCAGAATGCCGCAGAGTTCGATATCCTGATCGGTCTGGAGTTGACACCCGATCAGCTTCAGTTCAATCGCCAACGCCTCGGACGGCGTTAGTTCGCGAACCGGCCGTCGGGAGATGTCGCGGCATCTGCCCGGCGACATCGGCCGCAAGGCCACGTTTCAGTCCGAGCGCGAACAGGACTTCAGCGACGAGAAAAATCGGCGCGATCAGGACTTGAAAGAGGTTGTCGACGAGGGCGGGGCGACGTCCCTCGAACATGTGTCCGATGAGTTGGACGATCCAGCCTCCCACGAAAGCGATAGCAAACACGACGAGTCCGACACTTTCCTCGAGGAGCGCGACCCATTGTGCCGCGACGAAGATCGGCGCCAGGACCAGCACGGTGATCGCGCCGATGAAACGGTCGAGGATCGCGTAATAGGCGAGGATGACGATCGTGAACACCAGTGCCAGTGACACGGGAATCCCCGCTACGTCGTGGGCGACCCATCCCATCGGGATCAAGATTGCGAAGGCGATGGCGGGAACGCCAACGAAGTGGGTGGCGCGATTTCGCGCGTTGCGATGGTAGGCGGCGTATATCGCCATTTGATCCGCAAGGGTCTTCATCTGCCTCTCGGAGGGTTGCCCGAGATCATCATGCCACAGCGACTTATCCACAGGGAAATCGGTGGCGATCGTGTGGCGTCGATTGACTCGGACCATTCGCCACCTAAGATCGCCGGCCATCAGACGAGCCCTGTGGGAGAGACCAGGACAATCCTGGCGCCGAAGGAGCAACGGCCTCGGAAACTCTCAGGCAAAAGGACCGCAGGGGGATGATTCTCTGGAAAGTGAATCGGCGGTAGCCGGTTCCACCGAAGGGGCAAGCCGGGTTTCCGGTCAATCTCTTCAGGTTCCACGACAGAGGGGGTCACGGCGAGGGTTTTCCGCGCCGGGGCTTTGGCTCGTGGAGGATTCGTGGACTCGTCGGGGCAGACCCCAAAACGCACACCGCTCTACGCCCTCCATGAGGAGTTGGGGGCGAAGTTCGTCCCGTTCGCCGGCTACGCGATGCCCGTTCAGTATCGTCAGGGAATCCTGGCCGAGCATCGCCATACGCGAACGCAGGCCGGCTTGTTCGATGTTTCGCACATGGGCCAGGTCGTCGTCGTCGGAGTCAATGCCGCCCGGGCACTCGAGGCCCTGGTCCCCGGAGACCTCCAGGCGCTGGCAGTTAATCATGTGCGTTACACGATGTTCACCAACGATCGTGGCGGTGTGCTCGACGACCTCATGGTGACCAACGCCGAGGAACATCTGTTCCTGGTCGTCAACGCGAGCCGCAAGAACGAGGATCTGGCGCACCTCGAGGGCCACATCCGTGGTTGCGGGATCGGGCCACGTCGGGAGTTGGCCCTGTTGGCGTTGCAAGGGCCGACAGCGGCCGCCGTGCTGGGTCGGATGGTCCGGAACGTCGCGACCATGAAGTTTATGACCAGCATCATCGCGAGTATCGATGGGATCGCCTGCCGAATCAGCCGGTCGGGCTACACCGGCGAGGACGGTTTCGAAATCTCGGTCCGTGACGAGCGCGCCGAGGATTTGGCGCGCCGATTGCTCAAGGAACCCGGAGTGGCGCCGATCGGACTCGGAGCCCGCGATTCCCTGCGCCTCGAGGCGGGCCTCTGCCTCTATGGCCAGGACCTGACGCCCGACATCACGCCGATCGAAGCCGGACTTGCCTGGACGATTTCAAAGCGTCGCCGCGGCGAGGGTGGATTTCCCGGCGCCACGGTCATCACCGGTCAACTCCGGGACGGCCCCGCGCGCCGCCGCGTGGGCCTGAAGCCCGAGGGGCGTGCACCGGCTCGCGAGCACACGCCCGTCGTCGATGCGAACGGCCAGATGGTCGGCGAAGTGTCGAGCGGCGGGTTCGGTCCAACCGTCGGCGGTCCGGTCGCGATGGCCTACGTTCCTGCCTCGCACGCGAAGGTCGGTAGCCACATCGGCTTGTCAATTCGCGGCGCGGTCCATCCTGCTTCGGTGGTCTCGCTGCCGTTCGTCCCACATCGCTACGCAAAATAGAGGAACCAGCGCATGAGCGGTCTCAAGTACACCCAGGAACACGAGTGGATCCTACGCGACGGCAATGTCGGGGTCGTCGGCATTACCGATTACGCCCAGGGCCAATTGGGCGATGTCGTGTACGTCGAATTGCCGTCTGCCGGTACCGAAATCGAGGCGGGTGGGCAGGCGGCGATCGTCGAGTCGGTCAAGGCCGCGAGCGAGGTTTATTCGCCCGTGAGCGGCAAAGTCGTCGCCGTCAACGACGACCTCGCGGACAATCCCGGCTTGGTGAACGAAAGCGCCGAGGGCGATGGCTGGTTCTTCCGCATCGAACTCGGCGATCCATCGGAACTCGATGATCTCATGGACAAAGCGGCCTATGACGCGTTCATCGCGGGGTTGAAGTGATGCGTTATTTGCCGCACACCCCGAGCGATCGAGCCGCCATGATGCGGGCCATCGGCATCACGGCGATCGATGAGCTGTTTTGCTACGTTCCGAAGGACGCGTTGTTGGCGCGCCCGGTCGATCTTCCGCCACACGCTGGCGAGCTGGCGGTCGAGCGCGTCATGACCGCACACGCCAGCCGAAATATGTCGGCCGGCAGCGTGCCGAGTTTCCTCGGGGCGGGGGCTTACCGCCACCACGTTCCGGCAGCGGTCGACCATCTGATCCAGCGCAGCGAGTTCCTCACCTCTTACACGCCCTATCAGCCCGAGGTGGCTCAAGGCACGCTGCAGGTACTTTTCGAGTTCCAGACCCAGGTCGCCCTGCTGACCGGCATGGACGTCGCCAACGCCTCGATGTACGACGGTGCTACGGCCTGTGCCGAAGCGGTTCTGATGGCCAACCGCATCACCCGACGGCGCAAAGTGCTGCTTTCCGGCGGGCTGCATCCCCAGTACCGGGCGGTGACCGAGACTCAAGTCCGCTATCTCGACTGCGCGGTCGCGGCCATGGATGCCGATGTGACCGGGCAGGAAGCGATGGCGCCGCGCATCGACCGCGAGACCTCCTGTGTCGTTGTGCAAAACCCATCCTTCTACGGGCACATCCGGGACCTGCGGCCGCTGGCAGCCGCCTGCCAGGCGGCGGGCGCCCTGCTCATCGTCGTGGTCACCGAGGTCGTGTCGCTTGGTGCCGTGATGCCGCCCGGAGAAATGGGGGCCGACATCGTGGTCGCCGAGGGTCAATCCATCGGCAACGCGCTCAACTTCGGGGGCCCCTACCTCGGCCTGTTCTCCACCCGGGAGAAGTACGTGCGCCAGATGCCGGGACGACTTTGTGGCGAGACCGTCGATGCCGATGGTCGTCGCGGTTTCGTTCTAACGCTGTCGACGCGGGAGCAGCACATTCGGCGCGAGAAGGCGACGAGCAACATCTGTACGAATTCCGGATTGTGCGCACTGGCATTCACCATTCACCTTTCGCTCCTCGGCGATGTCGGCCTCAGGCGAATGGCCGAACTCAATCATCGGGCCGCGGTCGATCTCGCGAGAGCGTTGGGTTCGGTCCCGGGAGTCGAGGTGATCAATCGTACGTTCTTCAACGAGTTCACGGTGCGATTGCCGCGACCGGCAGCGGCAATCGTCGATGCCCTCGCGGAGCAGCGCATCCTTGCCGGCGTACCGGTCAGTCGGCTCGAACCCGGTCGACCGGACCTCGATCGGTTGCTCTTGGTCGCCGTGACGGAGACGACTCAAGCGGCGGATCGCGACGCCTTGGTTGTTGGTCTGCGGAAGGTGCTGTCATGAGCGCTCGTTCCCAGGCACATTCGTCGGGTCGGCAAGCGTCGCCGTCAACGGCCGAAGTGACGGCGACCACCAGCGGGCATCGTGGGCTCGCGATGGAGGAGGCCCTACTGTTCGAGCAGGGCGCTCCTGGTCGGTGCGGAGTCGATCTTCCCGAACCAAGCCGTGGTGAGAATCGCCTGGGCGGGCTGGAACGCACCGGCGATATCGGTCTGCCAGGCCTCTCCGAGCCGGAAGTGGTCCGTCACTTCGTGCGACTGTCACAGAAGAACTACGCGATCGACGCCGGGCTGTACCCGCTCGGCTCGTGCACCATGAAGCACAACCCGCGCCTCAACGAGAAGATGGCGCGCCTACCGGGGTTCGCCGACGTCCATCCGCTGCAGCCGACTTCGACCGTGCAGGGAGCGCTGGCCGTGATGGACGAGGTCGCACGTTGGCTCAAGGTCCTCACGGGCCTGCCGGCGGTCGCCCTATCGCCCGGAGCCGGTGCGCACGGTGAAATGTGCGGCATGATGGCCATTCGTGCGGCGATCGACGCCCGTGGGGAATCCCGCAAGCGCATCCTCGTTCCAGACTCGGCGCACGGCACGAACCCGGCGACTGCGGTGCTCTGCGGATTCACCGTCGATCCGGTCCCCTCGGATTCGCGCGGCCGGATCGACTTGTCGGCCCTCAAGGCCAAGCTCGGGCCCGATGTTGCCGCCATCATGCTGACCAACCCCAACACGTGCGGTCTGTTCGAGAACGAGATTCGCGAGGCGGCCGCGGCGATCCACGGCGTCGGAGGTTTCTTCTACTGCGACGGCGCCAATTTCAATGCGATCGTCGGCAAGGTGCGTCCCGGGGACCTGGGGATCGACGCCATGCACATCAACTTGCACAAGACGTTTTCGACGCCGCACGGCGGCGGTGGCCCGGGGTCGGGCCCGGTTGTCCTCTCCGCGGCGCTCGCACCGTTTGCACCGCTGCCCTTCGTCGTGCACGGTCGCCAAGGGCTGCAACTGGTCGAAGCGCCGAATGGGGAGCACGGTGGCCAAGCGTTCGGACGCGTCAAAGCGTTCCATGGACAGATGGGCATGTTTGTCCGGGCTTTGACTTACATGCTGTCGCATGGCAGCGATGGCCTGCGGCAAGTGGCCGAGGACTCGGTCCTCAACGCCAACTATATCTTGGCGGCGCTCCAGGACGAGTTGTCGCCGGCCTACCCCGGTCCGTGCATGCACGAGGTGTTGTTCGACGACCGCTTCCTCAAGGACACCGGCGTGACGACACTCGACTTTGCCAAGGCGATGATCGACGAGGGGTACCACCCGATGACGGTTTACTTCCCGTTGATCGTCCACGGCGCGCTCCTCACCGAGCCCACCGAAAGCGAGTCGCGATCTTCGCTCGATCAATTCATCGCGACGCTCCGCGCGCTCGCTCGTCGGGCCAAGGGCGGGGACGCGGCGCATTTCGTTCAGGCGCCTCGGCTCGCGCCGCGCCGGCGCCTGGACGAGACTCGCGCCGCGCGCAATCCTGTGTTGCGCTGGCGTCCGCCGAGTCCGGCCCAGGCCGCCGAATAGGTCGGTTCACGTTTTCGGAGTCTGGTCCACCACGAGCAACGCCGCGAGTTCGCCCACGTCGACGACCGTGTCGATCGACCGCAACGCAGTGATCAGTCGCTCCGCGTGTGTTGGCGTGAGTGCCAAGGAGGATGCTTCGCGGAACTTGGCGTCGATTGCCGCGGCGCTCATGGGTCTGTTCGGGCTGCCCAGCGTCTGGCCGAGGCTGGCCTGCGCCCGGTAGGAGCGCCCAGCGGCGACGATTTCTACCGATCCCAGGACGTCGTCCCGTCGCGTCTCCTCGTAGGCCAGTGTCGCTTCGCGATCTTCGCGCACCTCGACCATGGCCGCGAGGCGACGGGCGCGGGGATCCCGAAGACGCGAAGCGGTCACCCACTTCGGCCCAGCCGGTATTCCCAGAACCACCATCGCCGCGGCCCAGTGGATCGAATAGATCGCCTCCCAGTAGGTATCGGGAGCGGGGTCGACCTGGTGCGGGACGGCGGAAACACGGGGGACATGCAAGCGGAGCTCGGTCACGGTGTCGGGATCGATCGCGTGGTCCTGCAGCAGATCGCTCAGGGCCTGGATGGCGCACTGGCCGGGTCGGTTGCACGGCCAAGGTTTGAGTTCCATTCGACCGATCAAGTCGAACGGGGGCGGCTGGCGCAGGAGACCAGGGACGTCGTAGTCCGCTCGGTCGCGATCGATTTCGGCCTCGACGCTCGTTAGTCCATGGGCGACGAGGAGCGCAGCCTCGATGCCATGCCGCGCATGAAAAAACGGCGTGGCGAGCGGGCCCGGTGTTCCGAAGGGTGAAATGCGTTTGGCTTCGAACGCGAGCGTCGCCACTCGGGAGCTCGTGTCGGCACGAAACCGATGCGGCATCTCCCAAGCGAGGTTGAGTGCCCGGGCGGTGCGGCGGCGATCGAAACCGTGTAGTCGCGCGGCTATGGCCGCGGCCGTTGTCCGATGGTGGGCCATGCCGTTGTTGGCGCGCACGGCTTGATGGAAGCGGGCGCAGTGGAGATAGCCCAATGCGGCCGCGGTGACCATGGCTCGGCCCGTCGTCCCGACCCGCTGACCGACAGCGAGCGCGGTGTGGACGCAAAGCGGACCGATATGCCGTCCGGGCCCGGTTTCTTCGAAGTTGGTGGCGCGAGAGAACTGCCCGTTGAGGCCAGCCGCGAGCGCCGCGGGAACACGGAGGTCGCTGCCCAGCAACACGGCGTCCGCTCGCCCGCCTTGGTCGCGGGCAAACGCGATGAGAGGGGCGCCCGTCAGAGCGGCGCCCATGTACGCGATCCCCACATGATCGAGAATGAGAGTCTCGATTGCCCGGCGCGCTCGATCGGGGATGTCGCCGTCGTCCGTTTCGGCGACTTCGGCCGCCAACGCCTCGGTGATCTTGGAGGACGTCACGCTCGGCCTTACGTGATCGCGTCGATGATTGCGCGTCCCGAAGCCTAGGTCCGCTGCCCGACCGCGAGGGCCGTATGAACACAACGGGGGCCGACATCCGTACCGGGTCCAGTTTCGTTGAAGTCGTTCGCCCGGCAATTCTGCCCATTGACGACCGCGGCGAGCTCGGCGGGAACCCTGAGGGGAAATCCGATGAGGGTGGCCCGCCCGCCGAGTTCGCGGGCGTACGCGAGAAGCGCCTGTTCGGTCATCGCGGCGCCCATGTACGTGATCCCGACGTGGTCGATCAGCATGCGCTTGGAGACGGATCGGGCGTCCGCGGGAATCGAAACGGACGGGGTCAGGCTGATCTCGGCGGCCAGGGCCTCGCTGATCGACCCCTGTGTCATCGTCTACCTCGTCGTCACCTGAGGGCAAGATTGCCCGCAAAGAACGATCCGACTCAAGACTTGGATCAGGCGCGAAAGCGCCACCCTGTGGCTCGGACGAGGGACCGAAATGCCGAGGCGTTCTGTTAGGATCGCCGTTCGTTCTTGCACGGGCCTTACGTGGAGTTTCGCCCATGATCAAAGCCGGCCAGCCCGCCCCCCCGTGGAGCACGACACAGTGGTTCAATAGTCCACAGCCGTTGCAGCTCGCCGATCTCCGCGGCCGCGTGGTGATCCTGCACACGTTCCAAATGCTCTGCCCCGGCTGCGTGTTCCAGGCCTTGCCGCAGACGCAGAAGCTGCACCAACTCTTTTCGGGCGAGGATGCGATCGTCGTCGGCCTCCATACGGTGTTCGAACACCACGAGGCGATGACGCCGACCGCACTCGCGGCGTTTATTCACGAGTTCCGTTTGGGCTTTCCGATCGGGGTCGATGAGCCGGGGAATGGAGGGCCCTTGCCCAAGACCATGGCCGCCTATGGGCTGCGTGGCACACCGTCGCTTCTGCTCATCGATCGCGAGGGTGTCGTGCGCTACCACAACTTCGGGCAGGAGGACGACATGGAACTCGGCGCAACCGTGGCGCGCCTGATCGCCCGGTAGCGCGGGCGAAACAGCACGTTCGTCGACGCTGTTCAATCGGAGGATCAGCCCCGACCGCCGCTGTTTGGCGATTCGGGGGTTCGTGCCTAGACTGTCCACGTTTCGGCAAATCAACGTCGAGCGAGGAAAGACGAGGTACCAAAATGGATCGTAGAACACTGGTGAAGTGTGCGATCGCGGGATCGGCGCTGTCCGCGCTTGGCGCGTTTGGCGGTCGTTCCGCGCGTGCCCAGGCAACGACGCTCCGTGTCATGCACTACGGCGGGCCGTATGCGGCTTTCGACAAGGTGATTGGAGAGCCATTCGCCAAGACCGGCGTGGCGCGTGTGCAATACAGCGCCGACCTGACGACCACGGCCTACACCAAGCTTGAGGCAGACCCGAGGAATCCGCCGTACGACGCCTTCATGTCGGTACGAACCTTGTCGGTCCGCTATGCCGGGTCGGGCCTATTGGCACCCGTGGATCAATCGTCGGTCCCCAACCTCGCCGGGTTGGACAAGGATTCGGTCGTTCCCGGTGGCATGGGGGCGGCGATGATCCTCGAGCACCTCGACCTCATGTACAACAAGAAGGCGGCAAAAAGCCCGGTGACCTCCTGGCTCGATCTGTGGCGGCCCGAGTTCAACGGCCGTATCGCCCTGGCGGCCAACAACACGGTTACACCGCTCTACCTCATCGCGATGTACGCCCGAGCCGTCGGGTCCAATGAACGTGATCCAAAGGCGGTGGAGGAAGCGTTTGCCAAGTATCGTGAACTCAAGCCGAGGGTCCGGGCGTTTACGACGGATCCCGTGCAGGTCAGTACGATGATCGATCGCGGTGAGGCCGATATCGGGCCGCAGTACGGAATCCGCATTAGCACGTTGGCGGCACAGAACGCAGATGTTACGAGGACGATCCCGAAGGAGGGCGTCATCGCGGTCCCGCTCGACCTGGTCTTGCCCAAGCAGACGCCGAACCTCGCCGCCGCCTACAAGTACATGGACTTCGTCCTCTCTCCCGCGATCCAGGGTGCGATTGCCGAAACGCTGACCGCGACTCCTTCGAACAAAACCGCCCCCGTCAGCGCTGAGGTCAAGTCGAAGATTCTGACCGATTACACGAAGCTCGTGTACCTCGACGAGGCCTACCTGGGTACGGTGCGCGAGGATTGGCTCGGCCGCTGGCAACGCGAGATTCAGCGCTAGTCCAAGTGCAGACGACAGCGGCGGAAGACCCCCACCACCTCGAGGTGGTGGGGGTCAGCAAGTCGTACGGCGATCTACGTGCCGTGGACGATGTCGGCTTGGCCGTGCGACGCGGGGAGGTCCTTTGCTTCCTGGGCCCATCCGGCTGCGGCAAGACGACCCTTCTCAACCTGATTGCCGGTTTCGAAAGGCCCGATCGCGGCGAGATACGGCTGCTCGGGCAGCGCATTAACGACAAGCCGCCGAACCGTCGTCCGACGGCCATGGTGTTCCAAAGCTACGCCCTTTTTCCCCATATGTCGGTCGCCGAGAACGTTGGTTACGGCCTTCGGGTTCGCGGCGAGCGCGCGGATGTCACCGCGGCCCGAACCACCGAGTGCCTGGATCTTCTGAAGCTGAGCGGTCTCGAAAAACGCTACCCAGGCGAACTCAGTGGCGGCCAACGGCAACGTGTTGCGGTCGCGCGAGCGCTCGCGGTACGTCCGGAAATATTGCTACTCGATGAAGCGCTCAGTGCGCTCGACAAGAACCTGCGAGAGAGCATGCAAGTCGAGCTCTCCCTCCTGCTGCGTGAGCTTGGGATCACCGCGATCCTCGTCACTCATGATCAGCGCGAGGCTTTTGCCCTCGCGGATCGCGTGGTCGTCATGAATGCCGGCCGGATCGTGCAGGATGGCCGTCCGTCCGATCTGTATGCCAACCCCAAGAGCGAGTTCGTGTTGAGCTTTCTTGGACACGTCAATCGCTTGGCCGTATCGCTGGTCGACCGCGGCCGCACGCTTGCCGTCGAGGCGCCCGAGGGCATTGCGTTCGAGTGTTCGCGCCAACGCTCGTGGGCGCGTGCGGACCGCGGAACTCTTTGTCTGCGCAGTACCGACATCATGGTCGCGGGCAAGCCGACCGAGGTTCACGGCCGAAACCCGGGCACACTTCGTCTGGGCAGCTTCCTCGGGTCGACGCAACGCTATGTCGTGGAACTCGGTGCCACCGAGTTCGTCCTCGAAACGACGGAGAGCCGGTCTTCTGACGGTCGAATGCTGCAGGCCGGCGACAAGGTTTTCTTATCGTTCTCGCCCGATCGATGCTTCTTGACGGATTGACGTGAGCACGATCGCCCTCGGAGAAACGGACATCCGATCCCGGATCTGGGCTTGGTTGGATCGCTGGCGTCCTGAGCCGCTTCTCTGGTCGGCGCCGCTCGTCGTCATCAGCGTTCCGTTCTTCATCCTGCCGCTTGTGGCAATCATCTGGGTGAGCTTCTTCGGAGGACTGGTCACCGCGCCGAGGACCGGAAATTTCCTCGCGAGTTACTGGGCGATCGTGTCCGAGGGTTACTACCTTTCGGTCTACGCCAACACGCTTGGCACGGCCGTTGGAGTCACGGCTCTGACATTCGTGCTCGGCTTTCCGCTGGCGTATTTCATGGTCCGCTGGGCCGGACCCTGGCTGCCCTGGCTGATCTGGATCCTCTATTTGCCGATTATCGTCAGCGTCGTGGTTCGGGTATTCGGCTGGATGGTGATCACCGCCGATCGTGGCCTGATCAATCAGATACTGGTCTCTCTGACGCTCGTCGATCGCCCGGTTCGGTTGCTCTACGAGATCGAGGCCATGACGCTGGCGATGGTCCACCGTTACCTTCCGCTGATGGTCTTGCCGCTCGTCAACGCCATCGGGAAAATCGACATGTCCATGGATCGTGCGGCTTCGAGCCTCGGAGCGGGCCGGATGCGCGTGATGACCAGCATCACATTGCCGTTGGCCCTGCCCGGGATATTTGCGGGCACCCAACTCGTCTTCGCCAGCGTGCTCAGCGACTTCGTGATGCCTTCGCTCCTCGGAACCACGCGATTTCCGATGATGGCCCCCGCCATTTTCGAACAGTCGGTGCAGCTGTTGAACTGGATGCCGGCAGCAGCGATCGCCAGCGTGCTGCTCATCTTCGTCGTTGCCTACCTTCTGTTGACGACCCTGACGTATCGCCGGTTCACGCGTTGGGCGGCCCTGGGATGACGCTTGCCAAATCCCAACTGTATGCCGGCGAGCGCGCGGAACGGCGCTGGATCGGCCTGTGTACGGCATTCGTGTCGTTCTACCTTGTGTTGCCGATCCTGATGGCGATCGCTGTTTCGTTCACCAGCCGCTC
Organism: Alphaproteobacteria bacterium; assembly: GCA_016869765.1. GTDB lineage: Bacteria > Pseudomonadota > Alphaproteobacteria > SHVP01 > SHVP01 > SHVP01. Next base: position 74,644 of record VGES01000005.1, read on the forward strand.
TCGAATCCAGTTTCCGCCGGTTGGATTTAGCTGGCGCTGGTACGAGGCGGCATTGGCCAACCGGGAATTCGTCGACGGCCTGGTCATGAGCACACTCATCGCAACTGGGTCGGCAATCGTCTCGGCCCTGGCGGGGACAGGTGCGGCCATGGCGCTTCGCCTGCGAGCGTTTCCGGCAAGAACCGGACTACAGCTTCTCGTTGGTTTGCCCATAGCCCTACCCGCCGTGGTCGTCGGGCTGGGCCTCTTGTTCCTGCTTCCGACTTACGGGCTCAAGCAGGGACTCGTCCCCGCCGTTCTCTCGCACGCCGTGATCGGCACGTCGTACGTGACCTATCTGGTCGGAGCCTCATTCGCCAATTTCGACCCGGCCATCGAACGCGCTTCGCTCGACCTCGGCGCAAGTCGCTGGCAGACGTTCCGCTTGATCACGCTGCCGATCATCCGCCCTGGAATCATTACCGGGACGGCGTTCGCGTTCCTTCTGTCGTTCGACAATGTCTCGCTATCACTGTTCGTGACCCGCGGCGAGACGCTTCCGCTCAAGCTCATGCAGCATATCCAGTTCATCGCGGATCCAGCGATCGCAGCGGTTTCGACGATGCTGGTTGGAGCGAGCCTCATTTTCCTGATCGTGTTCCGCCGGGCCTTGAGCGAACGTCAGCTTTCGGGCCTGCAGCGTCGGTAAAACAGCAGGAGGAGGGTGGCATGTCTTCGGCAGACACTGCGAAAATCATTATGGCGGCCGTGGTTCTCCCCGACGCCGAAACCCCGGGTGGGCTCACCGACCACGCCGTGCTCGTCCGCGGCGATCGCATTGAGCGTATCGCGCCGCGGGCTGCGTTCTTGGGCCATGCGCGGGGGGCCGAGGTCGTCGACCTTGGGGACGTGGTCCTAATGCCGGGGTTGGTCAACGCCCATCAGCATGGCCGGGCGGTGTCAACCCTTCAGCTCGGTCAGGCCGACGATCGTCTCGAGCCCTACTTGGTGACCAGTCGATTGCGCCGACTTCTCGATCCGCGGATCAACGTTGGCTTGGTGTGTGCCCGGTTCCTTGCCGGGGGCGTGACCACCACGGTTCAGACGAACACGCCCCTTGGATCGGGAGACTACGAGGGCGAGTTGCGCGCCATGATCGAGGCCTACGACCAGGCCGGACTTCGCGCGGGAATCGCGGTCGGCTGCATGGATCGTGGGCACGTTCTCTACGATGACGGTGAGACACCCGGATTCGTGGCGTCGCTGCCGCCATCGGCGGCACGCCTTACGGATGGCGCCGCCAAGCAACTTTACGCCGGGGGTGCGACGGAGACGGTCGCCCTGGCAGATCGGCTTCGTCGCGCGTTCGAGGGGCACGACCGTCTGCAAATTGGCTATGGGCCGGCGGGGCCGCAGTGGGCTAGCGACGAGATGCTCGGTGCGATCGCGAAGCACGCCGATCGGCACGGTCTGTTTGTGCACTTTCACGGTATGGAATCGCTCGCCCAAGCTGCGGTGACGGCCAAGTTGTACCCAGAGGGGTTCCTGGCCCACCTGCGGACGCTGGGGCTCGCAAATTCGCGTACCTCGGTTGGTCACGCGGTCTGGATGACGGAAGCCGACGCCGTGATCGCCGCTCAGACGGGCGTTACGTTCGTACGGAATCCGAGTTCCAACCTGCGCCTCTACAACGGCGCTGCACCGTTTGGAGAATATTTCCGTTTGGGTGTGCCCCTCGCGATTGGGACCGACAACCTGTGCCTCGGAGACAGCGAGGACTTCCTGGCCGAAGTGCGTTTGGCCGGCGCGTTGGCGGCTTCGCCACTTCTCGATGCTCCTCCCGGGCCGGCAAGCGCCGATCTCTTTGCCATGGCGACCGTCGGTGGCGCACGCATGCTTGGGCTTCGTGACGTTGGTCGAATCACCCCGGGCTGGCGGGCCGATATGACTGCCATAAGCGCGGCGAGTTTACGCGGGGTTTGGACGAGCGATCGGGTCAGCGTGCTCGATCTCGTCATCCAGCGTGGTCAGGCATCCGACGTTCGTTGGACCATGGTGGGCGGGCGGGTGCTCTACGATCGGGGCGAATTCACCACCCTTGATCTCCATGCCCTGGAGACCCAAGCGCGCGAAGCGCTGCACCGATCATCCGTCACCGCAGACCTCGGGCCCGTGTTCGAACTTGCCGGAGCGACCGCGGCACACTATCGGGACCACTCCCCGCTCGCCCTCTTGCAGGGTCATTGGCGGCCGCTTGCCCTTGACCCCACGCGGCGATTTTGACCGGGCTCGCCTCTAAACGGCCTTGTCCAACCAATCGTTGATCAGCTTGGCCTTGTCCGCGGTACGAGCGCCCTTCGCGAGGGCCCCTTCGGTGCAGCGCTTCACCGCGCGCACCGCCTCGTCCTTGTACTTGAAGAGCGGATCGGTCGTTTCATAGATCATCAGCACCGGCTGGGTGATCAGCGGCAGGCGATCCTTCTTGGGGTAGCGGAACGATGCACGATAGCCGTGATGGTAGGTCGTGATCGACTTCAAGACCTCCATGACGACCGCGTGCATTTGTTCGGGGGATGCGAGGCCGTTAGACCTCTGGTGTTCGACGTCGCGCTTGTACCAGGGAAAAAAGAAGCTCTGATCCCGCACGAAGTGCCACGCCCAGTTGAACTGGCTGCCGAATGCGTCCGGCTTGATCTCGGGCGTGTAGTTGGCGAGCATGTCTTTCTTTTCTTCGTCGGTGTAGAGCCCGATCCCGTCGATGACGACGCGGCGTACACGTTTCGGTTGCTGGATCCCGAGTTCCATCGCGATCGAACCCCCGGTGTGGGTGCCGTAGACGTCCACTTCTCCGAGCCCCAAGGCGTCGAGTTGGCGGTTCACCGCATCGGCGTAGTACGCCATGTCGGGAACCTCCACCTGCGCTTTGCACGAATCGCCGTTCCCGAGCGTGTCGGGTGCGTAAAGCGGTCGCTTGTTTCCGATCGCGTTCATGAGCGGGATGAGGTTGTAGGCCGATGCAGGCGAGGCGTGGATCATGACGAGCGGTCGCCCGCTCTTGAGATTCCCGGCGCTCCGGAAATGCACTTGGCCTTCTTTGATCCGAACGAAGTTGCGGTCGATTTCGAGCGTCATGGTGTCCTCCCCAGGGGCCAGTGTAGTCGCCCGTCGGCACAAGCCAAAACGAAACACGGTGCCACGACGGCGCCGCGTTCAACAACCGCTGTGTGTCGGCGCTAGTGGAGCTTTCGTCCGAGGTCGCCGATCGCCTGGTCGACGAGGCCGCGTGCGCGCGCCGGGTCGAGCCCCTGGCTGATCAATTTCTCCGCGGCGGCGACGGCGACATCGACGGCCAGTTCCCGAACTTCCTGAACGGCCTGTGCCTCGGCGCGCGCGATCTTCTCGACGGCGAGGTCGGACCGTCGCTGCAACGCCTCGCTCAACGCCTTTTCTGCTTCGGCCCGCATGGACGCGGCCTGGTCGCGCGCTTGTGCAATGATTCCCTCGGCCTCCTGGAGTGCTTCTCGCTGCTTTCGCTGGTAGGTCGCGAGCAGCGCTTGGGCGTCGTCGCGTAGCTTTCGCGCCTCGTCGATCTCGGACTTGATCACAGCAGACTTCTGATCGAGTCCGGCCACGATCTTGCCCCACGCGAGTTTTGCGACGAGTGCGACGAAGATGATGAACGCCGCTGCGACCCAGGTCTCGGGACTCGCGAAGAAATGATCCATGGCTCAGGTTCGCTTGAGTTCGGCGGCGACGACCGCAGCCACGGCATCACTGCGGGCGTCGACCCCGATCAACCGCTTGGCGATGGCGCTGGCCGCCTCGCCGGCGACCGACGCGAGCTCGTCCTTGGCGCGTTCCCGAGCGGCCCGGATGCGCGCTTCAGCGGCCGAAGCGTCGGCGTCGAGACGGGCCTCCAGGGCGGCGAGGGCCTTGGCCGATTCGGCCGTGGCCGCTGCTTTGGCTTCACCGATCACGGTCTGGGCATTGGCCCGTGCGCCGGCCAGGGCCGCCTCGTACGTCTTGATCGCGGCCTCGGATTCGGCCTTGAGTTTTTCGGCCTGCTCGATGTCTTCGGCGATCCGTTTCGCCCGCGATTCGATGACCTCGCCGATCCGGGGCAGCAGCCGACGCGCCAAGACCAGGTAAAGGACGACGAACGTGACGACGAGCCAGAAGATCTGGGCCGTGAACGTCGTGATGTCGAGTTGCGGCATCGCTCGGCGTTAGCCGAAGAGGATGAGGAACGCGATGACGAGCGCGAACAACGCGATGGCTTCGGTGAGCGCGAAGCCAAGCAGCACGTTGCCGAACATCTTCGGCGCGGCACTCGGATTGCGGATGCCGGCCGAAACATAGTTGCCGAAGATCAAGCCGATGCCGATACCGACACCCGCGAGACCGATGGTCGCGAGGCCGGCGCCAATCTGCTTTGCTGCTTCGAGTTCCATGGACTGTTCCTTTTCTTGGGCTAAGGGTCTGTCTAGTGGTGCAGGTGCAACGCGTCGTTGAGGTACAGGCAGCTCAACACCGCGAAGACGTACGCTTGGAGAAACGCGACGATCAGTTCGAGGCCGTAGAGAGCGACGGTCACGGCCAATGGGGCAATGCCCGGAATGACGTAGAAACCGCCGAGCGACACGACGAATCCGCCGAACACCTTGAGCAGGATGTGGCCGGCGGTCATGTTGGCGAACAACCGGACGGCGAGCGTGATCGGGCGAACGAGGTAAGAAATCAACTCGATGACGACGAGCAGCGGCGCCAACGCGATCGGCACGCCCGAGGGAACGAACAGAGTCAGGAACCTCGCGCCGTGGCGGACGACGCCGATGATCGTCACGCCAACGAACACCACGAGCGCCATCGAGAAGGTGACGATGATGTGGCTCGTCACGGTGAAGGAATAGGGGATCAGCCCCTGGATGTTGGCGAACAGAATGAAGATGAACAGGGTGAAGATGAACGGAAAATAGGGCCGTCCCGCCGAACCGGCGTTGTCGCGCACCATGTTGGCGATGAATTGGTAGGCCATCTCGGCCGTCAACTGCAGGCGGCCCGGAACGAGGGCCTGGCGCTGAACCGCGACGCTCAAGAAAAACGTGATGGCGGCCAACACGACGATCATCCACAGGGACGAATTGGTGAACGAAACGTCGACGCCGCCGACATCGAGCGGGACCAATCGCCGGATCTCGAATTGTTCGAGTGGACTATGGTTCTCGGCCGCTTGTGCGGAGCTGATGAACAAACCCACGGTCGCTCTACCCCTTGTCGCCGTTTTCCTGGTCTTGCTCGAGCCGTTTGGCGTAGCGCTGTGCGGCCCGGTAGGCCGATCGAACGCCGGCCGCCATGCCGAGGACAATGAAGAGGATCAGCAGCGCCGGCGTCGTACCGAGCCACCGATCGAGGAACCAACCCAATAACCCGCCCATGGCCAGCGAGGCGACCATTTCGACGGCCACCTGCATCGCCTGGGCGAAGCCGAACGACGCGCTCCCCCGCGCTCCGTCCGACGCCGACTGCCCGGCAATTTCACCCTGCCGGGCACGTTTCAGGCGCTGCCCCAGTCCTTTGAGGTCGTGCGGCTCGTTGGGAGGCATGATCGACACCCCAAGATCTGCCGCGGTGCCCGGAAAGGCCCGGAAATCCGCCGAAAACGCGGCGCACCCTATCGGCTCGCGTCCCACCCTGTCAAGCACGCAGGATCAGCAAAAAGCCCTGCGACATCAATGTGTTGACCGCATGCGGCGCGGTGCCGCCGCGGGCCCTAACTGGCTTCGCGCAGACGCTCGGCGCGGGCCAAGTCGACCGACACCAACTGGGAGACGCCGCGCTCGGCCATCGTGACGCCGAACAGCCGATCCATGCGCGACATCGTGAGGCTGGAATGGGTGATGATCAGGAACCGGGTCGAGGTCATCGACACCAACTCCTGGATCAAGTCGCAGAATCGGCCGACATTCGATTCGTCCAACGGAGCGTCGACTTCGTCGAGCACGCAGATCGGCGCCGGGTTGGTCAGGAACACGGCGAACAACAGACAGATGGCGGCCAGCGCCTTCTCGCCGCCCGACAGCAGCGACATCGACTGAAGTTTCTTGCCGGGAGGACTGGCCATGACCTCCAAGCCGGCTTCGAGCGGATCCTCGGAGTCGACGAACGCGAGGTGGGCCCGTCCGCCCCCGAACAGAGTCATGAACAGGTCCTGGAAGTGTTTGTTGACCTGCTCGAAGGAGGCCAGCATCCGCTCGCGCCCCTCTCGGTTGAGGTTGGCGATACCTTGCCGGAGTTTGGCGATCGCCTGCACCAGGTCGTCGCGCTCGGTCGCGAGCGTCGTCATTTTCTGACTGATCTCCTCGGCTTCGATATCGGCCCGCAGGTTCACCGGCCCCATGTTGTCGCGCTCGCGACGGATGCGGTCGAGCTTGGCTTCGATTGCAGCGAGTTCCGGTAGCGGGTCGCCTGGATCGTGTTCGGCCTTGGTCAGGACCTCCTGGGGTTCGCATTCGATACGCTCGCGAATCTGCGTCGCGATGTCCTTGAGGTGTTGGATCCCCTGTTCAACGCCGGATTCGAGGCGGACGCGGCTTTCGCGCGCGGCGGCCAAAATCTCCTGGGTCGCCTTGGCGATGCGGTCACACTCGGCGAGGGCGCGTTCCCCGTTCGCAAGGGCATCCGCCGCCTCACGCCGGACGACGTCGGCATGCTCGATGCGGCTGAGAATCTCGCCGTGCTGTCGTGCGATCTCCTGTGGCACGGCCTCGATGGTCGTGAGTTCGTCCTTGGCGCGATAGCGGCGCTCATTGAGTTCGTCGACCTGCCTGGTGCTGGCCGCCTCGCGCGATATCCAGGACTGGGTTTCGCCATCGATCGCGCGAACACGATCGGTGCGAGCCGTGGCGAGGTGGGACAGGCGCGTCTGCTCCGCCGCGGCGCCCGCCAGCGCCGTGCGGCGTTCTTCGAGGGTGGCACGCAGGGCGGCGAGACGTGTATCGAGTTCCTCGCGCGGGGCCAGGCTGCCGAGCGTCTGACGCGCGTCCGACACGCGCCCTTCGGTCTCGCGGTGCTCGGTCGTGAGCTGGCCCTGCGATTCTTGCAACGTCTTCAGTCGGGCGGTGAACTCGGCGTTCCGGCGAATGGCCTCCGCTTCCGCTTCGCGTGCTGCGGTGAGCGCGGCTTCGGCCGCGCGGAGGGCGTCGCGGGCGGCGCTTTCGGCGGCAAGCCTGGCCTCGCTCCCGGCGTGAGCCGCCTGGAACCGGGCATTCGCGGCCCCGGCGACCGCCTGGGCGTCACCGACCGCGGTCTGGAGCTGCTTCAGCCGGCGGCGCTGCGCGAGCCGTTGAGCAGCGGTGGTCGCGACATTGGCGGCCGCGGTGAAGCCGTCCCAGCGCCAAAGGGCGCCGTCGCGATCGACCAGGCGTTGCCCCTGGCGCAGGTCGCCCGCGAGAGCGGCACCCACGGCCGAATCGACGACGCCCACTTGCGACAGTCGGCGCTCGAGGACGGGTGGGGCCTTGACGAAATGGCTGAGCGGCACGGCGCCCCGCGGCAGCGGCGGTGCATCGACGAGCGGCCGCAGGTTGCGCCAATGCACGGGCGCACCGGTGTCGGCGGCGAAGTTGAGATCGTCGCCCAACGCGGCACCAAGAGCCGATTCGTAACCCGGTTCGACGATCACCGCATCGATGAGCGGTGGCCACAGGTCGTCCTCGTTGATCGACAGGAGGCCGGCAAGCGCGTCGCGCTCGGCCACGAGTCGCGCGAGCTCCTCGTCTGCGGCCGCCTTGGCCTCGCGTGCTTCGAATTCCGCGCCAACGGCCGCTTGACGGGCGGCTTCGGCCGTCGCCGCCACGTCCTGGGCGATGGTGACCGCGTCGCGCAATCCCGCGATGTCGGCCGCCGGTGTCGCGGGTCGTCCGGTGGCATTGAGCGCCGCGATCTCCCGGGCGGTTTCGGCGAGGCGCTCGGTCAGTCGGGTCCGTCGGGCCTCGCCCTCCTCGATCTGGCGGATCAAGGAGCTGCGCTGCGCTTCGATGGTCGCGACTTCATGGGTCATAGCCTGGGATGCAGCATCAGCCTCGGCGACCTCGTTGGTGCAGACGCGCAGGGCCTCGGCGGTGGCGGCCATCAATTCGTGCTCGCCTTGCCGCTCGGCTTCGATTCGTGTGCGCTCTTCGGCGAATTTCGCCGTCGCGGTCTGCGCGTCCGCGACCAGCGCTTCCTCGCGCTGGAGATCGCTGTCGATCTGCGCCAACCGTTCGCGCAGGCGTTCGGTCTCGGTACGGACGCGCTTTTCCTCTTCGTCCAGGCGGCCGCGTTCGACCGACAAGCGATTGAGCGCCGCCCCCGCAGCGGCTTCGGCCTCCCGCAGGCCCGGGAGCTGGGCCGCGGCCTCGGCCTGGGCGGTGGCGGCCCGCGTCGCTTCACCGGTCCGCGCGGTCACCTCGGTTTCGGCCTCCCGCAACTTCGTCTCGGCCGTTTCCAGGGCCGCCGCCGCCTGCAACCAGCGCAAGTGAAAGAGCATTGCCTCGGTGGAGCGAATCTGGCCACTGATGTTGCGATAGCGGCTGGCTTGGCGCGCCTGTTTCTTGAGCGCGTGCAGCTGCGCCTCGAGCGTCTTCAACACGTCGTCGACGCGCGACAGATTGGTTTCCGCCGCCCTGAGCCGAAGTTCGGCCTCGTGACGTCGCGAATGCAGGCCTTTGATGCCGGCCGCCTCCTCGAGAAGGCCACGACGCTGTTGTGGCTTGGCGTTGATGATCGCTCCAACCTGGCCCTGGCTGACGATGGCCGTCGAGTTGGCGCCGCTCGCCGCGTCGGCGAAAAACATCTGGACGTCGCGCAGGCGCACGTCGCGGCCGTTGATCAAATAGCGCGACCCTGCCGTCCGTTCGATCCGTCGCACCACCTCGACCTGATCGCCTTCGTTGAAGCTCGGTGGTGCGCTGCGGTCGGCGTTGTCGAGCAGGAGCGATACTTCCGCCAAGTTGCGCGACGGCCGGTCGGAGGTCCCGTTGAAAATGACGTCGTCCATCTCGGCGCCACGCATGCGTTTGGCCGAGGTTTCTCCCATGACCCATCGCAGGGCTTCGACCAGATTCGATTTGCCGCAGCCGTTGGGGCCGACGATTCCGGTGGTACCCGGCTCGATCAGGAGCTCGGTCGGTTCGACGAACGACTTGAAACCGGCGATGCGTAGACGCGCAAAATGCATGGGATTACCGACTGACGACCACTATTTGATGAGGGGCTTGACGAGTTCGTCGAATTGCGCGGCGCTCAAGAAACTGGGTACGACGCGCCCGTTGATCACGAACGTCGGAGTCGAGCGAACGCGAAACTCGGTTTCGGCGCTCTGACGCTCGCGCAACACCGACTCCGCGAGCGACTGGTTGCGCAGGCAGGCCGAGAACTGCTCCGGTGCCATGCCGGCGATGCGGGCCAAGCGACCGATCTCGGCCAACGGATCACGCGAGTCTGCCCATTGCAGTTGGCGCTGGAACAACAGGTTGACGAACGCCGTAAAGCGCTCGTTCGAACCCATGCATCGCGCGACCACGGCCGCTTGCAAGGCCATCCCGTCGAGCGGGTAGTCGCGAAGGATCAGGCGCACGTGGCCAGGTTCCACGTAGGTCTTGAGCACGTGGGGCAGGGTTTCGGCGTGAAAGCGGGCACACACCGGGCAGGTCAGCGATATGTACTCGATGACCGTCACCGGGGCGTCCGGGCGGCCGTACCCCATGTCCCGGGTCGGTTCCGCGTTCTGAGCCAGTGCGGGCGTTGCAATGCCCGTCACCGAAAGGGCGACAAGCACCACCAGCCCGAGCGCCCTCAGCCACGCTCTAGCTTGCGACAAGTCTTCCTCCAACCACTAGATGTTGAGTATAGGAACCCACTTCGGGAGTCACAAGCGATGTGGTTCGCTGCTCTAAGGGCGGCGCATCGCCCTGGCCAGGGCGGCCAATGCCGAAGCCAGATTCGGGTCACGGGTGGCTGCAATCGCCTCCGCTATCTCAGGCGCGGGCCTGTGATCATCGACGCCGGCGCTCGGAGTCCGGCGCTCGGCCAGATGCGGCAACGGACCCTGCACAATGGCGAGCTTCGTCACCGCGCGATAGCCAAAGTGGGTATTGACCCGCTCGACCACCAGGGGGGTCAGATGCTGCAGTTCGGGGGCGAAGCTCCCCTCGGTTCGAACGACCAGCGTCGCGCCACCACCCTTGTGGAATTGCAATCGTTCGGGGGCGGTGACCTCGGCCAAGGTCTCGCCGACGATGGCCGGCCATCGGGTCAGAATCTCGGTCTGGGTGAAGCCCTGTTTGCGGAACGCCCCCTTGGTGAGCGCCGCCACGACCTCGCGCACGGGCCGCGTTCGAAACGAGCGCTTCTCGCTCGGCTTGGCAGCCGGCTTGTCGGTGGGGGCGCGCACCATGGACGCATTGTGCCGCGGACCAGGGAATTGGGCGAGCGCGTGTTAGCCTCGGTGAATGGCGAGGCGAAGCGGCGAATCACCCATCCACCGGCAGGCGATCCGAAGCCTGCTTCGCTGGTACGACCGCCATCGCCGCGACCTGCCGTGGCGTGGACGCCGCGGCGAGCGGCCGGATCCCTACCGCGTGTGGTTGAGCGAGATCATGCTGCAGCAGACGACGGTGACCGCTGTGGTGCCGCGTTACCGGCGCTTCCTCGATCGCTGGCCGACGATCGAGGCCCTGGCCGGTGCGCCGTTGGACGACGTGCTTCACGAGTGGCAAGGGCTCGGTTACTACGCGAGGGCGCGCAACCTGCACCGGTGTGCCCAGGTCGTGGTGCACGAGTGGCGCGGCAAGTTTCCGGCGACCGAACACGCGTTGCTGACCTTGCCAGGCATCGGGGCCTACACGGCGGCGGCCGTTGCCGCCTTTGCGTTCAACCGGCGCGCCGTCCCGCTCGATGCCAACGTCGAACGCGTGGTCGCCCGATTGATGGCGCTCGAGGAGCCGCTGGCGACCTCGCGGCCGGCGATGACTGCGTTCGCGTCGACCTTGATCCCATCGCGTCGCGCTGGCGATGCGGCTCAGGCTCTGATGGAACTGGGTGCGACGGTGTGCGCGATCCGTCGCCCGCAATGTCTCATTTGCCCGCTCGCCGACCTTTGTCGGGCGCGGGCCCGAAAGATGACGGACCGGATCCCCGCCAAAGCGCCACGTGCCGTTACGCCGTTGCGCCACGCTGCGGTCTATTGGCTGGAGCAAGGGGATGGTCGCGTGCTTCTCAGGCGTCGTCCCGAAGACGGCTTGTTCGGCGGCATGATGGGCCTGCCGATGACCGCGTGGGCCGAATCGCCCTGGCCCGAGTCGGCCGTTCGGCGATCGGCGCCGTGGAAAGCCACCTGGAAGGCGGTCCCAGGCACCGTGACCTGGGGCGTCACCCACTTTCGTATCGCTTTGACGGTGTATCGCGCCCGCCTGGGCAAAGAGCCGCCTGACCTCGTGGGGGTTTGGGCCGATCCCGGAGACTTTGGCGGCTACGCGCTACCGACCATGATGAAAAAGGCCGTGAGACACGCACTCACGGCCAAAGCGTCCTAGTGCAACTCGGTCCTTAGCTTCTGGCGCAGGACGTCGATCGCGACGGCCCGGCCCTCGGCATCGAAGTGCCAGAACGTCCAGCCGTTGCACGCCGGAGCCCCCTGAACGTGGGCTCCGACCTGGTGGATCGAGCCCGCGATCCGGCCCTGCGAGCCGTCGCTCACCAGCGTGCCGTCGGCCCGGACGCGCGCACGCCAACGTCGGCTCGAATCGAACAGCACCGTTCCCGGCTCGATCAGGCCGCGTTCGACGACCCGGCCGAACGGGATGCGTGGCTCGTCGCGCCGATTGCCGGTGACCACGATGTCGGCGTCCGAGGCCGGCACGACCTTGGCGACGCGGTTGCGGGCGATCTCCGCGTAGCCCGCATCACGCTCGATGCCGATGTAGCGCCGACGTAGGCGGCGCGCTACGGCGGCGGTCGTTCCGGAACCGAGAAACGGGTCCAGGACGATGTCGCCTGGGTCACTTGCGGCCAGGAGCACGCGATAGAGCAGGCCTTCGGGCTTCTGAGTCGCGTGGGCCTTCTTGCCATCGATCCGAAGGCGTTCCGCACCGGAGCAGATGGGCAGCGTCCAGTCCGAGCGCATCTGCAGGCCGTCGTTGAGGGCCTTCATCGCCTGGTAGTTGAAGGTGTAGCGCTTTTGCTCCCGGTGTTTGGCACACCAGATCATGGTCTCATGGGCGTTGGTGAAGCGGCGGCCGCGGAAATTGGGCATTGGGTTCGACTTCCGCCATACCACGTCGTTGAGCATCCAGAACCCGAGATCCTGGAGCGCCGCACCGATACGAAAGATGTTGTGGTAGCTGCCGATCACCCACAGCGTTCCTGTGTCCTTCAGGACGCGTCGCGCGGCCGTCAACCAGGCGCGCGTAAAGCGGTCATAGTCTTCGAACGAGGCGAAGCGATCCCAATCATCGTCGACGCCGTCGACGCGGGAGTTGTTCGGCCGCAGGAGTTCCCCGGCGAGCTGGAGATTGTAAGGCGGGTCTGCGAACACGAGATCGACACTCGCCTCGGGGAGCGAGTTCATCCTGGTGATGCAATCGCCCACGAGAATCGAGTCCAGCGGCAGGGCGGTTTCCGGATTGGTCGAGGGCGCCATGGCGGCGGATGCTCGTCCAACGCAGGGATTCCCGTCAAGAAGAAAGTATGTCTCCTCAAAGGCTTAGAGGAATTTGCTCAGATTTCGCTGGGCGCATCGGTGCGAAGGAACGACGGTGGTGCGGGGTCGGTCCAAGGATCGAGAGCGCTAATCGATGTTCCTCGGTGCCATACCCCCTATTAGTAGCCCACCCGTAGCCGAAGTAGCGGCGGTCCAATGCCCGCATCAATCGGTCGCGAGTTACTTTGGCGACAATCGAGGCCGCGGCGATCGACAGGCAGAGGGCATCGCCGTCGACGACGGTTTCGGTGTTGGAAGGCAGCGCTGGGGCTCGGTTGCCGTCCACGAGAACAAGTCGCGGTGGATCGGCGAGCCTCGGGAGGAGGGCAACGTAGGCGCGTCGCATGGCCAGCAGCGTCGCTTGCAGAATGTTGACACGATCGATCTCGGCCACACTTGCGGCGCCGATGCCGAACAAAGCGGTTTCCTGCAAACGACGGAACGCGGCGTCTCGCTCCAGCTCGGTCATGACCTTGGAGTCGAACACATCGACAGGGAGTCGTTCGGGCCGCAGCACGACCGCCGCCGCGACTACCGGGCCGGCGAGCGGGCCCCGCCCGGCTTCGTCGATCCCAGCGACGATGCCTCCGGCGCTCAGCTCCCGGGAAAAGTCCGGATCAACTCTCGTTTGCGTTGCCGTCGCTGCCACGCCGGCTCTCTATCACAGACGGGAACAGGTGGCGTAGGATTACATATATAATACTATATGCCCTGGCTGACGCTCGTTCTGTCTCGCTCTGAACACATAGAATGATATATATAATCTTATGAGGTACGAGCCTCGGCGGCGAGCGTCGAGCCGCCGGCGCATCCTGGCGGCTGCCCGTTCCTTGCTCACACGCGAGGGCCCCCATGCGGTTACGATCCACCGGGTGATGGCGACGGTCGGTATGACGCACGGTGGCTTCTATGCCCACTTCGAGAGCCGTGAGGCGCTGTTGCGTGCCGCAAGCGATCTGGCGGGGCGCGAGTCCGAGGCCGCCCTGACGGTTGGGAACGGGTCGGGGCGTGACTTCCTCCGCCAGTTCGTGGCGCGCTACCTCGGGCGGGCGCATCGGGACAGCCCCGAAAAAGGCTGTCCGCTCCCGGCGTCGCTTTCCGGCTCCGCCGCAGCCGACCGCCAGGCTACCGATCCCAACCAACTTGTGCGGCGCTACATTGCGCTTCTCGCCGGCGCGCTCGGTGGCGATGTTCATCAGGCCGAGGAGCGATCGAGGGCCGCCCTCGCCATGATGATCGGGTCGCTCCAGCTGGCCCGCCTGGAACATGACGAGGGGGAAAGCGATCAGATTCTGCGGGCTGGTCGGGCCGCGGTTCTCAATCTTCTCGACGCACCCCCCTGATCATCGTCAACGCCCGGCGCGGGCGCATGCCCTAGTGTTCCAGCGCTGCCGGGAGCGCCCTTTTGAGTATCCGAAATCTCGAAGCCCTGTTTGCCCCGCGATCGATTGCCGTCATCGGGGCGTCGAATCGCGCGACCAGTGTCGGGGGCGTCGTTTTTCGCAACCTCGTTGCGGGCGGGTTCGCGGGTCCACTCCTGCCCGTCAACCCAAAGCAATCCGCCGTCGCCGGAGTTCTGGCCTACCCCAACGTCGAGCTGCTCCCGCTCGTTCCCGACCTCGCCGTCCTTTGTACGCCTGCCGCGACCGTGCCTGGATTGATCGCGGCGCTCGCGGCGCGTGGGACGCGGGCTGCCATCGTGTTGAGTGCAGGGCTCGACCAGCCCGCATCGGATGGCCGGCCAATGGCGCTGCACATGCTGGAAGCCGCGCGTCCAACGCTGATGCGAGTTCTCGGTCCCAATTGCCTCGGCCTCAGCATCCCGCCACGTGCCATCAACGCCACGTTCGCACACGCCCAGGCGCGACCCGGACCCTTGGCGTTCATCTCACAGTCCGGCGCCTTGTGCACGGCGGCCCTCGACATGGCCAACACGCGCGGCATCGGGTTCTCGGCGTTCGTCTCGCTCGGGAACAGCGCCGACATCGACGTCGCGGATTGTCTCGACTATCTCGCCAACGACCCTGAGACGCGGGCAATCCTCCTCTATCTCGAAGCGATCAAGGCCCCGCGCAAGTTCATGTCGGCGGCGCGTGCCGCCGCCCGCAACAAGCCCGTGGTCGCGATCAAAGCGGGACGAGCCCAGGAAAGTGCGGCCGCGGCGTTCAGCCACACCGGCGCATTGGCCGGCACCGATGACGTGTACGACGCGGCGCTGAGGCGAGCGGGCGTGCTCCGCGTTTACGACACCCAGGAGCTGTTCGCTGCGGTCGAAACGCTGGCGCGTGCGGCGCCGATCGCGGGCGATCGACTGGCCATTTTGACCAACGGCGGCGGTCCGGGGGTCATGGCGGCGGACGCCCTGATCACGGAAGGCGGACGGCTCGCGCCGTTGAGCGCCACGACCATCGCGGCGTTGAACGCCTGCCTGCCGGCAAACTGGTCCCGTGCCAACCCCGTGGACATCATCGGCGATGCCGACGGGGCCCGCTTCGGAGCGGCAATCGCCGCCCTCCGCGGCGAACCCGCCGCCGATGCTCTCTTGATCCTCCACGCGCCGACGGCAATCTCATCCAGCGAGGACGTGGCCCGTTCGGTCGTCGCCGCCATGGCCGGAGAATCTCGACCCGTGCTCACGAACTGGCTGGGTGGACAGACCGAAGGGCGTGCGCGGCTGATCGCGGCCGAGGCCGGTCTGCCAGGCTATGACACGCCGGAAGAAGCGGTCCGGGCGTTTCTCCACCTGGTGAATCACAAGAGAAACCGCGACCTTCTCGCCCAGGTTCCGCCTGCAGCCGCCAGTCGGCTTGTTCGAGACCAGAAGCGGGTCCACGCGCTCGTCGTCAAAGCCCGAACGGCGGGACGCCTGGCCCTCGATGAACCGACGGCGAAAACCCTATTGACCGCCTATGGCATTCCAACGGTGCCGACGAGCATTGCGGCGAGTCCCGACGCCGCCGCGGCATTGGCGCAAGAATTCGGCTGCCCCGTGGCGCTCAAGATTCTCTCGCCTGACATCAGCCACAAGACCGATGTCGGCGGTGTGGTCCTCGATCTCGCGACGCCCGAGGATGTGCGTGCCGCGGCAGTCGCCATGTTGGCACGGGTGCGGCAACACGCGCTCCGTGCCCGCCTCGAAGGCTTCACCGTGCAGGCGATGGCGCGCCGGCCGCGCGCGATCGAGTTGATCGTCGGAGCGACGAGCGACCCGGTGTTCGGCCCCGTCGTGCTCTTCGGCCACGGCGGACGCGCCGTCGAAGTGTTGCGCGATCGCGCCGTTGCGCTTCCGCCCCTGAACGAGGTGCTCGCCCAATCGCTGATCGATGAGACGCGCGTGTCGCGCCTGCTCGCCGGTTTTCGGGATCAACCGGCATCCGATCTAGCAGCGATACGCGCTGTTCTGATCAGCGTCGCGACGCTGATCCTCGATCATCCCGAAATCGTCGAGCTCGACATCAACCCGCTTTGGGCCGATGCACAGGGCGTGATGGCGCTCGATGCCCGCATCCGCCTCGCAGCCGAGGGTGCCGTTGTGATCCCCTCCGCAATCCGCCCCTATCCGGACGATCTCGAGGAAATCCTCAGCCTTCCTGGCGGCGGCACGGTGTTCGTACGGCCGATACGTCCCGAAGACGAGCCGGCGCATGCGGAACTGCTTCGGGCGTTGGCCCCGGAAGACATTCGTGCTCGGTTCTTCGGCGCGGTCGGCCCGATGGCCCATGATCAACTCGCGCGATATACCCAGATCGACTACGACCGCGAAATGGCGTTCATCGTCCTTGCGCAACGCTCCTCGACCGACACGCTTGCGGTCATTCGTGCGGTTTCTGACCCAGATCAGCGGCAAGCGGAGTTTGCCATCGTCGTTCGCCCCGATCGCAGGCGACGAGGTCTCGGCCGTGCTCTCCTCGCAAAGCTGATCGCTTACGCGAACGCCCGTGGACTAGGTGAATTGTTCGGTCTCACCCGTCCGGAGAATCGCGCCATGATCAGCCTGACAAAAGCCCTCGGCTTCACGGTCCAACGTTCGGGCGACGACATGCTCATGT
The DNA here is from genome assembly GCA_016869765.1 of Alphaproteobacteria bacterium. Classification (GTDB taxonomy): domain Bacteria; phylum Pseudomonadota; class Alphaproteobacteria; order SHVP01; family SHVP01; genus SHVP01. The sequence goes on from VGES01000005.1 coordinate 91,411, forward strand.
CGCTCAAGCTCCGCTCGACTCAAAGCAAAGGGAGCTGATCCCCGGAGGCCGGTGGAGGCAGGAACAGGTCATGCCGCGGTTGCGCCAGGCTGCCAAATCCAAGATTGGCGGACGCCTGGCGAAAGCGCTGCGCTATCAGATCGGCGTAGGGCCCCTGTCCGCGCATCCGTCGGCCGAACGTTGGATCGTTGAGGCGTCCGCCACGCGCTTCGCGGATGTGGCGGAGCACGCGTTGGGCGCGGTCGGGGACCTGTTCTTGCAGCCATTCTTGAAAGAGGTCCTTGATCTCGTGCGGCAGACGCAACAACACGTACGCCGCGCCGCGCGCACCGGCTTCTGATGCTGCCGCGAGGATGCGCTCGATTTCGTGATCGTTGAGTGAGGGGATCACCGGCGCCACCATGACGCCGACCGGAACGCCGGCCGCCGCCAGGGCACGGATCGCGCCGAGGCGACGCAGCGGTGTGGCGGCGCGCGGTTCCATCCGTCGCGCGAGCGCCGCATCGAGCGTGGTGACCGAAATTGCGACCCGCACCAATCGCAGTTCGGCAAGCGCCGCCAAGACATCGATGTCGCGTGTGATGAGCGCGGACTTGGTCACGATCCCGACCGGGTGTCGGAACGCCAGGAGCACTTGCAGGATCTCCCGCGTGATCCGCATCCGTTTCTCGATCGGCTGGTAAGGGTCGGTGTTGGTTCCTAAGGCAATCAGGCGACACCGATATCCCGGTGCTCGCAACTCCTGGGCGACCAGCGTCGCCGCATTCGGCTTGGCAAAGAGCCGCGACTCGAAATCCAAGCCAGGCGACAGTCCCAAATAGGCGTGGGTTGGCCGGGCAAAACAATAGATGCAGCCGTGCTCGCAACCACGGTAGGGGTTGATCGACTGATCGAAGGGAATGTCGGGCGAGTCGTTCCTGGCGATGATCGTCCGAGTCGTGTCGATCGCGACCGTGGTGCGCAGAGGGTCCGGCTCGTCCTCGGGCTGGTGATAATCGAAGGCGTTATCGCCCAACACCCGGCTTTCTTTCTCGAACCGCCCTGACCGGTTTGTTATGGCCCCCCGACCGCGGCGGCTGTCGGGGTGGGGAGCCGCATCCCGAGGGGTGGTCGGTGAGGGACGAGCGGCGCGGGGGGCCATCAGCGACTCCTATCGTTATTACGGGAACAAATCAAGAACAAAATAGGAAAATGTTCCTGTTCCCCGCACGTGGAATTGGCGCTACGCAGCGCGCATGTCAGACATGGATCGCTCGCTGGTGAGCGTAATCATTCCGACGCTCGACGCGGAACGCACGGTCGGGGCGGCGGTCGCGAGTCTGCAGGGGTGTGGCGGCATCGTCGGCGAGGTGATCGTGGTCGACGGCGGCTCGGCGGACCGCACAACCGAGATCGCCGCAAGTTCGGGTGCGCGCGTGATCCGTGTCGCTCGCGGGCGCGGCCGGCAGCTGGATGCCGGAGCGTACGCGGCGTCAGGACCGTGGCTGCTTTTTCTCCACGCGGACACGCGCCTGGACGAGGCCGCCCGCCAGTCGATGATCGGGTACGTCGCCGTTTCAGAAAACCAACGTGTGGCCGCGAGTTTTGCGCTCGCCTTCGACGAGCGACACGAAACGCTCGTCAACATCGGCCGGGCGGCGAACTGGCGAACCAGGACGTTGTCCCTGCCCTACGGCGACCAGGGCCTCCTCATCCACCGCGACCTATACAATCGTGTCGGCGGTTTCCGTCCGCTGCCTTTGATGGAAGACGTGGATCTCGTCCTCCGGCTTGGGCGGCACCGTCTGACGATGCTCGCCGGTCAGGCGATTACGTCTGGTCGACGCTTCGTGGGCCGCGGTCGCCGCCGCAGCGCCCGAAACATTCTCTGCCTATCGTTGTTCCTCATCGGCGTACCGCTCGCCACGGTCCGCTGGGTTTACTACCGATGACCACGAAACGCCGGCTGGTGGTCTTCTTGCGGGCTCCGCAACGTGGCGCGGTGAAAACCAGACTCGCACGCGGTATCGGGGCTGCGGCTGCCTGGCGCTTTTATCGCGACACCACGCGGGCGGTATTGAGGCGCGTCGCGACACCGCGTTGGCAAACCTGGCTGGCGGTGACGCCCGATTCCTTTGCCCGCCGCGGCCGGTTCTGGGACGTGCGCGCTGGCCGATTCGGGCAGGGCCGGGGTGACCTGGGACGCCGTATGGCCGCTCCGGCCTTTCGCTGGCCAGGCGCCGAGATCGTAATCGTGGGGAGCGACATTCCGGGGATCGAACAGCGGCACATTGCTGAGGCATTTGCCGCCCTCGAGAACCATGACGTCGTTTTCGGGCCCGCCACGGACGGCGGCTATTGGCTCGTCGGTTTTGCCCGGCGCTGGTCTAGGCCGTCGGCCATGCGCCGTCTTTTCCGCGACGTCCGCTGGTCGAGCGATCAGGCCCTGGCGGACACCTGTCGCAACGCGGTCGGGGCACGGGTTGCGCTGGTCACGACCCTGAGCGATGTCGATACGATCGAGGACTTCGCGGCGTGGCGGCGCCCCGGCTAACTTGCCTTTCGGCGCAAGTGTTCCTGAAGCCGTGGCATGAGCTCGACGAAGTTGCAGGGCATGAAACGGTAGTCGAGTTGATAGCGGAGAATCTCGTCCCAACCGTCACGACATGCTCCAGGAGAACCCGGGAGCGCAAACAGATAGGTGCCGCCGGCGACTCCAGCCGTTGCGCGTGACTGAATCGTCGCGGACGCGATCTTCTGATAGCTGATCCAACGGAACAGCTCGCCGAAGCCTTCGATCTTCTTCTCGTAGACCGCCTCGAACGCTTCCGGGGTCACGTCGCGACCCGTGACGCCGGTTCCGCCCGTCGCAATGACGACCTCGATGCCCGGATCGGCGATCCACCGACGAAGCTGATCGATGATTTCGCTGGTCTCGTCACGCACCAGGGCACGCGCAGCCAAGCGATGTCCAGCAGCGGTGAGACGATCGACCAACGTCTGTCCCGACTTGTCGTCGGCGGGCGTGCGGGTGTCGGAAACGGTGAGAACGGCGATGTTGACGGGAACGAAGGTGCGCTTTTCGTCGATTGGCATGACTACCTCCGCGGGCGATTCGGTGCCGGTTGGCGCTCGTCCTGGGAATTGTAGCCCGGTGCGAGGCCGCCCGCTGCCTCGTTGAGCGAGGACAGGTCCTGGCCCAATCTCATGCGGTAGATCCAGTAGTTGGCGAGGACGCGCTCGATGAAAAGCCGGGTCTCGCGGGCCGGCAAACTCTCGATCACCATCAGCGGATCGTCGGTTTCGGGCAATCGTCGCAGCCATTTGTTGAGGTTGCCGGGCCCGGCGTTGTAGGCGGCTGCGAGGTGGTAGAGGTTGCCTTTGACGAGTTCATCGTCGAGCAGCAACGTCAGATAGCGCTGACCCAGGTCGAGGTTGATCTCGGGCTCGTAGAGATCGTTGCGGCGGCCGTCGCGCAAGCCGCGATCGCCGGCGACGAAGCTCGCGGTCGCGGGCATGAGTTGCATCAGACCGCGCGCGCCCACCGGGCTGCGCGCAAACGCATTGAACTCCGACTCCTGGCGAATGAACGCGAACACCAAGGCACGGTCCAACGAATAGCCGTTGATCAGCGGCCATTTGGGGACCGGGTAAGCGGCGGTGGCGTGGAACCGGTCCCCGGGCTCGAAGAGCACCCGGGCGAGCTTGACCGTGACCCCGGCCAGCCCGAGCCGGTCGGCGATGGCGAGGAGCAATTCCGCCGAGGCCCGATCCGAGCCGTTCAGCATCTGGCGCAATTCTCGCTCGGCCAGCGGGGTTTGCCCGACCTCGGCCAGGGCGATCGCCCGTTGCATGTGGCCGTTGGCCAGCAGGGCGCGCGCACGACCGTCGTCGATTGGCGGGACCTCCCAGGGAATCGCGGGATCTTCGCCGAGTTGCGCGCTCGCAAGCAGACCGTAGAACGTGCGGGGCGACTTCGCCGCGACGTCGAGCCATCGGGTCACCTGTTCGGGCCGGCGCGTCACCATGTTGGCGCGTGCTGCCCAGTAGGCGCCCGCCGACGTGTTCCAGTCGGAGGCGCTAGCGGATTCGCCGAGCGCCTCGAAGTGATGACGTGCCTCGGTGTAACGACCCAAACGCCAAGCGGCCAGCCCGGCGATCCAATCGGCGATATCGACGAAGCGACGTGAGCGATCGGCGGCGCGAGATGACCAGTTGAACGCGGATTCGAACAGACCAGCGTAGAACATTCGAGCGCCGAGGTCGGCCGCGAGCTGATCGAACTCGACAGGGTCGAGCGTCCGTCTCCCGCGCTCGTTCGTCAGCTCGCGTTCGGCGGCGACAAAGTTCGAATCGGTGAGGAGCCGCCGGATCCGCAGCTGGGTTGCCGCCACCTCACGCGCTTGTGCCGGGTTCCGGCTCACCGGGGAACGGTAGGGCGGCGTCGGCGGGGGCGGGGTGAGGTCGAGAGGTTCCCCTTCATCATCGGCGGACGGTTCGATCTGGTTCACGACCGGCCGCGTCGGCGGCCTTTCGCCTTTGGGCTGGCGACTCACTGCCAGACGATAGATGCGCGGGGCTTCGTGATGATCGCTGTAGCGACGCAGCCACTCCGCCAAATCGGCATAGCTGGTGCGTGGACTTTTCGGGTGCAGGTAACGAATCGCCTGGATGTGACCGACGAGAATTGGGTTCTCGAGCGACGTCAGGGTCCGGTCGATGCCGCCCAATTCACCATCGCGCACACGGTTGAACGCCGTGCGATAGCGCGCAACGTCGGCGCTCGAGAGGACGGAGAACGTGTCACGCGGCGGGCCCGCGGCCGGCGGCGGTGATGCCGCTGGCCGAGCCGTTGACGGGCTGGTCGGCGCCGGATTCGTTGCGCGCGGTTGGGCCGCCGCCGGGGCTGGGTTGGCTCGCGCTGGCGCTGGCGCCGCGACCGGTGGTTTGGGCTTTGGTAGCGGGACGGGTGGTCTGCGCTCCGCAGTGACCCCGCTGGCCGCGGCAAAGATGACCGAGGCGCTCAGAGCCAGGCCGGTCAGGCGCCGCACAACTCGGCCTCTATGGAACGCTCTGGTCACCGGAGGTCTCTGCACACGTTCGGGTTCGCTATTCGCAAGCCTGGCGGAGCCGTTTCTGGATCGCCAAGAGATCTTGCCAAGCCTGGCGCTTCAACGCCGGTTGCCGAAGCAGATACGCCGGATGGTAAATGCAATAGGCGGGGACGCGGTCGCGGTAGCTCAGCCAGCGCCCCCGCAGCTTGGTAATCCCTTCGCTGCGATCGAGGAGGGCCGCCGCGGCCGTCCCGCCGACCAACACGAGAAGCCGAGGGGCCACCAGTTCGATGTGGCGTTCGATGAACGGCAGCAGAATCATGACTTCGGCCGGGGTCGGCCTGCGATTGCCGGGCGGTCGCCACGTCAACATGTTGGTGATGTAGGCGCTTTCGCGGTCACGGCCGATCGCTTGGAGCATGCGATCGAGGAGCTTGCCGCTCACACCGACGAACGGCCGGCCTTCACGATCTTCATCGGCGCCCGGCGCCTCTCCGATCAGCATGAGGCCCGAGGCCGGATTGCCGTCACCGAAGACCAGGTTTTTTGCGGTGCGCTTGAGCGAACATCCCTCGAAGGCGAGCAGGGCCTGGCGAAGGTCGGTCAAACTCTGACACCCCTGCGCCAGCGCCCGGGCGCTGTTGCGGGCCGTTTCGGGATCGTCCAGGGCGGTGTCGCCCCCGGCGGGCACGAGGCGCGGCGGTGCCGAGGGTGGCGCGATGGTTGGCGGCGGCGGTGAGGCCGCGGGCGCGGTCAGGCCATAGCGGGCCACGGGCTGATCGCCGATGGCTTCGTCTGCGCCTGCTTCGAAGAGCCATCGTAGCGCCACCAGGGCCGCACCGCTGTCCATGGTCGAATGCTACCACAGCCACCGCGGGAGCCAATGAATTGACCCCCAAAGGCCGAGCAGGCATAACCAAAAGCTCTCGGCCACCCGGGGCAACACGATGACCAACGACGCAGCGCAGCGCGAGCACATGGACTACGACGTAGTCGTCGTTGGCGCAGGTCCCGCCGGTCTCTCGGCGGCAATTCGGATCAAACAGTTGTCGCCGGAGATTTCGGTTTGTGTGGTCGAGAAGGGCGCCGAGGTCGGCGCGCACATTCTCTCGGGCGCGGTGATCGACCCGATCGCGCTCAATGAGCTGATTCCGGATTGGCGTGACAAGGGGGCTCCGCTCCACACGCCGGTGACGGTCGATCGGATGGTCTATCTCAACGTCGCGAGCCATCTCGTGGTACCGAACTTTGTGTTGCCGCCGCTGATGCACAATCACGGCAATTACATCATCAGTCTGGGAAACCTTTGCCGCTGGTTGGGTCAACAGGCCGAGGCGCTAGGCGTCGAGATCTATCCCGGGTTTGCGGCGGCAGACGTTCTCTACGACGACAAGGGCAGCGTGCGCGGAATCGTGACCGGGGACATGGGGGTCGCGCGCAGCGGAGAGCGCAAGGATTCCTTCCAACCCGGCATGGAGTTGCGCGGCAAGTACACGCTGATCGCCGAAGGTGCGCGGGGCTCGCTCGCCAAGCAGCTTCTCAAACGGTTCGATCTCGCGGCCGGTTGCGACACCCAGAAATACGGGATCGGCCTCAAGGAACTCTGGGAAGTTCCAGCGGCCAACCATCGGCTCGGGCTGGTCGAACACACCGTCGGCTGGCCGCTCGACGACGCCACCGACGGCGGTGGGTTCATCTATCACTTGGAGAACAACCAGGTCGCGATCGGCTACGTCATCCCGCTGAGCTACAGCAATCCGTTTTTGTCGCCGTTCGATGAATTTCAGCGTTTCAAGACCCACTACCGGGTCCGCCCGTACCTCGATGGCGGCAAGCGCATTGCTTATGGCGCCCGTGCGATGACCCAGGGTGGCTTCCAATCGGTCCCGCGACTGGCCTTTCCGGGCGGTCTCCTGATCGGTTGTGCGGCCGGGTTCATGAACGTCCCGCGCATCAAGGGCTCCCACAACGCAATGACCTCCGGGATGCTGGCGGCCGACGTCGTTGTCGCGGCATTGCGCGAGGGCTCCGAGGGTGGCGAAGCCCTGGACGCCTTCGACATCGCCTATCGCGAGTCGCGCATCGCCAAGGAACTCAAGATGGTGCGCAACGCCAAGCCACTCTTGAAGAAGTTCGGCACGCTGTTCGGCGCGGCCCTCGGGGTGGGCGACATGTGGATGCGCACGCTGGGGATCGGATTCCCCTACACGCTGCGCCATCGCAAGGCTGACCATGAGACGCTGAAACCGGCCAGCGAGAGCAAGCCGATCGACTATCCCAAACCCGATGGAGTCGTCAGTTTCGACAAGCTCTCCTCGGTGTTCGTTTCGAACACCAATCACGAGGAGGATCAGCCGATCCACCTTCGCCTGGCCGATCCGGCCGTGCCGATCGCGAGGAACCTGCCGATGTTCGACGAGCCGGCACAGCGCTACTGTCCGGCTGGCGTATACGAGGTCGTCCGCGCCGACGGCGAGGCCCCACGCTTCCAGATCAACGCTCAGAATTGCGTTCACTGTAAGACGTGCGACATCAAGGATCCGGCGCAGAACATCAACTGGACCGTGCCCGAAGGCGGCGGTGGGCCGGCCTATCCGAACATGTAGCTGCCAGCCCAGGTGCTCCGCGGTCGCGCGAAAATGATTGGTCCTGGGGCATTTTTCTGACCAAGTGTTGGGAGGTTTCGATCCGGAAGGCCCGCATGGTGATGTCGAAGTCCTGGTCGCAGTGCTTTAGCGCGTTGGTGTTGCCACGCATGCTGGCGCTGGGATTGCTGGTTTCGACGGCGGCGTGTTCGGGCGTGCCGGCGACGGCAGCGAACAGTTTGTCGGAGGATCGCGTCGGGACCCCACTCAAGTCCGAATCGATTTCTGGCCGATACCTCGCCGGCCGCTTTGCGCGCTACCTCGGGGACGCTCAGGCGGCCGCACAGTATTACCGCGAGGCGTTGGCGGACGACCGCAACAACGACGTCCTGCGGGGCCGCACGTTTCGCTTGCTGCTGAGTGCTGGGGAGCTCGACGAAGCGCTTCGCCTCGCGCGCAATGTCCGAACCAACGACCGGGAGGAGGGGCTGGCGCCGACGCTCGTGGTGATCGAGCACGTACGTCAACGCGACCTGGCGTCGGCGAACACGGCGTCGGCGGATATCCCTTCGACTGGCCTCAACGCGACGCTTCGTCCCGTCATTCGCGCCTGGGTGAAAGCCGGCCTGCGCCAGGGCGACGATGCGATCAAGGAATTGGACGCGCTCAACCGCTTTCCCCAGATCCGGTCGTTCCAGCAATTTCATCTCGCGCTGATCCAAGACTTTCTCGGCCGCGACGAGGCCGCCGAGGCGACCTACAAGGACCTTCTTTCTCAACGTGCCGCGCGCACGTCGCGCGCAGTTCAGGCCTACGCCGCTTTTCTTGCGCGCCTCGGACGACGCGGGGAGGCCAATCGGGCCATCGAGGAAATGTTACCCGACGACAGCGAGGGGGCGGCCGGGCAGTACGCCCGCGAGATCTTGGCGAGGCAGGATCCCGCGCAGCGTCTCGTCGGTTCGACTGCGGCGGGTCTGGCCGAGGCCTTCTACGGCGCGGCCCGCGGGGTCTTGCAGCAGCGGGCTTCCGACCAGGCGATCGTCTACCTCTACTTCGCCCTGTTCCTGCAACCGGACTTCGATATCGCACGCACCGTGCTCGGCACGATTCAGGAAGGTGAGCGGCGCTGGGAGGAAGCAAACAAGGTCTATGCCAAGGTCGGGCGCGGCTCGGCGCTCGGCTGGAACGCGCGCATCAGGATCGCGGTCAACTTGTCGCGTCTCGAAAAAACCGACGAGGGCCTGACCATGCTGCGGGCGATGGCCGACGAACGGCGCGATCGCACCGATGCCCTGGTAACCATGGGGGAGCTGCTGCGTGGCCAGCAAAAATGGGACGATGCGGCCGCGGTCTACACCGAGGCGCTCGGACGCCTTCAAGCGGTCGACGAAGACGAGTGGACGATCTTCTATTCACGCGGCATCGCCCACGAGCGCGCGAAGAAATGGGACAGCGCCGAGAAGGACTTCCTGCGGGCGCTGGAGCTGTCGCCCGATCAGCCGCTCGTGCTCAACTATCTCGGCTACTCGTGGGTGGATCAGGGTCTGCACCTCGATCGCGCCCGCGGCATGATCGAGAAGGCGGTCGAGTTGCGGCCGCGCGACGGCTACATCATCGATAGCCTGGGATGGGTGCTATATCGGCTGGGCGACTACAAGGGCGCGGTCGTGCAGCTCGAACGCGCGGTCGCGCTCAGGTCCGACGACCCGGTGATCAACGATCACCTGGGCGACGCCTACTGGAAGGTGGGACGACGAACCGAAGCGCGCTTCCAGTGGGAGCGGGCGCTCCTCTTCAAGCCCGAGTCGGACGTCGTCGAGTCGATCCGCGTGAAGTTGAAGGACGGCCTCAACTAGAAATCCGTTCACAGGCTAAGGGCGCCGCGGAAATACTCGATCGTCTTGGCGAGACCCTGCTCGAGGCCGACCGTTGGTGCCCAGTTGAGGGCCTTCTTGGCCCGAGAGATGTCCGGTTGGCGGCGATGCGGGTCATCGACAGGGATCGGGCGAAACTCGATCTTCGAGCGCGATCCGGTCATCGCCAGCACGCGTTCGGCCAGTTCTCCGACGGTGATCTCCGCCGGATTGCCGAGGTTGACGGGGCCGACCCTGTCGTCGTCGTGAGCGATCAGCGCCATCAAGCCGTCGACCAGATCGCTCACATAGCAGAAGGAACGTGTCTGCGAGCCGTCTCCGTACACGGTGATCGGCTCACCCTTGAGCGCCTGGACGATGAAGTTCGAGACGACGCGCCCGTCGTCCTGCCGCATGTAGGGGCCATAGGTGTTGAAGATTCGAGCGACGCGGACCGACATCTCGTGGCGACGTCGGTAGTCGAAGAACAACGTCTCGGCGCAGCGTTTGCCTTCGTCGTAGCAGGCGCGGGGGCCAATCGGGTTGACGTTCCCCCAGTAGTCCTCGTGTTGCGGATGGACGTTCGGATCGCCATAGACCTCGCTGGTCGAGGCCTGGAGGATGCGGGCGTTGCGACGTTTGGCCAGGCCCAGCATGTTGATCGCGCCGTGGACGCTGGTCTTCGTGGTCTGCACCGGGTCGTACTGGTAGTGCACTGGCGAGGCCGGGCAGGCGAGGTTGTAGATGAGGTCGACCTCGACGTAGAGCGGGAAGGTCACGTCATGGCGCATCAACTCGAAATTCCGGTTGCCCAGCAGATGAAGAACGTTGGCGCGGGTTCCCGAGTAGAAATTGTCGACGCAGAGGACCTCGTGGCCGAGCGACAAGAGCCGCTCACAGAGGTGGGTGCCGATGAAGCCGGCACCGCCGGTCACCAGGATGCGCTTACGGTTGGTCATGAGTCCTCACTTCTTGCGCGCTTCTATTAGACGAATACGAGGCTAAAGTCGTCGGCCAATGACAACGCTCGGCAAAACCGTCAGTGGTCACCGCGGGGGCTCGCCGGTCCCGGGTCTCACCCTGCGAGCACCCGCCAAGGTCAACCTCTGTCTGCACGTTCTTGGGCGGCGACCCGACGGTTACCATGAACTCGCGAGCCTCGCTGTGTTCGCCGGTGTCTCCGATGAAATCGAATTGCGACCGTCGGATCGCTGGTCGATCGAGGTGCGCGGGCCTTTTTCGCGCGGGGTGCCCGCGACCGATGCCAACCTGGTCGTCCGCGCGGCGCGGGCGCTGGCGACGCAACTCGGGGTCTCGGACGCGTTGGCTGTGGTGCTGACCAAGAACGTTCCGGTGGCCGCCGGGTTGGGGGGCGGGTCGAGCGACGCCGCGACGACCCTGCGCGCCCTTCCGGCGCTGTGGGGACGCGCCGTGGACAGCGACCGGCTGCGTTCCCTGGGGGCGGCGCTGGGGGCGGACATACCGTTCTGCCTCGGCGATGAGGTTTGCGTGTTGGGTGGGGCGGGCGATCGGCTCACGCCGGTCCTGGGATGGCCGGCGCTGTCGACCGTACTCGTGAATGCGGGAAAACCGCTGGAAACGCGGGCGGTATTTTCGGCGTGGCAGGCGCCGGGATCGGGACCTCTGTCGAGACCGCCTACCGATAGCGCCGGAATATGGCGCTTTATGGGCGCGGTCCGTAACGATCTTACGGCCGCGGCGATTGGGCTCGATCCCACCATCGCCGAGGTTCTGGCGGCTCTCGATCGAACGACGGGTTGCCGTGTCGCGCGGATGAGCGGCAGCGGCGGAACCTGCTTTGCGCTCTATGGCTCGGAAGGCGAGGCGGCCGACGCGGCCAACGAACTCAAGTCGGTGCATTCCAGTTGGTGGGTGCGCGCAACCCGGCTCGGCGCCAGGGCCCAGGTGGTGCGATGCGACGCTTGAGGATGTTGGCTGTCTTGGCGTTGGTCGGGTGGCTTGGCGCCTGCGCGCAGGCACCCATAGCCTTCGAGTCCGACATCGAACGAACGTGGTCTATGGCCTTGGTCGCCCTGCCGGCCGGGCGGGGCCCTGCCATCGTCGGGCGCATGGGGGACCGGGTCGTCGCCCAGCGCATCGCCGAACTGCGCCAACGACCACGGGTGCCGCTGGTCGTCTTCCTGCACGGCTGCACCGGAATCGGCGATGTCCCGTTCTTCGAAGCGTTGGCGCGTCAGGGCTACGCCGTGGTCGTCCCGGATAGTTTTGCGCGTCGGTTCCGTCCGCTGCAGTGTGATCCACGCACGCTCCGCGGCGGCAACAACGTGTTCGTCTATGACTTCCGCGCCACGGAGCTCACCTACGCGTTGGAGCAGATCGGCAAGACCGACTGGGTCGATTTCAGCAATCTGTTCCTGATCGGGGCGAGCGAGGGTGCCGTGGCGGCAGCGCTCTTTCGCGGCGAGGTGTTCAACGCCAGAGTGCTGCTGCAATGGACCTGTCATGGACAGGCATTGGTCAGAGGGATCTCTGCGCCGCCCAACGAACCGGTGCTGGCCATCCTGCGCGCTGGCGATCCGTACTACGATCCGCGCAACACGCCAGCACAGCACGGCGACTGCGGGGCATTCATGGTTGGGCGACCAGGCTCTCAGTCGTTCGTTCTGCCGGCGTCAAATGGGCTGGAGGGACATACGCTCCTCGATGACCCATCCGTTCCTCTCACCATCAGGGAGTTCCTCGCCACCAACGTGAGGCGGGCGCGGCGGGAATTCTAGGCTTGCGGGCTTGTGTTGCAAAAATACAACATACCCACACATAGTGGGGACGTGACCGATTATCGCCGTGGTCAGAGGCATTTGACTGAGGCGGTGCACTCAAGAATGCGTTGAAAGTCCTGAGTCGATTCAGTAGCTTCGCAGTTGAGGAATGCGCGGCGCCGTACGGCGTCGGTTTGTTTTTCACCAAGAGGGGGTTCGTCCGCTATGTCATTCAAGCAAGTCCTCAGCGCTGTCAGCATTGTGGCCCTTGTCGCCACAACCTCGATGACCGCAATGGCTCAGTCCCAGATCTTCAAGACGGGCCAAGGGGCCGCGGCCGGTCAGCAGCAGGGTGGTGCTCAAGGCGGCCAGGCCGGCGGTGCTGGTGGTGGTGGAGCCGGAGCCGGAGCCGGGGCGGCGGGAGCTGGTGCGGCAGGTGGCATTACGGCCGGAGCGATCGCAGCAGCGGTAGCGGTTGCAGCGGCGGTGGCTGTCGCGGTTGCGGCGGCGACCTCGGACGATCAGGTTACGACGACCACCACCACGACCACGACGACGGACGACGATTCGGCGGCGACGACGTCCAACTAGTCGGTCGCGCGCCCGAAGAACCAACGAAGAAACCGGGAAGCGAGAGCTTCCCGGTTTTTTTGTTGCCTATGCGGCCGGTCGGAGGATCTCGATCTCGATCGATCCGAACGCACGGGCGATGAACTGACGGCTTTTCCAGACGAAGCCATCCTCCGGATCCACCCAATAGTGGTTTTCGAAGGTCCAGGACAGCGTGGTCGCCACATTGCGTTCGACGACGTGGATCGTGTCGAACTCGATTTCCGCGATCGTGATTTTTTCGGCCCCGCGCTGTCGAAACGCGGATTCAATCACCATGCCGTAACCCAATTCCGGGATCGAGTCGATTTCCCGCTTCCAGGGGATGAGGTTCGTCTCGCGATGGAGGCCGAGGGCGACCGGATCTGGGGAAAGGTGGCGCGTCGCGCGAATATTCTCCGGTAGCCCTGCCGTTCGAACCACCCGGCCAGCCCTCGTTACGAGGGCCACGTTGTCGACCGAGTACCACGTCAGGTCGCTCCCCTCTTTGGCCCAAAGCACGAGCATCCCGCGCGGGCCGCGGCCGATCCTTGCGCCCAAAGTGGCATATGGTACGTTATCGACCGCCGACCGTTTGATCGGAACGTCGACGCCGATCGTGAGCCTCGTCGCCGATGCGACCGTGAGACCAAGCGAACTCTCACCGCAACCCGCTAGAAGCGCCGCCGTTGAGACAAGGACGTGGCGGCGAGAAACGAGCGCATGGCGCGCATGAGTCCGAATGCCGGTCGGGTTCGATACTTTTTTCACGAGTTCTGACATGTTCTTCCAACCGAGAGTCATGCTAGCGCAAGTCGTCGGTCTTTGCCGCGTCACGGTCGTAGCCCTCCTTATTGGCTCCGCAGCCGTCGGGGCTGCCATCGCACAGGGGGCAGGCGGCTTGGATCGAAGCTCGCTCGGGGCGCTCCTCGATTCTCTGCGGCAGTTGCAACAGAGCGGCTCGATAAACCTGCGGGAGCCAGGGGGGCAGGTGGATCGATCACGGGTCAACGCCGAGCGGCAGGCGTTGTCGCGGCAAGAGCAGCGCCGGTTAAGCCGACTAGCGCGAGGCGCGATTCTGGAGCCAGAGGCGGAAGAGATGCTCATCGACGCCTTCTGCAAAGGCCGACTGACATCGGATGACGAACGTTTCTTGAGGTTGATCCCGCGCTTCTCGTCGGTAGAGAAGGACTATTGTCGTCGCTTGCGAGAACCGATTTCTCAGATCGGGTACGACATTTTCCGTAGCGAGCCGACCGAGGCCATCGCTGCAACCGGAACGATCCCCGAAGACTATCGATTGGGGATCGGTGATGACCTGATCATTACGTTCGTCGGACCGACGCCGTCGGTGCAGACGTACACGGTGGATCGCGAAGGCCGCGTCACTCTCCTCAATCTTGCCCCAATCGGCGCTGCCGGTCTGACCCTCGCCGAATTTCGTCGCGAACTGAAGGTCCGGATCGACGCGGGTTTCGTTGGCACCCAGGCCTTCGTCTCGGTCGGGGCCGTTCGCATGATCAATGTCAATGTGGTGGGCGAGGTCGATATTCCGGGCTCATACCAATTGACGGCGTTGGCCTCGATCTTGGATGCCCTCAGGGTCTCCGGTGGCGTGAAGAAGACCGGCAGCCTCAGGCGAATTCATTTGCAGCGCGGCACTCGGATGCACTGGGTGGACGTCTACGACCTGTTTTTCGGAACCGGACCCAGCACAGATCTCCGGTTGGCTGACGGGGATCGGATCATCGTACCTGTTGTTGGCGAGACGGTGAGCGTCGCTGGAGACGTCAAGCGAGCGGGGATTTTCGAGCTGCCGGAGGGGGCAACCCGGGCAAACGTTGGCGAAGTCCTGGCCATGGCCGGGGGAAGTATCCGGCCAACGGGGAACGTGTTTCGACGGGTCTCCTTGAACGCGGCCGGTCGAGAAGACGTCGAGGAATTTGCCGCGTCCGACTTCCAGGTTCGGAGTGGCGATATCATCGTCATCGGGCGCCTCGATTCGCTCCAGACCGGCATCGTCCATCTTGCCGGCAACGCTCGAGGGAGTAGTCAACGCGCTTTGAGGTCAGCGCCGACGGTTGCGGCGTTGCTCCGCGATGTTCAGAGCCTCGGCCCCGACCCGTACTTGCCCTTTGCGGTCCTGGACTCCTCGGATCCTGTGACGCGATCGAGGCGCCTCTATGCCCTAAATCCGCTGGCCATTCTGGAGGGACGCGAGGACTTCAGCCTGCGTGACGGGGATCGCGTGATCGTTTTTGGGAATGAAGACATCCGTTTCTTGGCATCCGATGCCGTCCAACGGGCTGGTCTCGTGTCCGAGGGCGATGAAACGCGCGATCCGGTGCGCGACGGACGTCGCGCCGGGCCGACGGCTTCGACGAATGTGCCATCGGCCCCGTCCTCTCCTGACGGGGAGGGTCAACCCGCTTCACTTTCGTTGCGAAACTGCAAGAGCATCCAACACCTCACCAAGGTTCAGCGCGAACGCGGGACCAACTCGCCGACGCCAGGTCAGGAATCCGAGCGGAACCAGCCGGTGGCGCGCAATCCAGCGGGACTTGCGGATCAGTTGCTTGGACGCGTTGCCTCGGCAACGTCAGGATCGGCGCCGCAAGCCCCTTCGTGTCGTGATGTTTTCGAGCAGGACGTCGACTTGCTGCCATTTGCCTTGGAGCATGTCGTGCACGTGCGAGGTGAAGTTCGTCGTCCTGGTCGGCTCCCGGTTGGTCCGGGAGTGTCCCTGTCGATGCTTCTCGCTGCGGCGGGC
>VGES01000006.1 GCA_016869765.1 Alphaproteobacteria bacterium
GCGCCATCGCTGCTGGCCTCCAATCCAGCCAGCATCTTGAATCACGACTCCCCGACCAAGGGAATCCCCGCCGATTCAACCTTTCAGAAACGCGCTCTAAAGCGGGAATTGGCCATAGAACGTCCCTCCCGCGAAAGACATGGGGGTGGTTCGTGGCAAAACCATGACCCTGCGGATCATGCGGTGGTCGCGCCCGGCATGGGCGGAGGCGCCGGCCGGGGCGGTGGCTCTGGGAGGGCCTTGGGCGCCAGCACCTCGCGCCCGCCCTCGATGCCTTTGAGAGGAAACGTCCCGAGCGTCTCGAATCCTTCGATCCCGGCAAGATCGGCGAAGGCGCGCGAGACCAGCACCGGGCGCCTCAGTTCCTTGGTCAGGGCCTCGATGCGGGTCACCATGTTGACGGCCGGTCCGATGACGGTGAAATCCAGTCGTTTCGGCGCCCCGATGTTGCCGTAGATGATATCCCCGACGTGGAGCGAGATGCCGAAGTCGAGGGCGGACTTGTTTTCGCTGCGACGACGCTCGTTCAACGCCTGCATACGTTGACGTGCGCCGCTCACCGCCTTGAGCGCGCGGGCGGCCACCTGGGCGGGAGTGTCCTCGCTGCCGAGCGGGAAGATCGCCAGGATGGCATCGCCGATGAACTTGAGGATCTCGCCGCCCAGCTCCTCGATCGGTTCACCGACCGCCTCGAAATAGTCGTTGAGGACGGCAATCGTCCAGTCGGTGCGCAATCGCTCGGATAGGTCGGTGAAGTTACGCAAATCACAGAACCACACGACGGCGTTGATGGTTTCGCCCGAGCCACGCTCGATCACGCCTTCGAGTACGCGATGTCCGGTGTTGCGACCGAGATAGACGTCGAGCAGCGTTCGCGACAACTCCCGCATCTGCATCACTTCGAGCGGTCCAGCGAGCGCCCGGACCGCTCGGCGCAGCTCATCGAGATCCCAGTCGCTGAATCCGCCCGGCCGTTTGGTGGCGCAGGCGATTGCGTTCACCTGTCCGTCGCTGAAGCGCAGCGGAAACACGACATAGTCGGTGAAGGCCTCATCGACCAGGTCCTTGAGGATCGGAAAGTCGATGACCGCGTCCCCGCCCTCGAGTCGGCGGCGCAGTTCCTTGCCGGTCTCGAACACCACTTTGAAGGGGCTGGTGGCGAACCGATCGGGGACTTTCCCTTGGTGGTAGCGCGGCGGCGTGAACGTCCAGACCTTCTGTTCGTCGGCCCGCCAGCGGCAGAGCGCCGCGCGATTGAGCGGGTGCAGCGTCTGCACGATGTAGTTCAAACGCCACAGGGGAATCCCTGCCTCGCTGATGCGCCGGGAGAAGCCATCGATCAGCGACGCGACGTTGCCACGGGTGAGCCCCTTGCGGATCAACCAATCGGTCACCCATCCGGACGGTTGCCGCGGTTCGACGTCGTCGATATCCATCGCCACAAGATGAGC
This sequence comes from Alphaproteobacteria bacterium, assembly GCA_016869765.1. Classification (GTDB taxonomy): domain Bacteria; phylum Pseudomonadota; class Alphaproteobacteria; order SHVP01; family SHVP01; genus SHVP01. Next base: position 1,452 of record VGES01000006.1, read on the forward strand.
GTTCGCCGGCCTGCGAACAAGGCCCCACGGCGGCTTGCTCGCAGGGATGGCCAACGCCTAATGTCGGCGCGCCATGAACCCGGCTGTCACGCCGCGCAAGCTCAAGAAAGTCCTGGTGGCCAACCGGGGCGAGATCGCGATTCGCGTCTGCCGGGCGGCGACCGAATTGGGCCTGCGCACGGTCGCCATCTATTCCAAAGAAGACCGCTTTGCCCTGCATCGCTTCAAGGCCGATGAGTCCTACCTCGTCGGCGACGGCCTCGGTCCGGTGCAGGCCTACATGGACGCGGCCGACATCGTGCGCATCGCCCGCGAGGCGCAGGTCGATGCCGTCCATCCCGGCTACGGGTTTTTGTCGGAGAATCCCGAATTCGCCGAGGCGTGCCGCAAGGCAGGGTTGACCTTTGTCGGCCCGCCGCCCGAGGTCATGCGCCTTCTCGGCAACAAGGTCGCGGCGCGTGAACTCGCGCAACGGGCGGGCGTGCCGGTGATGCCGGCAACCGGGGCGCTGCCCCACGACGATGCGGCCATCAAGAGACTCGCCCGTGACGTGGGCTACCCGGTGATGCTCAAGGCGAGTTGGGGCGGCGGCGGGCGCGGTATGCGCATCGTTCGTCGCGAGGAGGAGCTGCTCGATCTCGTCGCGACCGGCCGACGCGAAGCCAGGGCGGCCTTCGGCAACGACGAGGTGTTCCTCGAAAAGCTCGTCGAACGCGCTCGCCATGTCGAAGTGCAGATTCTCGGCGATCGTCACGGGCAGTTGGTGCACCTGTTCGAGCGGGACTGCTCGCTGCAGCGTCGCAACCAGAAGGTGATCGAACGGGCCCCAGCCGACTACCTCCGGCCGCAGCAGCGAGACGATCTCTGCGCCGCGGCGCTCGCCATCGCGCGGGCCGCCAACTACGTGTGTGCCGGCACGGTCGAGTTCCTGATGGACGCCGATTCGGGGGCCTTCTACTTCATCGAGGTCAACCCGCGCATTCAGGTCGAGCACACGGTGACCGAGCAGGTCACCGGGATCGATCTCGTCAAAGCCCAGATCCGGGTGATCGAAGGGGCGCGAATCGGCTCGCCCGAATCGGGCGTGCCGGCGCAGGCCGACATCCGCCTCAACGGTCACGCGCTCCAGTGCCGCATCACGACCGAAGATCCCGAGAACCAGTTCATTCCCGATTACGGCCGCATCACCGCCTATCGCGGGGCCACCGGGTTCGGCATCCGGTTGGACGGCGGGACGGCGTACTCGGGCGCGGTCATCAACCCGTTCTACGACTCGCTCCTCGAGAAGCTCACCGCCTGGGCGCCGACCGCCGACGAAGCCGCGCGGCGTATGGATCGGGCGCTCCGCGAGTTCCGCATCCGCGGCGTCAAGACCAATCTCGTCTTTCTCGAAGCGCTGGTGGGCAGTGCACGGTTCACCGCCTGGGACTACACCACGCGTTTCATCGACGAGACTCCGGCGTTGTTCGAATTCAAGCCGCGGCGGGACCGCGCGACACGTTTGTTGTCGTTCCTGGGCGAGGTTTTGGTGAACGGCAACCCGGAGGTCAAAGGCCGGCGCAAACCGGAAGCCTTTGCCGCTCCCCACATGCCCAAGTTGCCAGCCGGGGATCCACCGCCCGGCTCGCGCCAACGCTTCGAACAGCTCGGACCCAAGGGTTTCGCCGACTGGATGCTCGCGCAGAGGCAACTGCTGATCACGGACACGACCTTCCGTGATGCCCACCAGTCGTTGCTGACCACGCGGCTTCGCACCGCCGACATGCTGGCGATTGCCCCGTACTACGCCCGGGCGCTGCCGCAGCTCTTGTCGCTCGAATGCTGGGGTGGCGCCACCTTCGATGTGGCCATGCGGTTCCTCAAGGAGGACCCGTGGGCTCGGCTCGCGGCGCTACGCGAACGCGTGCCCAACATTCTGACGCAGATGTTGCTGCGTTCGGCCAACGCGGTGGGCTACACCAACTACCCCGACAACGTCGTGCGGTACTTCGTCAGCCAGGCAGCGACCGCCGGGGTCGACATCTTCCGCGTGTTCGACTCGCTCAACTGGGTCGAGAACATGCGCGTCGCCATGGATGCCGTACTGGAATCGGGAAAGCTGTGCGAAGCGGCAATTTGTTACACCGGCGATCTCGCCGACCCGAACGAGTCCAAATACACGCTGCGCTACTACGTCGCGATGGCCAAGGCTCTCGAAAAGGCGGGCGCGCACGTCCTCGGAATCAAAGATATGGCGGGGCTGTGCAAACCGGCGGCTGCGCGCACGTTGGTGGCGACCCTGAAACAGGAGATCGGCCTTCCGATCCATTTTCACACGCACGATACGTCGGGCATTTCTGCGGCGAGCGTGCTGGCCGCGGCCGAGGTCGGGCTCGATGCCGCCGATGGTGCCGTCGACTCGATGAGCGGGCTCACGTCGCAGCCCAACCTCGGGGCGATCTGTGAAGCGTTGCGCGGCAGCGAGCGGGATCCGGGCTTCGACCGAGCGGCACTACGGAGCGTCGCCACCTACTGGGAAGGGGCGCGACGTTACTACGCGGCCTTCGAGAGCGATCTCCGCTCGGGCATGGCCGAGGTTTACGAACACGCGATGCCCGGCGGGCAATACACCAATCTGCGGGAACAGGCCCGCGGCCTCGGGATCGACGATGCGCGTTGGCCGGAGGTGGCGCAGGCCTACGCCGAGGTCAACACGATGTTCGGCAACATCGTCAAGGTGACGCCCACCTCCAAAGTCGTGGGCGATATGGCGCTCTACATGGTGACCAACGAGCTCTCGGCCGCCGATGTGCTCGATCCGAAGAAAGACATCGCGTTCCCGGGTTCGGTCGTCGAGTTCTTCCACGGCGACATCGGTCAGCCCTACGGCGGTTTCCCCGAAGCGCTGCAGAAGAAGGTCCTCAAGGGCAAAGAACCGCTGCGCGAGCGCCCGGGCAAGGTGCTGCCGCCGGTCGATCTCGCGGCGAAACGGGCCGAACTCGAAAAGCGCTTGCATCGCCAGGCGTGGGATACCGAACTCGCGTCCTATCTGATGTATCCCAAGGTGTTCCTGGAATACGCCGAGCACCGCCGAGCCTACGGCGATGCGGCGGTGCTGCCGACACCGGCGTTCTTCTACGGGCCCCAGGTCGGGGACGAACTCTCCATCGACATCGAGCGCGGCAAGACCCTGATCGTCCGCCACCTCGCGATCGGCGAGCCGAACGAGGAGGGGGAGCGCAACGTCTTCTTCGAACTCAACGGTCAACCGCGGACGGTCAAGGTGCTCGACAAGAGCCTGGCCGCCCACGCACCGGTGCGCCGTCGGGCGGCGGAGGGCGATCGCTCGCATTTGGGCGCGCCGATGCCGGGGCTCGTGGTGAGCGTGTCGATCGCCAAGGGCCAGAAGGTCGCGGCCGGCGACCGACTGCTCACCATCGAGGCGATGAAGATGGAAACCACGGTATATGCCGAGTTCGACGGCACGATCAAGGAGATCGCGGCCCCCGCGGGCACACGGGTCGAGACCAAGGACCTGTTGCTGGTGCTGGAGCCGATCGCGTAGGTAGGCTCGCCACCGCGAAGAGCCGTCAATCTATTGCAAGAACGGGGCAAGTTCACCGCGCCCCCGCCAGTGCCGGTGTCGCGCGTCCAGCGCCTGTCCTGCACTCCCAGCTCCCAATTTGGTCGAACCGCCCTTGCGAATCGTGACCTGTAAGATTTATGCTTACAGCATGAGAGAGACGCTGACCGTGAGTCTCCCGCGGCGCACCAAGCGCCTCATTGCCCGAGCCGCTGGTGAGGGTGGCATGACGACCAGCGAGTATGTGCGGGTAGCAATTCATAGGAAACTCTGGCAAGACGCGTTGATGGAGACACGCCGCGTAGCGGTTCCTCGCGCAAGGGCCAAAGGGGTATTCACAGACGAGGACGTGTTCACGCTCGTTTCGTGAAGGTCGTCTTCGACACCAATGTCATCGTGGCCGGTATCGTCGCCGAAGGCCTATGTCGAGAAATCCTCGAGACTCATGTTCCCGAGCACAACGTGGTTCTATCGCAGGTGCTCTGGGACGAACTCGCGACGACACTCCGAGGCAAGTTTGGTCTCCTCGCCGAGGACTTGCCCATTCTTGCGCTGTATCGTCGGCACGCCATGTGGTGCGAGCCGGCGCCGCTGGCAGGACCCGTTTGCGACGACGCTGAGGACGATTGGGTACCGGCCACGGCAGTCGCCGGAGCGGTTGAAGCGATCGTGAGCGGCGACGCAGACCTCTTGATACTCAAGAGCCACGCGGGCATCGAAATCCTATCCCCTCGTCAATTCCTGGTTCGCCAGTCACCATCGGTACGTCTTTGAGCCACGTGAACTGACGCCCGTTCTATCCCGAAGGACCTTCCATCGCTCGTAGGAGCGCGGCCACCTCGCCGGGCGTGGTCAGGTGAATGACCGAGCAGCGCGAGCGCTCCACGGCCGCGGTCACGACCGGCCAATCCGTGCGGTGGTAGCCGACGACGAACCGCAGGAACCCGACATCAAAATGCTCCGGGCACCCGGGCGCCAGATCAGCGCGCACCCGTCCATAGGATGCCGCGATCCGCCAAAGTGCGCGCCACAGATAGATCGGGCGAAGGAAGGTCGAGCAGGATCGCCGCCTCGGCCCGCGCCAGTCGATCGCCAACCGTGTTGCGGTAGCTGCCATCGATGATCCAGCGCGGTTGGGCGATCAGCTCCGCGTGGTGGTCACGCCATTCGTCCCGCGGTGTTTGAATCCAGCCCGGCCGCCAGAAATGCTGGTCCAAGTGCACCACCGGCAACCCGAGCCGCGGCCCGAGACGACGCGCAAGCGTCGATTTGCCCGAGCCCGGTGGTCCGAGGACGACGATCCGATCGGCCGATCGAAGAATTTCGGCGCTCACCAACGGCGAGGCGGCAGGATCTTCACGCCTGAGGGGCTCACGACCGTGCGTGTGCCGTCCCGTTCGCGCTGAATGACCGTGACACCCTTCGAGTTGACGATGGTCTTCTCGTTGGGCTTGCTGAACACGTAGTTCGTGTCGCCGTTCTTGCCCGTATAGACGTAGCTTTTTTCGCTAGACGAACTCGACGACGTCGAGCCGCTGGAATAGCTCGACGTGCTCGATGAGCTGCCGCTCGAATACGAGGGCGTATAGGACGGCGAATAGCAGCCGTTCTGGCACCAGTTGGCGCAACCGCCGAGGCCCGCCACCAGGCCGGACAACGCCACGATCGTCAGGGTTCTCACCATGAGCACCTCCCCGCGCCTGTAAGGGTTGCGGGCGATCATGGCAAATCTTTGGCGAATGCTAGTCTAGCGCGGCGAAACGGCGCGGAGCCCCTGTTTGACTGCCGCCATGTCATCCTCGAGGTCGCGAACTCGCGTCAACAGCGCCGCGTGGTCCTGGGCCAAATCGAACAGCAAGTCCTGGGTCTGGCGCAGCTCGAGCTCGAGCTGTACGACCCTGGCTTCGAGGGTCCGCGGCGGACTGAGCCGCAGGGGAAGGGGGTCGGCCGCGTGGCCGACCGTCCATCCCAGGGCGAGCGCCGCCGCTAGGGCAACCGTCGTCGGCCATTTCATCGGACTCTCCGTGTGATGTCTCCGTAAACGTCTATCTGGCGCCACTCGCGTCGGGCGTCAATTCACTCGTAGCGGAGCGCGACGATCGGGTCGAGTTGCGCCGCCTTGCGCGCCGGATAGAAACCAAAAAACACCCCGACAGCGCCAGAAAACCCGAACGCCAGGACCAGCGACAGGGGCTCGATCAACGTCGGCCATCCGGCCAGATTGGCGATCAGCGCCGAGGCCAGGATGCCGATGCCGATGCCGACGATGCCGCCGATCAACGATAGCGTCACCGCCTCGACCAGGAACTGGAGCAGAATGTCGCGTCGACGCGCGCCGACGGCCATGCGCAGGCCGATTTCGCGGGTTCGTTCGGTCACCGACACCAGCATGATGTTCATGATCCCGATCCCCCCGACGAGCAACGATACCGAGGCCACAGCGGCGAGCAGGTAGGACAACACCCGCTGCGAGGCTTCGCGCGCCTCCATGATCTCGGACAGATTTCGTACGTTGAAGTCGTCCTCTGCGCCGGGCTGGATGTTGTGGCGTTGCCGCAGGCTGCTCGTGACCTGCTCTTCGACGACCTTGGCGTCGGCTCCGTCCTGCAGTTTGACCAGGATCTGCGCGACGCCGGTGGGTCGGGTCTGCAAATTGGCGCCGATCACACGCTTACGGGCGGTCGACAGCGGCACGAGCGCGACGTCGTCCTGATCCTGGCCGAAGGAATTTTGTCCCTTCTTCGCCAGGACGCCGACGACGTCGAATGGCACGTTCTTGATCCGCACCATGCTACCGACGGGGTCACTGTTGACGAACACGGCTTTGGCGACGGTCTCACCCAGGACGACAACCTTGGCGCCTGCCCGGATGTCCTCCTCGGTGATGGCGCGGCCGGCGACCAGTTCCCAGTCGCGGGCCGCCATGAAATCCGTCGTGACGCCCTGGATCGCGGTCCACCAATTGTCGGCGCCATTGACCACTTGCGCACCGCCCCGCACGGTCGGCGCGGTCAGCACGACTCCGTCGATCAGCGTCAACGCTTCGGCGTCTTCCTCGGTCAGGTTGTACGTGGTTCCGGCCCCGAGGCGGGCCCGCCCGTCTCGACTTGAAGCGTTGAACACGATGATCAGATTGGCGCCGAGGCTGCGAATTTGCGCCGATACGCGATCCTGGGCGCCGGAGCCGACGGCGACCATGGTGATGACCGCGCCGACGCCGATGATGATGCCCAGCATGGTGAGCGCGCTGCGCAGCACGTTGATGCGGAGCGCGCGGAGGGCCACGAGGAGGTTCGCAAGAACGTTCATGCCGCCTCCCCGGGAAACGCGCTGAGCTGGGCTGCCGCGTCGTGACGCTCGGCCACGCGGTCGTCGGCCCGGACTTCGCCATCGCGGAAGGCGATGACACGGCGTGCGAAACGCGCGATGTCGGACTCGTGCGTGACCAACACGACCGTGGTGCCGCGCGCGTTCAACTCCTGAAGGATCGCCATGATCTCGACGCCGGTACGGGTGTCGAGTGCCCCGGTCGGCTCATCGGCCAGGATCAACAGCGGGTCGTTCACGAGGGCACGCGCGATGGCCACGCGCTGCTGTTGGCCGCCCGACAACTGGCTGGGGTGGTGGTGAGCGCGTTCGGCCAAGCCGACGCGGGCCAACCGCTCCGATGCCCGCTGCCGCCGCGTGTCAGGCGCCAGACCCGAGTACAGCAGTGGCATTTCCACGTTGTCGATGGCGCTCGTCCGGGGCAGCAGATTGAAGCTCTGGAACACGAAGCCGATCTTGGCGTTTCGCACCCGGGCAAGTTGATCGGTGTCGAGTGTCGCCACGTCGACGCCGTCGAACCAATGCTCACCCGCGGTCGGGCGATCGAGGCAACCCAGCAGGTTCATGAACGTCGACTTGCCCGAGCCCGAGGGTCCCATGATCGCCACGAACTCACCGCGCCCGATCTCGAGCGATACGTTGCGCAACGCCCGAACGACCGAATCGCCCATGTGATATTCGCGGGCCAGGTTTCGCGTGCGAATGAGGGCCTCGTCGCTCATAGCCGGAACCCGGTGATGCCCGTCGTACGTCGTACGGCTTGATTGTTGCCGACAATTAGCGATGCGCCCGGTTCGATCTCGCCGCCCAGCAATTCGGTGTGATTGCCGTTGGTGATGCCGAGGCGCACGGTGAGGGCCTTGGGCTTGCCGTTTTCGCCGACCACCCACACCCGGCCAGGCGCACCGGACCCGCCCTGTCGCTGGGCCAGGATTTCGGCGAACTTTGCCCGCTGTCCTTCGGTCAGGATGGTCCGGAGTTGTTCATTGAAGCGCTCTCCGGCGCGACGCAGTTCGGTTTGCATTTCTTCGCGGGACGCGCCGCTCGTCCGCAACCGCTGCAAGACGTCGCGGGTCTCGCCACCGAAGGCCTGGGCCCGGCGCTGCTGATCCTGGGTCAACTGCAACTGCTCGGTCAGGCGCTGCAGCAGCTCGCCGGGGGCTGGCGCGTTGCCCGGCGGCCGTCCCGCCCCCGGGGGAGCCCCTGGCGGCGGCGTCGGGCTGGCGGCTTGCGCCCCCGGACCGGCTGCCGCTTGATCGGGGGGCCGGTAGCGCAGTGCCAGGTTGGGTACGCGCACGACGTCGGTTCGGCGATCGAGGATGATCTGGACGTTGGCGGTCAAGCCTGGGAGCAGCACCTGATCACGGTTGTCCGCCGAAACCACCACCGTGTAGGTCGTGACGTTCGAAGCCACGATCGGTAGCTGTCGAATCTGCTCGACCTTGCCCGCGAACGTACGGCCGGTGAAGGCATCGACCGTGAAATTGACCGGCTGGCCGACCCGCACACGCCCGATGTCGGCTTCATCGACGTTGGTTTCGACCTGCATCTCACGCAAGTCCTGGGCGATCACGAACAACACCGGCGCGTTCAAGCTCGCGGCGACGGTCTGACCCAGGTTCACGGCGCGATTGATTACCGTGCCTTCGACGGGCGCCCGGATGTGCGTGCGCTCGAGGTCGATCAACGCCTGTTCGAGGGCGGCCTCGGCCTTCTGCACCGCCGCCGTGGCGTTGATCACCTGCGCCTCGGCGACGGCGATCTGGGCTTCGGACGAACCCACGGTCGCCTGGGCCGCATTGGTCTGGGCGCTCGTGCTTTCCATGTCCGTGCGGGCGCGTTCGACGTCGCGGGTCGAGGCGACGCCGCGCTGGATCAATTCCTCGCGGCGGCGCAACTCGCGTTCGGCATCGACGGCGCGCGTTCGGGCGTTGTCGAAGTTGGCGGAGGCCGTGCGCTGATCGGCTCGTGCGCGCAACAGGGCCGCCCGTTGCATCGCCAGATTGGCCTTGGTGACGGCGACTTCCGCCTCCGCCTGGCGCACGCGTGCTTCGAACGTCTGCGGATCGATCCGGGCCAGGAGCTGGTTTTTCTTCACCAGGCTGTTGAAGTCGACGTGGATCTCGGAGACCTGTCCCGAAATCTGCGAGCTGATCTCGACCGTAACGACGGCGCCGATCTTGCCCGAGGTCGAGATCGCGCTGACGATCTCTCCGCGATCGACGTTCGCCAGGCGGAATTCGTCTTTGCTGCTGCCACCACGGGTCGCCAACCACACGATGGCGAGCGTGAGGACGATCGCCCCACCGATGCCGGCAAGGCGCAACCGCCGATCGAGGCGGCGCCAACGAGCGAGCATCAGGTGCCCTTCCCTGGCCGTTCGTGGCGCGGTGGTGGGGCCGAGGCCAACGGCATCTCCGTTCGCGGGGCAAGGAACATATAGCGGATCATACGTTCCCGATCAGCCGCGGGCATGCCCTTGGCAGCGGCCAGGATCGCCTCGTGGGTCACGGCTTGCAGATCCTGGGCCCGATCGCGGAGCGCTTTGAACGCGGTCTCGGCCTTGGTCCGGTCGAACGGTTCCTCGGATACGACCCTACCAGCCTGGCGTTGTGCCTGGCGAAAGGCACGCGTGCGGTCGCGCAATTCACTGCCGCGCGCGGCAAAGGCCTCACGTGCGACGAGTCGCGAGGCCTCGGGCAGCGCCAGGAACTCTGGCATCGGGCGTTGGCGGGATAGGGCTGGTGGATCACGCAGAAACACACCCACAATCAACCCCACCAGGAAGAGATTTGCGATCAACGATATGGTGAGCGCGATCTTCAGTCGCCGACGCGGGCGTTCGGTCATCAATCGATCTCCAGGAACTCGTCCATGGTGTCAGGGGCGCCGCTCATCCAACCGGCGATTTCCTGATCGTCGTAAATTTGGGTACTGCGCCGCTCGACTTCGAGTCCGACGTAGACGCCGAGCACGGCGACGAGCGCCATGGCCGCGACCCGCCACGCCGGGCCGAGAATGACCCAAAGAAGGAGCGGCGGGCGTTCAACCGGTGCCGCCAGGCGGACGGCGAGACGGGCGGCGAAATCCGACGATAGCGCCGGGGGCACCAACCGATCGAGCGTCCGATCCAGCCGGCGAGCCTCGTCGAGCGCGCGCCGGGCATCGAGTGAGCGACCGGCCAGCGCTTGTGCCGCGTCGCGTTCGGCATCCGGCCAGCGTTCGGGATCGGCCCCATAAGCGGCGACGATGCTGCGAAAGCGATCGAGAGACATGGGGGTCTGCATGGTCATCCTCCGGTGGTGAGCCCGGTCATTCGTCCATCAGGTCGGCGGCGACGTCCGCCAATCGTTCACGCAGACGCCGCCGGCCACGGGCGAGCAGCGATTCGAGGGCGTCGACGGTGAGCGCCAGGACGGCCGCGGCCTCCTGTTGGCTCATCCCCTCGTAGTGTACCAACACCAGCGCCAAGCGTTGGCGTTCCGGCAAGTCGTCCAACGCGTCCCGCACCCGCCGGCGCTGATCGAGGCGCCGATCGGCGCCGAGCGCACCGCGTCCTTCGTCGGTCGGCTCGGCGACATCGTCGAGCGAGCGGGTGCGCCGGGCCCGCTTGCGATCGATGCTCAAATTGACGGCGACACGGTAGAGCCACGTCTTCAACGGTGCGCCATCTGGTTGCCAACCGGCGGCCTTGCCCATCAACCGGACGAAACACTCCTGGGCCACGTCCTCCGCTTCGCTGCGATCGCCGAGCACGCGCCAAGCGCAACGCATGAGCATCGTCGCGTAGCGTTCGACCAACGCCGGCCAGGCGGACGAATCGCCGTCCGCGATCCGCCGAATCAGCGCATCGTCGTTGTCCGCGCGGTCGAATGCCAAGCGTTCCACGGTGCCCTTCGACGGGCGGTTCCGGAGGGAACCGCCCGTCGGCCTAGCTTATCGACGCCGACCGCGGCTAGGAACCTCTGTGGCCTCAATGCCACCGTCGCTGTTGGCGTCGTAGCGTTTGAACCAGCGCCGCGACGGCGCGGTGATCTCCTCCGCCGTCAACTGGCCATCGCCGTTGGCGTCCAGCATGTCGAACAGGCTGGTCGCGCCGAGCATCTGGAAGAACTGGCCGCGCCGACGAAACTCATCGACCGAGAGTTGGCCATTGCTATCGACGTCGGCCGCACCGAACAGGCGACGATGTTCGGCGGCGATTTCCTCGATCGACACCTTGCCGTCTTTGTTGGTGTCGAACAGTTCGACGAAGCGTTCGCTGAAGTCGCCGCCCCGATCGTGCGGCGGGCCGCCCGGACCGCCACCGGGTCCCCCCGAACGGGGCTGGGCCAAGCTGACGCCGGCGGCCAGCAAAACCGCGGCAATGGCGAGGGGCGACAGTACGGAGCGCATGGGGATTTCCTTCGTTCGAGCGTTTCGGGTTCTCTGCTCCTAACCACGGGGATCTGCGGCCTTTTCCGTCGCCGCCTTGGGGCCCATACTTGCAGAAACAACCGGGAGGACCCGCGATGGCGCGCGATCATATCGAGTTCATTCAAGCGCAACTCATTCCTTGGCGGGTGTTGCCGCCCACCACCGCGCGGCCCGGCGTCGAAATGCGGATGCTGTCGCGCGATCCCGAGATCGGCGCCTCCAGCCTTCTGTTGCGGTATCCCAAGGGATTCGCGATCAACGAACCCCATTACCTCGACAACGACGAGGAATTCTTCGTCCTCGATGGAGAACTCGAGATCGGACGAACCCGATACGGCAAGGGCAGCTACGCCTACCTTCCCGACGGTTACCCGAGGCCGCGGATGGCGACGCCCGATGGGGCGCTCGTGCTCACGTTCTTCGAGGGCAAACACAAGAACGTCTTCGGCGGGGCCAAGGACTTCCGCAAGGATTTGCTCGTCGAAAAGATCGACACCACGACAGCGGCCTGGGCGGGCATCGTCGATCCCAAGGTGAAAGGTGGTGGGTTGCGCAAGATCATGTTGCGCGAGGATGCCAAGACGGGAGAGCGCACCTGGATCCTGCGCATGGGAGCGAACGACCCCAAGAAGGTGACGCACTCGCAGCTCGAAATTCACCCGTTCGTCGAAGAGATGCTGCTGCTCGACGGCTCGATCTCGATGTCGATCGGGGTGCTGCATCAGGGCGCCTATTTCTGGCGGCCGGGCGGTGTTCAGCACGGCCCGGTCGGAACGATCCCGGGCTGCACGTGCTTCTTCCGCTGCAAGGGCGGTCCGTTCTCGACCGACTGGACCAAGGAGTCCTACCCGATCGACTACAACGCACCCTATGACCCGACTCTGCCGCCCGATCTCAAGGCCATCGCCCGGCCCTTGGGCGCACCACAGCCGATCGCCTAATGCCCCGCCCGCACGTCGAATACGTCCAGTGTCAGGCCCTGCGCTGGAAGGACTTGGTGGCGGGGCACCCGCGCGCCGGTGCTCGGGCCAAGACGCTGAGTGCCGACTCGAAGACCGGGGCCTGCTCGCTCCTGATCGAGTATCCCGCGGGCTGGCAACGACGCGGTCCCCAGATGCTCGCCTGCGACGAGGAGTTCCTCGTCGTCGCCGGCGACCTGGTCGTCAATGGACGGGCCTTCGGCCCACGCGCTTATGGGTATTTTCCGGCAGGCCTTGCGCGGCGCGGGATGGCGTCTCAGACCGGGGCGATCGTGCTCACGTTTTTTGAAGCCGAGCCGTGTCCCGCGCCCAAGCGAACGAAATTCGACCGGCGGGCGTTGGTCGAATTCTGCGACAGCGATCTGATGCCCTGGGATACCGGCTTCGATCACCGGCTGTCGGGCTCGGGCATCGGCATCAAATTCCTGCGCAAGATTCCGAATGGCGATCGCACATGGCTTCTCCACAAGTCGGCGGATCGGCGGGAGGATCTGCCGAAGCGCGGCCGGCTCGAGAAGCACCCCTGCGTCGAGGAGTTCTTTCTCCTCGAGGGCCAATTGAACTGGCCGATGGGCCCGATGAAGCGTGGCGCCTACTTCTGGCGCCCGCCGGGCATCGTCCACGGGCCGGGAGCCTCGCTCCAGGGGTATGTCGCGCTGTTTCGCTCGAAGGATGGGCCGTTCGTGACCGATTGGCAGGTCGAAACCCGACCGCGGCCGCTGCGCGACCCGCCCTATCGGCCCGTTCTGCCCCTGGGATATCCACGCGCTCGTGGTGCGCTGGGCGGCTGGTGAAAAAAAGGGCCGCCGACACGCGTCGGTGGCCCTTCGATCGGTCCGCCTGAACTAGCGGACGAACTCGATCTCTTCGTAGGTGAACGTCCGCACGCGGTTACGGAAGCCCTTGAGGTTGCGCGACACCGCCGTCATGTCGACGATCTCGTGCAGGAAGATGTGCGGCGCCTCGACGTTGTACTTCTCCTGGATCTGGGCCAGGAGCGCGTTGCGCTTCGCCGGATCGAGTTCCGTGTCCGATTGATCGAAGGTCGCGCGTAGACTCTCATCGCAGTAGAACGGCTTCGACGGGTTGCGGCAGCTGCCATACACCAACCCCTGGATCGTGTCGTTCAGTGGCGAGATCGCATTGATCGCGACGTAACCATGGCCCTCCCATTTCGGCGTATCGAGCAGCTTGCCGAGGTAGTTGGCGAAGGCGGTCGGACGGACGCTCATCTTCACGCCGACCTTGCCCAGATCCTGGACGACGTTCTGGTAGATCTCGCTGTCGCCTGGAACACCACCGATGACGGCTTCGATCAGCAGTTCCGGAATGCCCTGACCGTTGGGATGGCCGGCTTCGGCGAGCAACGCTTTGGCTTTGTCGGGATTGTGGCCGTAGTGCTTGGTCGGATGATAACCCTGGGCCGTGGACGGAATGATCATGCCGGTCACCCGCCCGCCAAACCCGCGCAAGTACGCATCGACGTAGCCCTGGGTGTTGACAGCGTAGTTGAGCGCCTGGCGAACGCGGCGGTCCGCCAACGGTTTGACGTTGGCCTGCACGTTTTCGGTGAATAGGCCCATCGACACCGTCTGCGGCGAATACGAAATATCGATCAAGCCACCCGCGGCCTCGATCTGCGGGAAGTTGTCGGGGGTGCCGCCCTGCATGATCTCGACCTGTCCCGACAGGAACGCCGCCAAGCGTGCCGGGCGCTCCTCCAGCTTGAAGAGCTCGAGCCGACGGATCTTGGGTGGACGGTAAGAGCCTTCCCAGGCCTCCATGTTGGCGCGGTTGTCGGCGATCCAATCCAGATGCTTGTAGGGCCCTGTGCCGATCGGTTTGCGCGTGAACCCGGCGATGCCCACGTCCTTGAAGTACTTCGGCGGCACGAGGTAGAGGCCGGAGATGCGCGCCGGCACGATCGGGTCGGGTTTGGCCGTCGTGACCTCGAAGGTGAGGTCGTCGACCTTGGTCAACTTGCCGAGCGGTCGGACGATGACCGAGGCGTTCTGTCCGTCCCTGCGGCCGTCTTCCGAGTTCAGCCAATCGAAGCTGGCGATGATCGAATCGGCGTCGACCTTTTCGCCGTTCGAATAGGTCGTGTTCGGACGAACCTTGAAGCGCCAGGTTGTCGGGGCGGTGTTCTGCCAGGAGAGCGCGATCGCTGGCTGTGGCTTGCCTTTTTCGTCGACCCAGGTCGGAGCATCGAAGATGGCCGCCCAGTGGTAGACGCCGGGCGAACCCGAACCGCGGTAAGGATTGCCGAGCGCGAGGGGAAATTGGTTGATGGCGACGCGCAGCGTGCGATCCTGCGTTGCGGCCTCGGCGGCCACGGCGCCGGCGAGTAGCGCACCGGTGGCTGCCCCGGCCAGCCAAGCGATAGCGGAACGTTTCATCGACCCCTCCTGAAAGAACGGTTGGCTTGGTGCGACTCTAGACGAAGCACCAATCCGGTCCAGTGCCGGTAGGTCGCGTGTCCACCCGTCGGACGGCAACAGGGTGGCGCCGAGCGCCACTTTGCGGCTGCCGCAACGGGCGGGCTATGCTCGGTCACAAATTGGGGAGGACCATGGCGAAGAAGAAAACCAGCCGCCCGAAGGCGGCCGCTAAGAACCGTGTCGCGAGACCGGCGGGACCGGATCGGAACGCCTACCGCATCAGGACCAGGCCGGACACCTACGACAAGTTTCGTATCGCGCTCGGCTACCGGGTCGGGGATCTCGTATTCCTGTCGGGTCAGGCTTCCCTCGACAAGGCTGGCAACATCGTTGGCACGGGGGACTTCGACCGTCAGCTCAAGCAGACCTTCGCCAACCTCGAGCGCGCGCTCAAGGCGGCCGGTTCGTCGATGCGCCAGATCGTCAAGGTCAATATCTACCTCACCGACATGGCCAACTTTCCGAAGATCGTCGAAGCTCGCGGCAAGTATTTCCGGCAGCCCTGGCCAGCCGACACGATCGTCGAGGTCGGCGCCCTCGGCCTCCCCGAGCTGATGATCGAGATCGAGGCGATCGCCCTCGTCGGCGGCAAACTCGTCAACTGAAGGAAACTTCCATGGCACGATCGACGAGTCTGCGCGGCGGCTTCTGGGACTCGATGCCCAAGCGCAAGTCCAACCAGCTCACCGGCGGCATGGTGATCAGCCGTACGTTGCAGAAGCTGGGCATCAATACGGTGTTCTCGCTTGCCGGCGCCTCGCATACCCATTCCCTGGATGCGCTCGATCGCGACGGCTTCAAGATTATTTCCGGGCGCCATGAGACGGCGACGGTGGCCGCAGCCGATGGCTTCGCGCGAGTCACGGGCAAACTGGGCGTCGCGCTGATCATTTCCGATCAGGGCGTGCCCAACGCCGTCTCCGGCGTGCTCACCGCCTATGAAGCCTGCTCGCCCGTGCTGGTCATCGTGGCGCGACTCTCGACGGCCTCGATCGAGCCGCAGAGCCAGGTCGACCACGATGCTCAGGCGCTGTTGCGGCCAATCAGCAAGTGGACGCGCACCGTGCACGCGCCCGAGCGGTTGCGCGAGTACGTCGAGGTGGCAGCGCGTCACGCGATGAGCGGTCGGCCCGGCCCCGTGGTGCTACAGGTGCCACAGGAGTTCCTTTCGGCCGCCGTCGAGGTGGCCAACGAACTCGACCTCCCGCTGACGGCAACGCCCAAACCGCAGGCCAATCCCCATGCCGTCACCGCTGCCGCGGAACTGCTGATGGGGGCCAAGCGGCCGCTGGTGATCGCCGGCGGTGGAGCGATGTTTGCCAATGCCGGGGCGGCATTGCGTGCATTGTCCTCCGAGTTCGGGATCCCGGTGATGGGCAATGCTCTCGGACGCGGCCTGGTTCCCGAAGACGATGACCTCAGTTGGTCGTGGCCGCTCGCTCAACCCGCCGCGCGTGAGGCCGACGTCGTGCTCTGGGTCGGTTCTCGCATGACCCAGCGGCTGGGCTACGGCATGGCCCCCCGGTTCTCGACCGATGCGCGCATGATTCAGATCGATGTGCTCGGCGAAGAGATCGGCCGCAACCGTCCGATCGACGTGCCCATCGTTGCCGATGCGGCCGTTGCCACGGCGGCGATCGTGGCCGAGCTCAAGCGACGCAAGGCCAAGACGAAACCCGCCCCGAAGTGGATCAAAGATGCCCTCAAGGAGCGCCTGACGTTCATCGATTCGATCGGACGCGGCGACAAGGGCCCGATTCACCCCTATCGGCTGGCGCGCGAGCTGATGAAACGGATGCCCGCGGACGCGATCTACGTCGGCGACGGCGCCGACATCCAAAACTGGATGCATGCGATCCTGCGCATCCGCCACGAACGCGGGTTCATGGACCATTACCCGTTGGGATCGATGGGCATCGGCACGCCTTTGGCCCTGGGCGCAGCAGCTGGGGCGCGGGAGATCGCAGAAGAGCAGGGCGAGAAGCCGCGTCCCGTGGTGCACGTCACCGGCGACGGGGCGTTCGGTTTCTACCCCAGCGAATACAACGGCGCTGTGCTCGCCGGCCTCAAGATCACGACCTTCATCTCGAACGACGGCGCCTGGGGCACCGAAAAACACGGCCAGATGAAAGTGATCGAGCGGCCGGTCAACACGACCTTCGGCGACGTGCGCTACGACCTGATCGGCAAGGCCTTCGGCTGTCACGCCGAACAGGTCACCAAGCCGAAAGACGTTGGCCCGGCGATCGAACGTGCGTTCAAGTCCGACAAACCCGCGGTCGTCGACGTGGTCACGGACCCGATGGCCGGCAAGCTGCGCAAGGATGATCCGCGCGTGATGACGATCGCGTTCTCCGACTTGCCGCTGTCGCGCAAGTCGCAGTACACCCCCGACGTGCGCTGAGTCTCAGCCGAAAGCGTTCAGCGGGATCTTGAGGTAGGAGACGCCGTTGTTCTCGGCCGGCGGGAATCGGCCGCCGTTCATGTTGACCTGAACCGACGGCAACAGCAGCACCGGGACCGCAAGTTTGCGATCGCGTTCCGTGCGCATGGCCACATATTGATCCTCGCCGATGCCGTCCTTGACGTGGATATTGCCGGCGCGTTCTTCAGCGACGGTTGTGAGCCACGCATAGGGACGACCGTTGGGGCCGTAGTCGTGGCACATGAACAGGCGCGTCTCCCGAGGTAGATCGAGGATCCGGCGCAGCGAACGGTACAACTGGCGGGCGTCGCCGCCCGGGAAATCGGCCCGCGCCGTCCCGTAGTCGGGCATGAAGATCGTATCGCCGACGAATGCCGCATCGCCGATCGCATAGGTCACACAGGCCGGGGTGTGGCCGGGCGTATGAATCACGCGGCCGGTCAAGGGTCCGCACGAGAACGTCTCGCCGTCGGCGAACAACTTGTCGAACTGTCGTCCGTCGCTCGCCAGCCAATCGCCGAAGTTGTAGATCGCCTTGAACGTGCGCTGGACCGTAGCGATCCCCGTACCGATGCCGGTGCGCGCACCGGTCTTGGTCTTGAGGTACGGTGCAGCCATCAGGTGATCGGCGTGGACGTGGGTCTCGAGAATCCAATCGACCGCGAGGTTCTTCTCGGCGAGGTAGGCGAGGATCTTGTCGGGGGGAGCGGTCGAGGTCCGGCCCGATTTGGGGTCGTAGCCGAGTACCGAATCGATGATGACCGCCCGGTTGCCCCCCGGCGCATGGACGACATAGCTGACCGTAAACGTCGCTTCGTCGAAGAACGCTTGGACTTCCGGATTCATGAATCAACCCCCTCGCGACGCGCCACCCTAGCGGGCCGGGGGCAACAGCCGCAACCGGCCACGCGCGTCTCTCACCGCCTCGTCGAACGCGGGGATCGTGACGTAACGCCCGTTCCGCCAGTCCTCGACGTGATCGGCAAAGTAGCGGCTCCAGGGGTTTCCTGATTGCCCCGGGACGACGCGGAACAGCGAACGACTGGGATCACCGAGATCGTAGACCGCGCGATAGCCGGCGGCGTGGCCGTTGCGGAAGTCGCGGCCGTGGCCACCGCGGTTCAACGTGTAGCCGTCGCCGTCGGTGGCGACGCCGATTCCCAGCAAGCGGTCGACGCCGGGCACGAATAACAGCGGGTGCGTCAGGCGTAGTCGGTGCGCCCGGCCCCACCGCCAATCCTCGACATCGCGCCCGAAGTCTCGGGTCAGTCGCGCGATCGCCGCATCGAACGCGCGGGTTACCGTGGCCCGGCACGTCGGGTCCGGATCGTTCGGCCGGGCGCACCAGGATCGATCGCGGTCGAACACGGCCAAGATCCTGTTGACGGGATCGCCTCAGAGGGAGCTCACGAGTTCGCCGAGGTCGTCGGCGAAGATCTCGCGGGTCAGTTCCGGGAGCCAGGCGGCAAACACGAGGGCCGCCCGGCTGTCACGATCCATGTGGAAGTTCCAGGCGCGCAGATCCGCGACCAGGTCCGCCGCCGGGCGGGCGGTCATCGTTTCGAGGCGCTGCAGGAGCGCGGGGAGCAGTGTTGCCGCCGCGGCCGAGTAGGTGTCGTTTTGAAATGCGGCATGACTCGCGACATCGAGGGGAACCGATGGCGCCAGCAGCACCCGAAGCCGTTCGGCGCGAAACGCTGGTTCCCAGTCGAGCGAGATCAGATAGGGGTAGTCATCCGCGACGACGCGGTTGTTGGCGTTGAACAGGACGCCCGAATCGGGATTGGTCTTCTGCGGCAGGGCGTCGAACGGGACATAACCGGTCCACGCCGCACCACGGGCCCCGTCGGCCGGGATCGAACCGTCGCCCGAGGCTCGAATCGGCGCGCGCCCCGCCGCGATGAAACCGATGGCGCCTTGGCGATCGGCGTAAAGCACGTTCTGCATCGGCGCGTGATAGAGACGCAAGGCTTCGCGGAAGGAAGCGGCATCGCTCGCGGTTTGCAAGCGATACAACGCCTCGGGCGTCGTATCGTCGGGTTGGAGTGCGACGGCCTGAAGGGCCGCAACACGTCCAGCCCCAGCGGTCGCTGCCGCCCGATCGATCACGTCCGACACGATCGGACCATGGCGACTTTCCCGGATCCGAAGCACGACGTCGCGACCGAAACGCACGCGGATCGTTTCTTCCCGGCTGCGGAAGGCCTCGCTCCCCTCGGGCGTACGATAATGGTCATCGTCGAGTGTCGTCTCGACGACGAGGTCGGACACATCGCCATATGTGGTGGTCAGGCCCCAGGCGACGTGTTCGTTCTGCCCCAGCAAATGGAAGGGCAAGCCCGGGATGGTCGCGCCGCTGATCGAGCGCGTCGGAGTCTCGAGCCGCACCAGATACCAAATGCCCGGAGCGGTCATGCCGAGGTGTGGGTCGGAGGCTAGGATCGGAGCACCTTGGCTCGTTCGCTCGGCCGTGACGGCCCAGGCATTCGATGCGCGCCGCGGTTGGGTCCAGGACGGTAACGCGCTCAGCAGCCGTTGGGCGTCGAACCCCGGCAGCGCGGACAGCATCGCCCGGTGCGGCCCCTCCCGGGGGTTCAGAACGTCCAACTTGTCGGGCCCCACCCGTTCGATCAGCGCGGCGCGGCGCATCTCATCGAACCAGTTGCCCCCCAGCATGAGGGCCAGCAATTTTCCGAGGACCGCCGAGTCGGCCGGGCGCCAGGGCTCAGGCCGATAGCCGAGCAACGTAAACTCGGGCGGCCAGGGGCCCTGGTGGCGTTCGAGGTAAGCGTTGACGCCGGCGGCGTAGGCCGTGATCGCCTCGCGCACCTCGGGGGAGGCGTGCTCGATTTGACGCTCGGCCAGTCGGTAGACGCCGAGGGTGCGCATCAGTCGATCGACGAAGAGGCCAGGCGAACCGACGACTTCGGCCGCGCGTCCTGCACCGATACGCCGGTAGGTGTCCATTTGCCATAGGCGGTCCTGGGCATGGGCGAACCCCAGGGCGACATAGGCGTCACGGTCGCTTGCCGCCCGGATGTGCGTGACGCCATGGCGATCGCGCACGATGTCGACGGAAGCGGCAACCGGCAGGTCGGTTTGCACCCCATCCCAGACGGGCAGGCTCGTGGTCAGCCACAGTGCCACGACCACGAGGGCCACGAGCAACGTGCCGATCAGGATAGCGAGGGTGCGGCCGGCGATACGAAGAAAACGCATGATCACGACGGGTTCGGATGATAAATCCTGACCGACCAAGACGACAGGTGAATACTCCTTGAACGTTCTTTCCACTGGCCTGCCCGGGGTCTTGCTGATCGAGCCCAGGGTCTATGGCGATGAGCGCGGGTTCTTCGTCGAGACCTATCGGCGCGAGCGTTATGCCGCCGCGGGAATCGGCATAGAGTTCGTGCAAGACAACCTGTCGTCGTCGCGCGTGGGCGTGCTGCGCGGGCTGCACTTCCAGCACCCCAAGGGGCAGGCGAAACTGATTCAGGTGATTCAAGGCGAAATCTACGACGTCGTCGTCGATGTGCGTTCTGGGTCGCCCACGATCGGCCGCTGGTATGGCGTTGCGCTGTCCTCGGCCAACAAACGCCAACTGTTCGTTCCAGCGGGTTTTGCCCACGGGTTCTGCACGACGAGCGACAGCGCCATCGTCAGTTACAAGGCGAGCGAGGTATACGCGCCGGACTGCGAGACGGCCGTGCAATGGGACGACCCGGACCTCGGGATTTCCTGGCCGATCGAGAATCCGACGGTGTCGGATCGCGACCTGCTGGCCGTTCGACTCCGGGATGTTCCAGCCGATCGTCTGCCGCCGTTCGACGGGCCATGAGCGATCGTCCGATCCTCCTGTTCGGGGTGACCGGACAAGTGGGAATGGACCTTCGTGTGCAGCTCGCACATTGGCGCGACGTGCTGTGCCCGCCGCGCACGGTCGTCAATCTGCTGTGGCCCGACGAGGTGCGCACCTACATCCGGGTATCGCGGCCGAGCTTGATCGTGAATGCCGCCGCCTACACTGCGGTCGACGCCGCCGAAGACAATGCCGACGAGGCCGCGGCGCTCAACGCCGATCTGCCACTATTGCTCGCCGAAGAGTGCCTTCAGCGCGGCATCGGCCTCGTGCACTTTTCGACCGACTACGTGTTCGATGGGCGCGGCGGTTCGGGTGCGCCTACGCCCTCCGGGCGGCGGGCCTATCGCGAGGACGATCGGCCGGAGCCCCTCAATGTCTATGGGCGCACGAAGCTGCGCGGCGAATCGGCCGTACAACAGTCGGGTGCCGCCTATCTCCTGTTTCGTTGCTGTTGGGTCTATTCCTTGATGGGCCGAAACTTCCTTCTGACGATGCAGCGCCTGGCTCGCGAGGGGCGCTCGCTCAACATCGTCGACGATCAGCTCGGCAGTCCGACCTGGGCGCGTGCCATCGCGGTGGCGGCCGACGAAGCGATCCGCCAACTCGGCGCGGCCGACGGCCTGGGTGGACTCGAGCGCTTCGGCGGCACGTACCATGTCGCAGCGGGCGGCGAGACCACCTGGTGTGGCTTCGCGCGGGCCATCATGGACAGGGTCGAACAGTGGCCGCTGCCGCGCTGGCCGCAGGACCGCGAGCGTCCTTCGGTCCGGGCGATCGCCACCAAAGACTATCCGACCAAGGCCGTGCGCCCAGCATTTTCGGTCCTGGATACCGCGAAGCTTCGCGAGGTATTTGGCATAACGCTCGCCGATTGGTCCCAGCAGTTGGACGAATGTCTACAGAACCCGCCATGAGCAGGGCGCCACTGCGGAAGCGCGAAATGCGCTTCTCCGGTTTCCCGAGGCCCCTGGGGCGGTTGTCCTAGCGCAACCGATGGAGCCCGCGCCAGAGTACAATCCGGTATTGCGGAGGTGCCAATGTCGTCCTTCGTTCCACTCCGGTTGGTGTTTGCGGCGGTGCTTGTGTCTCCGCTTCTCGGATCAGGGTCGGTGCTGGCCAACCCCGACCTGGTCGGCTGCTATTCCGATCTCGGGCCGAGGGGCGCCGTGAGAGCGATCGTCGCTGCATCGGAATCACGCTACACCATCACCCATCCGCGAACCCGCGACGCCAAACCGAATCCGCTGGCGCCTGCGTCGGCGAAAGATCTCGATACCGTCAAGCGGGGGCTTCAAGCGCTCGGCGTCGTCGCCGACCCGGCTCAAGGTTTGATGCACGACGACGGTTTCGATGTGGAGGTCGTCGTCATATTCGCCGAACCGGCCGTCCATCCGTGGCGCACGGGGTTTGGCCAGACCCGCTACGCCATCTCCACCCGGGACGAAACCTACCTCGTGTATCGCGTTCCCTGCCCGCGTTAGCCGAGCCAGCCCGATCGGATGAGCCCTCAGCGGGCGCTGACGCCAAGGACGAACGCCAACGTGCCGACAAACCGGGCGGCATCGCGCCAGCACTTCGTGCTGTTGGCGCTGACGAGATAGAGGAGCGCCTTGGCGCCGAATTTGGCCAGGCGTCCGAAGGCCAACGCGTGCGCCGCGGCGAAACCCACATGCTTGCGCTCGAAATAGAGCCGCGACCACGCCATGTGCCAATGCTTGCGCCACAGGAGTCCTGGGCTCGGGCGGGACGCGGCGCCTCCGAGATGGCGCACGACAGCCTCCGGCACGTAGACCATCGGCATTCCCGCACGCCACAGCCTCAGGCAAAGGTCATCGTCCTCGAAGTAGAGAAACAGGCGCTCGTCGAACGCCGGCTTCGGCAACGCGGACCGCCGGGCAAACAGTGCGGCGCCCGAGAGAAAGCCAGAGCAGCACGGCCCGTCGGGCAGGGTCGCAGGATAGGCCTCGCGGGCCGCACCCATGCGCCGTCGCGTCAACAGGTCTGCGTCATGGCTGACGATCGGCCGGCCATCACGATTTTCGATCCTTGGGCCAAGCAGCACGGCCTCTGGGAAACTCGCGGCCGTCGTTGTCAGGGCGGTGAGGGCGCCATCGGCGAGCACAGCGTCGGGGTTGAGAAACAGGACATAGTCGCCGCGTGCGGCGGCTGCCCCGCGGTTGTTGGCGACACCAAAACCGAGATTCGTGTCGCTGGCGATCACGTGCACATCCGGTCGTGTCTGCCGCGCCCGAGCCAGCGTGTCGTCGCGACTGGCATTGTCGACAACGATCACTTCCTCGACGCCGCGAAGCGAGGCGAGGCAAGGCTCGATGACCGCCGCGCTGTTGTAGGTGACCGTGACCACGGACACGCGCGGAGCAGAGTCGCTCATGGCTGAATATTCGACACCGGTGGGATAGTCTCAGGGCCCACTATAGAGCCGATCTGGCGATGGAGGATGCTGTGAAGACGGAAGCCGATACCGTTGCCGACCTCGAGGCGTTGCGACGGATTTATCCGGAGCCACGGGAGGCGGCGCTCAAGAAAGTTCTGCATCGCTTCGATGCCCATGCCAGGCGTTTCGTAGGCCGTAGCCCGTTCCTGGTGCTCTCGACCAGCGACGGACTAGGGCGCGTCGATGCCTCGCCGCGCGGGGGCGAACCCGGTTTCGTTCATGTCCTGGACGATGAGACGTGCCTGGTTCCCGATTGGCCGGGCAACAACCGTCTCGATAGCTTGGAAAACATCGTCGTGAGCGGTGGTGTCGGGTTGCTGTTCTTGATCCCGGGTTTGGACGAAACCCTCCGGATCAACGGACGGGCGACGTTGTCGGTCTCGACCCTCCTGCGGCAACGCTTCGCGCGCCCGGACGGGCGTCTGCCGGCCACGGTCATCGTGGTGGCGGTCGAGGAGGTCTATCTCCACTGCGCCCGGGCGCTGCGCCGCTCGGAGCTGTGGAATCCCGCGCGCCATCTCGCGAAGGCTGAGTTTCCGACCATGGGGCAAATGCTGGCCGATCAGATCAAGGGCTACGATGGCGCTGCATCGGATCGCCTTGCCCAGGAGAACCGCCACAACCTTTACTAGCGTTCGGAAAAGATTCGCGATGGTCGCGGTGCGGCGTTAGCCTGAACACCACCGTCCGATCAGTCGACAGGGAGGAAGCCATGGCCACGGTCGAAATCTTCAGCGCCGAAGTGTGCCCCTACGCCCACCGCACACGCCTGGCGCTGCTCGAAAAGGGGGTCGACTTCACGCTCACCGAGATCGATCTCAAGAACAAGCCGTCGTGGTTTCCGAGCGTGTCGCCCTACGGCAAGGTGCCGGCGATCCGTCACAACGGCCAGATCGTGTATGAGTCGGCGATCATCAACGAATATCTGGACGAGGTGTTTCCCAATCCGCCGTTGATGCCCAAGGACCCGGTTCGCCGTGCCCAGGCGCGCATCTGGGTCGACTACTTCAACACCCGCTACAACGTGATCTCCTTTCGGCTCATCCGCGAGATCGACGAATCGAAGCACCCGGCCCTCATCAAAGAGTACTACGACGCGCTGCGTTTCATGGAAAACGAGGGTCTCAAGAAACTCGGCTCCGGTCCGTTCTGGATGGCAGAGGGGCTCACTCTGGTCGATCTCGCGCTCTACCCCTCGTTCGAACGCTTCGCCACGCTCGAGCACTATCGCGGGGTGCGAATTCCCGAGGACTGCGCCCGGTTGCGTCGTTGGGTCGAGACCATGAGGGAACGGCCCTCGGTCAAGAAGATCGCGCACCCGGGCAGCTTCTACGTCGAGCGTTCTGCGGCCTACGCCGGTCGACCGACGCGCGCCCAAGCAGCGGAGTGACAAAAAGGCCCCGTCCGAGGACGGGGCAAGGTCAAGAGAGACCAGAACGGGTGTCGGCCCGGGGGAATGGAAGACCCGGCCGCCTCGTTGATCGAAGGGTTCTGGGGGAGGGCTCCTTCGATCGGCGGCCGGGTCTGGAGGGCCGACGCTGCAGAAGCTAGGGGCCTATTGCGGCGCACCAAGGGCTGAAACAAGGCTTTTTTATGATTGGAGCACGAGCATGTCGAGCCGCAGCATTGGGCTGAACGAACGCCTGGGCGAATACCTGTTCAGCGTCGCGGTGCGCGATAGCGACGTGTTGCAGCGCCTGCGCCAGGAGACGGCCAAGGAGAAGGCCGCCCGGATGCAGATATCGCCCGAGCAGGGCGCATTCATGGCGGTGCTGGTCAAGGCGATCGGTGCGCGACGCTGCGTCGAAGTGGGTGTGTTCACCGGCTACTCCTCGTTGGTCGTGGCTCAGGCGTTGCCGGCCGACGGGCGCTTGATCGCGTGCGATATCAACGAACAGTGGACCTCGGTCGCGCGCCGCTACTGGCAGGAGGCGGGCGTCGCCCACAAGATCGACCTTCGGCTTGCGCCGGCGATCGAGACGCTCGATGGCGTGTTGCGGCAGGGTGGCGCCGGGACGTTCGATTTTGCCTTCATCGATGCCGACAAGGCCAACTACGACGCCTACTACGAGCGGGTCCTGAAGCTGCTCCGCCCTGGCGGAATCGTCACGATTGACAACGTCCTGTGGGGCGGCTCGGTCGCAGATCCCACCAAGTCCGATCCCGACGTCGACGCGATCCGGGCGCTCAACTCCAAGCTTCGCCACGACGATCGCATCGACGTTTCGATGCTGCCGGTGGGGGATGGCCTCACCGTGGCCCGCAAGCGCGAGTAGACCCTTCGGGCGGGTTGTCCAAATCCTTCCCAGGGCCTATCATTTTTTCATCCCAGGGGAGGGAGGCCGTAGCACCCGGGAGGGGCTGCGGGGGTGACAATGATAAGAAACGTGTTGCCGCCGCTGCGGCACAAGCGCCAGGCCCGGGCGGGCAACCGCCCTCGGTGCTAGGCGACGGGGCCTCGGCATGAGCGAGGTCCTGCACCTTGCCAAACGGGAGCCGAGGACTTTCCCTCGCTCCCGTTTTTCGTCTCTGGTGGCCTTTCACCGCAACGAGCTGAACCAGATCCTGGCGATCTATTCCCGCATGGTGATTGCCGGCGAATGGTGCGACTACGCGCTCAACATCGGCGAGCAGGAGGCGGCGTTTGCCATCTACCGCCGGCGCTCGCCGGTCCCGGCCTACCGCGTGGTCAAGCGGGTACGCTCGGGCGCCGAGGGCCGGCGCTACCGCGTGGTCGAGGCCGGCGGACGCGTCCTCAAGGAGGGGGCCAACCTGGGCGAGGTGCTGCCCGTGCTCCTGAGCAAGCGCCTGCGCCTCGCGAGCTGACCTCCCAAAAAGAAAAAGCCCGGCCGAAGCCGGGCTTTTCCACCAATCGTTTCGTGCGCTATTCGCGATTGCCGAACAGTGACAGCAACGCCTGGAATAGGCCCATGAACAGAATGTAGAGGTTGAGCGCACCAAACACCGCTCCCTTGGTCACCCACGTAGCATCGTGCCCGACATAGTCATAGCTCTGACGAATCTGCTGGGTCGAGTAGGCGGTAAAGCCGGTGAACACAAGCACCGTGACGACCGAGATGACGAACGACATCATCGCGCTCTCTAAAATCAAGTTGACGAGCCCGGCGATGATCAGACCGACTGCCCCCATGATTAAGAAGCCAGCGTACTTGCTGAGATCAGCCTTAGTAACGTATCCCCAGAGGCTCACCGAGCCAAACATCGCTGCGGTAATGAAGAATACTTTGGCGATACTCGTCGCCGTGTAGGCGTGAAAGATGTAGCCGAGCGATAGGCCGTCGACCGCTACAAACGCCCAGTAAAACGCCTGCGTAGAGAAAGCACTCATCCGCTCCAGGCGCGCCGCCACGAGGAATAGCATCCCGAGGGGAGCCAACATGACCACCCACTTGAGCGGCGTGGCGGCAATCGCCTGCCACAGGCCGGTGGTCGCCGCGAGATACGCGACGATTCCCGAAAGGGCCAAGCCGGAGCCCATGTAGTTGTAAACGCGCAGCATATAGCTGCGCAGACCCTGATCGATCGCGATGTCCTGGGTCTGGGCGCGGGTATCCGTAGTAACGCCCCAGCGGTTATTGGTCGGTTCAGCCATGGCACTCCCCTGGTTGGTCCGAAAGCAGACGAACGAAGGGAAATATGGCCGTTTCTGCACGACTTTCAAGGGTGCTCGACTCGGAAAGGCGCCAATTCCCTAAGAAAACAGGGGCTTTGCCTAGACGTGGCGCAACACAGGCGCCGGTCGCTGCCGAAGCGCGAACCAGGTGCCGATGAGGCCGAAGGCGAGGGTCGCCAGCACCCCGACGCCGGCGGTCCCAACGGCCAGTTCCGGAAGAAAACGCCACTCGGCCTCCATGAGCCGGGTGATCACGAGGTGGGCGCCCAATGTGCCGAGCACGATGGCAATCACACCGGTGATCGCACCGAGCAGCGTGAATTCGACGAGGTAGGCGGCGAGCACATTGGACCGGGTGGCGCCGATTACCTTCAAGATGACCGCGTCATAAACCCGTCGACGGTGCCCGGCTGCGATGGCGCCGGCGAGTACGAAGACGCCCGCCAAGATCGTGATGGATGCGGAGCCGGCAGCGGCGGCGGCAATGCGGTTGAGAACCTTGGTCGCCGCTTCGATGACGTCACGGACACGCACCACCGAGACGTTGGGGAATCCCTGCGTGATGGAGCGATAGGCGGCGGCTTCGGCCTCGCGAGCTACGGCGGCGGTCGCCAAATGGGTCTGCGGCGCGCCCTCGAGCGCGCCTGGTCCAAACACCACCGTGTAGTTGATACCGAAATCCGACCAGTCGATGCGACGAAGGTTATGGACGCGGGCCGTGATTTCGCGGCCCAGAATGCTCAGCGTGATGGTGTCACCAACCGCCACCCGCAGGCCCTGGGCCAGCACCTCGTCGAGCGAGACGATTGGTTCGCCGCGATAGTCGGCCGGCCACCAGGTTCCCTGGCTGACACTCGTTCGCCGCGGTTGGGCTGCGCTGTAGGTGAGCGCGAGTTCGCCTTGGCGAACCCACTGCTGGGGTGGCGCGATCGATACCTCCGCGACGGCCATGCCCTTGATGGCCACGAGACGACCGCGCAGGTTTGGGCTTCGTTCGAAGTCGTGAAACCCCGGGGTCGTTCGCACGCGCGATTCCAAGGTCGTCACCTGATCGGGTTGGACGTCGATGAAAAAGAAACTCGGCGCGCGGTCGGGGAGACGATCCTGGACCTGCTGGTCGAGGTTGCCCTGTACGAGCGCCGTCGCGACCAGGACCGTGATGCCGACCCCGAGCGAGACGACCACACCGGCCGTGGGCGCACCGGGTCGCACGAGATTGGCGAGCGCGAGGCGCAGCGTCGTCTGGCGCAGCCGCGGCAACCGTCGCACCCCGGCAAGAATGCCGCTCGCCATGGCGCGAAACAGAACGAGCGTCCCAGCCGCAGCAACGACGAACCAGCCGGCGATGAAAGGCTGCCCTACGCCGAACACGGCGAGGGCCGCAAGAGCGGTGAAGGCCACCGCGGTCAACGCGATGAATGGCCAGCGTGGCCAGGTGCGTTCGGGCGCCACCAGATCGCGGAACAAACCGGCGGCGGGAATTTCCCGCGCGCGGGCCAGCGGCCAAACGGCAAACGCGAAGGCGGTCAGCAATCCGAACGCCGCAGCCAGCAATAGGGGCCCCGGGAACAGGACCCCCTGGGTCGGCAGTGGCAGGGCGGAGCCGAAGAAATGGAGCCCGACATGGGGTGCTGCTGCGCCACCGATGATACCGATCACGACGCCGAGTAGCGCCAGGGCCAGCACCTGTCCCAGGTAGGTGAGGAACACGAGGTTCGAGGAGGCGCCGAGGCACTTGAAGGTGGCGATGGTCGCCGTCTTGCCCCCGAGGTAGGCCTGGATCGCGTTGCCCACGCCGATCCCGCCGACGACCAGAGCGGTAACGCCGGCCAGCGTCAGGAACACGCTCAACCGGTCGATGAAGCGCCGGACCGAGGGTTGCGCCTCCCGCGCGTGGCGTAGTCGCCAAAGTGATTCGGGGAATTGCCGGCGAAGGTCCCGTTCCCACGCCAGTTCATCCGATCCGGGCGCGAGTTTCACGCGGTGGCGAAACCGTACCAGGCTGCCCTCCTGGACGAGATCGGCGGCGGCAAGCCCGGCTTCGTTCACCATCAGCCGTGGTCCCAAGGAAAAGGCGTTGGCCACCCGGTCGGGCTCCTCGGTCACGACTCCGCGTAGTTCGAAGACGGCTTCGCCGACCAGGAGCGTGGCGCCGACCTCGAGGCCGAGTTTGATCAGGAGTGCCTCTTCGGCAACCGCGCCATGACGCCCGCCCCGCAGCGCCAATGCCGTGCCGAGGGCTTCCCCGCTCGACAGGCGAACCTCACCGTAAAGCGGGTAGGCCTGATCCACCGCTTTGAGCTCGACCAGGGTGCGCGGCCCGTCGCCATCCGTTCGTGCCATGGCTCGCATCTCGGTCGTGCGCGAGGCTTGAGACCCGCCCGCCCGGACGTAGCCGAGGACCGCTTCGTCGATGTCCTGTCCCGATTGCGAAATCTCGGCGTCGCCACCCAACAGCACACGGGCGTTTTCGACCAGGCCCGCGACGATCATCGCCGAGAGCGAGCCGACGGCGGCGATCGCGAAGACCCCGAGCGCCAGACTGGCAAGGAACACGCGAAAGCCGCGCAGGCCGCCGCGCAACTCGCGACGCGCGAGCCGCCAGGCCATAGCGGTTTCGCCGATCATTGTGCGGCCGCCACGTTATTGCGATCGATCAGGCCGTCACGCATGCGGACGATACGGTCGCAACGCCGCGCCAACCGCTCCTCGTGCGTGATCAGCACCAGGGTCGTGCGGTGGCGGTCGCGTAGCGAGAACAAAGTATCGATGATCGCCCGCCCAGTGTCGCTATCGAGGTTGCCGGTCGGTTCGTCGGCGAGCAGCAGTTTCGGATCGGCCACGAACGCTCGGGCCAACGCGACGCGTTGTTGCTCGCCGCCCGACATCTGTGCCGGATAGTGGGTCAGTCGGTGGCCGAGCCCGACGCCGGCCAGAGTCTGCTCGGCCTTGTCGAAGGCCGCCGGGTCGCGCGCGAGTTCGAGGGGGATGGCGACGTTTTCGATGGCTGTCATCGTCGGGATCAGGTGGAACGATTGGAACACGATGCCGATCGTGCGGCGTCGGAACAGCGCGAGCGCATCTTCGTCCATGGCCGTGAGGTCGGCGCCGTCGACGCGGACTGTGCCGCGGGTCGGTCGTTCCAACCCTGCCATGATCGCCATCATCGTCGATTTGCCCGATCCCGAAGGGCCCAGGACACCGACGGCCTCGCCTTCGTGCACGGCAAAGTCGATGCCGCGCAGAATGTGCACGAGGCCTGCCGCGCTCGGCAGGCTCAAGTGAACGTCACGGAGGGCAACCAGGTCTTTACGACCTACCGGGAGGGTGGCAGTGTCCGCGCTCATGAACGATCCTCGCATGCACGTCGGTATCGCTCATTCCGAACGCGGCGCAAAAGCTGGTTCCCCATATCGCCTTTCGCGTCGGGTTTTCAACTCACTCGCGCTTTTTCTATGTATCACGTTCGCGTGGAACGATGGCCGAACCGTGGCGGCAGAGCGCGACGCGGTCGTGGCGATTCTTGGCGACAGCCTGACCGCGGGATACGGGCTGCCGACGGATCAGGCCTTCCCGGCCCGCCTGGAGGCGGCGCTCCGGCGGGCGGGCCACCGGGTCCGGATCGTCAATGCCGGTGTGTCGGGCGACACCACCGCCGGCGGGCTGGCACGTCTCGATTGGGTGTTGGCCGACAAGCCTGATCTCGTCGTGATCGAGCTCGGCGCCAACGATGCACTCCGCGGTCTGAGCCCGGTCGAAGCGGAGCGCAACTTGGACCGCATCCTGGCGCGGCTGTCGGAACGGAAGATCGCCGCCGCCCTTGCGGGAATGCAGGCGCCACGCAACCTCGGTCGCGACTACGTGGAGGCCTTCGACGGCCTCTACGCGCGGTTGGCGCAGAAATACCGCGTGCCGCTCTACCCGTTCTTTCTCGATGGGGTGGCGCTCCGCAACGAACTCAATCAACCGGACCTCATTCACCCGAACGCCGCTGGCGTCATGGTGATCGTCGAGCGATTCGTGCCCTTCATCACCCAAGTCCTGGCGACATTGACGCGAGGCTCTTGAGGTGCGGCTGTTCACCGGCATCGCTTTGCCGTCTCACGTTCTCGATCGGTTGTTGACCCTCTGTAGCGGCGTGCCGGGGGCGCGCTGGCAAGATCGCGAACAGATGCACCTCACGCTGCGCTTCATCGGTGAGGTCGACGGCAAGTCTTTCGACGACATGCGGCTGGCGCTGGCGCAGGTGCGGTCTTCCCAGTTTTCGCTGACGCTCGATTCGGTCGGACACTTCGGCGAGCGTAAGCGCGTGCATGCCCTGTGGGTGGGTGTTCCGATGGTGCGGGAACTGATCGCGCTGCGCGACCGCATCGAATCGGTCCTGGTGCGTTACGGCCAGGAGCCCGAGTCGCGGAAGTACAAACCCCACGTGACGCTGGCGCGTCTGCGCGATGCGCCGCTCGACCGTGTTGTGTCCTTCCTCAGCGCCAACGCGTTGTTCCTGGCGGGGCCCTTTGCAGTTGAGGAATTTCACCTATATTCAAGTCATCCCGGTGGTGGCGGCTCGCTCTATCGTATCGAAGAGAGCTACCCGCTGAACGTTGTCGGAGCCTCATGAGCGACGATTTCGCTGACGTGAAGTTGAGTTTCGGCGAACGTCTCGGCCGTTGGCTCGAATCGCACATGCTCGGGTTCGAGTTCCTCTGCCACGAATGCAACGCCCAATCGCGCCACGGGCAGGTCTCTCCCGATGGCACCGGGTGTTTTGGTCGTTGTGGGCTCACGAACAAGCAGCGCGCAGCGGAATATCGCCGCGGCTCGGACGCTTACACGCCACGGATCGCCGGCAAGGTCCGCGATCGTCTCGGGATCGGTATCACCGAGTAGCCTGCGCGCCATCGGAGGATAGGCGCCCACGCACGTGCTGGATCAGGCCTTCGGCCGCCGGGGCGATGAGCTCGAGCACGTGCTCGAACCCGTCGGGGCCACCGTCGTAGGGGTCGGGCACTTCGTCGACGCCCAAGTCTCGGGCGAACGGTAGGAACAACGACACCCGGGCCGCCGATCGCGTGGGGGCCATGGCTGACAGCGCCGCCAAGTTGGCGCGATCCATCGCCAGGATGTAGTCGAAGCGTACGAAATCCTGGTCGGCGACCTGACGAGCGCGTCGGCGCGACAGGTCGATCCCGCGGCGGAGTGCCGCAGCCTGTGATCGTCGATCGGGCGGCGATCCGATGTGCCAGGCCCCGGTGCCGGCTGAATCGATCTCGAGTCGCGAGATCAATCCGTGGCGAGTGGCAACCTGACGGAACACGCCCTCGGCGGTGGGCGACCGACAGATGTTGCCGAGACAGACGAACAGGACACCCAGGCGCGCGATCATCACGGCAGCTTGCCATGTCCCGGCTGGTCGGCCTACTGGAGGGGCGTGGGCAGGTTTCAACGCATAGTCATCCTGACGGGCGCCGGGATCTCGGCCGATTCCGGCGTGGCGACGTTTCGCGATCCCGACGGCATCTGGGCGCAGTACAACGTCGACGACGTTGCGACCCCAGAGGGGTTCGCGCGCAACCCCGGGCTCGTCCACGACTTCTACAATGCCCGTCGCCGGGCGCTGCCGGGAGTCGTCCCCAATGCTGCCCATCGGGCGTTGGTTCGCCTGGAGAACGCCGGGTTCGCCGAAGTGCTGCTCGTAACCCAGAACGTCGATGACCTGCACGAGCGGGCGGGCTCGCGACAGGTCATTCATATGCACGGTGATCTCACTAGGGTTCGTTGCCGCTGCCCGCGAGCGGTGGTGTTTGCCTGGTCCGGGGACTTGAACGAAGCGACGGCCTGCCCGCAATGCGGCGATCTCGGTCGGCTTCGGCCGCATGTCGTGTGGTTCGGAGAGATGCCCTTTGCCCTCGGTCGCATCGGCGAGGCACTGTAGCGCTGCGATCTCTTCGTCTCGATCGGGACCTCGGGCAACGTCTATCCCGCGGCGGGTTTCGTGCAGACTGTCCGCGATGTCGGACGGGCCCACACCGTCGAACTCAACTTGGAACCATCGATCGGGGCGTCGTCATTCGCCGAACAGGTCTATGGCCGCGCCGTGGACGTCGTGCCGCAGTTTGTGGATCGCCTGATCCAAGGCCCGGCGTAACTCAGGCCTGATCGACGACCAGCACAGGGGAGTGCAGGCGCTCGAGGAGATCGGCGAGCGACTCCGCGCCCAGGACCGGAGAGCCCGCGCCGATCACCAGGAGGTTGCCCTGGTGCGACAGGGTGGCGTTGACCAGAGCCGTGCAGCCGGCGCCGGTACAGATCCGGTGGTAGACCCGGAGCGGCCGCCCAGACAGGGATGCCCCGGCCTCATCGTGCAGGCGTTGGGCGTCATGCTCGTCCTTGGCGGGGGTCAGGATGATCAGTTCGCCGCTTCCGGCCTGGGCGAGGTCCGCGGCCAGCGCCAGGGCCCGCGGCGCATTGGCGCTGCCATCGAAGACCACGACGATCGCGCCTCCCTCGCCGAGCACGCGTTGCAGCCGCGGGTCGGAAAACAGAATGGCCCCGCGTGGCCGCTCCGCCACGACGCGGGCCGTCGCCCCGAGGCTGCCGCGACGGGTGACCGACGGGGTGGTCTTGCCGAGGATGACGAGGTCGCTGTGGCTCGCCGAAGCGAGGATCTCGGCCGAGGCCCGTCCGCGGGCGGTCTGGAAGGACCACGACAGGTGATGCGACTGCGCCACGGTTTCGAGCGTCCGGCGCATCACTCCGGCCTGGGCGCGCAAGCTGCGCTCGATCGACTCGACGTCCGGCGCGGGGCTCGGCTCGCCGGTGAAGGACACCTGGCGCACCATCGACAGTTGCGCAATGTCAAACAGCTTGGCGTCTTCGATGAACAGTCCGACGAGTTGCACGTGCAGTCGCGCCGCCAGGTTCGCGGCGGCGGCCAGTGCCGCGTGACTCTCCGTGGAGGCGTCCAGCGCGACCAGGACCCGCTCGATGGTGCGTCCCAGTTCGGTCATGGCCGTGCCCCATCGCCTGGTTCGGCGAAGTGGCGGCGGGCCTCGGCCAACGCGATCAGGCGATCCTCGACCAGTCGGTTGATCGTGCCCTCGGAGAATCGCCCGTCAGCTCCACGTTCGCCGGCCGGCTTGCCCGTGAGGATCTCGATGCCCTGGTCGATGTTCACCACCGGGTAGATCGAAAAACGGCCGGCGCGACCGGCTTCGACGATATCTTCACGGAGCATCAAGTGTTTGACGTTGGCCTCAGGCACCATCACGCCCTGTGCGCCGGTCAGTCCACGTTGACGGCAGACGTCGAAGAAGCCTTCGATTTTCTCGTTGACCCCACCGATCGCCTGTACTTCGCCGTTCTGGTTGACCGAACCGGTGACCGCAATGCCCTGTCGGATCGGGACGTCGGCCAACGCCGAAAGGATGGCGTAGAGCTCGGTCGAGGACGCCGAATCGCCATCGACTCCGCCGTAGGACTGTTCGAACACCAGGCTTGCCCGCAGGCTCAATGGTCGGTCCGGGGCATAACGCGCGCCGAGGTAGGACGACAGGATCAGGACGCCCTTCGAATGGGTCGGTCCGCCGAGATCCACTTCGCGCTCGATATCGACGACCTCGCCGCGCCCCAACCGAACCCGCGCTGTGATGCGCGTCGGCCGGCCGAAGGCGAAGCCCCCGACCTGCATCACCGACAGGCCGTTAATCGTTCCGACTTTGGCGCCATCGGTGTCGATCAACACCGTGCCGCGATGGATTTGTTCGAGCGAGCGTTCACGGATGCGGTCGGCTCGGCGGATTCGCAACTCCACGGCCTTGCGAACGTCTTCGGCGGCGACCGTGTCGCGTTTGGCGAGGCCAGCGAGGTGGTTGGCTTCGAGCAGCAGGTCGCGCACCTGGCCGATACGCGCCGTCAGGCGTTCGGCGTCGCCCGCCGCGCGTGAGCTTTCTTCGATCAGGCGTTCGACCGCAGCCCGTTCGACAGGCCGCACCTTGGCGTTGGTCGCGAGCGAGGCGATCAAGCCGGCGTACCGCTCCACCGTCGCGGAATCACGTGGCAATTCGTCCTCGAAGTCCGCAGCCACCTTGAACAGGTTCTCGAACTCGGGGTCGAGTTGGGCCAGCAGGTAATACGTTCGACGATCGCCAACGAGAATAATCTTGGCATCGAGCGCGATCGGTTCCGGTTCCAATGTCACGGTTGCGAAATAGCCCTGCATCGGCGCCTCGATCCGGATCTCGCGCGCGAACAGGGTCCGCTTCAGTTGTTCCCATGAGTAGGGCTGCATGAGCAACTTCTCGGCGTCGAGAATCAGGTACCCGCCATTGGCCCGATGCAGCGCACCCGAGCGGAGCAACGTGAAATCGGTGAGGAGCGCCCCGAGTTCGGCCTGATGCTCGGCACGCCCGACCAGGTTGGGAACGGTCGGGTTGTCTTCGTGGACGACCGGCGCACCTTTGAGGTGCTGGTTGTCGACCAGCAGGTTGACCTCGTAGCGGCGAAACTGGAGGTGCCGCGCCCGACCACCCTCCTCACCGCCATGACGCCCCAACATGGCCTGCAGGGCGGCGGCAGGACCCTCGGCTTCGGACTCGAGGAACATCGGTGCGCTGTGCTCGATGATGTCGGCCTCGACCGAGTCGAGATAGGAGACCACGTCGGCAAACTCCATATGGGAGGCTCGCAACGCCATGATCTGATAGGTCACGGCATACTTGGTGACCTCGCGATTGAGCCCACGGATGCGCTCACGCCGCTCTTTGTCCCATTGCGGCATGTGGCGAAGGCTCTCCTGCAAGCGTCGCTGCAGTTCCTCGAGGTCACCCTCGATGCGTTTGCGTTCCTCCTCGGGCAGTCGTTGGAACTCCTCGGGCGTGATGATCTCCTGGCCGCGTCGGGGCGCGAGCGCAAGGCCGTTCGGGGTACGCACCAACGCGATTTGGCGGGTCGCGGCCTCCTGTTCCACTTGCTGCAACGCGGCGTCGTGGCGTTCGCGGAACTCCTGGTCGATCAGTTGGCGACGATTGCGGTAGTCGTCCGATTCGAAGATCGCCGGAATGCCGGTTCGCAGGTCTTCGATGAGCTGCGCCACGTCGCGCTTGAGGCGGGTGCCCATGCGACAGGGCAATTCGATGACCCGCGGTCGGTGGGATTGATCGAAATTGTGGACATAGACCCAGTCCGATGGCGCCCGTTCGCCGGCAGCCCGCGCTTCGACCAATCGCAGCACATGCCGATGGCGCCCGGCTGACGTCGGGCCGAGCACGAACACGTTGTATCCGCGTTCGCGCATGCCGATGCCGAACTCGATCGCCTCGAAGGCGCGATCCTGGCCGAGCACGTCGCTCGTGCCACTCAGTTCGGCGGTGGTGGTGAAGCCCATCGCCGAAAGATCGCAGCGGGGGCGCAGCACGTCGGGCGGTAGCGGTCGGGTGGGCATGATCTGCAATCCTCGTGATCGTCTCAGGCGTTGGCCCTGCGCTAGATCAGTTCTGACGCTCGAGGGCGTCCATATCTGCGTCAGAGAACCCAAAATGGTGGCCGATCTCGTGAATGAGCACATGGCGAACCAGTTCGCCCAGGGTCATTTCGTTCTCGGCCCAGAAGTCGATCATCGGCCGCCGATAAAGGAAGATCACGTCGGGTTCGCGCGGCGGGTCGCTGATGCTGCGATGGGGCAGGTCGACGCCCTGGTAGAGCCCGAGAAGATCGAACGGCGTCTCCAGGCCCATGTCCCGGCAGGTGTCGTCGTCCGGAAAGTCGACGACCTGGATGGCGACGTTGTCGATCCGCGCCCGCAACACCGTCGGGATCGTCTCATAGGCGACGGCGGCGATCGCCTCGATTTCGGTAATCGTAGGCGATCGGTCGTTGGCGCGAGGAGGGGAGGCGGCCGAATCCATCGCATGAGCCTAGCGCCGGGGACGGCGGCCGCAAGGCCACCTCACTTCGGCGCCAACCGAATCCCGCCGTCGAGCCGCACCACCTCGCCGTTCAGCATCGTATTGGTCACGGCGTGAAGGGCGAGAGCCGCGAACTCCTTGGGCTGGCCGAGCCGTTTGGGAAAGGGCACGTCGGCGGCGAGGGCCTGTTGGACCTCGGTGGGGAGACCCTGCAGCATGGGCGTCGAGAATATCCCCGGCGCGATGGTCACGACGCGGATGCCGAATCCGGCGAACTCGCGCGCGAGCGGCAGCGTGAGCGCGGCCACGCCCCCCTTCGAGGCGGCATAGGCCGGTTGCCCGATCTGGCCGTCGAAGGCGGCGACGGAGGCCGTGTTGACGATGACGCCGCGTTCGCCGTCGGGCGAAACCGGGGCGAGCTTCTGCATCGCCGCTGCCGCCAACCGCACGGCGTTGAACGTACCGATCAGGTTGACACGAACGACCTGCACGAAGCGATCGAGCGCGAGCGGTCCGTCCCGCCCCACGGCGCGCCCAGGGGTCGCGATGCCGGCGCAGCAGACGAGGATGCGCGCCGGTCCCAGACCTTCGGCGACGCGAGCAAATGCGGCCTCGAGGCTCGGACCGTCCCCCACGTCGGCGGCAATCGAGAGGAGGCCCGAGTTCTCGGCGGGCTTGAGGTCGATGATGGCGACACGGGCTCCGGCGCCGACCAACGCCGCGGCCGTCGCCGCCCCCAACCCTGAGGCGCCGCCTGTGACCACGGCGGTGTGGCCTTGGATTTCCATCGTTTTCCTCCACCTTGGACCCAGCCCAGCGCGCTACCATATCGTGGTCATGAGCGAGAGAGCCACGGATCAACGCGATACCGCGCCGTCCGATGCGAGCGAGCGGAACTTGCGCGATCGCCTGTGGCGCAAGCTGCGCGCGACCCTCGGCAAGGTGCCCTTCGCCGACGAGGTGTTGGCGGCCTACTACTGTGCCGTCGACCCCACGACGCCAGCACGCGTCAAGGTGGCGATTTTCGGGGCGCTCGCCTACTTCATCACGCCAATCGACGCGATTCCGGACTTCCTGGTTGGCCTCGGCTTCACGGACGACGCCACGGTGCTGATGGCGACGATCGCCGTTGTGCGCGGCGCCATCCGCAGCGCCCATCGCGACCGTGCCCGCCAGGCTCTCGAAGCGCTGGCCGCCGACGACCGTCGCTAATCAGGACGGCGGTTCTTCGGGCGGCGGCCGCTGCCGGCCGAGGCGGGCTTCCCGCCACGTGATGTAGCCCGTCGAAGCGACGATGATCGCGGCGCCAGCGGCGGTCCACCATGTCGGCACTTCGCTGAAGAACACGAACCCGAAGAACGCCGCCGTGATGATGCGGAGATACTCGATCGGGCCGACCAAAGTCGCTTCTCCCGCTTGCAGGGAGCGAATCATGCAGGAGTTTCCAATCGCGCCGACGGCCGCCATGCTGCAGAGCAACGCGAATTGCTCGAGCGTCGGCCATTGCCAGACGTAGAACGCCGGCCCCGAGGCAATCAGGCACGCAAACAGGCCATTGTAGAAAATCATGGTTCGCGGATGCTCGGTCGTCGTCAGTTGTTTGGTGACGATCATCGCGAGCGCAGTCGTGAAGGCGCTGAAAATGCCGGCCCAGGCAGCGACCGGAATGTCGTCGGTCGGGCGCACGACGACGAGGACCCCGAGAAATCCGACGAGCGTCGCGCTCCAGCGTCGCCCGCGAACGACTTCGTTCAACATCAGGATCGCCAGCGGCACCATGAACAATGGACGGCAGAAGCCGAGCGCCGTCGCAGTCGCCAGCGGCAGGTGGGCGACCGAATAGAACCCCGAGAGGATCGAGGCTCCCGCGATCAGGCCACGCACGACGTGCTTGGGAAAGCGCCGGGTGTAAAGGGCCGAAACACCCCCCGCTCGCCATAGGAACGGCAGGATCATCACCAAGCCGAGCGAAGAGCGGAACCACGCCACCTCGAAGGAGTCGAGCTCGTTGCCGAGATATTTGATGTGGACCGACATGAGCGACATGAACACGACGGCGCCGAGCGCCCAAACCGCGCCGCGCGCGTTGGGACTGACGGCCTGCCAGCGTGTCGTGGCCCGCACGAGATGGGCGGCCAGCCATGGGGGCGGGAACGTCATGACCCGGGGCCGCCGGACGGAGGCTTCTGGTCACGCTTTGACTCGTCGCGGGCGATGAACACCGAACTCGCGAAGATGACGATCGCGCCCCCCAACGTCCACAGATCGGGGTACTCGGCGAAGGCCACGATGCCGATCCCGGTCGCGAACACCAGGCGCACGAAATCGAGCGGCATCAGCGCCGCGACATCGGCAATGCCCATGGCCTTGGTCATCATGACGTGGGCCAAGGTGCCGCTGCCGCCGAGCACCGCCAACCACCACAGCTGTTCCAGGTTCGGCCATTGCCAAACGAACAGGGCCGGAATCAACGCCAGCGGCGTGAACAGGATGGTCATGAATGCCACGATGCGCTCGGCCGGTTCGGTGCGCGCGAGAATCTTGATGATGATCATCGAGGCGGCGTTGAACACCGACGAGATGAGGAGCCAGATGTGTCCCGTGGTGACGTCGACGAATCCTGGACGGACGATCAGGACGACTCCGGCAAATCCGCCCAGGGTTGCCGCCCAACGCATCGCGCCTGCGTTCTCCCGCAGCAGGACGATCGCGAGGACCGTGACGAAAATCGGGGTCATGAACGAAAGCGCCACCGTCTCCGACAGCGGCGTCATGGCCACCGCCTGGAACCACAGGAACATCGAGGCGAGGCCTAGGATCGTTCGCAGGCCGAAAAACATCAGGCGATCGGTACGCAGCAGCGAGAACCCTTCGCGCCACAGCACGGGACCGATCACGAGGAACCCGAACAGGTTGCGGAAAAACACGATCTCGAGGGGATGAATCCCGAGGTCGGCGGTGTGGCGGATGCCAGCCACCATGACGGCGAACAGCAGGGCCGCCAGTACCATGTAGCCGGCGGCGTGGAGGTAGGGTTTTTGTCCGGGGGGACCGAGGACCATCGACGATTCAAAAAGAGGCCCGCCGGATGGATGCGCCGGCAGGGCCTCGATGGCACAGGTTACGCCGCCCGCCTTCATCAGACCACCCACGCCGAGGAATGGCTGCGTTGCAAGCGTCGAAGGCCGCCGCTACGGTCACGCCGTCCAAGCCCCCGAGGAACACCATGGTCGAACCTGTCGCCGCCGATCGCCCGCTTTGGTCGCCGTCGCCCGAGGCGGTCGCTGCGGCCAACGTCACGGTGTTCGCCCGCCAAGTGGCCCGCGACTGGGGCGCCGCGTTGCCCGACTTCATGGCCCTCAGCGCTTGGGCGCGCGAGAACCCTCCGCAATTCTTCAGGTCGTTGTGGACGTTCGGGGGCGTGATCGCCGACCTCCAGGGCGAGGTGATCGTCGAGAACTTCGATCGTCTGCCAGGGGCCAGGTGGTTCCCTGGGGCGCGATTGAATTTCGCCGAGAACCTGTTGCGCCGTCGTGACGCAAGCCCTGCGCTGATCTTCCAAGGCGAGGACCGTGTCCATCGCCAGCTCAGTCATGCCGAACTCTATGATCGTGTCTCGCAGCTGGCGCAGGCGTTGGCAGCCGAGGGCATACAGCCCGGCGATCGCGTTGTCGGGTTCATGCCCAACATGCCGGAAACCGTCGTGGCCATGCTCGCTGCGACCAGCTTGGGGGCGGTGTGGTCGTCGTGTTCCCCCGACTTCGGCGTCCAGGGGGTGATGGATCGCTTCGGCCAGATCGCCCCCAAGGTGCTGATCGGCGCCAACGGCTACTACTACAACGGCAAGGAACACGATTCGCTCGCGCGCCTGCGCCAGATCACGGCGCAGTTGCCCTCGCTCAAGCGTCTGATCGTCGTGCCCTACACGGTCGCCCGCCCCGAACTCACGGGTCTCGGCAATGCCGTGCATTGGGAAGACTACTTGGCGCCCCATCGTCCGGGACCGATCGCCTTCCGGCGGCTGCCGTTCAATCATCCGCTCTACATCATGTATTCCTCGGGGACGACGGGGCTGCCCAAGTGCATGGTGCACGGCGCTGGCGGCACGCTACTGCAGCACCTGAAAGAACACCTGTTGCATACCGACGTGAAGCCCGGGGACCGCCTGTTCTACTTCACGACCTGTGGCTGGATGATGTGGAACTGGTTGGCCTCGGGCCTCGCCTCACAGGCCACACTCGTGCTCTACGACGGTTCGCCTTTCTATCCCACGGGGAACGCGCTGTTCGACCTGGCCGATCGCGCTCAGGTCGACATCTTCGGCACGTCGGCCAAGTTCCTCGATGCCGCCAACAAGGCCGAGGTCCATCCGATCAGGACCCACAAACTTCCGCGTGTCAGGACCATTTTGTCGACCGGCTCGCCGCTCGCCCCAGCGAGTTTCGACTACGTCTATAGCAGCGTGAAAAGCGACGTTCGGCTGTCGTCGATCTCGGGCGGTACCGATATCCTCGGCTGCTTTGCCGCGGGTGTTCCGGTGCTTCCCGTGTGGCGGGGCGAGATCCAGACGCTCGCCCTCGGGATGCGCGTCGAAGTCTTCGATGACACGGGCAAACCGACGAAGGACAAGGGCGAACTCGTCTGTGCCTCGGCGTTTCCCTCGGTGCCGCTCGAATTCTGGAACGATCCAGACGGCAAGAA
Organism: Alphaproteobacteria bacterium; assembly: GCA_016869765.1. Classification (GTDB taxonomy): domain Bacteria; phylum Pseudomonadota; class Alphaproteobacteria; order SHVP01; family SHVP01; genus SHVP01. Next base: position 43,157 of record VGES01000006.1, read on the forward strand.
GTTCCACGCCGCGTACTTCGACGTCTACCCAAACGTCTGGCGGCACGGCGACTGGTGCGAGATCACGCCGCACGGTGGCATGATCATTTATGGGCGCTCGGATGCGGTGCTGAATCCGGGCGGCGTTCGAATCGGCACGGCCGAAATCTACCGCCAGGTCGAGCAACTCGAGGAAATCGAAGAGGCGCTGTGCATCGGCCAGGACTGGGAGAGCGACGTGCGCGTCATTCTGTTCGTACGTCTACGCGGCGGCCGAACGCTCGACGATGCTTTGCGTGATCGCATCAAGAAACGGATTCGCGACAACACGACCCCGCGACATGTCCCGGCTAGAGTGATTCAAGTGAGCGACATTCCGCGCACTATCAGCGGCAAGATCACGGAACTTGCCGTGCGCGACATCGTCCATGGCCGCCCGGTCAAGAACCGTGATGCGTTGGCCAACCCCGAGGCCCTCAAGCTGTTCGAAAGCCTTCCCGAACTGCAGAGTTAGGGGGTGGCCTCCCGGCGGAGCCGCGGGTAGGCGGCGACGAGAACGACGGCGCGCGTCGCCAGGAACAGTACCAACGCGAGCCATAGCGCGTGATTGCCCCAGAACGGGGCCAACCCGAAGTACGTCGCGGCGAACACCCCGAGCGCCAGGATCATGCCGTTGCGCATGGGTTTGGGCCGAATGGCGCCCAGGAACACGCCGTCGAACTGGTAGGCGGTCATGGCGATCGGCGGCAATACGATCATCCAGGGCAAGAACTCGCGGGCCGTCGCCCGAACGTCGTTCAAGCTCGTGAGCGCGTCGATCAAGAGCCAGCCTAGCGAGGCGTAGAGCAGGGAGAACCCCACCGCAACGAGGCCCGACCACCACGTCGCCGTGGTGACGGCCCGGTGCAAGGCCTCGCGGTCGCGCGCCCCGATGGCGTGCCCGACGAGCGCCTCGGTGGCGTGCGCAAATCCATCGAGGCCGTGCGACACCACCATCAGGAACTGCACCAACACCGCGTTTGCCGCGAGCACGGCGTCGCCCTGGGCAGCCCCGTTCGCCGTGAACAGCGCGAAGGTCGTTACCAGGCACAACGTGCGGAGGAAGATGTCGCCGTTGACCGAGACGAGGGCGCGGATCTTTGCTGCGTCGAGTGTGGCCGACCACGACCAGGGGCCGTGGATTCGGACGAGCCGTCGACCAACCACGACGAGACCGATCACTGCGGCCAGATACTCGGCGATGATGGTGCCCGCGGCCACGCCCTCGACGCCCCATCCGAAGCCGACGACGAAGGCGAAGTCGAGGGCCGCGTTTGTCGCGTTCATCAGCAGTTGCAGCCACAGAGTCGTGGTGGCGCGTTGCCGGCCGAGGAGCCAGCCGATGATCACGTAGTTCGCGAAGGTCGCCGGCGCTCCCCAGATCCGCACCGCGAAATAGGCCCCAGCGAGCCGCTCGACCTCGGGGCTGCCGTCGAGCAGCGCCAAAGCCGTCCTGAGGATCGGTCCTTGCAACGCGATTGCGAGGATTCCGACAATGAGCCCAAGCAGCAGTGAACGCGCGAACACGAGACGCAACTCGGCGTCGTCGCCTCGGCCTGCCGCCTGGGCGGTGAAGCCGGTGGTCGTCATGCGGAGGAAGCCGAAGCCCCAATAGAGGTAGGAAAGAACCACCGCGCCGAGGGCGACCGCTCCGATGTAGGCCGGCGCCTCGAGGTGGCCCATGATTCCGGTGTCTACCGCCCCGAGGAGCGGCAGCGACAGGTTCGAGACGATGATCGGCCCGGCGAGCCGCCAGACCCGGCCGTGCCAACCCGGCGCGCTCACGCCCCGGCCCGACGCAGAAGCATGAGATTTAGGGCGTTCAAGGGCTGATAGATGTCGGCCAAGCGACAGCCTGGCATCGATTCTTCGATCGCGGCCACCGAGCGCGTACCGTCGCAGGCGGCGATGGCCTGCGCCGCCCAACCGGGCAACGGAGTTTCTACGACGTGCCCGTCGAAGTTGGCGCGCACGACCGGACGGGTCTCCAGACTGCGCGCGAGGGCGCTACGTTCGACCCTGTGCACGATCGGCACCATGGTTGGTCCAAGCTGGGCTGGTCCCCGAGCCGAGGCTGTGATCGCGTAGGCGACATGGCTTTTGATGCTGCCCGCCAGTTGTTCAGCGAGTGCCGCCGCCCCGCCGGGTTCGAGGTTCGATGCCGCCGTTCGTAGGGACGGATCGCGCAGGTACGTTGCCGGGTCATAACGAGCGGGTTCGATCCAACTCGCCAACCGCAGCCCGCCACCGTCGATGAGGTCGAGGAACGCGGGGACGTCGTACGCACGATCGATCGGGACCAGAAGCAGATCGGCCAAGGCGGCATCGTCATCGATGGAAGTCGACAGGAAGTGGTTGCTCTTGAGCCAGTGGGCCGCGGGGAGGTCGCGATAGAGCGCCCGCGCGGCGGCGAGTTGATCCGCCATCGGCGTGTCGCGGGGAATCAGCGTTCGGAGCGCGGCTTGGACGGGGTAGACCCCGGTGCGGCCGAGGGGGGCGTACACCATCAGTCCCATGCCACCGTCGGGTCGGAGCACGCGGGCGAGGGCGTCGAGTCCCGCTTCGGTGCTGGGGAGGTGATGCAGAACACCACAGCAGTCGATGTAGTCGAAGATCCCGATCGTGCTGCGGTCGATATCGAGGAGCGAGCCGTGCTCGAAGCGAAGGTTCGTGAGCCCGCGAACGGCAGCGCGCGCCTTGGCAACGGCGAGCGAGGGTTCGCTCACGTCGAGGTGGACGATCTCGGCATCGGTTCCGCGGTCGGTGAGCTGTTGGGCCAACATGATCGCCGCATCGCCCGTGCCGCCGCCGGCGATCAGGGCGCGAAAGCCGCGGCCCGCAGGTGTCCCCCCGCGGACGTAGTGCACGATCTCGTCGAGATGACTCGGCGAGCCGGTGATCAGGCGGCGCCGCTCGTCCGCCGGATCGCGCGGCGGATAGGGTTGGTCGGCGTAGTGGCGGGCGATCGAGGACGCGGGCGGATCAGCCATCGGTGGTGAGGGGCAGTTGCCTGCGATAGGGTAGGGCCATGCGCGGATATTTTGGCATCGGCGTCGAACGAGTCAGCAAGCCGATGAATGTCGGCAACCTGTTTCGCACGGCCCATGCCTTCGGCGCGAGCTTCGTCTTCGCGATCGACGCCGATTTTCGTGTCCGTCAGGCGTTGTCCGACACCTCGCGCTCGACGTTCCAAGTGCCGCTCTACCAGTTCGAATCGGTCGAAACCATGGTGTTACCCGAGGACTGTACGTTGGTCGGGATCGAACTGTTGGATGAGGCGGTGGCATTGCCGTCGTTCCGGCACCCGCGACGGGCGGCGTATGTGCTCGGTCCGGAGCGCGGCGGTTTGTCCGCCGCCCTCCAGGCGCAGTGCGCCCACATTGCCAAAATTCCGACCAGTTTCTCGCTCAATGTTGCGACCGCGGGCGCTATCGTCCTCTATGACCGCATGATCACCACGGGGCGCTTCGGTGAGCGGCCCGTTGCCGTCGGTGGCAAGGTCGAGCCGGTGAGCGCCCATGTTCACGGCCTCCCCAAGGCGCGGCGGGTGCGTTAGGCCGGGAAAGCAGTGGAAAACCCGAATAGCCGCCGCTATCTAGGAATCATGAGACGGACCCTATCGATCGCCTTGGCGATGACGTTCCTGGCCAGCGCGACGCTGGCGCAGCAGAAGCCGACTCTGCTCGGACAGCACAAGGATTGGGACGCCTTCACGCTACGCGAAGGCGGGAAGCTCGTGTGCTACATCGCCAGCGATCCCGCCGAGTGGAGCTCCCAGCCGCGCGGGGCCAACCGGGGTGCGATCAGTCTTCTCGTCACCCATCGCCCCGCCAGCAATGTCCGCGACGAGGTGAGCGTGCACATGGGTTACAGACTGAAGGAGAACTCCGAGGTCATCGCCGAGGTCGACGGCCAGAAGTTCACCCTGTTCACCAAGGACGAAGGTGCCTGGGCGGCCGACCCTAAGACCGACAAGGCGCTGTCCGACGCCATGGCCCGCGGCAACACGCTGCTCGTCAAGGGCACGTCGGTGCGTGGCACGGCGACGACCGACCGCTATTCGTTGGCCGGTTACGCGGCGGCGCGAGAGGCCGCCAACAAGGCGTGCAATATCCGATGAAACGTTCGCTGATCGGCTTGACGCGCGAGGAGATCGCCGAGGAGTTGCGCCTCGTCGGTGTTCCCGATCGTGCGCTCCGCATGCGCGCCAACCAGCTTTGGCATTGGATCTACTACCGCGGCACCACGTCGTTTGCCGCGATGACGACGATTGCCAAGGGACTTCAGGCGGACCTCGACGCCGTGTTTACGCTCGAGCGGCCGGCGGTCGCGGCGGCGCAGTGTTCGGTCGATGGCACCCGCAAGTGGTTGCTGGCACTGGCGCCCGGTCAGGAGGTCGAAAGCGTCTACATCCCGGAGGCCGATCGCGGCGCGCTGTGCGTTTCCTCCCAAGTGGGCTGCACCCTCAATTGCCGGTTCTGCCACACCGGGACCCAGGATTGGGTGCGCAACCTGACGGCGGCCGAAATCGTGGCCCAGGTCCTGAACGCACGCGATGCGATCGGCGAGTGGCCTTCGCCCAAGGAGGGCCGCATGCTCTCCAACATCGTCATGATGGGCATGGGTGAGCCGCTCTACAACTACGACAACGTCAAGAAGGCCCTCGCCATCGTCATGGACAACGAGGGGATCGGCATCTCGCGCCGCCGCATCACGCTGTCCACCGCCGGTGTCGCACCGATGATCGAGCATGTCGGCCGAGACCTGGGTTGCGAGCTCGCGATCTCGTTGCATGCCGTGCGTGATGATCTGCGCAACGAGTTGGTGCCGCTCAACAAGAAATACCCGATCCAGGAATTGCTCGCCGCCTGTCGGTCCTATCCCGGCGCGGCCAACTCGCGACGCATCACCTTCGAATACGTCATGCTCAGGGGCGTGAACGATTCGGTGACCGAGGCCAAGGAACTCGTGCGCCTGATCGCCGGTATCCACGCCAAGGTGAACTTGATCCCGTTCAATCCCTGGCCGGGGGCGCCGTACGCCTGCTCCGACGACGAGGCGATTGCCGCCTTCGCCGAGGTCGTGAACCGCGCGGGGTATTCCTCGCCGGTGCGCACTCCGCGTGGCCGCGACATCATGGCGGCCTGCGGGCAGTTGAAGTCGGCGTCGATCAAACAGCGCGCCAGTGCGCGCGCCGCTGAAGCGGGTGCCGCGGCCTAATCCACCGCGCTTGCCCCCGAAGTCAGGCTCCCTATACTCCGCGGCCATTCGAAAACGGGGGCCGGCATGGCCAAGCGCGACATCAAGAAAGTGGTCCTCGCCTACTCGGGCGGGCTCGATACCTCGGTCATCCTCAAGTGGCTGCAGACGGAATACGGCTGCGAGGTCGTGACGTTCACGGCCGACCTGGGCCAGGGCGAGGAGCTGGGACCGGCCCGCACCAAGGCCGAGATGTTCGGGGTTCGCCAGATCTACATCGAGGATCTGCGCGAGACCTTCGTGCGCGACTACGTGTTCCCGATGTTCCGGGCCAACGCGCTTTATGAGGGAATGTATCTCCTGGGTACCTCGATCGCCCGGCCGCTGATCGCCAAGCGCCAGATCGAGATCGCCGCCGAAACGGGCGCCGATGCCGTGGCGCACGGCGCGACCGGAAAGGGCAACGACCAGGTCAGGTTCGAGCTCACCTATTACGCGCTGAACCCGAACATCAAGGTGATCGCACCGTGGCGGGAGTGGACGCTCACCTCGCGCACGACGCTGCTCGCGTTCGCCGAGCAACACCAGATCCCGATCGCCAAGGACAAGCGCGGCGAGGCGCCGTTCTCGGTCGATGCCAACCTGTTGCACTCCTCGAGCGAAGGCAAAGCGTTGGAAGACCCGTGGCACGAGCCGGAAGAGTTCGTCTATCAGCGGACGATCGCTCCGGAGCAGGCGCCCGACCGTGCGACCTACGTCGAGGTGTCGTTCAAGCGCGGCGATGCGGTGGCGGTCGACGGCAAGCCGCTGTCGCCGGCGGCGTTGCTCACGCGGCTCAACGAACTCGGCCGCGCCAACGGCATCGGCCGCGTCGATCTGGTCGAGAACCGCTTCGTCGGCATGAAGTCCCGCGGCGTCTACGAGACGCCGGGCGGAACGATCCTCTATGCGGCGCACCGCGGCATCGAACAGATCACCCTCGATCGCGGCGCCGGGCACCTCAAGGACGAATTGATGCCGCGTTACGCCGAGCTCGTGTACAACGGCTTCTGGTTTGCGCCTGAGCGCGAAATGCTGCAGGCGGCCATCGACAAGTCCCAGGAGCACGTCGAGGGCACCGTCCGGCTCAAACTTTACAAGGGCAACGTCGCGGTGGTCGGGCGCAAGTCCGACAAGAGCCTCTATTCGCTCTCGCACGTGACGTTCGAAGAGGACGCGGGCGCCTACGACCAGCGCGATGCCACGGGCTTTATCCGGCTCAACGCCCTGCGGCTGCGACTCTTGAAGCGGGGCGGACGCTAGTCAGTCCGGCAGAGGGACGCCGCGCCGCCGGCAGGCGGCGGTCAGCGTGTTCTGCAACAGACACGCGATGGTCATCGGGCCGACGCCACCAGGGACGGGCGTGATGGCGCGGGCGATCGCGGCCGCTTCCGCGTAGGCCACGTCACCCACCAGCCGGCCTTTGCCGTCGGCCGTCGGGAGGCGATTGATTCCGACGTCGATCACGGTCGCGCCCGGTTTGATCCAGTCGCCACGCACCATCTCGGGCTTGCCCACGGCGGCGATGACGACGTCGGCGCGCCGGCACGCCGCGGCGAGATCGCGCGTCCGCGAGTGCGCCACGGTGACCGTGGCGTTGGCGTTGAGGAGCAGTTGCACCATCGGCTTGCCGACGAGCTTGGAGCGGCCGATGACGATCGCGTCCGCGCCGGCGACCGTTGCCCCGCTCTTGGCCAGGAGGATCATGCAGCCCAATGGCGTGCACGGCACCAGGCCGCCCTGGCCCAGGGACAGCCGACCGGCGTTCATCGGATGCAGGCCATCCACGTCCTTGGCCGGATCGATCGCCTCGACGACCGTGCTCTCCGAGATCGTTTTCGGCAGCGGCATCTGGACCAGGATGCCGTCGACCGCCGGATCGGCATTGAGATCGCGCACCTTGGTCAAGAGCGTGGCTTCGTCGATCGAAGCGGGCAGCTTGAACTCGAAGGAGGCCATGCCGGCCTCCATCGTCTGTTTGCCCTTGTTGCGGACGTAGATTTGGCTCGCGGGGTCTTCGCCCACCAGTACGACGGCAAGCCCGGGGGTGATGCCATGCCGGGACTTGAGGGTCGCAACGCGTCGCGCGACCTCCGCCCGAACCTCGGCTGCGATCGCTTTGCCGTCGATGATCATTGGTGCCTCCCGGCGCTGGTTCTAGTCGAGCACGGTCAGCGCATCAACGTCGAGGTTCGCGCACCAGCGCTCGACCGTTTCCGCCGCGTCGACGCCCACCGCGACGATCTTGCGACGATTCTTGGCGCCGCTCACGAGAACGACGGACGACGGCGCCAGGTTCGACGGCTTCGCCAGCACGGCGCCGCAGCCGCCTCTAGAGGAGGTACTCGCTGAGCAGGCTGCGCAGGAAATAGATCGCCAGGATCAGGATCACCGGCGAGAGATCGATGCCGCCGATCGAGGGAATGACCCGCCGGATTCGTGACAGCACCGGCTCGGTGAGGCGGTAGGTGACGTCGCCGATGGTATTGACGACGCGATTGCGCGGGTTGACGACGTTGAAATGGACGAGCCAGAACAACACGATTTGGACGAACACGATCCAAACGTAAATGTTGAGGATCGCGTCGATCAGGAGAACCAAGGAGACCATCGAACCACCGGCTGGCAGGGTGGCCATTAAATCCGATGGTCCCTGGCGCGGCAAGAAAAGGCCCACGCGTGGGGAATTTCCGCCGGCTTGCGCGCCTCGGCCGGGCCACCGGCTGCCTTGACACCCCGGGAGGTCGCAACCATTATCCGCCCCGTTCTCCGCCTGCGGCGGCTGTGGGGCAGTAGCTCAGTTGGGAGAGCGTCGCGTTCGCAATGCGAAGGTCAGGGGTTCGACTCCCCTCTGCTCCACCAATTTTTCCCTTGTCCGGCCCGTCACGTCCGCCACGGTCGTTCATGCCGTTCACAACGCCGCAACGCGGGGCGACCCGTCTTCTTGCCTGAGCGTCGGTCGCTTGGGGGGCCGCAGGCCGAACGCGGCATCGGTTGAGAGAAGATCATAAAAGGACCAAATCTGGTCTCTCCCAATACCTGGAACAGTCCGATGCGATATTCCGCCCAGGTCAAACCGATCAGTTACCTCAAAGCGAACGCTGCGGAGGTACTCGCCCGTCTGACTGCGGAACGAGAGCCGCTCGTCATTACCCAGAATGGAGAAGCCAAGGCCGTTATCCAGGATGTCGCTTCCTATGAGGAGACGCAGCAGACGCTGGCGCTGCTGAAAATACTCGCGCTCGGCCAAGCGGAGATCGACGCCGGCCATGTCACGCCGGCAAGCAGGGTCGTTGCAAGGTTGAGAGCCAAACGGGCCACAAGGTAGTGGCTCGCGCCCGATACCGGGTACTCCTCACGCTTGGGGCGGAACGGGACCTCGCGGCGATCTACGACTACGGCGCTAAGTCCGATGGTCCGGCGAGGGCCGACATCGTGCCGGGAGACCTGATGGGTGTGGTCGGGCGTCTGTCAGAATTCCCAGAGCGTGGCCCCCACCCCGCCGAACTGGCGGTCCTAGGCATCCGAGACTTCCGGCAGACGGTATTCACACCCTACCGAGTGATTTATCGGGTGATCGCCCGCAAGGTCTACTTCTTCGTGATTGCTGATGGTCGGAGAGACATGCAGTCTCTTCTGGCGCAGCGCCTGCTCAAGAGTTGATAGCGGGTGCAGCCGAGCACGATCATGGGCTACAGGATGGATCGGAAGCCCGGATCAATCGGAAGCCGCCGGGTGGCTCCAGTACCGATAGGTCCACAGATCCGCGAAACCAAGCCGCCGGTAAAGGCGCACGGCGTCCGTGTTGGCGACTTCGACCTGCAGAAACACGCGACTGAAGGCGCGCTTGATGCCGTCGGCGAGAATCGCGGCGACAATCGCCGAAGCAAGCCCTCGGTTGCGGTGCGCAGGATCGGTGCGCAGGCCATGAATGCTAACCCATTCTCGGCTAAAGCTGCCCGCGCCGACGGCAACCGTAGCGCCCGACTGAGCGACGCTCGCGAAGCGCGCATGCTTGGCACGACGAAGGATCGTGAGTCGGCTGCGACCATCGACCTTGTCGGACCCTGTGCCCAGGAAGGCCGCGCACCAGCCGTCATCAGCGGTGTTACTGAGCGTTACGGGCGACGACTCGATCGGCAGTAGGGTGCATGGCCGTGTCATGACAAGTGAGGCTGGGCCACTGCGGTAGCCAAGGGCGCACAAGCGCGTCTGCAAACGCGTAAGAGGCTCGGTTTCCGGTATCCGAAATCGCGGCATCGCACCAGCACGGCAATAGCGGGTGATGATCCGGTCGATGTCGGCGGCCAAATCGACGTCATGACGCAACGGTACGGCGCTGCGGGAGCGGGACACGGTGCCCTCATCGATAGGGACCAACCAACCGCCGATCTCGTCGAGTTCCGTGGACGGCATCGCATCGAGCGTGGCCCTTTCCATGGCCGCGATCTGATCGGCGTTCAACGCCATTCGTTCGCCACTACGCCTGGTCGCTGTAGCGCGCGAAGGCTGGGCGTTCCCTCAGGCGGGCGTAGTAGGCGGCGACCGCCGTCAATTGCGGGCGGGTGATCGGCGTTGCGTACCAGCGGTGCGTCGACAGCCCGACGACGATGTCGGCAAGCGTGAATGCCTCGCCGGTGACGAAGGCCCCGGTCCTGCCCAGCGTGCGATCGAGAATTGCCATCTGGTGGTTCCACTGCGTGACACTGTCGGCGATCGCCGACGCGTCCCGATGCTTCGGGCTGTGTCGGACCAGGCCCATGAAGGCATATCGCCAAGCGTTGTTGATCTCGGTGAGTTGCCAGTCCATCCACTGTTCGACGATGGCCCGCTCAGCCGGGCCCTCGGGGAGAAGGTCAAAGCGCCGGTGTTTGTGTGCGAGATACCGGCAGATCGCGTTCGACTCCCACAGCACGAACCCGCCGTCCTTGACCACTGGAACGAGTCCGTTGGGATTGAGCGCAAGGAACTCGGGTGCCTGCAGGGATCGCGAGCCCGAACCCCACTCGGTCAACGAGGGTTCGAAACCGAGTTCGAGGCAGGTCCACAAGACCTTGCGGACGTTGATCGAGGACAAGCGGCCGAGCAATTCGAGCATCGGGCGATACCAGACGCCGGCCCGAGCGGCCGGTCAAGCCTGTGGCCGCATCATCCGACGGAGCGTGCCGTCCCGATCGAATAGACTGCGTTTCAGGGCACCGGTGACATGCAGGGCCAAGACGGCGACCAGTGCATGAGAAAAGACCGCGTGCCACGCTTCCGACGGGCCGTGCCAGGAACGATCGAGCCCGAGGGTCGGTGCCAGGAAGATGCCGTAGATGCTCGCCAGCCGTGGGCTGGTCGCCGCGGCGAGATAGCCGCTCAAGAGCGTCGCAAGCAGGAGCGCGAGCAGCGCGACGTGAACCAGTCGGGCCAGCCGGTTCTCCCAAGCCCGACCGGACGTGAGCGACGGCCAAGGGTTCATCAGGCGCCAGCCGACCCTGAGGAAGCCGACGATCACGGAGATCCAACCGATCATGAGGTGGACGTTCACGATATCGCGAAACAGCGGTCCGCGCGGCAGGAGCAGCAGTGCATAGCCGCTCACCATCAGGGCCAGCACCGCCAGTGCACCGATCCAATGCAGCGAAATCGACCCTCGGCCATAACCACGACCACTGTCGAGCAACGCCATCATCACGGCTCCTCCGTCTCCGTAGACACGCCGATTCTCGGGCAATTCCGTCGGCGACGCGCCCGCTTTTCGCCTACGATCACGAAGTTGTTCACGCCCGGGAGTCCACGCTGCGCCATGACCGCCGTCGTCGTTCGACCCGCCCGCGTCGAGGATTTCCCTGCCATCCAGGCGATCTATGCCGATCACGTCCGAACCGGCCTCGCATCGTTCGAAGAAGAGCCGCCCGATGTCGATGAAATGATCCGGCGGTGGCGCGGTGTCGACGTTCTTGGGCTGCCCTACGTCGTCGCAAATGTGGCCGGGGCCGTCGCCGGCTACGCCTATGCTCATCCCTACCATGCGCGCAGTGCTTACCGATTTACGGTCGAGGATTCGATCTACGTCGCCGCCGATCGACACCGACGCGGTGTCGGTGCGGCGCTGCTTGATCGCATCATCGCGGACTGCACCGCCGGCGGTTATCGCCAGATGATGGCGATCATCGGCAACTCGGCCAACGCTGGTTCTATTGGCCTGCATCGCTCACGCGGCTTCACCCACGTCGGCGTCCTGCGCTCGGTCGGCTACAAGTTCGGTCGCTGGGTCGATTCGGTATTTATGCAGCGGGCGCTGGGACCCGGGGATTCGGTGCTGCCGAACGCGGTGCCATGATGTCCTCGCGCGGCGACGTCATCAGGGCCGCGAGCAGGTCGTGGTCGCTGGCCGTGATCTCGAACAGGCTGCGGCGGAACACGAAGCCCCACGGTTCGTAGCCGCGGGTCATCGACAGACGCTCGAGCAACGGGCGCACGGGAACTTCGCTCACCTCGCGATAGTGCATCGATCGCCGATAGACCGACGACCCGTCCAAGCTGATGCGATAGATGGAGCCATCCGAGACCTCGCCGAGCGCGACGAATGCCTGGACGCGGTCGCCGGACCGCAGCCCGACGCGGGGCGCGTAATAGACCACCCGGTCGCCGGCACTCAGCCGCCGCAGCGGCGTCAATTTGCCGTGAGCCGCCTGACAAAAACTGCCCGCCACGGCGAGCGAAACATGCTCGCGCGAGGCGACGACAACCCAGAAGCGCATCATAATCTCTTGGAGACGGGTCCCTCGCCGATCATAGGATGTGTCAGGCGCCTGATAATGTCAACGGTTGTTCTACCGCCCTGGGTGGTTGCTCCCACGGCTTATTTGATTGCCACCACGCAACGTGCGGCGCAGGCGCATCTCGATCAACGCTTGCGCAGTCGTGGCCTCAACGTGTCGCAACTGCGCATGCTGGCCGCGATCTTCCGGTCTCCCGGAACGTCGAACGCGGCACTCGCCCGGGCCGTCGCCATGACCCCACAGACCACCCAAGCCCTCATCGCGCGGCTCGAGGATCTCGGCCTCGTCGAGCGTCAGGGCGACCCCGATCACGGCCGTGTCCTGCGGACGCAACTCACCGCCAAAGGCACGGCGTTCTGGCAATGGGGACAAGGCCAAGTGAAACAGACCGAACGCCAGATGATACGCAACCTGTCCGATGGCGAGCGCAAGATCTTCCATGAATTGATCTGGCGGGTTCTCGGTAACGTACGGTCGCCGACGCGAATGGCGCGAACGGGCCAATCCAAGCGAGCGACCAAGTCGTTGCCCGTTGATCGAGCACGACCGACCCGGTAGCCTCCCGCCGCGCATGGCTGGCAGGATCCTCGCGATCGTCCATCAAAAGCACTCTCGCACCCGGCGAGTGGGGCGTGTGCTGCGTCGGCTGGGCTACGAGGTCGACATCCGCCGTCCGTGCGTCGGACATTCCCTGCCCGTAACCATGGAACAGCACGATGCTGTGGTGGTGTTCGGCGGTCCGATGAGCGCCTACGAGGAAGACAAATACGACTTCATCAAGCGCGAACTCGACTGGATCCCGATGGCGGTCGAGTCGGGGAAGCCTTACCTCGGCATCTGCCTCGGGGCGCAGCTTCTTGCGCACGCCCTCGGAGCGCGCGTTGCCACCCACCGTGACGGCCTGTTCGAGGTCGGCTATTTCGCTTTCTACCCAACGACCGAAGGCGCCGCGGTGTTCGGGGAGCCCGTCATGCATGCCTACCAGTGGCACAAAGACGGGTTCGAGATTCCCAAGGGGGCCGTCCTCCTGGCGCGCGGGGAACGGTTCGAGAATCAGGCGTTTCGCTACGGCGAAAATGCCTTCGCGGTGCAGTTCCATCCCGAACTGACGCCCAAGACCATGGAACGGTGGTCGGGCTTCGCGCACAAGCGCAACGTGCCCGGTGCGCAGCCGCTCGAGGAACTGATTGCCACGCGGGATCGCCACGAGCCGACCGTCCGTCGCTGGCTCAATCGTTTCCTGCCGCGTTGGTTGGCCTCGGTTCGGCCCAAGGGAGTGTGAACACCCCGTCCCACATCCTCTATGGGGCGGCCATGTTCGGGCGCCACGGGCGCGGGCCGGCGGTTGCCGCCGCCGCCGGTGGCCTCCTGCCCGACGTCCCGGCATTTCTGTTTGTAAGTTGGGCTACCTGGATCGAGCACATCGAGCGCCGGGTCATTTTTCGCGAACTCTATTTCTCGCCCGAATGGCAGGCCTGGATTGGGCCGTCGCATTCGATCGTCGTTTGGCTCGGCGTTCTCGGACTGGCCTTGTGGCAACGCTGGCCGCTGTTGCGCATCGCCGCGCTCGCAGGCCTATTGCACTTGGCCTTCGATTTTCCGGTTCATGCCTCCGACCCGCATCGACACTTCTGGCCGCTCAGCGATTGGCGGTTCCACAGTCCGTTGTCGTACTGGGAACCCGGCCACTTCCGGGACTACGTTCAGGGCGCCGAGATCGCGTTGGCCCTCGCCTCGGCCGTGGCGATCTTTCGCCACCATCGCGATTGGCTAGTTCGGAGTGCGGCGCTCACGCTGCTCCTCGCCTACGTCGGGCAAATGGCGCTTTTTGCTCTGTGGTTTGGCCGCTAGTTGGGGCGGCAGGGCCAAAGAGCAAAATGAGCGTCGACGATGACGCCTTCGGCGTCGAGTTCGTAGGTATGCGGCCGATCTCCGATCCAGCGCCGGATCGCCAACGCTTGCGTTTCCGTCGTCCAGTCGGGCAGGCAAAGGCTGCGACGCGCCGGCGATAGCTGGATCGCGAGCGTTGTCGCCGCGATTCGGACGTGGCAGGTGAGCTCGTCGCGATTGCAATCGGCCAAGAAGTCGAGCACGCGTTCGCTCTGGGCCGATGCAGCACCGGCGGCGAGCGTGACCGCAACAGCGGTCGCCAGGCTAACGCGTCGAATATTGCGCCTGCTGGACGAGGACGTTGACCTTGCCCGGGGTCAACAACGAGTCGGCCTGACGCTTGATCTCGACCATCAGCGCCTCGAGTTGGAGCGGCGTCTGCAACGAATCGAGCGTGCCAGCGTAGCGGGCGACGGACGAGAGGTAGGCCGCCTGGAGTTTCGGCAGGTTGCGTTTGACGTTGTCGAGCGCTGTCGGATCCAGGACTTCCATGGTCAGCTCGATCGTCAGCCGCCCAAGCGGCCGGTTGTCACGCGAAATCGGTGCCAACGGCACATAACGTTCGACCTTCGCAGGGGTCGAGCTCGCCGCGATCGCGACGTTGGCTCCAGCCACGATCATGGCGACCAGCGCGATGAGGAGGAACAAACGGTTCATCGGGGCAACTCGATCACAGGGTGAATCTCCAGCATCGCACCATCGAGGGCAAGGGCCGCCACCTGGACTGCGGTCGAGGCCGGTTTCGAGGCCTGCGCTCGGCGATAGAAATCGCTGCGAACGTGCGAAGCCTCGGTGAGCGCCTTGAGGTCGGTCGTGAACAGGATCTCGCTCACCACGTTCTGCAGCGTGGCATCGAGATGCTTCAAGTACGCCTCGAAGCGCGTGTAGATGCGGTGCACTTGGGCCGACATATCGCCGCGCCCGACCAGATTGAAGCTCTCGTCGGCCGAAAGGATTCCCGACATGTGAACCGTGACGCCAGCGGATCGCACGAAACGCGGAAACCCGAGCTTCTCTTCGAGTGCCCGATCGGCATAGACCACTTGATCGAAGCGAGCCATCTCAGCCTACCTTCTTGCGATCCTTCGGAACGACTCCCTTGGCGACCAGATCGGTGATCGCCGAGGCAGAATATCCATGCTGACGCAGCACTTCTTCACTGTGCTGACCGAACAGTGGCGGTCGGGCGCGCACGGTACCCGAAGTTCGGCTGAACTTGATCGGGACGCCGGTGCCCGTGTAGCCGTCCTTCTCGACCACCATCTTGCGATGGATCGTGTGCGGATGACCGAGAATGCCCTTGAGATCGAGGATGGGGCCGGCAGGAACCCCTTCTTCGAGCAAGGTTCCGGCAAGTTGTGCGCCGTCCTTCTTCTTGAGCAGCTTGATCAATTCCTCGCGCAGGGCCGGGCGGTTGGCGACACGATCCGAGTTGTTGATGAAGCGTGGGTCCTTGGCGAGTTCGGGCGCGCCGAGCTCGCCGCAAAGCCGCGCAAACTGTCGGTTGTTGCCGATCGCCATGTAGACCGGGACGGTGCCCGTTGGAAACGCGTCGTAGGGCGCGATGTTGCTGTGGGCATTGCCCGTGCGCGACGCCGCCTTGCCCAAGAACCAGTTGGCCGCGTGGGGATGCTGCAAAGCGACCCCGGTGTCGAACAGGCTCGCCTCTACCAGTTGCCCCTTGCCCGAGCGGGTGCGCTCGATACCGGCCGCCAGGATCGCGTTCGCGGCAAACAGGGCGGTGCCGAGGTCGACGAGCGGAATTCCCATGCGTACGCCCTCGGCCTCGGGCTGGCCGTTGACCGAGAACCAAGCGCACATCGCCTGAATGACGGCGTCATAGCCCGGGTAACCGCCGAGGGGGCCGTCCGCTCCGAAGCCCGTGACGCGACAATGGATGAGTCGCGGGAAACGCTTGGAGAGCACCTCGTCATAACCGAGGTTCCACTTCTCGAGGGTCCCGGTTTTGAAGTTCTCCGTGAGAACGTCGGCACGCTCGAGCAGGCGCAACAGCACCTCGCGTCCCTCGGGCTTGCTCACGTCGAGCGCGATGCTCTTCTTGTTGCGGTTGGCGCCCATGAAATAGGCGGCTTCGCCGTCGCGGAACGGTGGACCCCAATCGCGAGTCTCGTCGCCCTGCGGCGGTTCGACCTTGATGACCTCGGCACCGAGGTCGCCCAGGAGTTGCGTGCAGTAGGGCCCGCCCAGGACGCGGGTCAGGTCGATGATCTTCCAGCCGGCCAACGGGCCGGCGGCAGTGCTGTCAGCCATGATGTTCTCGTCTATGCGGGGACTTTCATGCCGCGCTGGACCGCGGGCCGAAGGCCCACCTTATCGACCCAACGCTGCAAATTTGGAAACGCCTTGATGCCCTCGTCGAGGCGCGAGGCCGAAGACGTGGCACTCGGATAGGTCAGCACGTCGGCCACGGTGTAGTCCTGGCCGGCGATGAAGGGTGACGCTGCGAGGCGCTGGTCGAGTACGGCAAGAAACCGTTTGGCGCGCCCCTCCATCAGGTCGATTGCGTACGGATTCTTCTCGGGCGCCGCGATCTTGAAATAGAACTGACCGGCGAAGGCGCTAGCGAGATCGGCGATCACCATCGCCGACCACTTGTAGACTTCCGCTCGCGCTCCGAGATCTTTGGGCATCAGCTTGCCGGTTTTCTCCGCCAGGTAGAACGCGATCGCCATGGTCTCGAAGACCGCATAGGGCTTGCCACCCGGTCCCTCGCGATCGACGATCGCCGGGGCCATGCCGCACGGATTGATCGCCAGGAACTCCCTGCTCAGGTGCTGCTTGGTCTTGAAGTCGATGACGTGAACGGTGTAGGGCAACGCCAACTCCTCGAGCATGATCGAGGCGCGTTGGCCATTGGCCGTCGGGACGGTGTAGAGATCGATCACGGGATTTCCTTCTTGGCGGGCGCGACTAGAACAATCCCGGCAGGACGGCCTCGCCGCGCTTGACCGCCGGGCGCTGCGAGACCCGGTCGCGCCAGCCCAAGATGTGTTTGTATGGCGCAAGGCCGTTTTCGCCCAGCCGTTTTCCGGACACGGTGATCACCGGGTAGAGCTGGACGTCGGCATAGCTGTACTCCGCCCCGGCGAGATAAGGCGCGGCCGCAAGGCGTTCATCGAGCACTCTTAGGAAGCGGTGAACCAGTTGGACGTAATAGTCGACGGCCGCCGTGGTGTCGGCCTTCAGGTTCTTCAGGTTGAATTGCGCGCTGAACGCGGGCCCGAGATCGGACAACACGACGCAGGACCATTCGTAGGCCAATGCCCGCTCGGCCAGGCCAACCGGGATCAGTTTTCCCGATTTCTCCCCGAGATAGAGACAAATGGCCAGCGTCTCGAACACCTTGAGCGGCTTCCCTCCCGGGCCGTCGTGATCGACAATCGCCGGCATCTTGCCCACCGGGTTGACGGCTAGGTACTCCGGGCTTTTGTGGGCGCCCTTCATCATGTCCAGCGGCTTCAAGGTATAGGGCAGGCCCGTCTCCTCGAGCATGATGGCAACCTTCTGCCCGTTGGCCGTGCCAAATCCGAAAAAATCGATCATTGTCCCTCCCCTGGTGAGCGCACGGCATCCGCGCCGGCTGCTCCGACGTTCGGTCGCATGCCAAATTCCGCTACGCCGCGAGTGCGGGCAGCGTGGTCAAGCGGCTGATCAGATCGGCCGTCGGCATGACGTCGGCGTACTTCTCCGACATATCGAAGAGATTGACCGCGTGTGACACCTTGCTGCGGTCGTACACCGCGTCTTGCGGCACGGCGATCCGAAAGTTGAAGGCGAAGGCATCGATCACCGAAGAGCGCACGCAGCCCGACGTCGTGCACCCGGTCGCCACAAGGGTGTCCGCGCCCAGGTCGATCAGGTAGGAGCACAGCGAAGTGCCAAAGAATGCGCTGGGATGGCGCTTCGGCACCAGAATGTCGCCCTCTCGCGGCGCCACCTCGGCGACGAACTCGTAGCCCTTGTCGCTGATGGTCATGATCGCCGGCACCTTTGCGGCGAGACGCCCCGCGTCATAGGCCTTCTTGGGCGCCACGTGGGGGTAGAGCACCGGCCATTTCTTGTCGCGGAACACCTTGAGCAGTTTCTCGATGTTGTGCACCGCATCCCAGGCGACGTCGCCGCAGCTCGTCGGAAATTCTTTGATCGACTCCCAGAACGGACGAGACACGGTTCCCGTCGTTCGGTACTGGACGTCGATGATGAGCAGTGCCGGCTTCTTGCCGAGCCCGGTCGGCCGGCCAAATCCGGCCGCGCGATAGGCGCGTTGTTCGTCTTCGCTGATGATTCCGTCCCAGGGGCGAGCCATAGCGTCCTCCTTGCGAGCGGCCGACTCTAGCGTCCCCGATGCCGCGGCGGGAGACCCCGGCGGGCCCACCGGCGACTATTTTCGGACGGCATAGCGCTTCTCGAGCGAGTCAAAGCGCGCCTTGTCCACGACGGCTTGGCGTTCGGCGAACGGCAGCAGATCCTTCTCCCAGCCCGTCGTGGAACCCTTCTCCTTGAGGTTTTTGAACGCCTTGCGCAGGGCCAACATCATCGCTTGCAGTCCCGCGTTGGCGTAGAGCACGACGCCGTAGCCCATGCGGGCGAGCTCGGCCTGCTCGATGATCGGCGTCTTGCCGCCGAAGACGAGGTTGATCAACTGCGGCACCGGAAGCTTGGCGATCTTCTCGATCTCTTCGCGACTTTCGGGGGCCTCGACGAAGGTGACATCGGCGCCGGCCGCAATGAACGCGTGGGCACGGTCGAGGGCGGCTTCCAGGCCGAGCACCGTGCGCGCATCCGTGCGAGCGATGATCACGAAGTCCTTGTCACGGCGAGCCTCGGCGGCGGCTTTGATCTTGAGGGCCGCCTCGTCCTTGTCGATCACGTCCTTGCCGGCGAAGTGGCCACACTTCTTGGGAAACACTTGGTCTTCGAGTTGAATGCCGTTGGCGCCCGCTTGCTCGAGGACGCGGATCGTGTGCGTTACGTTGACCGCGTTGCCGAACCCGGTATCGGCATCGACGATAATCGGCAGATCCATCACGTTGCGCATACGCATCACGTTGTCGGCAAGCTCGGCCAGACTGATCAACGCCAAGTCCGGCACGCCGAGATAGGCGTTGGTGACCCCCGCCCCGGAGACGTAGACCGCGTCGAAGCCGGCATCGGCGATCATCTTGGCCGACAGCGCATTGAAGGCGCCCGGGACGATGGTCGCCGCCCGGCGAGCGAAAATCCGTTTCAGACGCGCGTTTTGGCTTTCCGCCATGCATGTGCTCCGAGTCCCTGGGGTTCACCCGTGACCTTACGGTCTTCGGGGGGATCGGCTCAAGTTCGGGCTCGGGCGTCAGACGTGGGCGGCGACCGGTCGGGCAAATCGATGACGGCCGATTGCTCCAAAGACGAGAACGACCAGCGCCACGCTGCCGAGATGCCAGACCAGCACCATCACGGCGGCGCTGAGGCCGTGGAACAGATCGAGCGCCGCCGAGGCAAGGGATGCGACGGCAAGAGCGCCGGTCAAGGCCGTGGCCCAAGGCCGAATCGACGCGCCATGGCGGACCATAGCGTAGAGCAGCCCGCTCAAGGGAATGCTGGTCAGAACGATCGTCGCGAGACACATGAAGCTCGTCCCGAGCGCGAGGCCGTCTGGACCCAGACGCAGCCAATCGCTGTAGCAACTGGCGCCAAGGGCCAGGAGCCAAAGCGCCAGGGTGGGCAACGGCACCAAGCGCCACGCCTCGCCGCGGTCGGGAAGGGTCAGGTGGAACGCGGCCACGGTCGCGAGCACGCCGGTCGTGATCGACGCGAGCCACGGGACGAGCACGTCGATCCGGCTCAGGTGGTCGGCCAGATCGGGGCGGGGGCCCATGACCAGGACGATGGTCGCCAACAATACCAGCGCCGCGCCGAGCCAAATCGCACTTCGCAGGAGTGGCGGGGCCAGCGGCCGTACGGGAACGGCCTCGGCGGCCAGGCGGGCGATCAGGTCCTCGGTTGGTCGAGGGTCAGCCATGACCACCCCCCAGACGCTTGCGTAGGGACTTGACGGCGCGATGCGTCGCCACTTTGAGGGCCGTCGTCGACATGCCGGTCATCGTCGAAGCCTCTTTCAATGACCATCCCTGAACCTTGAGCAACTCGATCGCCTGTCTCTGGCCCTGTGGCAGGGATGCCACCGCAGCCGCCACGTCGCGGCGGCGAAACACGTTCTCTTCGGTGTTCGGCACTTCGCCCCACAAGGTTTCGTCGTCCAGAACCAGTTCGGACTCCCGCACTGAACGCCGACCAAGCAACTGCAAACGATCGGCGATCCGACGTCGCGCGATGGTCGCCAGCCAGGGCCGGAATGGCCGAGTCGGATCATAGGTCCGCCGCGCCTGGTGCAACGATAGGAGGATGTCCTGGACGGCGTCCTCGATCTCCTCCGGCGCGCGTAGCTGACGCCCGGCGAACCGTCGAAGGTAGGGTAGAAGCTCGCCGAGCAGCGCGGCGTAGGCGCCACGGTCGCCCGACTGGCCGGCGGCCATCAGCTGCGCCCAGCGCCGATCCAAACCCTCTCTCGAGACTGGGTCCGTCATCACGAGTTGGTGTTCCTCCCGGAAAAGCGTGCCCAGGTTCGCGAGCGGCAGCGTAACCCGTCGCGCGTCACAACTGAACAGTAAGGCGAGGGACTGCCCGCGAGGGCGGCCATCCTCGTCCCATAGGCAAAGGAGAGACCTCATGAATGCTCGTCTTCTGGTGGTGGCGGCAGTTGCCGCGGCAATCGCGACCCCGGCGCTGGCCCAAGCGCCGGTCAAGGCCCCGGAGTACAAGGTCGAGAAGTGCTACGGCATTTCGAAGGCCGGAAAGAACGATTGCGCGTCGGCAGGGAACCCGCACGTCGACGCGGTGCGCCGCTACCTGGAAGGGCTTCCAGGCGATGCGATCGGGGAGTTCCATCTCGCGGGTCATGTCGTCGAGGAGGTGGATTCGGAAATCGTACGAATCGATACGCATAGTCGACCTGTGGCGGCCGAAGTTTGGCAGCTTTACCGCGATGCCCTCAATCTGTTCGGACCCCGCCCGACCCTGATCGAGTGGGATGCAGACATTCCGTCCCTCGAAACGTTGGGCGCCGAGGCGGCCGAGGCCGATCGAATCCGCAATCAGGTCTGTCCGAATGCCCGCGCTGCTTGAATTCCAGAAGCGGATGACCGACGCCATCCGTCACGGGGTCGCGAACCTCGATGCGCCAAGCGCTTTGCTCGATCTGCTGACAAACCCGGGTCGTTTGGCGATTCATCGGCGACACACGCGGCGCAGCCTCTCCGACGCGATTGCTGCACGCTTCCCCGCGGTGCAGCGCCTGGTGGGTGAGGAGTTCTTCGCGTTCGTCGCCGCCCAATTCATTGCCGCGAGCCCACCCACCGATGCCCGTGTGGTCCGTTACGGCGATGAATTTCCGACATTTCTCGAATCCCGGAGCGAGGCGTCGTCGTTTCCTTGGCTTGCCGATGTCGCCCGAATCGAAGTCGCGATGCATCGTGCCTCGATCGCCCCGGTCCAAGTCACCACGGGAATCGAAGCCCTGGGTGAGGTTCCTCCGGATCGCCTCGCTGATGCGCAGGTCGTCTGGAACGATGCCGCGTTCCTGCTGCGATCGGACTGGCCGGCAGCCTCGCTTTGGCGCCTCGGCTTGTCGGAAACAGCGCCGACCCGGGTGGACGTCGCCTCGCTTCCCGCGAGCCGCCTGTTGGTTTCGGTGATCGGCGGCGAGGCGCAGGCGTTCGACCTGCCTCAGGCAGACGAAGTTTTCCTCGCCGCGATGCAGCGCGGTGCCACACTCGGCGTGGCGGCCGATTCAGCCATGTCCGCATCTGCCGAATTCGATCTGACGCAGGCGATCGGAATTTTGTTCGGCCGCCGCTGCGTGACGAGCGTCGCTGTGACCAAGGAGTGAGCCGATGGCCGACCTGAGCCTCACCCAGACGGCGGGACTACTTCAGCGATGGCGTACCCTTTGCGCCGGTCTCGAACGCGCGGTGCCCCTCGACTGGCTGCAACTCGCGATGCGCATCGCGGTGGGCAGCGTGTTTTTCCGATCGGGTCTGCTCAAGATCGAGAGCTTCGATTTTGCCGTGCTGTTGTTCCGTGACGAGTACAAGGTTCCGCTGCTCGACCCCGTCGTCGCCGCCTACCTCGGGACGGGCCTCGAACTCGCGATGCCGGTACTTCTCTATGTTGGGCTTCTGACCCGTGTGGCGACGGTTCCGCTGCTCGGCATGGCGCTGGTAATTCAGATCTTCATCTACCCCCAGGCGTGGAACGAGCACCTGATGTGGGCCGTTCCGCTCACATTCCTCCTGACGCGCGGGCCGGGGAGGTTTTCCCTCGACCACTGGCTGCGGATCGGCCGCGGTTCACGGCCGGCATAGGACGGTGGTATACCTCG
Organism: Alphaproteobacteria bacterium; assembly: GCA_016869765.1. GTDB lineage: Bacteria > Pseudomonadota > Alphaproteobacteria > SHVP01 > SHVP01 > SHVP01. Next base: position 65,513 of record VGES01000006.1, read on the forward strand.
CGCGGCGCCCCTAACATTGGGGCCGAAGGAACGCGCCGTGGTGATCAAGACCCAAAGTGACGGCCTCCCGGTATGGCTCGATCCGCAGGGCAAGCCGGTGTCCTGTCTCGAGAAGATCAAGGTTCTCAATGAGAACCTCGAGGAGATCCGGCAACTCGCCCAGGACGCCCTCGAGGATGCCCTCCTCATGGGTTGTGATGAAACCCAGTTTCGTCGCGTGCTCGACGAATTGGTGCATTCGCTCGAGAACCCCTATCCGGCCAAGAAGTAGCCGACCCGATCGCGAGGGCGGCTTCGATCGCTCACCTCCGGTGGCGTCCGCGACAGCGGTGGGCAAGCGCGCCCAGGCTAGAGGTGGGCTACGAGCCAGTCGTGGATGGGGGCCACGCGCTCCAGGCCCTTCGCACAGTAGGTCACGGCCCGTTGGTCGTTCCACTCGGCGGGAACCCTAGTCTCGGTGTAGGCAAAAAGACCGTTGTGTTTCAACAGGTCGGCGTTCTGGTGATCGGGCGATATACCGGCGGGGACCCGCTTGTAGTGCGATCCTCCCAGAGTCGCTCCGGCGTTCGTTACCGCGGTCACGGCCGCGCGTAGCTCGCGGCCGGCCTTTTCGCCGGCGGCGACGCGGCGATAGGACGCGAGCTGTGCTGCCGTGAAGCCATGCATGCCGCTGCCCAGCACCAGCGACTTCGCCGTCAAAGCGATGAAGAAGCCCGAGCACTCTCTCGACTTGGCATCGCCCTCCCAGAACCAGAAACCGAAGTAGTCCTTGTAGGGCCGCTTGTCCTTCGAGAAGCGCGTGTCGCGGTTCAGCCGCATGATCGAGCCATTGACTTTGGGTTCGGCGCGAAGGCGTGGGCGCTCGCGCTGGAGCGTTGCCCCGAGCGACATCACGAAAGACTTGGCGGGTTCGAGCAGGTTGCGCTGGTAGGACTCCTTCTGCGCCTCGAACCAGTCTCGGTCGTTGTTCTTGACCAACCCTGCGACGAACTGCTGGGCCCCCTTGGGAAAGCCGGGGAACGCGTTCATGGTTGTCCTCCGAGTGATTGCAGGTGGGGCCGATCGAGCGCCTCGCGAACCGCGCGGGCCAAATCCGGTTTGCGGAAGGGTTTGCGCAAGAACGGGGCGTCCCCAGGACCGACCCCGCTGCGTACCCGCTCATCATCCGGGTATCCCGAAGTGTAGAGCACGCGGAGGCCAGGGCGCCGGGCGAGGGCCGCGCTGACGAGATCGCTTCCCCCCATGCCGCCGGGAAGGACCACGTCGGTGAACAGGAGGGCGATTTCGGGTTGGCTCTCGATCACGGTTAGCGCCGTCGTACCGTCGGCGGCCGACAGCGACCGATATCCGAGACTTCGCAGCACCGTCGTCGTCAGCTCGCGCAGTCCCCGGTCGTCTTCGACGACAAGCACTGTCTCCGAACCGGTCGGCAGATCGATGGTGCCGGGCGCCCCCGTCTCCAATTGGTCGACCTTGGCCTCGGGCAGCAGCAGTTGAACGCTTGCTCCGTGCCCTGGCGTGCTTTCGATGGCGTTTCAGCCGTTCCTGGATATGGATATCCTCGACTCCCGCCCCGACGTCGTGAGCCCCTTTGGCTACCGCCGCCCGGAGAATTTCTTCGAACGACTGGCCGGCGTGGTACTCGTTCGCTCCAGTTATGCGGGCGATCTCGGCCGCTCGACTGTTCCACATCACGAGCCTGTCCTCGGCATCGTAGAGCGATACGCCGACCGGCATGCCCTCGATGGTGCTCAGGAGTTGGGCCTCGAGGTGTTGAACGCGTTCCAGGGCTTCGACCGTCGCGGTTTCGTCCGTCGCACTGCCGCGGTAGCCGAGAAAGCGACCGTCGTCGTCAAATATCGGCTTGCCGCTCACCCGCAGATAGAGGTTCCGGCGATCTGGCCACTGGGTGCGGTAGTGGAAGTCGCGCACCGGCTGATGCTGATTCATCGCTTCGACATGTTGGCGCCAGAGTGGATCGGCTCCAGGGTCCGAAACTTGGGCGGCCTGCCAACGGGTGAGGCCCAGCGGGGTATTCGGGGCGCGATCGCTCCCCGAATGGTAGGTGAACCGATGATTCTTGTCGGTTTCCCAGAGCCAGTCCCCGGCAGTTTCGGCAAAGTCGCGGAAACGAGCCTCACTCTGCGCCAAGGCCTGTTCGCGCTCCTTGAGGTCGGAGATGTCCGTTCGAACGCTGACGATTCCGCCGTCGGGCGTGCTGAAGTTCTGAAACCGCAACCAGAGGCCATGGCTAGTCCTTAGATCCTTCGCCTGTCGACCGACCGCCATCAGTTCGCCCAGTTCGTCGACCCACGACTCCTCACGCCCCACGGCGGCAGGCACCCGTCCGGAACCGGCCGCCACGCGGGCGAGTTCTCGCCAGTGACGACCGGGCGCGAAATGCGGAAGGACGCTCCCGAACATCTCGATGAAGCGGCGGTTTGCCGTGACGAAGCGACCGTCTTTGTCCCACAAGGCGATGCCGTCCGAGACGTGGTCGAGAGCTTCGCGCAAGCGTTCGCTCACCGCCGTGAGCGAGGATCGGTTTTCGGCGGCGGTCGCCGCATCGCGACCCATTTGGCGCCGTAACCCGCTGAAACTGAATATGCCCATCGCGATCGCCACCAACGCGGTCGCTGCCGCCAACGCGTCGAGCAGTGGTTCTTGTTCCTCCTCGAACCAGGCGTCGATGAGAAACAGATCGGCAATCACGGCGACAACGGTCGTCACCCCTGCCGCTATCGCGGTCACAGCGAGGCGTCGGTAGCGAAGTTCGTGATTCGACGGATTGTTGGTCATGAGCGGAGTTCCCAAGCGGCGTCTTACGCGACTAAAGTCTACGGGGGTGCCCAGGGCACGTCCAAACGGAGGGCTCGTGGGCGATGGCATCAGGAAGAACGTTTGCATTGTCGGCGCCTCGGGCGGAATCGGCATGGCCATCGCGCGTCGTTTCCAGCGCAATGGTAAGGTGTCGATGGTGCTTCTCGACGTCCCCGGCCCACGGCTGACATCGATCGCCAAGGAAACAGGGACGCCGGCGATTGCACTCGACCTGCGCGACGTGGCCGCGATTGCCCCCACGGTCGCCCGCGCCAAGGCGATGATGCCGCGGCTCGATCACCTGATCCTGACCTCCGGGATCGTCGAGAACCGTCGGATGCACGAGATGACCCCAGCGATCTGGCAGGACATCCTGGCGGTCAACGTCACCGGAATATTCTTTCTCTGCCAATCGGCCGACGACTGGATTGCCGACGGCGGACGAGTCGTCACCTTCGGTTCCCGTGCCGGTCGTTCGCCTGGGCCGGTGACGGGGCCCGCCTACGCTGTATCGAAAGCCGCGATCGAGAATCTCACCCGCTATCTCGCGCTGCAGTGGGCGAGCCGCAGGATCACGGTCAACTGCATCGCGCCCGGCCCGGTGGACACTCCGATGCTCGACGCCCACCCGAAGGATCGGATGGCAGCCCTGGTCGAGGCCGTGCCGTTCAAGCGGCTGGCCACGGCCGACGAGATCGCGGCGCTCGTCGCCTACCTGGTGTCCGACGATGCGGCGTACATGACCGGGGCGGTGTTGCCCATCAACGGCGGCCTCGCGATGCCGTGATGCACCCCGGGCGCCGTCCGGCGCTACCCTCGCTCGGTCAGCCTCGTCTGAGGGCTACTCATGCTTCGCAGTTGGTTTACCGTCATCGTCTTGGCGCTCATCGTGGCGACCGGTTCGGCCGGTCCAGCGCTTGCCGACAAGTCCGTCAATCGGTCGAGTGCCGGCGTCGCCATCAAGGGCTACGATGTCGTCGCCTATTTCGCAGAAAGCAAGCCGGTGCGCGGTGAGGCCCGCTTCACCCACGCCTGGAATGGTGCCACGTGGCATTTTGCCAGCGCCGCCAACCGTGACCTGTTCGCGAAGGAGCCAGAACGCTACGCGCCGCAATACGGTGGTTACTGTGCCTTCGGAATGGCGAAGAACAGCGTCATCGACGTCGATCCCGAGGCCTGGGCAATGAGCGAAGGCAAGCTTTACCTCAACGTCAACAAGAGCGTGCAGCAGCAGTTCGTGAAAGATGTCGCCGGCCTGATCAAGGCGGCCGATCAAAACTGGCCAAACCACCGCACGCGCCTGGCCAAAGAATAGTCTGCTCGCCCGGTTCCCCCGAATACGGCATGCTCGATGCATGCCGACCCGGGGAGGATCACCATGCTCGTCGAGCAGATTTGGACCGCCAACGCCTATCGCAACTACAACTACCTGATCGCTTGTCCGGAGACCGGCGAGGCGCTCGCCGTCGATCCGCTCGACCATGAAAAATGCCTCGCGAGGGCGAAAGCGCGCGGCTGGCAAATCACCCAGGTTCTCAATACGCACGAACATCGCGACCATACCGGCGGCAATCAGCCGTTGATCGAGCGGACTCGGGCGCGGTTGCTCGCCCACCATGGGGCGGGACCAAAGATTCCGGGGATGGACAGGGGACTGCGGGCAGGCGACGTGGTCAAGGTGGGCAAGACCGTGGTGCTCGAAGCGCTCGATACACCGGGACACACGATGAGCCACGTCTGCCTGTTGTCGAGAACCGATGAACCGGCGCTGTTCTGTGGCGATACGCTGTTCAACGCCGGTGCCGGCAACTGCCACGGTGGTGGCCACCCCGTCGAGCTTTACGCCACGTTCACCAGGCAGCTCGCCAAACTGCCCGACACGACGCGGGTTTTCCCGGGTCACCACTACATCGTGAAGAATCTCGAGTTCACGCTCGACCGCGAGCCGAGCAACCGCCGCGCGAGCGAACTGCTGGGGCGGGTCAAAGACGAGGATCCCGATCGCCCGCTCGTAACGACTCTCGCCCTGGAGAAGGAGATCAACACCTTCTTCCGCCTCGGGAGCGAAGGCGTGGTTGCAAGGTTGCGTGAGCGCTTTCCCGATCTCCCCCGCCAGCCCGATGCGCAGACGGTCTTCCTGAAACTGCGCGAGCTGCGCAACGACTGGTGACGGTCAGCGGCTCCGGCGTGCCCGCAGCTTCTTATAGGCGACGGGCAATAGCGCAAGGATCGCCAAACCGAGAAGCGCGGCGATGATCTCGGGCGTCAGCACGCCGGTGAGCGTGAACGCTTCCTGGCGGTCGAACACGCTGCCGAGCCCGGCTCCCACCAGCGTGTAGACGAAACCACCCGGGATGATCCCGACGAGTGTCGCCAGCACAAAGGTCCGGGTCGAGACCCCGAGAAACGCCGGCACGAGATTGACGATAAAGAACGGGAACAGCGGAATCAGGCGCAGCACCAGCAAGTAGCTGAACGCATTCTCGCGAAAGCCCGCTTCGAGTTTTTGCAGCGCCGGGCCCGCGCGTTGACGCAGTGGTTCTCCAAGGGAGGTGCGGGCGATCAAAAAGAGCGCGGTGGCGCCAATTGTCGCGCCGATGACGTTCGCGGTCGTCCCGAGCACCGGTCCGAAGAGGAATCCGCCGGTCACGGTCAGGATGGTGGCGCCCGGCACAGAACAGGCGACCGCCACGGCATAGATCGCGACGAACAGCAGCCCGGCCACGACGCCATGCTCGGTGACAAAACCGGTCAAGGCCTCGCGATGCTCGCGCAAGGTGTCAAATGAAAGATAGCGATGAATGCCGGTCAGGAAGATCACCGCGATCACGGCGATCAGCCCCACGAGGGGCAAGAGTTTCTTTGTTCTCGTCATCGTCGGTCGGGACGTTGGCGTTAATGCAGCCGTGGACATCATAGGTCTCCTCAAGGCAGGCGTTGCAACAATCGAACGATGCGGCGGGTCCGTGCGCTGAACAGCGCGTCGCTGTAGTAGCTGCCAGCAGCGCGTTTGCTCACCTCCGACAACGTTGGGTACGGGACGATCACGTCGGCTAATGCGCCGATGCGCATCCGGCGTTTGATGGCGAGCACCCATGGCAGGATCAGTTCGCCTGCCCGCGGCCCGACGATGGTCGCTCCAACGATGCGCCCCTTGGCCCCGACGAGAACCTTGGCGAATCCCTCTGTATCGCGCTCGGTCTGGGCCCGGTCGTTTTCGGAGAACGACCACGTCAGCGCGCGAATTCGTGAGTCGAGCAGGCGGGCTTCGCTCTCCGTCGGACCGACACGGGCAAGCTCGGGATCGGTGTAGGTCACCCAGGGGACGGCCCGATGATCGACCCGGGCCGGTAGCGCAAACAAGGCACTCCGAATGACGATGCCTGCGTGGTAGCTGGCGACGTGGGTGAATTGGGGGCCGCCGAGGACGTCGCCGATGGCAAAGACGCGGCGGTTGGAGGTTCGCAGCCGCGCATCGACCATGATCCCCCGGTCGTTGACGCGAATTCCGGCCTTCTCAAGCTGTAGCGCGCCGATGTTCGGACGGCGTCCGACGGCGACGAGCAGATGGGAACCTGCGATCGTGCCTTCGGGCGCTCCGAGGAGTTGAACGCCGATGCCGTTGCCCTGGCGAACGATTGCGCTTGGCGTGGTGTGCTCGCGAACGTCGATTCCCTCGTCCCCGAGCCGCTTAGCGACTACGGCGGCCGCCTCGGGTTCGTCGCGTGGCAGCAGTCGCCCGCGCACGACCATCGTGACCCGGGCCCCCAGGCGGCGATGGGCTTGGGCGAGTTCGCTCCCGATCGGGCCTCCACCGATCACGACAAGGTGCTCGGGTCGCTCGCGAAGATCGAACACCGTCTCGTTCGTCAGGTATGGAACCTCGGCCAGTCCCGCGATGTCCGGGATCGCTGGCGAGGATCCTGTCGCGATCACGAACCGGCGCGCCGTGATGCGGCGATCACCCGCCTCGACGGTGTGGGCGTCGATGAATCGCGCCGGGGCCTGGACCACATCGACGCCGAGCGCGGTAAAGCGCTCGACCGAATCGTGTGGTGCGATCGTCGCGATGACTCCGTGAACGTGGTCGTGCACTTTCGTGAAGTCGATCGCCGGCTCGTGCCCGTTGACTCCGAATTTCGCACTTGTTCGAACGACGTGAGCCGCATGCCCCGCCGCGATCAGCGCTTTGGAGGGGACGCAACCATAGTTGAGACAGTCGCCGCCCATTTTGGCGCGTTCGACGAGGACCACGCGCGCTCCCATCCGCGCGGCGCCCGCCGCAACCGAAAGACCGCCCGAGCCGGCACCGATGACGCAAAGGTCTGTGTTGAGGGATTTCATGGTTGAATGCTCATTTCCTCGGGGACACCAACGGCACCCGGAATCGTTCTGGCGTCGTGCCAGGTCAGCGGAAGCGCGGCTGCCGTGAAATAGCCTTGATCGAGATGGATGACGTGTTCGCCCAGGCGCAGTCGATCGGCGCGTCGTCGGCCCGAGAGCTGGAACGTCGACCCCGTGAGGAAGTCGATGAATAGAATTCCGACGCGCGCGTCCCTCGCCATCGACCTTGCCTTGTCGTCAAAGCGCAGTGTCCGCGCCCCCTCGGCGCGGGCAAAGCCGATGCGGCCGATCACCGGTTGTGGCGGAAGCGAGTCATCGACGACGAGGAAAAACAGCTCGGACGATGACACGAGATCGCGGACGACATGGAGGTCCGTGACGACCACCCTCTCGCGCAGGGCACCGACGGCAGCGATTGCCTCGGTCAGCGCCCAGTGTCGGGCCGGTAGCCGATCCGTGCCACGTCGATTCGCCACAGCGTGGCGAACGATGAATCCCCTGCGGCGCACGTAGGCGCGCCCATGGATCACGAGGTTGCTGTCAGCGACGAAGTCGGCTGCGAGCAAACCGATCGCCATGCCGTCGTGAAGCGCGCTGAACAGCGGGTCTCCGAACGGTGGATCGGTTGCGACCACGAGGGAGCGTGGCCCGACAACCGATGCAAAACCGGGTTCGTCGCAGATCGCCGAGGCCCACACCGCCCGGGACGGGTCGGCGAAGCCGGCGATGAGGAGGGGCACCGTGGCCAAGACCGGTGCGCCCCCGCCCAGCGTCAGGAAATCAGCTTCGCTTGGTGATGGGAGGTCGAGCGCGGCGTCGGTCATGCCGCCACCATGGCAAGGTCGCGCTCGGGGCGGAAATATCGCTTGCCTCCTGGATCGATAGCGCAGCGCTATGGCCATCGACCCATGGATTCCCGTACGGTTTGCCCCGACCGGGAGCCGACGTCATGGAAATGCATCAGGTGCGCTACTTCCTCGCGGTATGTGAGACGCTCAACTTCACGCGCGCGGCGGACCAATGCCACGTCGCCCAACCCTCGCTTACCCGAGCGATCAAGAACTTGGAGGAGGAACTAGGCGGCCCGTTGTTCCGCCGCGAGCGCAACTTGAGTCACCTCACGGAACTCGGGCGCCTGATGCGTCCGTATCTCGAGCAGGTCTACGAGGCCAGCCAGACGGCACGTCAGGAAGCATTGCAGTACTTCAAGCTCGACAAGGCGCCGCTTCGGCTCGGGCTCATGTGCACCATCGGTCCGGCGCGGCTGGTGGGCTTCATGCAACGCCTGAAGGCCGACATTCCGTCGCTCGAGATCACCGTCCGGGAGGCATCAGGGCAGACGATTCTCGATGAGCTGATGGCCGGCGAGGTCGACGTGGCGCTCCTCGGCCTGCCGCAATACCCCGATCGCATCGTTTGCCGACCGCTGTACAAGGAGCGCTACGTCGTGGCGTTTCCGAAGGGGCATCGCTTCGAAGCGATGAACGCCGTTCCCCTGCGCGAACTCGGCGAAGAGTCCTACCTGATGCGGGTCAACTGTGAGCATCCTGCCCACGTTGCCGCGTCGGGGACACCGGTACCGTCAGTCAAGGTCGTGTTTCGCAGCGAACGGGAAGACTGGATCCAGGCCATGATCGGGGCTGGTCTGGGATGTTCGGTGATTCCGGAGAACATGCTGTTGCTGCCGGGGCTGGCCACGCGGTTGGTCACGGAACCGGAACTGGTCCGCACGATCTCACTCGCGACCGTGGCCGGCCGACGATTTGCCCCGGCCGTCGAAGCGGTGGTGCGCTTGGCCCAACGTCATCCTTGGGAGCAGGCCGCCGCCGCGGCCTGAGCATCGAAACCATAGCGAAACGGTGCTTTCGTAGCGGTGCGCCTGGGACGAAGGTTCCGGTGCGGCACGAATGGTCGTGTCCTCGCTATGGAGTTCACCATGAAGAAACTGTTCCTCGGCGTCATCGTGGGCGGTCTGCTCGGCGTTGGCGCTGGCTTTGTCGCCGGCCTGTTCTTCTTTCCTATTATCTTTCCCGGTCCCGTGGCGATGGAGCAAGTCGCCAACGCCGAGTCGAAAACGGCGGTAGCCCGCGGCACGTTCGTCCATGCCGACCCGAACGACCCCATTCATTGGGGCAAGGGCGCCGTGACCATCCTGCGCGATCGCAGCGGCGAACAATTCGTGCGCCTGGAGATGGATTTCGAGGTCGGTCCGGGCCCGGCGTTTCACGTCTACCTGGTTGACCAAGCCGATATTCGATCCAAACGCGATTTCCTGACAGCCTCGACGATCGATCTGGGCGGTCTTCGCGCCTTCCGCGGCAGTCAGAACTACGCCGTCCCGGAAGGAATCGATGTGGCATCGGCCAAGAGCGTCGTGATCTGGTGCAAAGAGTTCGGCGTCCTAATCTCTCCCGCGACGTTGCTCCAGACGTCGTAGCCGCGGCGTCAGCGGGAGCCCAGGAGCGTTCCGAAGAAGGCGGCGTCCGACCACGGCGGTCCGGCGCCGCCGCGCTGGCGAAGAGGGGCGTCGATCTGAGGCGTGAACGCGGCCTGACGAACGATGGTGAGGCCAAGCGAGGGCACCACGTAGAGCCGCTGATCGCCGGCGCCCGCCGCCGTGACGAGGTCCTTGGGGACACCGCCGCGTCGACCGATATCGACGGTCTCGGAAACGATATCGCGATCACGTTCAGGCGCGGGCAGCCACCAGGTGAGGCCGTAGCCTGGATTCGCCGTGGTCCCGACGAATTGCTCGCGAAATGCCATCGGGTCGACCAGTGCCCGGCCATTGTTAACGCCCCCCAGGCGCACCAACTCACCGAATTTGGCCCAATCGCGCGCAGACATTGCGGCTCCCTGCGGGAGGAGGAGGTCCCCGGTCGTCGTGCGACGCCAGCGGGTTGGAGTGAGCCCGATCGGGTCCAGGATCCGACGTTTGAGATAGGTGAAGATGTCCGGCGGTTGGCTGGTCGCCGCCAACTTTCGCGTCATCACTTCGCCGAACAGTTGGTAGGGGGACGCACCGTACTGAAAGCGCGTTCCTGGATTGGACGCAAATGGGAGCCAGACCGAATCGGCGTAGGACGGGGCAACCGCGATCCGCGTCTGGATTCCCGAGGTCAGGCTCAGGAGTTGGCGGATCGTGGCGCTCGACCGACGATCGTCGATCCACTCGACGATGGTCTTGGCGATCGGCTCATCCAGCGTGAGTAGACCGTCCTGGACCGCGGCCGCCGCCAACATGCCGGAGAAGCTCTTGGTTCCCGACCAAAGTTCGATCCCGGTCTCGGCGTTCGCGCCACGCGCATAGGCTTCGCACGCCACCTGCCCGTCGCGCAGGACGAGGAGTGCCGACCCATTCCGATCCTCGTGAAACCGAATGGCAGCGCGACAGCCGGCGTCATCCTGGGTCTGGGCGACGATCGGCGTCATGGTCGCGAATACGACGGCAGCGGAAATGAGCAAGCGGTTCATGGTGGTGTTGGTAGCACGACCCAGGCGTACGCTATCCGTCGATTCGATCGGCCAAGAGAAAGGACCGGGAGATGTCTCCCGGTCCCTGTCCAGTTACCCAACCGATAAAGAGAGACTACGCGTACAAATTGACGTGTGAGGACAGTACCCGCTTGGCCGGTAGGCGGTTGCGGGTCGGCCTCGGGCGGTTAGTCCCGGGAAAAAAGAAGCCAATCAGAAGTTCGATCACGGCACGGATTGCACCGACCAAGCGCCCGGCATCGACGCGCTCGACGGAGACCTGCCCGATCTGGACACGCGCTGGACTCGGACGACTGACCGAAACCATGGTCGCGGCACCGAACCCGGAACGGGAATGGGGGGCGACCGCCGCCCGGCGGTCCTGCCTTGCATCTTGCAAGGTGGCGCCGGGCGAACGGTCGATGCTCGGGGAGGGAGAGAGCATGACCCATGCTCTCATCCGGTGGTTAATGCCCGATTAACGCTATTTTTCCGCAGAATTCCGAGGCTTGCGCGTGCGGCTGATGATCGGTGGCGGGGCAAAGGCGGTGACGGGCGGCGCGTTGCCGCGAAACTTCTCGATCTCGACCAGGCAGGACTGTGCGCTCGGCCCCTGAGCGAGCTTCGACGTTCCCCGGTCCTGGGTGAGGACGTTGGCGTTGCCGTGCGCATCGAGCACACCGGGTTTGCCCGGCTCGATCGGGTCGTACCACGCCCCGGTGTTGAACATGAGGACCTGACGCCGGACCGATGTCGTGATCACGGCGCCCGCGAGGCACGCACCACGATCGTTGAAGATCCGGACGATGTCGCCGTCTTCGATGCCACGGGCAGCGGCATCCTCGGGATGCAGCCACACCGGCTCGCGACCCTGGATCTTGCTCGCCTGGGCGTAGGCCCCGTTGTCGTATTGACTGTGAAGGCGGGTCTTGGGTTGGTTCGAGATCATGTGGAGCGGGAACTTCCGCGCCAGGGAGCTTCCCAGCCACTCGCGCGGTTCCATCCAGGCCGGGTGGCCGGGGCAGTTGTCGTAGGCGAAGCTCGCGATCTTCTCCGAGAAAATCTCGATCTTGCCCGAAGGCGTTCGGAGGCGGTTCTTCTCCGGGTCGCGGCGGAAGTCTTCGAACAGCGTCACGCGACGCTCGGCGACCGGGAGCGCGAGTTCATCACCACTCCAGAACGTGTCGAAGTCGGGGACGTCCATCGACTGTTGCGCCGCCTGCTGTCGGAACTGATTGTAGAGGTAACGCAACCACTCCTCTTCCGTGCGGTTCTCGCCGAACGCGTCCGCGACACCGAAGCGCTCCGCAAGCCCGCCGAATATCTCGAAATCACTCTTCGATTCGCCCACCGGGTCGATCGCCCGCTTCATGGGCGTCAGGAAACCATCGGCGTTGCCCGAGCCGATGTCGTTGCGTTCGAGCGCGGTGTTGGCGGGAAACACGATGTCGGCGTGGCGCGCGATCGGATTCCACCACGGCTCGTTGACGATGACCGTATCGGGTTTCTTCCAGGCTGCTACGAGGCGGTTGAGATCCTGGTGATGATGGAAAGGATTGCCACCGACCCAGTAGATCATTTTGATGTCGGGGAACGTCACCCGCTGCCCGTCGTAGTCGATCGTCGTTCCGGGGTTGAGCAACATGTCGGTGACGCGCGACGAGGGGATGAACAGGTTGATCGGGCTGTGCCCCGGGTTGAGCGCGGGACCCGCGATCTTGGGCTCCGGGCTGCCGACGTTGTTGACGGCGCCGTAGCCGAAGCCAAAGCCGCCGCCGGGGAGTCCGACCTGCCCGAGAACCGCTGCCAGCGTGGGCAGCATCCAGAACGGCTGTTCCCCGTGTTCGGCGCGTTGCAACGACCAAGCGGCCGTGATCAACGTCCGGGTGTTGCTCATGCGTAGGGCCAACTCGCGGATCGCCTCGGGGTCGAGTCCGGTGATCGCCCCGGCCCAGGCGGCCGATTTCGCCACGCCGTCGGTTTCGCCCATCAGGTAGCTGTGGAAGCGATCCCACCCCGTCGTGTAGCGGTCGAGAAACGCCCGATCGTGCTTCTGCTCGACGACCAGCGTGTGCGCCAGACCCATCATCAGGGCCGTATCGGTGTTGGGTCGCGGCGCAATCCATTCGGCATCGAGAAACTCGGCCGCGTCGTCTCGAACCGGTCCGATGTTGATGAATTCCACGCCCGCGGCCCGGCACCTCTTGAGCCACTCTTTCGTCGAATGACGGGCCATGCCGCCGCCGTCGACCTGGGCATTCTTGAGCGGCACGCCGCCGAACATGACGAACATCCGTGTGTGCTCGGCGATCACCGGCCACGTCGTCGTGTCCTGGTAGATCTGCCCCCAAGGCCCGATCGTCCGCGGCACGATGACCTCGGCGGCGGCCAACGAATAGGAGTTCACCGATTTGACGTTGCCGCCGATGAGGTTGAAGAACTTCCGCATCTGGGTTTGCGCGTGGTGGAACTTGCCAGCGCTCGCCCAGCCGTAGCTGCCGGCATAAATCGCCTGATTGCCGTAGGCGGCCTTGATACGCTTGATCTCCGCGGTGGCCAGGTCCCAGGCGCGCTCCCAGGACACCGGGACAAATGGTTCGCCGCCCCGACCCAGCCGTGCCGCCTCGGGTCCGCGATCGAGCCAACCCGCCCGAATCATCGGCTGTTTGATTCTCAAATCGTCCTGGACGGCTCGCGCCATACCGGGCCCGATGGGCGAAGGATCAGGATCGCGCGTCGTTGGCCTCAGGGCGACCAGCTTGCCGTCGTGGACCTCGGCCTCGTAGTGGCCCCAATGGGTGGCAGTCTTGAATCGTGTCGTGACGGGCGGCATGCGACCTCGGCCAGGTTCTAGGGGCTTCGCTCGCGCGATCCTATCCCAGAGGCGATTTCGCGGCGAGAGAGCGCAGACGCGCCACCGACCCTACCGCAGAACCACCCGGGTGCGCGCCGAAATGGACGTCCGAGCGGCGGTGAAAAGCGGCCCGACCCGTCCATAAGCAGGGCATCGAACATCACTGTGGGTTGGCAAGCCATGAGAATTCTCGATACCCTCGAATTCGCGCGACGGCTCCAGGAAGCCGGCATCACGCGGGAGCATGCCGAGGCGCATGCCACAGTCATGACGGAAATGATCCTCGTCGAAGTGGCGACCAAGCCCGACATCGAGCAAGCGACGGCAACTCTTCGAGCCGAGTTGAAGGCGGTCGAACGGGACCTCAGGACGGAAATCGCCTCATTGCGTCAGGAGTTGAGCCGACTGGCAAGCGACATCGGCACTCGGCTTGACCGGATGCAGGACAAGTTGACGATCCGGATGGGTGCGATGCTGTTGGCGGGAATCGCGGCGCTGGCGACCTTGCAGAAGCTCCTCTAGGCCACGCGGATCGCCCGATCGCTCAGACGTACTTGGCTTGCGGATCGAGTCCGAACGCGGCGCGCCCGTAGGGGATGGCGTTGACCTCCCAGCTCATGAGACCGTGCGAGGCAAGGGCGTTGATGTCGCGCGAGGCGAGTTGGATCGGGTGATCGGCCTGTTGACCGGTAACCCCGAGGGCCATGACGAGGCGATCGACGGCGCGACGACAGAGGTGCGCGGCAAAGGCCACATCGCGCTTGTAGCGCAGGCGACTGGCCGGGGCGATCGTATCCCCGATCCCGGCGAGCCGGTTCACCTCGGCAAGATCGCTGGCGATCAACAGCCTGGCGCACTCGACCTCGACCGCGGATTCCGCGACCTTCAGTTGCAGGGTGGACTGCTCGGCCAGCTTTGCGTCCGCCAGGATCTGCGTCCGGCCGCGGACCAACTCGGCGTAGGTGTCGATCGCGGCCTGCGCGACGCCGGTGACCGGACCGACCACCGTAAAGCACCCCACCCCCATCATCGGCAGGCGATAAATGGGCGACGGATTGACGGCACTGCCGGGGGTCGCGCCGCCGGCGGCAGCCGAAAACCCGAGCTCCCGATGGCCCGGAATAAAGGCATCGCGAATCCGGACGTCGTGGGTTCCGGTGCCGCGTAGGCCGCTGGCGTTCCACGTGTCGAGAATCTCGAAGTCGGCCTTCGGCACGATGACGGTGGTGTTCTCGGGCTTGGGCCCGCCGCGATCGATCGGGGCGAGGACGATGATCCAATCCGCGGCGTGAATGCCGCTCGCGAAATGCCAGGTTCCGGAGAGTCGGAAACCATTACGCTCGGCAACGGCGCGGGCACCACTGTTTGCGTAAGCCGAGGCGACGATGGCCCCGTTGTCCCGGCCCCAAACATCGTCCTGGGCTTCGGCGGGAAACATTCCGACGACCCAGTGATGGCTTGCCACGACCGACTGAACCCAGGCGGAAGAGGCGCAGCCGCGTGCCAACTCGGCGGCAATCGCAACGTTGGATCCGAACTCGAGTTCGTAGCCGCCCGCGCGCTTGGGCTGCATGCAGCGAAACAGACCGGCGTCCTTGAAGGCGGCGACGGTCGTCGGCGGGATGTGTCGCAGGGCCTGGGTTTCGGGCGCACGGGTGCGCAACGTCGGTACGAGTTCGCGCGCCCGGGAAACGAGCTCAGCGGTGGTGATGGTCGTCATAGGAGAATCAAAAAAAGGGTGGAGCCCAAGGAGGGCTCCACCCGTCGCACGCTACTTCTGAATCCGCAACTCGGTGTAGTTGATGTGCAAGTTCACCTGCTTGAAGTTGGTCAACTTGGCGGCGTGGCCCATGTTCTCGGTGCCGGCCACCAAGAAGATGATCGGCGCCTGGGCTGCGTTCTTGGCCAACAGCTCCTTCAGGATCCCCTCACGCTTAGCGGCATCCATCTCCTGAGCCTGGGCGTTGACGAGCGGCATTTCGTCCTGGCTGCAGTAGTAGGGGCCGCCCGGCTTGATGCACGAGGTGAAGGAATTGAAGGACCGGCCGGCGTCGAGTTGGCCCGTCAAGTCGTGACCGAAACCGAAAGCGTCCCAGCCCCAGGTGCCGTTGAGCCATGCGCTGAGCCAATCCGGGAACTGCTGCGAGATCAGCTTGGCCCGCACGCCGACGGCGTTCAGGTCTTGCACGGCCGATTCATAGACCAGCTTGAACGTGGCGTCGGTCGTGATCGCCCGAATCTCCATGTCGAAGCCATTGGGAAAACCGGCCTCGGCCAACAGCTGCTTGGCCCGGGCCGGGTTGTACTCATAGGGCTTGATGTCGCGGTTGAACCCGAAGGCCTGAGGCACCGCTGCCTGCGATGCGACCGACGCTGCGCCGCGGTAGATGTTGTCGACGATCGTCTGCTTGTTGACGGCGTGGTTCAACGCTTGACGGACGCGCAAATCCTTCATCGGCCCAGTGGTCGGAACCGCGTCGCATTTGCCATCGGCGCAGGGCTTGCGCATGGAGACGAGCGAGATGCCGACAGTACGGGTCGAAGGGGTTTGGAAAACTTTGTGCCCAGCGCGCTTCAGCTGATCGACCGAGTCGAGGTTGAGCGCGGTGTCGACGTCGATCTGACCCGACAGCAGGGCCTGCGCCCGCGCCGCACCTTCCCCGATGTCGTAGAACTCGAGTTGCCTGACGTCAGCCCGGCTCTGAAACGACGTTTCGTTGGCCACGAGCACGACCTTGCCCGGTGCCCAGCTTTGCACCTTGTAGGCGGCCGTGCCCACGGGGTTCTCCGAGATGCCCTTCACGCCGCCATCGGCGAACGCCTTGGGCGCCGGAATTCGCAAGCCGCCGATCACACGGGGCACGATCGGGAACGGTCCCTTGGTCTTGAGAATGATGGTCGAGGCATCTTTGGCAGTCATCGATTCGATGAACGGCGTGATGTCTCGACCGGCGACGAGCTGGCGGCCCTCGTCGGTCAGGAGAAACCTATAGGACGCTTCCACCGCGGAGGCATCGAAGGTCTCGCCATTGGAGAACTTTGCGCCCGATCGGACCTTAATTTCCCATGTCGTCGGATCGACGACCTTCCACTCCGTGGCGAGATCGGGCCCCGATGAGAAATCGTCGCGGATCTTGGTCATCTGATTGTAGATGGCCGACAGAACGAAGACGTGGGGAACGCCGGGATCGACGTAGGGGCTGCCGCGGCCCGGCGGGAACTCGCGAACACCCAACTTCAGTGTCTCGGCGGCTTCGGCGACACTCGCGACCCCGAGGAGTGCGACAGCGGCGACCCCCTGGAGCCAGAACGTTCGACGCATGATCGATCCTCCTGATCTTTTCTGGAAAAAGCGCCCTCGCGCGCCCACGACCGGGACGCAGCGAACACCACCCATTTCGGCTGATCAACCGGAATCTTCGCGCGGTGGCGCCTGGACTCGGGTGTTGCGCGCCGCCATGCTTTGTGTGGGGAGATGAAATGCCCGCCCATCGGGTCGTCGCGACGTCGCAGGTGCCCTGGCGCGAAGAGCCGAACATCGCCGGCTTTCGCTCCAAGACGTTGTTTGTCGATTCGCCGTCGGGTGCGTCGGCCAATCTCTATTGGGTGCCACCGGACCATGGCGTCCAGGTGATGTTCCGCCGCCCGACCCGGCATTTCCACCGCACTGTGGTCGAACGGAGCTTCGCGCTTGGAGGCGATTATCCGCACTGGGAGTTCCGGAACCCCGACGACACCACCGGCGAGTTGATCGTGTTTCGCCGCGGCACGTTCATGGATCGACCGCCGCTCTCCTTGCACGGGCTCCAGCCAGAACCGCGCTCGCAGGTCGGTGCAACGGTGCTGAACTGGGACACCGGCGGCGGCGTCGGGCTCGACGATCCGCGGGCCAAAGACGAGACCGTCACCGTGCCGTTTCGCGACTACGAGCGTTACAACATACCGTTCACATCGCCGCGGATTTTTCGCCACGACGAGCAACCCTGGCGCGCCCACCCGAGAGTTTCGGGCTGGAAAGCCAAGGCACTCGCGCCCCGGCACGGAACCGCAGCCGAGGTGGCGCTGGTTGCGCTTCCCGCCGACGCCGTCTCGAAGCAGGCGGTCCCAGGCACTCATGAGCGGCGCTGGTTGTTCGTTGTCTCCGGCTCGCTGCGGGTGGCCATTGCCGATGCCGACGGTGAGCATCGCTACGAACTCACGGAAGAGGACTTTCTCGAGTGGTTTCAGCCTGCGAAGCTGAGGTTCGACCACGGGACGATCAGCGATGTCGGGGCCGTGGTTCTTTGTATCGGTCACCAGCTCTCCTAGGAGACTGCGATGGAAGCGTTCCGTCACCTCGACACGACCACGATGCCTTGGGCGCCGGAGCCGACGATCAAAGGGATGAAGTCGAAGGTGTTGTTCCGCGATCCGGAATCTGGCGCCGTCACCATCATTCGTTCCGTTCCGCCAGGCTACGGTGTGGGCGACCAGCCGTTCCGGCACTATCACACCAGCGTCGTCGAGCGATCGTTCTACTTGGCGGGCGATTTTCCCCATTGGGAGTTCGATGGACCCGAGGACAAGACCGGGGACCTGATCATGTTTCGGCGTGGCCTCTTCATGGATCGGCCACCAAACACGATCCATGGCCTGTTTCCGCATCCGAAGTCCGAGATCGGTGGCATGGCGATCTCATGGAACACCGGTGGCGGTGTCGGGGTCGACGATCCGAATTACGAAGTCGAATCGATCGACGTGCCCTTCGAGAATCCGGGGCGCTTCAACGTGGCGTTCACCTCGCCGCGCATCTTCATGCACGACACCTTGCCCTGGAACCCGCATCCACGGGTCAAGGGGTGGAAAATCAAACCCTTGGCACCGCGTCGGGGCGTGGCGCCTGAAGTGGCATTGGTTCACGTCACAGCCGACTGGCAACCGGCCAGGTCGGGTGCGGTGGTCGAGCCCACCGACGAGCGGCGCTGGATGTTCGTCGTGAGCGGCGGTCTCGACGTCGTCGTATCGCAGGGCGCGCGACAGGACGCGATCGCGCTCAAGGAGCACGGCTATCTCGAATGGCGGGCGCCCGCGGTGATCGGCTTCGCCGCTGGGGCCGTCTCCGACATCGGGGCCACCGTCCTCTGTGTCGGTCACGTGCTGGGGTAACGGGCGAGGTCGGTTCGAACGCGGTTCTCGGGCGCCACTACGACGCCACTTCGACGACGACTCTTCCCGTCGCGCGCCGCTCGGCGAGTTCGAGGATCGCCTGCGCCCCGTGTTCGAGCGGGAAGCACCGCGAGACGTGCGGCTTCAAACGGCCAGCCGACCACAGGGCAAACAACTCCTCGACGCTCTGGCGCAACTGATCGCGCGCTCGGTCCTGGAAATAGCGCAACGACGAGCCCATCGCCGAACGGTGCTTGACCAGCAATCGGTTGGCGGGGATCTGGGGAATGCCACCGACGAATCCGAACAATAGGTACCGTCCCCCCCAACCGAGGGAGGATAGCGCCGGGTCGAACAGGTCGCCGCCCACCGGGTCGAAGACGACGTTGACGCCATCATCGTCGGTCATTCGGTTGATCTGCTCGTTGAGCGCAGCCGCGGAGTAGTCGACGACGTGATCAGCGCCCCGACTTCGTGCCAGCGAAAGCTTGTCCGCGCTCGACGCCGCTGCATAGACCACGGCTCCCATCGCTTTGCCCAACTCGACGGCGGTGAGCCCGGTGCCGCCACCGGCTCCCAACACCAGGAGCCTTTCGCCCGGCATCAATCGCGCCTGCCACCTGAGGGCAACATGCGAGGAAACGTAGGCGACGTAGAACGAAGCGGCGACGTCCCAGGGCATGGCCGGTGGCTTGCGGTAGGTCTCGAACGCCGGCGCCAGCGCAAACTCAGCGAGGCCGCCGTAGGCGAGTTTGGCGAGCACCGCATCGCCAACAGCGAGCCCGGCAACGTCCGGGCCCAGTTCGGCGACCTCGCCCGCACACTCCAACCCCGGGGCAAAGGGCAGGGGCGGCTTGGTCTGATACTGCCCCTTGATCATGACGACGTCGGCATAGTTGATGCCGGTGGCGCGCACCTTGATCAGGACCTCGCCAGCGCCGGGCCGAGGCACTGGTGCATCGGCCACGTAGGCGAGGTCTTTCGGCGTGCCGAGGTTCCGGCACAGAAGGGCGCGCATCGGCGTTCCTAGCGCAGTCCGAGCGACCCCGGATTGACCAAGTGATGCGGATCGACGTGGTCCTTGATCGCTTGCAGGAGCGCGTAGGTCAGCGGGTCACGGCTCTCGCGGTAGAGATACATCTTGCCCACTTGGAGGTGGATGCAGCCGAAATCCATGAACAGCTTCGCCAAGTCCTTGCGGATCTTGATCATGGCATTGCGGGCATCGAGGTTTGTCGGCACCTGTTTCAGTTTGGCGTAGTGCGCCGGCTCGATGTGGCGGCGATGAACGTCGTAATGGGAGTCGGGCCAGAAGAACGTCGGTTCACACAGGAAGGCGCCGGCGCCCACCGTTGTGCACAGGTAGCCCCACTCGATCCCGTTCTTCTCCACCAGCTCGCGGTTGGCGTTGAAATAGTCGTCGAGCGCCTTGAGGAACGGCACGACCCGAGAATGCGGCATGATGCCATGGACCGGCACCCAGCGTTGCCCTTCCGGTCCGAGCAGCCGGTTGGTGGGTAGGAAGGGATTGGCGCGCACGAGCTTGGGCAAGCTGTTCTCGATCTCCTTGCCCTGGCGCGTCGCGATCTCGCGGATCTTCTTGAGTGCACTTTCGGCATCCGCCTGGTCACGGCCTTCGACCGTGACGTGCATGGCGTACTGCACGCCTTCCATGAACGACCGCCCCGCCACCGCGACCTTGGCCGCTTCCTTGAGGCCCGAGAGCAGCGACTTGCCCGACTTGACCACCGAGGCGAGGGATTTGATGTCCTGGGCCAAACCTTCGAATTTCAGACGCAAGTGCAAGAGGAACGGATCGAAGCCGTAGCACTCGCTCGCGAGGCCCTGGCGGGCGATCTCGCCCATCGCTGTCGCCATTTGGGCGTCTTCTTCGTATGAGAACGATGCAAAGAGTTGTATGGGGGGGAGTTTGATCAGGCGCAGCGTCGCCTGCACTTTGAACCCGAGCGCCCCGGTATCGCCCAGGAAAATGCCGGTCAAATCCGGTCCGTAGTGGCGGAAGAAGGGCGTCGGGTTGTAGGGCGTTGCCGCCGATCCGGTCTTGATGATGCGGCCGTCGGGGAGCGCCACTTCGAGGCCGAGCACGGCGTCGGCCGCCGTGCCGTGCAGGCCCGACCCGAAGAACACGCTGTTCTGCGACAGGGCTCCGCCGACGGTTGCGTGGATGCCCGAGAACGGTCCGAAGTAGGGCGTGCGGACGCCTTTTTCCTTGAGCGCCTCGTAGAGTCTCTTCCAGGTGACGCCACATTCCACCGTGACGTACATGTCTTCGGTGTTGATCTCGAGAATGCGATCGAGTCGTCGCATATCGACGATCACCGAAGCTTCACGGTCCGGGACATATCCGCCGGTGTAGGACATGCCGCCGCCGCGTGCGACCACGGTGTAGCCCGTGCGCACGGCCTCGGCGATCGAACGCGCGATTTGGTCTTTGTTGCCCGGTTGGATGACGAGGTCGGCCGGGTTGCTCTCGTAGAACACGTCGGTCGAATAGAACGTCCGCTCCTTGCGGTCGGTGATGACGTGCTCGGCGCCAACGATGTCCTTCAGGTTCCTGATCAGCGGCTCGATGTTGCTTTGCGCGCTTGGGCGGTTCATGCCGATCTCTCCGGATTGGTTTCGATTCTGGGAGCCTTGCGGGAGCGCGAGGATAGCAAAACCGTGCCGTCACTCTGCGAGACCATGCGCCGCGGGGCCGAAGCGTCGACGCCCCTCCCTTGACCTTGACAAGATTTGAGTTAATACTCACTGAGTGATTACTCAATTTGAGGTCCCTCATCGAAGGGCGCGGAAGACTGCGACCTACACGTCGCTGGTCGGTGCTGCGCGGGCACTCTGCCAGCGCCAGGGCTTCGTCGGGTTGCGCACGGCGGATGTGGCCAAGGCGGCCGGCGTGTCGCACGGGGCGGTGTTTGCTCACTTCCCAACCCGAGAGATGTTGCTGAAGTCGATCGTGCACGATCTCACCGCAAGCCTCACGGATCGCTTGGCCGAACTCGTGACCCTTGGGGCGTCGTTGCGTGCCGTCTTGGCAGCGCACCTTGCGTGCCTCGCCGAGCAGGAGGATCTCTACCGTCGGCTGTTGATCGAAGCGCCGCTGCTTCCCGAATCCTTTCAACTCGCCTGGATCGGGTTTCAGTCCGCGGTGTCCCATCACCTCGCCGAGGCGGTCGCCATCGAACGCGCCGGAGGTTCGCTTCGGCCAATCGCCCATCATCTGCTGTTCAACACTTGGATCGGATTGGTGCACCACTACTGCATCAATCGCGAACTCTTCGCGCCTGGCCAGTCGGTATTCACCGCTCGAGCGGAGATGCTCATCAATCACTTTCTGTCGCTCGTATCCCTCAACCCTCAGGAGCCGCCATGACACCTTCCCAGCCTCGATGTGAAAGCTGCGGCATGCCGCTGCGCTCCGATCACGACCACGCCGGTGGCAATCCCTCGATCCGCTATTGCCGCCACTGCGCGGCCCCCGATGGCCGCCTCAAGAGCTTCGCTGAGGTTGCCAGTGGCATGACCGCGTTTCTCGTCGAAACGCAAGGCATGGCACCCGATGCAGCACGTCCGGCGGCGGAGAAAATGCTCCGCACCATGCCGGCTTGGAAGCGATGACCGCGGCATCGCTCTCGGAGCTTCACCGGGAGATCGAACGTTCCTTGGTCGCCAAGGCCGACGCTTCTTACCGGCTACAGATCGAGCGCCTCGTGCCCGGAATTCGCACCATCGGCGTGCGCGTTCCGAAAATCCGTGCCTTGGCGAGCGACTTCGCCCGGCGGCACAAGGGCATCACCATGGAGAAGCTCGAATCGCTCATGGAACAATGCTGCGCGACGGGCTCGCGAGATCAGATTCTCTTTGGGGCGTTTCTCCTGGCACGATCGAAGAAGCAACTCGCCGCGTTGTCTTGGCAATCCGTCGAGCGCTGGACTCGCGCGATCGACAATTGGGAAACCTGCGACCAAATTGCGATGTCGATCGCCGCGCCGCTCGTAGCGGCAGAGTCTTCGCTGGTTGCCCGCCTTGTGGCGCTGGCGAGGGACAAGAACCTCTGGCGCCGGCGTTTTGCGTTGGCCACCGCCGCCGCCCTCAATCAGCACGGTCGTCGCTTGCCCGAAGCGACCCTCGCCGTGTGCCGACACGTCGTGGCCGATGAAGAACCGATGGTGCAAAAAGCGCTGGCCTGGGCGGTTCGCGAGGTCTGCAAGAACGACGCGCCACTCGCGCGCGACTTCCTCACCCGTCATCGCAACGCCCTGCCGGCTCGCGTCCTCAAGGCCGCCGCAGCAAAACTCGCACCCGCGGCCCGTCGCAAACGTCTCTAGAGGCAGTCGAACAGGGTCTGGATCAGCCGGGTGCCGCGCGGCCCGAGCCCGCCCCCGTACCACATGACGTTCGGGACGTAGGTGAAGGCAAGGCCACGATCGGGATCGGCAAAGCCGATTCGTCCGCCCGCGCCGAGATGACCGAAGGACCGGGGGTTCGGTCCCATCGGCATACCGGGCGGGTTGTTGAGCTGCAGTCCGAGCGCAAACTTGTTGTGAACACCGAACACCGGATCGATCGACTCGGCTCGGAACTTGATTGCGTAGTCGCGCATGCGCTTGGAAACGAGCCGCACGCCGTCCAGGCTGCCACCATTTCCCAGGCACGCGAAGAACTTGGCGATGCCGCGCGCACTGCCGTGGCCCGAGCCCGAGCCGAGCTCCGCAGCGCGAAACGCCGGCGCGTTGAAACGGTCACCCTTGGCGACACCTTGAATGGCGCGCGCCGCGGCCGCCGGATTGGGCGGCAACGGCGGCATGTATTCGTCCGGCGGCGTTTGGGGCTGCACACGGGCACAGCGCCGCTGTTCGGCTGGGGTCAAGGCAAAGGCGAAGTCGATGCCGAGGGGGCGCGCGATCTCCTCGCGATGGAAACGCCCGATCCGCCGGCCGTCGATCCGCCGGATCACCTCGCCCAAGAGGTAGCCATAGGTCATCGAGTGGTAGGTCGGTGTCCGGCCATAGGGCCAATTGGGCCGCGAGTCGGCGAGCGCCTTGGTCATCAGCGGCCAGTCGTAAAGCTCGCCCGGCTTCAGATCACGATCGACATTGACCAGGGCCGAGCGATGCTCGAACAGGTGCTTGACCTTGATGCCGTCCTTGCCGTGCTTGGCGAACGCCGGCCAATAATGTGCGACCGGCGCTTCGAGATCGAGTTCGCCACGGTCGATCAGCATGTGCCCCATGGTGGAGACGAACGCCTTGGAGATTGAAAACGTGGCGCACAGGGTGTCGCGCGACCACGGGACGTTCTTCTTGGCGTCCGCCAGGCCGCCCCAGAGATCGACGATCGGGCGACCATCTCGATAAACGCAGATCGCGGCCCCGACGTCGCCATCGTCGAAATTGGCGGCGAAGGCCCGGCGCAGTTTGGTGAAGCGGTCGTCGCATACCCCCGCGATCTCGACGGTGTTCTTCGATCGTTTCTTGCGCGCGACCATGTTGCCTCGTTTCGTTGTCGTCCGGCCTTAAGCTATCGTGCGTCACGCGCAACGAACAGGAAAACCGGACCCTCTATGCCTCTGGGCGGAATCAACCATGTCGCGTTCTCGGTTCGCGACCTTGCGGCTTCGAGCGCGTTTTATGATCCGGTGATGGCTTTCCTCGGCTATGAGCGATGGCCCGCGGTGATCGGTCAGGCGAAATGGAAGAAGCCCGGAGTCGGCGTGTTCTTGCTCTATGAGTGCAAACCCGGATCACGCGACAAGGTGCACGATCGCTACGCCCCTGGGCTGCATCACATGAGCTTCGATGCCGAAAGCCGCGAGCAGGTCGATGGCCTGCATCGGCTGCTGGTGGAACGGGGCGCCACGATCCTCGATCCACCGGCGCCCTACACCTACACCCGAGAGTATTACGCCGTGTTTTTCGCCGATCCCGACGGGCTCAAACTCGAACTCGCCTACACGCCGCACGCCTATTCACGCTAGCGGCCGATTCCCATGCGGGCCAGGATGTGGTCGCGCCGCACGAATTGGTGGTAGAGCGCCGCCACGACATGCAGCAGGAACAGAAGCACGATCAGTCGTACGAACACGCCATGGGCGGCCGCCGCTGGGCTGTCAAATCGTGCCAACGGCCCATCGGCGCCCATCAGCACAGCTGGACCGCCGGCGAGCGCGATCGTCGCGATGCCACTCGAGGTCAATCCCAAGAGCACGACGTAGAATCCGACATGAACGATGCGTGCCAGCCGCTGCTGCCAGCGCGGGCCCGCGAGGTCCTCGGGCAGGGGCTCCCGCTGGCGCCGCCACAAACGCACGAGCGTGAGTACGAGCACGACGATGCCGAGCGGGGCATGAATCCTCAGCACCTGAAGGCGTGTCGCGGCGTCCGCGTCCTCCATCGCCTGGCCGAGCACGAACATGATGACGATGAGAGCCGCGCTGATCCAATGCAGCACGATGGCCCAGCGGCCGTAGCGATCGCGTGGCCCGGCGTTCATCAGCCCGGCTGCGCCAAATTCTGCTGCCGCAACAACAGTAACGTCTGGCGCGCGATTTTGGCCCACTCGCTGTTCTGATCGAGCGCAAGATACCGCTCGTAGCCGGCGATCGCTTCGCCGTTCTCCCCGTCGCGGAACTGGAGTTGCGCCAAGTTGAAGATCGCGTCGGCATAGTGCGAATCGATGGCGATCGCCTTGCGCAACGCCGCCTTGGCCTCGGCGCGATGGCCTTCCTGGTCGTGGACATCGGCCAAGTTGTAATGGGCTTCGACGTAGTCCGCGTCTGACGCGATGGCGCGCTGGAAGTAAAGGCGCGCTTCCCGCAGGCGGCCCATCTCGCGCAGGACGTTGGCGAGGTTGAAAGCGCTGGTCGGGTCGTCGCGCTCGAGGTCGAGGCAGCGACGATAGTTGGTCTCGGCTTGCGCCAGATCACCATCCTGCTCGGCGATCTCCGCTGCTTCGAAAATGTCGTCGACCGAGGGGTTGCGTTCGGTGAGCGGCATTGGCAGTTGCATCTGACCATCGAGGCCGGCCGCGCGGTCGCCGATCTTGAGCACGATCCCATCTTCGCGCGACCTGGCGAGCTTGACCTGCGACAGATGACGCTCGGGGTCGCGTCGCCGCAACGCGGCGATGCTCTCGAGCACTTCGGCCAGTGTCGCTCCCTCCCGCAGCAGCCGAGCGATGTCGCGCACGGCGACCAGGTCGCGGAAACCGAACCGATCATCGACCGGTTCGACGACGTCGAACAGCACCAGGCGTTCGGCGATTCCCCGGTCGAGCCCGCCTTGCCCCGCCAAGGTTTCGAGATCGAGCGTCCATTCGACCGGCGACGGCCCGGGCTGAACGCCGAGCGCGCGGAGGAACGCGTGTTCACTCAGCAGCACGGCGCCGACTCTCTTGGCCTCGGTCATACGCCGGTCGAAGACCCCCTTGGCGACCAGCGTGTAGGCCCCATGTCCGACGACGACGATCGAGGTGCGGCGGGTCAAGCCGCGTCGCACCCGGCCGCCTGCTCCCGTGACCCGGGCCGCCGCCTCGCGCTGCGGCATCGCCAACAGGCGGCCGAGGAAGACGACGGTTTTCGGGCGAACTTCGTCACGCTACGAAGCGGCAGCGCGTTTGGCGCGACTCTTGGCCTTGGGCGCCCGGGCCTCGCCCGCGGCGGCCTCCCGCGACTTCGACGGGGCCGGCGGCTTCTTTCCCTTGCCCTCGTCGATCGAGCGCTTCAGCGCATCCATCAGGTTGATCACCTTGCCGCGTTCGGGGGCCTTGCTGATCACCGGCTTGGTCCCCTTGACCTTGGCCTTCACGACTTCCATCAGCGCCAACTGGTACTGATCGACGAACTCGGTGGTGTCGAATTTGCCGCCGTACTGATCGATCAGCTGTTCGGCCAGTTTCAGCGCGCCCTTTTCGACCGCGCCATCGTTGATCTCGGCAAAATACTCCTGATGCGCACGCACTTCGGCGGCGCTGCGCAACGTGTTGAGGACGAAACCTTTGTCGCGGGGCATCAGCAGCACGATCCGTTCGCGCCCACCCATGACGACGCGAGCCACGGCCGCCTTCTTGCGTTGCGCCATCGCGAGCTGGACGACGCGGTACGTTTCTTCGGCAACCGGGCCATCCGGCGCCAGATAATAGGGCGTGTCCAAGTACATCGGGTCGACGTCGGCCGCATCGACGAACTCCTCGATCGTGATGGTCTTGGACGACTCGACTTCGACCTCGTCGAGCTCCTCGTCGCTGAAGACGACGTACTGATCCTTCTCGAACTCGTAGCCCTTGACCAAGTCCTTTCGGTCGACGACACCCAGTTCCGGGTCGTGCGGTTTCATCTGGATTCGGTTCTTGGTGTCTTTGTGCAACCAATGAAAGTGTCCGGCGTAGCGCAATTTGTGATTGGCGGTCTCGCCCAGGACGAGGGCGCCGAGCCCGCCGGCCGCCTTCGACTCATCGAACCCGACGACGACGAACTCCCCGGCGTGGGCACCCTTGGTCTTGAGCCACTCGCGCCCGCGACCCGAGGTGTAGGGCGAATCGCGCCGCTTGGAGATGATGCCCTCGAGACCGAGGTTGGCGGCCTGAGCGAAGAACTCGTGGCCGCTACCCTCGGTGTGGTCGCTGTACTGCAGCGCCGAGGAGCCGTCGAGATGATCCTGCAGCACGCCGAGGAGTGCGGTCTTGCGCCGCTCCAGCGGCACGGCCCGTAGGTCATGGCCGTCCAGATAAGGGAGGTCGAAGGCAAAGAAGACCATTCGATGGTCGTCTCCCGCCGCCAGGGCCTCCTGCAGAGCGGGAAAGCTAGTGGCGCCGTTCGGCAACTGCACGCACACCTCACCGTCGATCACGGCCTCGCGACAAGGGAGCTTTGCGAAGGCTTCGGCCAGAGCGCCGTAGCGATCCGTCCAGTCGTGGCCATTGCGCGTGCGCAACACGACCTTGCCTCCAGCGATGTGGGCGATCGTCCGGTAGCCGTCGAACTTGATCTCGTGCAGCCATTCGCGGCCCTCGGGAGGTTCGTCGACCAGAGTCGCCAAAGCGGGTTCGAGGCGGTCGGGCATGGTCGCGGGCTTGGCCCCAGGGAGCTTTTCCGCCCGCGGACGGGCCGCGCGCGTGCGCGGGGCTGGAGCCAATCGCGCTTCGAGTTCGGCCACCGTGCGCCCGGAGACGACGCTCCGCGGAGCGTCCTCGGTGATGATGCCCTCGGACTCGGGCCTGGCGTAGATGTCGCGTTCCTTGACGAGCAACCAGTCCTTCACGCCGGCGCGTCCGCCCTTGAGTTTGACCAGGGCGAAGCCGCCCTTGAGCTTCTCGCCGTCGAGCCGAAATTTTAGGTGCCCGGCAGCGATGTCGCTCGCTGGGTCCTCGCTCATCGGCACCCATCGCCCCGTGTCCCACAGGATCACCGGCCCGCCGCCGTATTCGCCCTCGGGGATCAATCCTTCGAACCGTCCGTAGGTCACCGGATGGTCTTCGGTATGGACGGCCAGGCGTTTGATTTTGGGATCCAGGCTCGGGCCACGCGTGACCGCCCAGCTCTTGAGCACGCCACCCAGTTCGAGGCGAAGGTCGTAATGCAGCCGCGTGGCATCGTGCATCTGCACGACGAAGAGATCGCCCGCCGTCGACGGTGCGCCGCGATCCGGTTCCGGAGTGACCTGAAAATCGCGCTTGGCGCGGTACTCGGCCAAGCGATCGCCCTTTGACGATCCCTTGACCATGCTGCGACGACGGCCCGCCATCGCTCGCCGGATCTAGAAAACGCTGGCGGCGTTGATCTTGGTGAGCGCTTCTTTGTCGTCCTTCGCTTCGGCCAACATGTGCTTCAAGACATCACCGATCGACAGCACGCCGACGACTCGGCCCTGGTCGACCACCGGCATGTGGCGAAAGCCGCGCTGCTGCATCGTTCGAAACACGTCATCGACGCTGGTCTGTGGGCGACAGGCGACGATCTTCTTGGTCACGTATTCATCGACCTTGGCGCCGTGCGTCAGATCTTTTTCGGACGCAACCGCCTTGACGATATCGCGTTCGGTCAGGACGCCGACGAACATTCCATCGTGGGCGACGACCATCAGGAGTCCGATACGGTTCTCTGCCAGTTTCTTGGCGGCGGCGATCATCGTCGCTTCGGGCTCGATCGTGATGACGGGCCCCTTTTTCGAGCGAATGATGACTTCGACGGACGACATGCGGCTCTCCCGGTGGGCGCGCATTATGCCCTAGTCTGCCGCTCGGCCACCATCCGTGCTCACCCGGATTGCCTTGACCTGGCGCACTGGCCCGCCATTTATTGACATCAGGATCACTATGCCAACGTCGCGAGGACCCCGATGGATGCCCAGTTTCGCCACCCCATGCTGGCGGCCCCCAACCATGACGAGAGCCGACGCCAGGACTTTATCGTCACGTTTTCCCGTCATCTCGCCCAGGAAGTGCAACCGGGCAACCGCCTGATCTTCGAACGCTCGGTCGAGCCCGCGTTTCGCAAGAAGAACAAACGACGGCCGAACCGGACCGAGGTGCGGCGGGCCCTGAATGACGTCGGCTATTGGCAGGCGTTCTCCTCACTCAAGCGCTCGATGCAGGAAATGCTGTTCGACTCGGTGGGCGAGAGTGTCGAGCGCCAGCTGCCCGCATTGATCGCACGGGCCAAGGACAGGGGGCGGGCGAGGGGTACCCTGACGCTCGATGCCAAGATCAAGGCCCCGCGCTATCTGACCGCCGTCGACATCCATTGCATGCCCGGGAACTATCACAGCGAGATCACGCGCGACGATGTCTACGCCGGCGCGTTGTTCGATCGTGGCATCTACCTCTACGGCATGGGCGGCTTGGGGCCGCAGAACGACGACATGGGCAATTCGATGACGGCGTGGCTCAAGAGCCGTTTCCCGAAACTCTCGCCCAAGCGCATCCTCGATATGGGTTGCTCGGCCGGGACCAACACGGTGCCCTACGCCCGAGCGTTCCCGAAGGCCGAGATCCACGCCATCGATGTCGCGGCCCCGCAACTCCGTTATGCCCACGCGCGCGCGGAAGCCTTGGGGGCCGCCGTGCACTTCAGCCAGCGCGACGCGACGAAGAGCGGATTTCCCGCCGGCTCGTTCGATCTCGTCGTCTCCCACATCCTCGGTCACGAAACTGCGACGACGGCGTTCAAGGACATCGTCAAAGAGAGCTTCCGTTTGCTCGCACCGGGCGGGCTCATGGTGCACATCGAAACCGACTGGGCGACCAAGGACGATCCGTTCAACCAATCGGTGCTCGACTGGGAGACCCACTACAACGCCGAACCGTTCAAGACGACATTGGACGAACTCGATTTGAAGAAGGTTGCGGTCGCAGCCGGGTTCAAGGCGACGAACGTCTTATTCGACAAGGTCCCGTCCGTCCGGGCCGGTGTGAAGTACTACCGAGGTCGCTGGATCGCGTTCGCCGCGCGCAAATAGCGTCGCGGCGAACACCTATTTGACCGCGCCGTTGACGTAGAGGATCTCGGCGTAGGTCTTGGGCTTCGGCCCCGGGTCGACGAGTTGGAGGCGGCGATCGAGCGTTCCCAGCATCGGCATCTGGGGAAACGACTTTTCTTTGTGGAAGCCGCACTCGACCGCCAGCGCCTGCATCTCGGTCTCGTGCATCAATTGCATGTAGGGCTCGGCGTTGTAGTGGGCCCCCCAGGCGTGCCACTGCGCGTCGAAAGGTTCCTTGGCGAAGTATTGGCGCGACTCGCAGTGTGCCATCACGCCGCCCGGCCGCAGGAGCCGCTTGCACTCGCGGAAGATGTTGCGGATCGCCTTGGCCGAGGTCTCGTGCAGCACGATCGTCGAGACGACGAGGTCGAAGGACTCGTCGTCAAAATCGGTGCGCTCGGCATTCTGTTGCGAGTAGTGCGCGGCGATCCCCGCCATTTCGGACCTTGCGTGCGCGTAACGCAGGCACGGTGCGGCGACGTCGATGGCATGGACCTCGGCGTCCGGAAACGCCTTGGCGTAACCGAGGGTCGAGTGACCGACGGTGCAGCCCATGTCGAGCAGGCGGCGGACCTCGAGCGTGGGAAAGTTCCGTTTCACGAAGGCGGACAGCGCCAACCCCACCTCGTCGCAGTTTGCGCCCTTGTAACCATGAGTCGTGATCGCCCGGTCGTAGAGCGCGCCGGCAAACACATCTTCACCGCTCGATTGGGTGTGGTAGTTGCCGGGCATACAGTGGATGTCGACGGCCGTCAGGTATCTTGGGGCTTGGATGCGCGAGTCCAGTCGCAGGGAACCCTTCTGGCGATTCTTGGTTGCCTCGTGACGGGCGAGGGCGGCGAGTTCGGGGCCCTGACGATCGACGATGTCGGCAACCGAGTCCCACATGCCTTCCTGCTGCAGCCGGCGGAGCGCACTAGACCACTGGTAGCTGCTCCCGCCCTTGAACATGTCCCACAACTCGTGACGGTCGGGGGCGCGACCGTTCTTCACCGTAAAGCGGGGTTTCAGAACGCGGCGGTAGATCTCGCGGTTGCCTTCCATGACCGCGCCATTGACGA
The DNA here is from genome assembly GCA_016869765.1 of Alphaproteobacteria bacterium. Taxonomy (GTDB): domain Bacteria; phylum Pseudomonadota; class Alphaproteobacteria; order SHVP01; family SHVP01; genus SHVP01. The sequence continues at coordinate 96,703 of VGES01000006.1, forward strand.
ATTTTCGCACCGCCGCCGAGTGCTCCTGGCGAGCGCGTTCGTCGTGCAACGGTTTGAGCAGCATGGTCTGGCGATTCACGGGTTCCTCCGTCGTCCGCCCCTAGTATAAGAGACGACCGAGTTTTTCCCAGGCGATGGACCCCCGATGCCCGAACATCAGCGCTACGTGTTGGCCGCTTATCCCAACGGTTTGCCCAAAGAGACCGACTTTCGCCTCGAGACGGGGCCGCTGCCCACGACAGGACAAGGCGAAATGCTGGTGCGGGTGATCTTCATCGGGCTCGAGCCGCGGTTGCGGCTCATGATGAACCCGACCAATGAGTCCAACCGGGCGATGCGACCCGAGGGCGGCATCACCGACATCGGGAAACTGATGCCGGGGACGGTGTTGGGCGAGGTGGTTGAATCCAAGGCTGCGGAGTTCTCCCCGGGCGATCTCGTCGAGGGGTTCTTGGGCTGGCAGAACTACGCGGTCTGCAGTCCGCGGGGCTACAACAGGCGGAACAACCCGGCCGGCATCACGCGTTGTGACCCGGCGCAGGGGCCCCTGTCGGCCAAGGTCAGCGTGCTCGGCACCCCCGGTCTCACCGCGATTCTCGCGCTGCGCCACGAGGGGCGCCTCAAGGCGGGGGAAACCATGGTCGTGACCAGCGCCGCGGGCACGGTAGGCGCGATCGCGGCACAACTCGGAAAACTCGCCGGGGCGAGAGTCGTTGGACTCACCTCGACCGATGCCAAGGCGAAGTGGCTAACCGATGAACTTCGGCTGGATGCCGCGATCAACTATCGCTCGACCAAAGACCTGGCGGCGGCGATCCACGCGGCGTGCCCCAATGGTGTCGACTATCACTTCGACAACGTCGGCGGCGACATGGCCGCGACTGTCAACCGTCTTCTCAATCCCGGTGGGCGCGTGACCCGCTGCGGCATCGTCGCCAAGTACAATCTGACCGACAAGGAATGGCACCAATCCAAGGAGTTCGCGGGTCAGTTCACGGTCCACGACCATGTCGCGGAATACGACGAGGCGCGGCGCGAGTTGTCGCGTTTGCTGAAGGCGGGAAAGCTCCGGTGCCCGGAGAAGATCTTCGACGGCATCGCGGAGACGCCGCGCGCGTTCATCGGCCTTCTTAAAGGCGAGAATATCGGCAAGTGGTTGGTGCGCCTCGGGCCTGACCCCGTGCCCCGCGCATGAGTCTGCCGCAGCCGACGCGTTCGCCCCCCGTCGCGCGGCGCGACGAAACATGCGCCGATGAATATGCGTGGCTGCGAGACAGCCGCTGGCAGCGGGTGCTGCGTGATCCCGGGGTCCTCGATCCGGAGATTCGGACGCATCTCGAGGCGGAGAACGCCTATGCCGCCGCGTTCTTCGAACCGCTTCAACCGCTGATCGCGACGCTGAAGGGCGAGATGCGGGCGCGTCTCAAGGAGGACGATGTGTCCGTCCCCGTGCCGGATGGTCCGTTCAACTACGCCCAGCGGTATCAGGCGGGCGCGCAACACCCGCTCTATGTACGTTATGACGCCGCTGGCGCGGAGCAGGTCCTGCTCGATGCGCAGGCGGCGGCGTCGGGGCATGGATTTTTCCGGATCGGTCGCGTGCGGCAGAGCCGCGACCACCGGCGCCTGGCGTTTTCGGTCGATACCTCGGGTGGCGAGCGTTACGCGCTGCACGTGCGCGATCTTGCGAGCGGGCTAGCGATCGGCACGTCGGCCGACGATGTCCACGGCTTCGGAGATCTCGTGTGGGCCACCGATGGTTCGCTGTTCTACACCCGTCTCGATGAACACCAACGGCCTCGCTGGGTGTATCGACGATTCCCCGGGTCCTCGCGTCCCGATCAGTCGGTCTATGAAGAAGGCGATCCAGCGTTCTATCTCTCGATCAGCGCCAGCGACAGCGGCCGATTCCTCGTGATCGAGGCGAGTGATCACGCGATGACGACCGAAGTGCGGCTGCTCGATCTCGCTCGCCCTGACGACCCCTCGCGCCTGATTGCGGCCCGCGATCCGGGCGTTTCCTACAGCGTCGCCGATCACGGCGAGACATTGTTCGTACTCACCAACGCCGACGGGGCCGAAGACTTCAAGATTGCCACGGCGGCCTTGTCCTCACCGGATCGGGCGGGCTGGCGTGACTTGGTGGCGCATCGCGCCGGCGTCTACCTCCGGCAAATGACCGTGTTCGCGCGCCACCTGGTGCGCTACGAGCGTGAGGACGCTTTGCCGCGCCTTGTGGTGCGCGAACTGGTCTCCGGCCAGGAACATGCGATCGCCTTCGATGAGGAGGCCTATGAGCTTGGTCTCGTCGACGACATGCCGTTCGCGGGTTCGACGTTGCGTTTCACCTATGCTTCGCCGGCAACGTCCCAGCGGATCTTCGACTACGACATGGCGACCAGGGTCAGGCTCCTTCGCAAGGAGCAAGAGGTCCCGAGCGGCCACGATCCATCCCGCTACGTCGTGCGTCGGTTGAGTGCGCCGACGCCGGATGGCGAGCAGGTTCCGATCACGATCCTGCATCGGCGGGATCAGGCCCTCGACGGCACGAGTCCGTTGCTGCTTTATGGCTACGGCGCCTATGGCTTGACGGTGCCGACGGGTTTCAACAGCAATCGTCTGTCGCTCGTCGATCGCGGCGTCGTCTTCGCACATGCGCACATCCGGGGCGGCATGGACCGCGGCGTGCGTTGGTATCGGGCCGGCAAACTCGAGCACAAGACCAACACGTTCGGCGACTTTGTCGCCGTCGCCGAGTTCCTGGCGGCGCAACGCCTGATCGATCGTCGGCGTATCGCGATTCAGGGCGGCAGCGCGGGCGGCATGCTGATCGGCGCTGTGCTCAATCGCCGTCCCGACCTGTTCGCCGCGGCGCTGGCCGAAGTGCCGTTCGTCGATGTCCTCAACACGATGCTCGATGATTCCTTGCCGTTGACCCCGCCGGAGTGGAGCGAATGGGGCGACCCGATCCGCGATCCACGAGCGCGAGCACGCCTCGCCGGTTACTCGCCCTACGACAACGTCCGGGCCCAGCCCTACCCACCCATCCTGGCAATGGCCGGGGTGAGCGATCCGCGCGTCACCTATTGGGAGCCGGCCAAGTGGGTCGCCAAACTGCGGGCGCTGAAGACCGACGCGAATCCGGTCGTGCTCAAGATGAACATGGGCGCGGGACACGGTGGGGCCTCCGGGCGTTTCGACCGGCTCGACGAGGTGGCGTACGGCTACGCTTTCGTCCTGGCGGCGTTGGACAAAGTCTGAGGAGGAGAGCGATGGGTGTCACGCAGGTTCTGGCTGAGGAGATTGCCGCCACCCGCTACGACGATATTCCCCCGGCCGCGCGGCAACAGGCCAAGCGGCTGCTGATCGATCACGTCGGCATCGCCTACATGGGCTTTCAGTTCACCGGGCGCGCGCTGGCCGATTACGCCAAGGACGTGGGCGGCACACCGGAGGCGGTGATCATCGGCGATGGCGGCCGGGTGACGGCCGAGCTGGCGGCGGGTGTCAACGCCCAGTACTGCCGCAACACCGACTTCGAGGAGACGGGGCCCGGCCTTCACGCCGGCCCGGTGATGGCGCACACCGCTTTTGCCGTCGGACAGCGGGTCGGCGCGTCGGGGCAGGACGTCCTAGCCGCGACGGCGCTCGGTTACGAACTGAACGGGCGCTTCTTCTATGCCCGACGTGACAACGACATTCGTCATTGGGCGTTGTGTGCGGCGGCTGTGGCGGCTCGCCTCCTGGATCTCTCGCCTCAGGCCATCAACCGCGCGCTCTCGATCGCTTGGGAACTGCCGACCAAGTCGCTGCTGTTCCAGTTGCCCAAGATTGCAAAACGCGTGAGTCGGCTGGGCTCGGGCAATCTCTGGCTCGGCCGTCATGGCGTACAGGCGGGGCTCATGGCGGCGCACGGGTTCGACCAATTGTCGGACGAGATCGATGTTCTCGGGTCGGAGTACCAGCTCTCCGCCCTGGTGCGATCACCGTCGCCCTATCACTACACGGCGACGGAACTCATGCTGAAGCCGTGGCCGTCGAGCCGTCTTTGCCATGGCGCGCTGCAGATGCTGGAACGCATCGTCGCCGAGGAGCGCATCGCCCCCGAAGAGATCACGCGTGTCCGGCTCCATCTGGCCGACCTCTATACGATCCCGCACCAGTTCGATCCGGCGCCCGACGAGTACTGGCAGGCGATCTACTCCGTGCAATGGGGCACGGCCATGGCGCTCCTCAGGTTGCCGCCCGGGCCCGCGTGGTACACGACCGAGCGGCTCCGGGATCCGGTCTCGCGGGCGTTGGCCCAGAAAATCGAATTGGTCGAAGATCCGGAAGCCTCGGCAGCGCTGCGCACCAAGCGCTGGCTCGACATTCCCAACACCGTAGAGCTTCATGCCCGTGGGCGTGTGTTTCGCGATCGTATCGTCTTCCACGACGTGCTCGGCAGCCCGCGAAACCCGATGCCGGAACCGATGCTCGAAGCCAAGTTCAAGCGCTTGGCCGGGGCGGTGATCGGCGAACCGAAGGCCGCGGCCCTGTTCGCCAGTCTGGCGCAATTTGAACGCTTGGCGAACGTCAACGGCGCGGCCGAACTGATGTAGGTTTGGTCGACAAAGACGAGGGACAGCGATGGCGAGCAAGCGGTTTTCGTTCTGGGCCGACGACCCGAAAGCGCTCGAAAAACTCATCGAGCAGACATTGCGCGGCGAAAAGACAGCGACGGCGCGGCCCGCATTTTCCTGGGGTAAGCCCAAGCACGATTTCGACGACGCCCGCTTTGCCGTGGGCGACATCTGTGATCTCTACGATGCCCACCGTCATCGGCGTGGCCGGATCACGATCACGGACGTCTACAAATGCCGGCTCGGAGCGATCCCGGACAAACTCTGGCGCGACGAAGCGTGCGTCGATGCCCGACAGTTCGTCGACGGTCACAAGTGGGGCTGGGGCCACCTGCCGATCGACGACGACTTCAAGATGTACGGGATCCACTACCGGCTGGAACGCGATTAGCCGTCCAAGAATCGGTTGATCACGGCCGCAGTCGCCCGCGGGCTCTTGTCGCCCGGCGGTAACTCGCCCACGACACCGCCCGGGATGATGGCCGCGGTCGGTCGCGTGTCGGGAAACGTGCGGTGGGTCGGTTCGTCGATCACCATCGTCGGAACCCGGAGCAAAGGCACTCGGTCGGCCCGTTTGTAGCGAAACGACGCGCCATAGCTGATGCCGAACGTGCGGACCGCGGTCAGCACCTCGACGACGAGGCTGTGCAGGTAGTCGGCGTCGTACATGTCGAGCGCGATGCGTCGCTCGCCACCGGGCTGAAACCACGGAAAGAACACCGCGTGATCGCGCATCACCTGCCAAGCCCAGCCGAGTTGGCTGCCGATATAGTCGGGCGGCGGGCACGGCGTCTCGGTCGCGGCGGCCATGGTCTGGGCCGAGTGGAGGCGCACATCGTCCAACACCAGACGTCGTACGCGATTGGGTCGCGCGATCGCGAGTTCCGTGGCGATCGAGGCCCCCGTGCGAACGCCGTAGAGGTCGAAGCGCTCGACATCGAGCGAATCCAGGATGCGCGCGACGGCATCGGCGTAGTAGCCGATGTCGGGGTCGGTCACGGCCGGCGCGCAGGAATCGCCGTTGCCCAAGGTGTCCGGGGCATACACCGGGCGCACCCCGCCGATGCCCCGGATCAGGGGCACGAGCGAACCACTCGCCACCGGCGACATATGGATGAGGACGAGGGGCAGCTTGTTGCGATCGCCCGCGGCGAAGCGGTAATGCGCGTCGCCCTCGGCGATCTGGGTAAACCCGCGTTTGATCATTCCTGTCGCCCCTGGGGCTTCATTTTGGTCGCCCCCGACCCTCACGGGAGTGATGTATTATCGCGTCACTCGTCGACTGGCGAGGGGCCGGACGAGCAGGGAGGATCAAATGATCGAACTCACGCGCAAAGACACGGCGTTGATCGTCATCGACATGCAGAACGCCTACTTCTCGGATGAGGGATCGCTCGCCAAGGTCGGGTTCGATATCAACGGCTGCCGCAGCGCGGTTCCCGGAGCGAAACGTCTGCTCGCCGGCGCGCGGGCGGCGGGGCTACCGGTGATTTTTACTGCCCACGTGTACAAATCCGACTATTCCGATGGCGGCTTCATCGTGCACGAGATCCTGCCCGGCTTGAAAGCGGCGCGGAGTTCGATCGACACCCAATGGGAAAGCGAACTCGCGCCCGAGTTCCAACCGCGGGCCGGCGAAAAGGTGTTCAAGAAGAACCGTTTCAGCGCCTTCTACCATCCCGAGTTCGAGCCCTACCTGCGAGCGACGGGCATCAAGAGCGTCGTCATTTGTGGCGTGACCACCAACATCTGCGTCGAGTCGACCGCCCGTGACGCCGCCCAACGCGATTTTCGAACCTTCGTCGTTTCGGATGCCACCGGGGAACTCGAGCCGGCGCGGTATGCCGCGGCGCTCCAGGCGCTCAACGGCCGCTTCGCCCGCATCATGACCGTGGACGAGGTGCTCCAGTCCTGGCAGGTGGCGCTCGATCGCGTCGCCTAGCGCACGGTCTAGACGGGCGTCCTTATTTGGGGGGACGCCATGCACACCATTATCACCGATTTCGTTCGCGCCGATCCGGCGCTCCTCGCTAGCGCGGGCAAGACCGATGTGCGGCTCGAGCGGACGATCTACGACGGCGCCAACGTGGCGATCGAGTTCGTCGTCGCCTATTTTCGGGGCGATCGTTTCGACTATCACATGACGTTGACACGCTGACGGGAGGTCGCTTTCGCATGGTTTGGGATGTTGTCATCATCGGCGCCGGCACCACTGGAATGCCGGCCGCATTGTTCGCCGCCGAACGGGGCGCCAAGGTCCTCGTGGTGGAGCAGGCCCCTTATGCGGGCGGCACGCTCCACATCGCGGCCGGGCAGATATCCGCCGCCGGGACACGACTGCAAGCGGCCAAGGGAATCGTCGATTCCGCGGATCGCCACTATGAGGACATCCTGCGCATCACCGAGGGCCATACGCACAAGGGCTTTGCTCGCCTCGCCGCCGACCATTCCGCGGACACGCTGCATTGGCTGCTCGACCTCGGCTGGCGGCCGATGGACGAGCACCCGGTGCTGTTCGGCAAGAATCCCTATTCGGTGCCTCGGACCTACTGGGGCAAGAACGCGGGCGTCGACCTTTTGCGCGCGATCCGCCCAGTCTTCATGGCCGCGGTCGACGACGGGCGAATCGCCCTCAAGCTCGATCACGAGTTGGTCGATCTGATTCAGGATCAGAGCGGGACCGTCAGCGGCGTGGTCATACGCAACAACCGTGGCCAAACCGAACGCGTGTCGGCCACCAACATCTTGCTCGCCACGGGCGGCTTCGGATCCGGGCACGCGCGGTTCATCGAATACACCGGGTTTCCCTGCTACAGCTGGGCGTGGTCCTTCAACACCGGCAAGGGCGCCGAACTCGCGATCAAGGCCGGCAGCGTCATGAAACATCGCGAGCACTTCATCCCGCGCTTTGCCGGGGTGATCGATCCGCGCGACCCGAGCCGGGTCGAACGCGTGACCGAGACCGCTCCGGCACGGCGGCCACCATGGGAAATCTACGTCTCCAGCGAGGGCAAGCGCTTCGTTGCCGAGGACGACGACGATATCCCGCACCAGCGCGAGCGCCTGTTCCGCAAGGTGCCCGACATCACGTTCTGGGCGATCTACGACGAGGCCATACGTCGGGCCGCACCGCCGTTGTTCGATCGCCTCAGCGATGCCGAGGTCGATGCCCGGCTGAACGATCACCCGTCGTACGTGCGTGCCGATTCGCTCGATGACCTCGCGCGTCGGACGCGCTTGCCGGTGGCAACCCTCAACGCGACCATCGCCGAATACAACGCCGCCGTCGCCAGTGGTCGGGATCCGTTCGGCCGCAAGCACATGCCCAAGCCGATCGTGGCGCCGCCGTTCTACGCTATCCGACATCACGGCATCGGCTCGACGACCATCCCCG
>VGES01000007.1 GCA_016869765.1 Alphaproteobacteria bacterium
AGGGCGATGAAACGCGCGATCCGGTGCGCGACGGACGTCGCGCCGGGCCGACGGCTTCGACGAATGTGCCATCGGCCCCGTCCTCTCCTGACGGGGAGGCGCGCAATACTACAAACGTAATCAACCTCCCAGCGGGACTTTCGGATCAGTTGCTTGGACGCGTTGCCTCGGCAACGTCAGGATCGGCGCCGCAAGTCCCGGGTCAACCCGCTTCACTTTCGTTGCGAAACTGCAAGAGCATCCAACACCTCACCAAGGTTCAGCGCGAACGCGGGACCAACCGACGGCTCGATGTTTCGGCGCCGACGCCAGGTCAGGAATCCGAGCGGAACCAGCCGGTTTTGTGTAGTGATGTTTTCGAGCAGGACGTCGACTTGCTGCCATTTGCCTTGGAGCATGTCGTGCACGTGCGAGGTGAAGTTCGTCGTCCTGGTCGGCTCCCGGTTGGTCCGGGAGTGTCCCTGTCGATGCTCCTCGCTGCGGCGGGCGGCGTGACGCTTGCCGCCGATCCAACACGGATCGAAGTGGCCAGTGCCTCGACCAATGATCAGGAGCCGAGTTCGATCGCCAGGCGGGTTGTGGTGACCGCGGCGACCGGAACACAGGTGTCGCTGTTGCCGGGAGATGCGGTCCAAGTTGCCTCACGGTTCATCGACCGTGAGACCGGCCCCATCATCCTCGGGGGCGAATTCATTCGGCCCGGAACATACGAGATTCGGCGGGGTGAGCGACTCTCGGAAGTGATCGCCCGTGCCGGAGGGCTGACGCCCCAGGCGTATCCCTACGGCGCCGTGTTCACCCGCGAGTCCGTTCGGCGGGCAGAGGAGTTGGCCCTACAGCGCCTCGCGCGCGCGTTGAATGCCTCGGCTGCCACCGCGATCGCAAGTCGGGCGCTCCAACCTGGTGACGTCGCGGCCGTGGTCGGGCTTGCTCGCGAGGTCGCAGCGGCGCCGGCTGTTGGCCGCATCGTCATCGAAGCCGACCCATTGGCGTTGGCCGTGAAACCGGAACTCGACACAATCCTGGAGCCAGGGGACCGATTGATCATCCCGAAGCGCCCGAATTCGGTTCTGGTAACGGGTGAGGTGCTGAGCCCGGGGGCAATGCAGTTTGCCTCGGGCGCCCCGGTCGATCGCTACGTACGTCAGGCTGGGGGCCTCCAGCAATCGGCAGATCAGTCGCGCATTTTCGTCGTGTATCCGAACGGGTCGGCGCAACCGGTGTCGATCAGCGCATTCAACTACACGCCGGTGCGTGTGCCTCCCGGGAGCACCATCGTCGTGCCTAAGGACCCGAGGCCGTTCGATCTGCTTGCGCTCAGCAAGGACCTGTCGACGGTCCTTGGTCAGTTGGCGGTGACGGCGGCGTCCCTGGCGGTTATCAGCCGCTAGTCTTGAGTGATGTCGTGTAGGCTTCGGGGAGGTCGAGTAGCGTGGCGGCTTGGCGCGGCCGTGATCGTGGCCATGTTCTGCGGCTGGTCTCATGGCGTTGCCGAGGCGGACGGCGAGCCGCTACGGCCCGAGTACGTACCCTCGGCCTCCGACTTCGGTGGCGTGGGTCTTTTGCAGACGCGCACGGCCCGTTTTGGCCCTGATGGTCAACTGGATGTGGGGTTTTCTCATGTTCGCCCCTACGATCGTTACCTGATCACTCTTCAGGCCCTCCCGTGGCTCGAGGGGACATTTCGGTACGTCTCGGTGAGGAATCGGAACTTTTCGGGCGGATCTTCGCAGGTCGACAAATCGGCCTTCAAGGACCGCGGCGCCGACCTGAAGTTTCGCTTGCTGAACGAGGGGCGGTACCTCCCGGCCTTGGCCGTTGGCTTCCAGGACGGGTTGGGCACGGGACTATTCGGTGGCGAGTATCTGGTCGCTTCGAAGCGCTATTTCGATCTCGACTTCAGCTTTGGTGTCGGATGGGGTTACAGCGCCGGTTCGAGCTCCCTCAAGAACCCACTCATCAACCTCTCGCCAGGGTTCAGAAACCGGTCCAATGCGGCGAGTGAGGGTGGCACCTTAAATCTTGGCCAGTGGTTCAGTGGTGAAACAATAGGTCTCTTTGGAGGGGTTGAATATACCACCCCCTTGCCGGGCCTCTCGGTCAAAGTGGAATACGATCCCAACGACTATCGATCGGAGCCGCTCAACAACAGCTTCGAATGGACCTCTCACATCAACTATGGGGTCAACTATCGGCCATGGTCCTGGATCGACCTCTCGTTCGCGCGCGAACGTGGTACAGCCTACATGTTTCGCGCGTCTTTGCGCGCCAACTTGAACGAGCCGGGGATTCCGAAGTTCGACCCGGCTCCGCCGAAGCTTCGAATTCGACAACCGCGGGCGTCACTGGCTGAAGCTGATGATGCGCCCACCTCCGACGGTGTTGGGTGGGTCGGCGATCGATCCGACCGTTCACCCCAGTCGGCGCCATCCGGCCTCGTCGACGCGCTCGCCACCTTGCAGCGATTCGATATCGACGTTCGCGCGGTCAGTCTGGACGAAGATGGCGTCACCATAGCAATTGGTGACGAGCCGTCGCCCCTGGTCCGTCGCGCGGTCGCTGAGGCGTTGTCGGACTCTGGGCTGGACCAGAGCGGCGTTCAAATCGTTTGGCCGAGTGGTGTGGAGGAGATGGCGGCCTCGCTGGCTGGGCGTACTTCGAACGAAACAAAGGACACGACCGCCGGAGTTTCGAGGGCCGTGCCAGTAGAGACGGGAGCCAGCCCGACGAGGGTCTCTGCCACCGCGATCAAGGCGACGTTTGTCTCATCGAGGGAGGTGATTTCCCCGATGATCGCGGAACTGAAAGAAGAGGGCTTCACCGTCGATGCGGTAGATATCACCCCTCCAACCGCAACCCTCGTCCTCGCGGGCCGCCGGTATCGCCAGACGGCCCGCAACCTCGGACGGGCGATGCGGGTTGTGCACAATCACTTGCCTGATTCCGTCGAGCAATTCACGATCGTGGCGCTCATCGCCGGATTCGAGGTCAATCGTGTCACGTTCCGACGCAAGGACATCGATGCCATTGCGGAAAACCGGGGGAGCATCGAGGAACTCTGGTTCGGTGCGAAGATCGAGGGGCCCACGCACGAGCCCTTGTCGGCGACCGCGATCCGAAACCCTGATCGTTATCCGGATTTCGCCTATTCGTTACGGCCGCAACTCCGCCAACACATCGGCAGCCGCGATGGCTTCTATTTGTTCGAGGTCGTCGCGGCTTTGTCGGGCCGCGTACAGTTGAACCGACATACGAGCATCGCGGGGACTGTCGGTAAGAACTTGTACGACAACCTGGATCGGTTGACCGTCGAGGCTGATAGTGCTCTTCCGCGCGTAAGGTCGGACATCAAGGAGTACCTGCGCCAGGGGAAGGACAACCTCATTCGGCTCCAGGTCGTCAACTTGTGGTCACCGTATCCGGACTTTTACGCCCGTTTCACCGCCGGGATCCTCGAAGAGATGTTCGGAGGTTACGGCGGCGAAGTGCTTTACCGACCGTTCGGTTCGCGTTTTGCGGCGGGAGTCGACGCCGCCTACGCCTATCAGCGGGACTTTGACCAGAGGTTCGGGTTTCGTGACTACTCCGTCGCGACCGGACATGTGAACCTCTACTACCAAACGCCGTTCTACGACATCCTCACGTCGGCACACATCGGTCAGTATCTTGCCGGCGATCGCGGCGCGACGTTTGCCGCCTCCCGTTCGTTCCGCAACGGCACGCGGGTGGGGGCCTTCTTCACATTGACCGATGTTCCCTTTGCGGTCTTCGGCGAGGGCAGCTTCGACAAGGGCTTCTTTATGGCCATTCCCTTCGACATCTTGTCGACCCGCTCGACGCAAAACGTCGGTTCATTCTCATTCCGACCGTTGACGAAAGATGGTGGCCAACGCCTTGGGATTGCGCCGCGTCTCTATGACGTCGTCGGTGGCGTCAACACCGATGGAATCATGGAGCATTGGGAGCAGCTGCTTGACTGACGAAGTGCAACCACGGGGGTACGGTCAACCGATTTCTGACCCCGGAACCAGGCCTAGGCTGCTGTTTGTCATCAATGAGTCCTACTTCCTGATATCCCATCGGCTGGAGCTAATTCATGCGGCCACGAAGAGATTCGAGGTTCACGTGGCCGCTCCATCCGACCATGTTTGGGCACCACCGGGTTTCGAAGTCTCCGCTCTAGAAGCTGTTGGGGTGACGTTTCATCCGATTCGGCTGTCTCGTCGCGGACAGCGCCCCGCGCAAGAACTCGCTACGTTGTTTGACCTGTTTTGGCAGTTCCGTCGTCTTGCGCCAGACGTCGTGCACACGCTCACGATCAAGCCCGTGATCTACGGCGGACTACTGGCTCGGCTTTTTGGGATACGAGTCGTTGTTTCGATTACCGGGCTTGGGCAGGTTTTTGTTGCGAGCGGGATATGGGGTGCCATTCGGAAAAGGGTAGTCCTCTGGCTGATGCGCCTGGCGTGCCGAGGCCCTAGGAGCTTTGTCATCTGCCAAACCGACCACGACCGGGACAGCCTTGCAACTTGGGGCGTTGTTGATCTCGCGCGTTCGGTGGTTGTGGGAGGTGCGGGTGTGGCGTTGGACGACTTTTCACCACGACCGCAGCGAGAAGGTACGCCCATAGCGATCTTTGCAGGGCGACTCTTGTGGGAGAAAGGCGTCGGAGAATTCGTTGACGCGGTTCGCTGTCTTCGATCACGTGGAGCGGTTGGTCGTTTTGTCTTGGTGGGAGGGACCCGGCCGAGCAATCCCGATTCCGTTCCTAGTTCTCAGATTGAGGGTTGGGTGCGAGACGGACTGATAGAGTGGTGGGGGCATCGAACCGACATGCCGAAGGTTCTGGGAGACGCTCATGTGGTGTGCTTACCGACACGTTACGGGGAAGGTGTGCCCAAGATCCTAATCGAGGCCGCCGCTGCGGGCCGGCCGATTGTTGCTAGCGATCTTCCCGGATGTCGTGAAGTCGTAAAAAATGAGCGCAATGGGCTGATCGTGCCGCCTGGCGACGTGAGAAGTCTGGTATCTGCTATTGAGCGACTCATGACCGACTCCGAACTGCGCCGTCGGTACGGCGACGAAGGCCGACGCATCGCCGAGCAAAGGTTCGATGTCGAAAAGGTTGTCTCCGCGACCCTGACGGTCTATGACGACATGCTGAAGCTAGGGTCTGCGAGACAATCTCCGTCGAAGTGATATCTGCTGTGAACGATCAGCCTCCAACTCATGTAGCGGCCGCGGCCCATATTTCGGATCGCGACGGCGCTGTTGTCGACCTGCGTCGGCTACTTCTCTATTTGCTACGGTACTCCTGGATAGTTCTGATTGCGGGTACGGTCGGCGGTTGGATTGGTATCCAACAGGTTCGGGATTTTCCTCGTCAGTTTGTTGCGCAAATGACGTTGTTGCCCGAGGCAAATCCGGCCGGCGCGCTCGGCAATCAGCTTACTGCTGCTCTCGGAACTCTCGGGATCGGCGTTGGCGCATCGGGTGGATCCGGCGGGGCCGGAGTCAGTACGATCTTTGAGAGGCTTCGGGTCACAATCGGCTCGGCCGCGTTTGCCGAGCTTCTACAGGAGCGCCATGGCCTCCTGCAGAGAGTGTACGCGAGTCAGTGGGATGCGGAATTGCATGAATGGAAAAGACCTCCGCCAGAAAAAGGCTGGGGAGTGCATTACAGCAGGTTGCTCGGCTTTTCGACGGAGTGGCTACCGCCCTCTGCCGAGTCTTTGTCTCAGTACTTGAGGTCATCAATCAGATTCACGAAGGAGATCGATGGCCCATTCGTTGTCGTGACGTTTTCCCATCCCGATCGGGTATTCGCCTACCAGCTTTTGAACTTGGTTTATAGCGAGGCCGACAGTTTGTTGCGCGACCAGGATCGAGTTGAGGCCGAGCGCCGACGTGAGTATCTTGAGGCACAGCTTCGGACGGCGACGAATGTTGACATGCGCCAAGCGTTGACTGCTGTCCTGACGTCCGAGCTACGCCGAGAAATGCTCCTTCGCTCCGACTTTCCATATGCTGCGCGGGTGATCGAGGCCCCCTTCGTCTTGGAGCGGCCGGAAGCACCAAAAGTCCGAACACTCCTGATGCTCCCGATCATTGTCGCCCTTCTCGCCTCATCGGCTGTGTTGACACTCATTTTTGTATTTCGCGAGTGATACGCCCTGAGGGTTGTCAACGAAGGGTATCCGATCGAATTTGGTTTCCGAACAGTGTGCTTTGTGCCGCTGACGTCACTCAAACTCGTCCCAAGAGGTTCAGATAGGCACGCTCGGTTCTGTCGACCATGGGTTCCACTCCGAATTGCCTTCGAATGTGATCGCGAGCCCGGATTTCCATGTTTCTCTTTGTTGATCGGTCAAGATCGAGAATCTTGTGCCAGGCTAGAGCAAGAGCGGTAGGGTCTCTGGGCGGTACAACTATTCCGTAGGTCAAAAGTATCGCAGCAGCGTCCCCTACGTTCGTTGATACCGACAGTCGCTCACAAGCCAAGGCCTCCGCCACGACGTTGGGGAATCCTTCTCCAAATGCTGAACTTAGAGTGGTCAGATCGCAGGCGCTATAGACTGCGGGCATATCCTGCTGTTCTCCCACCCAGGTGATCAGTCGATCTACGCCAAGTGAGCTTGCAAGGGTTCGATATTTGGCAAGAAGCATGCTTGGGCCGCTGCCAACACAGACGAAACGGACATCGGAGCGCATGGACGACGCGATGCGAACCGCGTGAAGGAAGTTCTCGTGGTCCTTCATAGGGTCCAATCGGGCGATCAGGCCGATCAAGAAGCGGCCTTGGCCGGACAGCCAACGTTCTCTCAGTTCGATCCCTCGGGGGGTGTTGCGAAATGTCTGTGTGTCGATGCCATTCTCGATGACCTCCAGTCTCCGGGGCTCGAAGCCAGCGCGAAGCAGGTACTCTCCTCCGGCCGCGGAGTTGACAACGATGAGATCCGGAATTCTTGACAGCATCCGTTCGAGTGCGAAAGTACCTCTTCTCGTCCAGTCGTAGAGTCTCAAATCCATATCGGACGCGCGTAGGCCCCAAACGACCTTGGACTTGCCAAGCAGCGAGTAAAGCATGGCACTAGCGACATTTGGTGGTCCTAAGTAGCTGTGCACGACATCTGCGCCGAAGTGCCGAACAAGTCGAACCAATGAGAATACTTGTCGGACTAAGTCCCATCGCCCACGCTTGTCTAGCACCTCAACGCGGACACCCTTGGCCTCTAGCTGATTGATCAATTCACCGACCCGATAAAACAAGATCACGATTGGCTCAAAGCATGATCGATCCAGGCCCAGCACGAGACGAGCGAGCTGCTGTTCCGCGCCGCCCGTCGCCTCTAGCGACCGCGCAAGGTACACAACTTTGATTTTCCGGTTGGAAGCAGCGATCGCGGTTTTCCCCAACATCGCCCAATCAAGACGTCACTAGATCGAGCCGCGCGAGTTCACAGGCTCTTTGGTCGGTGACCACCTTTGGTTTGGTCGCACCGAAGGGAGGACGATGTGGCTCGTTACCGTGAAACATTCGCTCCCAGACTTGAATTCTGTCTGTGTTCCCGACGCGATTCATGGGGTCTCGGACACGGCATGGAGGGTCGAAACCAATCGCGTCGATCCTCGCCGAGAAGTCGGTGAATACCGATGGCCAAAAGTCCTGTCCCCACGAAATGGGTCGAGAACTTACGGTCGCTGGATCGCAATCGCTCGCAACCGCACAACATCGTATCCTCGATGTCACGATTCGCCCCTCATCAACAGCTCGTCGCAGCGTAGAAAATAGACGCCCCAACGGTTTCGTGCAAAAATGAGTCAAGCGCTCAGCGGCAGCGCTTGGACCATGCGAAATCCGATCTTTGTGGTCTGCTTCAGGTATTTGGGAGGGGGCTTGGCCAGCCGATTTCACCAAACTAGTTCGTTTGAAGCGTGCGAAGTCGCATGAGCACAGGCGAGCGATCATGGAAATCCTATGTCGTGGTCGTTGCTTCGAGCACCGCCATCGCACTCGCAGTGGCGAGCCTCACGGAAAGTGGCGTCGACGCGGGAGAGGCCTTTGGACCTGAACATCTGAACTTCAACGCGACGGTTGGAGCGCGATTTCTCCCTTGGTTGATGCAGGCTCTGTTTGGTCAGGATGGCGCGATTGTCGTCTCTGTGGTGCAGGCCGTCATGATGGGCCTGACCGTTCTTGCGATTGCGTTAATGGCCCAGGTCATCAACCGGGATTGGTTCTGGCCCAGTGCGGTGCTCGGGGCACTTTGGCCAAACATGGTTTGGCGGGTCGGCATGGTATCGTCGTCTGAGCCGTCGTTCCTGGTGTTTCTTGCGTGGGCGCTCTGTGCCTGCGTTTGGGCGATGAAATCTGAGCACCCGGCTCGGCTGCTCGTGCGGGCTGGCTTAGCCTTCGGCGTCGCATTCTTGATCCGTTCCGTGCTCTTGCTGCTTCCTTTTTTCATCATTCCAGCACTCGCTTACGCGCTTAAGAGTAAACGACGAAATTGGGTCCAAGCAGTCGGCTTGGCGATCCTGCCAATTGTCGTGATGTGGATCGTCGGCTCAGTTGAGTTCGTCCGGAATCGAATCGAATACGGGCACTTCGCGTATGCGCCTCAGGGCGGTTTCGTTATGGCCCTTTGGACATACCCCTGTCTCTCGCAGAGGTTCGGATGCGGGGATCGGGATCAAGAATTGGTAGCGGAAGTTAACCGATTGGCGGGCGAACGAGTCTCCCAGTTGCCCCAGGAGGATAGAGAAGATCGATTCGAAATCAGCCGCGTGTATGGTCGGCTTGGTACAGAGTTGATCATGGCGTTGCCGATCGACCGCCTAGTCGTATCCGCCTTGGGAGGTTTCGCCAAGTTGATGGGGCATACTGTTTGGCTTGATGTCATGCGAAGTGAAGACGTGGAGCCCGTCTATTTTTCCCGAACTCCCGGCGAAGGTGTCGAACGGCTGTCGAACTTCCTTGGTGCGGTGGTCGCGAGCCCTTGGATGGCAGTTTGGCTGATCTTCCAGCTCGGCCTATTGGCCTCGCGCGGGCTGCAAGTGTTTGGACTGATTGGTGGTATTAGCGACCCCGCAACGCGACGGAAAATGATTTTCTTGGTGGCCGCTGCAGTTTCGATGATATTACCTGCGGTGGGTGCAGGAACTATCCGGTACCGTGTTCCCATAGAGCCGATCTTGGTGGTTCTCACTGTCGCCGGGTGGACGGCACTCGTGCGCCTTGCAGCGGCGAGCGCGACGCGTCGGACCAAGGCGGCGCGGTAACCTTGGGTTGGCCCTCCTTTTGGGTGGAAGACCAAGCCATTCGAACCCAACCCAGATTGAGCTGGTTTGCTTCGAATCCCGACGGTCCGTCGTGCCGACACTTTGATGACCTGCTGGAAGCAACGTGACGAGCGGACATGAGATTGATTGCAATCAACTTCCACTACGTCCGGGAAAATTTCGAAGCTCCTTACCCGAGCATCTTTGGTGTCACCCCAAAGGAGTTCGAAGAGCAGATTGATGCCATTTGCCAGGCAGCATCAGTTGTCGGGAGTAGCGACTTGCTGAGGGCCCTTGAAGGCCGGCAAACGCTTCCCGATCCCGCTGCACTAGTGACGTTCGACGACGGACTTCGGGAGCAGTTCGACCATGCCTGGCCGATCCTGAAAAGGAAAGGGATTCCAGCGCTGTTCTTCGTGAACACAGGGTGCATTGTGGACGGTGTCGTCGAAAACGTTCATAAGGCGCATATCCTGCGTTCGCAGGTATCACCTGCCTCGATACTCGCCGACCTCGATCGATTTCTCGAGAAGATGGGCCGTGGTGTCGACGTAGTCTGTCCTCAGCAGGTGGCAGCTCAATACCCCTACGACCGCTCAGATGCCGCGGCGGTGAAATATGCTCTCAACATGCGGCTGACGAGCGACCAGCTCACCACGTTCTTGGGGGAGGCGATGCACGCCGTCCCCGATTTTGACGAACAGGCAACGAGCAGATCTTTGTACATGAGCACGGAACAACTTCAAGAGCTCGACGCCGCAGAATCACTCGGCTCGCACGCCCACCAGCATGTTCCTCTAGGTCGCCAAGCGCCGCCTAGCCTCGAGTATCAGATTAGGGAGTCTCGGCGTCTTCTGGCGCTCTGGGGCTGCCCGAACGTGTTTGGCATTAGCTATCCCCACGGCTCTTTCGAGGCCTGCTCCGCGCTGTGTGGCCAAATGGCCGTCAGGCAAGGATTCAGATTCGGCCTGACCATGGAGAGAGCCGTCAATGTCGATCTGGAAAATCCGATGTTCCTTGCGCGTATCTCGAATTCCGACTTGGTTGGTCGCTCGGTCACCGAGGTTCTGCAGAACTTGCCAAAGTCAACGTGGCATCGAGTTTGAGGATGAACGCAATCCTGATCACCAGCAATGAACGCAGACATCGCTATGTTGCCACGATCCTAGCAAAGGAACTTGACTTGATTGCCGTCGTCACCGAGTCGAAGCCGAAAGGCCCATCTGCTTCGGGGACGGGAAGTCGAGTAATCGCCCAGCACTTTGCCAGGCGAGATGTCGCCGAACGGAAATGGCTCGGCGATCCGGAGTTCCCAAGAGGAATGGAGCAGCTTGATCTTGCCAATGGGCAATCGAACAGCATTGAGGCGTTTTCCTGGATTATGGATCGAAATCCGCGTTCGATCTTGCTTTTTGGTTCGTCGATTATCAGGGCGCCCCTTCTCACAGGTTTTGAAGGGCGAATCATCAATATGCATATGGGACTGTCGCCATACTACCGCGGTTCTGGTACCAATTTTTGGCCGCTCACCGAAAGACGGCCAGAGGGCGTTGGCGCAACGATTCACCTTGCAGTCCCCAAGGTAGACGCCGGCGCCATTTTGACACAGGTGCGGCCCGAGCCAGCGGTCGATGATGACTCCCATGACCTTGGAACCAAGGCGATAATGGTGGGCGCTGCGTCTTTTGCTCGGGTAGCGGCGAAGCACCAAAATGGGGAGATTGTTCCCGTGGGGCAAGACTCGACGAAGGGCAGGATCTTTCGGCGCGGCGACTTCGGTGAGGCGGCAGTCGAGCGGATGCTAAGGCACTTTGAGACCGGGATGATGACGGAGTACATCGTCGACATTGAGGGGCGCCGCGCCGCGATGCCAATCGTGGATCAACTGTGAGGCTCGGTTCTCAAACGCACCTTTGGTTGCTTCGCGCCGCATCTACATAGGGCTTGCCGTCCTCTTCAACGATGTTTGCGCTCATCTCTCGGTTGCGGCATGGCTCCCTTCGCGCGCTGGGTTGGGTATGGCGCCCGCTTGGGAGCGTTTACCGGTTTGGTCAAAACGTCCTCGGTTGGCCCCGTTCCGTGGCGAAGCAGATCGGGCCCTACGGCCCTTTCCGGCTAAACGGCCGATTTGCTTTCAGCAACTATGCCGATTGGGGTGGGAAGCACAACTCGGGATTCCGGCGTTGCATCGATGCATGTCTCCCCGGATCGGTCGTGTTCGACGTTGGTGCCCACGTTGGAATTGTCACACTATGCGCTTCGGCGGCGATCGGCCCAGACGGGCGATTGTTTGCGTTCGAACCTGCGGAAGGGAACCTGCGCTACCTTCGTAATCACAAGGCACTCAACGACCTGAAGAATGTCGAAGTCGTCGATTCGCTAGTTGGTGCGAGTCCACTTGATGCGGTCGAATTTCTCGAATCGGCGGGTGACAGTGGCCTCAACACCCGGGCACCCAGGCATTTCGAGAGAAAATTCGTGAAGCGCCGCCGTCGGCAATTAACCCTAGATGGCTTTTGCGACGAGCGCGGCGTCCTGCCGTCAGTAGTTAAGATTGATGTCGAAGGTGCGGAAGTTGACGTTCTGCGTGGAGCGACAAAGATGATCGCGGCCAGTCGCCCGTTGATTATCCTTAGTGTCCACCCACGTCAGATCGCGTTGCTCGGGGGTACAGCTGAAGACCTCTACCAATTGGTTCGTGGGATGGGCTATGAAGTCGCGCTGCCGGATGGGCAAGCGGTAAGTGTGCTGTCCTCCGGTGAATACGTTCTTACGCCGAGAGAGGCACGCTAGGTCGGACGGCCCGGGTTCGCACGATGACCGTGCGAGGTTTGACGAGACAGTTTGGGCCACCAGAATTGATCCGAATGGATGTCGAGGGACACGAGGTCGAAATTCTTTGCGGTAGGATTTCGGCACGGTGAGTTTGCGCCGACTGTCATCTTCGAGGTCCGCCGGAACCGCTATTCGCCTGTGCACGACTTCGAAAGAGTTCTGAACACCTGTTCGATTTGGGCTAACGGGTTCGCTATGCCGGCTCTTCACAACGCGAGGGGACCGAGGTGTTGGTCAGGCTTGGCCATGGCACCGGTGCACCAATTCCCACCGACCTCATGGAGCGAGCGACTTTTCAGGACTTGAAAGCCAATCATGCGATCGACTTGATTTGTCGCAAAGGCGGCGTCCGTACAATCGGACTCGCCCCGCCGGGGTCATCGGCCTAGTCTAGTCTGGAGTCCCATACGTCGCCTCCCGAAATGGTGAGTATTAGCCGGGACCGTAGAATACTCCACGCAATTTCCGGAAGTGTTCATAAGCCTGTTCGAACCGCTTGCGCTGTCTGCGGCGCCAAGATCCGGGAATCCAACGGCCGTCCACAAACATTCGGCGATAAGGCACAAGTTGGTTCGAGCGGGGCGATGACTTTCCCTCAGAGCCTGGGCCCAGAACCAACTGACCAAAGAAGCCAAGTGCATGAGCAATTCGGTAACGTATTGCGCTCGGGAATCGCGGTATGACAAGATTCAGTTGAGTCAGACGATCCAAGAAAGACGACAACTCGACGAACTCCTCATGTGTCAACAACCCGACGTCAGCCCCTGACTTTGCAACGACGAAAGCATAGCGCGATTGACGAAGCATCACGCAGATCACGAAAAGTTTGATGATCCTTGTGCGTTTCGCGCTCGGCGGGGCGATCATGTCACCGACGATTGAGCCGACATCACGGAGGTAGAGAAGGTCCCCGCCCGCCAGTTCGCCAACGATTCCGTTTTTTTGAGCGAGGCCGAACAGCATCATCCGCCGCTCGGTGAGCAGCTGGTCAAATGCACTGAAGTTGTGACCACCTGGTGTCCGATAGTATTCGAACTCTGAGACCACACAAAGTGCACGATCAAGGTGATCCGCCGCCCCAACCAAGACCGCGTAGTCGTGTCGTTCGACATCGGTCTTGATGATGTCTGGCGCCGGGACTATTCCGCTACTTGCTAGCGCTTTGATGGTCGAGACGTTCACCTCGATAAGGTCGAACGAATCCCCAATGGCTTCCCGATCATGACGGGGAACGAGTGAGCCGACGGTAGTCCTCGCGTGGAACGGCAAGGTTCCAGCTCTGTCGGACAGAGCCATCTGAAAGTAGCGAGTTTGGGTGTCATCGCGGAGCGCGGCGAAATTGGCTGGATGTGGCTCGAAGCCAAAATATCGAACAAATGGGCCTGATTCTTGGTCGCGCCAAAGTTGTTGGATGCCGCCAGCTGCCCCAACATCAATCATGACAATTGGTGCGACAGACAGTTCGTTTCGAACGGTTGGCAACCTAAATGGAGACTTCATTGAGGAAGGACCCTATATGCTGCGGGAGCAAGCGAAATGCCAACGCCGGCCTCCGCCCCCACGGTGGCACGATGATCGATCGGTGAGGATGTTCGCCTATGTAGAATGCGCAAGCGCTGGCTCGGCCAGTCTTTCTCCGATGCCCCTACGAAGGCACGATAATGAACGAACCGACTGTTGTCTGTTTTCCTTTCATGGGAACGTCTCTTGGTGGCGCTCAACTGTCTAGCTTGATTCTAATCAAGAGCCTGCCTGCGAGCTTTCGTCCGCTGGTCGTCGCACACACTCGGGGAGTGTTCACCGAACACCTAGACGCGCTGGATATTCCGTACGAAATCCTTCCGTTGCCTTCGGTGGTAGGAGCGGACAGGTATCGCCTGGCCCTAATGGTGCAGGTCGCCCTTGCTACTCCAGCACTGCTTTCCTACCTTCGGCAGCAAAGGGTGTCGCTTGTTCACGCCAACGATGGGCGCACGAACATGACATGGTGTATCCCAACCCATCTTTCGTCGAGACCCTTCGTCTGGCATCAGCGTTCACATTTTCAACAATCTCGTGCAGTCGTCGCCGTGGCTCGACGTGCATCTGCGCTGATAGGTATCTCAAGGTTCTCAGTCGAGCAAATCCCCCCAGAAATCCGTGCCAAGACTTTGATCGTAGAGAACCCATTCTTAGCGTCGGGACCAGTAGACCGCCAGGAAGCGCACGCGGTCATGTGCCGCGAATTTGGTCTTCAACAAGGCACCAAAGTAGTTGGTTTCTTTGGGAATATGCGCGAACTGAAACGGCCGCTTACGTTCGTGAAGGTAATCGAGAGCATTGGAAAACTTGTTCCTGAGCCCGTGGTTGGTGTCATGTTTGGGGACGCCCGATCACCGCTTGGTGTTTCTATCAGGGAGTATGTCGAGGCCAGAGACCTCCGTCAGCGCGTTTGTCTTGCAGGTTTCCGCTTTCCTTCTGAAAAGTGGATGGCCGGCTGCGACGTGATGCTCGCGCCAGCGGTACGGGAAGGCTTCGGAAGGACGTTGGTCGAGGCTATGCTGGTCGGTACGCCGGTCGTTGCAACGAGATCCGGAGGGCACGAGGAAATTGTCGACGATGGTCGAACGGGATTGCTCGTTCCCGTAGATGATGTTGTGGCCATGAGTGCAGCCGTAGTGTCGATTCTTCGAGATGCTGTCCTCGCCCAAGCGATACGAAACACGGCGCTTGATGAGGCGGCACGTCGCTACGGGGTCGAACACCACACGGAATCCGTGACCTCGCTCTACGGTCGGCTTCTCCAACCGAAGCGGTAAACCCTACGAACGACATCCTCTCAGGCAAAGGTCGGGAGGACAGCGCGCTTCTATGACATCTTGTGTTGTGACACGGCTCCCTCGCGGATCCGGGTCGACGCGTCGGGCTGGGGATTGCCTTGTCGGGTGATGTCCGTATTCGGTGTCGCGAAAAAGGTGGCTTGAAACTCGGTGGCCAGCTGCTCCCACTTTGCATCGCCCTCTGGTGTCAGCTTCTCCGCGATCGATATCTCTGACCAGCGTGACTTTGGAAACTTGACGTACATGGCAAACGTACGCCTCATTCCCTTCATTTCTTCTCGAGTATAAAACGGCATGGTCATCAAGGTGTCGTCGGAGTTCGCGGGGCAAATTACATCAGGATTGAGGTACCCGCGCGATACCGCTCGACGGCGAAGGGCCGTGCCAAAGTACGGCTGGAGGATCGAACAACTCATCTGGTCGGGGTTCATCGCGCGATTAATCTCGATTGTGTCGAACGACAATTCACGCGTTTCGTCGGGAAATCCAATAATGTTGTTGACCGAGAATGGGATCCCGTGATCGCGCGGGATCTTGAGAGCATCGATCGCTAAGCTGTTTTTGTACCGCCGATCTACGACCTCGGCCCTGAACCGCTCATTCCCGTGTTCCATGCCGAAGGCGATTAGGTGGAGGCCAACGTCTTTGAGCTTCTTGATGCGTTCGTGCGTCACGGTTTCAGGACGGGTCTGACACCAGAACGGGAGTTTGACACTCGAGTACATCTCGCAAAATGCATCGAATTCCTTTGCTGAATAGGCAAAGAACGTGTCCGCCCAAAAGTACACGTACTCACCCTTCACCTCGTCTCGGAAGTAGATCAGGTCTTCGTAGACCTTTTCGAGGGAACGCTTTCGGAAGAATGAGGATCCAGTGGTTTCGGCATAGAGGGCGTTCTGGGACGGTGAATTGCAAAATGTACAGGTATAGGGGCAACCGCGATGCGTCTCGATCGGGGCCATCTTGTATATCTTGCCGTACATTGGCCGATAGAAACGGGCGTCCTCGAAAATCTGCCAATCGGGCATTGGGACGGCATCGACGTCGACAGGGTAGGTCACGCTATTCTTGACAATCCCGTTCCTGGTCTTGACCCAGAGATTCGTCACTGTCGAGTAGTCCTTGCCCGACTGCATCCGCTCGCATAGGTCGACGATGGCATTCTCGCCCTCGCCGACACAGATCATGTCGATCTCATCGAAGCCGATGGCGCGTTCGGGGGCAAACGTACAAAAGACGCCTCCCACAATGGTCGGTATTTTCGCATATCGGACGGATCGCAGAAGGTGAACCGCGAGGAGAAACGTACTTTCCGTCGTCGTGACAGCGATGAGATTGGGGCTAAAACTCTCGACCTTGGCAACGAGGTCGTCGACTGCGCTCCGGTGCTTGCGAAAGGAATCGGCGCGAGATTCGTAGGGCCTGGTCAGCAGAAGTTTGGAAACGATCTGCTCAGAACTGGGGCCGCGCTGAATGTCGGAGTAGTCGTCAGCATCAATATCATAGAACGATGTGTCGAAGAGGGCGACCTCGATCCCGCGCTGCTTGAGCAACTTGGAGAAGATCGCGATTGCCGGCGGGACAAGGCTCTCCGCGCGCTGGTTGGGGTAGATGAAAAGAACCCTGAAAGTCGACATTGGCCCTCCGGAACATGTGCTCTTAGATATTGGGCGCGAGTGTCAGTCGCAAGAGAAAACCAATAACCGGCTTCTCATTGTGGGCTTGGCGAGGGCAACCCGGGGCCGGATCCGAGGACCCTTTGAATGAGCGCTTCCAATACTTGGAAATCCGTCAACGAGTCGATCTCGTAGGACTCGTCTTCTTCCATCTCGAACAGTCCTATCTTGCCGCCGAGCCGATTTTTCGTGGCAAGAAGGAGATCGGTTTTCGTGACATAGAGCGACCCCGTCTCCCGCCACCAGCGATCTTGAGGTGCGATGTCCTGGCGCCGTGGTCGACGGTGGTAGTCATAAAGAGCTTCAGGAGCGTGAGGATATCGCCAAAAAAAGTGGTTGTTCTGGCAAACGCTTAGGATTGAATCCGCGCTTTGTCGTTCGAATTCGGCGATAGCGCGATCAATCGTGCCCGGTCGTCGTATCGGCGACGTTGCTTGCAGCAGAACGATCGCGTCGGGCTTGTATCCCGCGGTCGCAAGTTCCTCCACCGCATGAATCATCGCCGATTCTGTACTGGCTTGATCGGTCGCCAGGGAAGCCGGCCTCATGAACGGCACATCAGCGCCCCAGTTACGGGCAACGTCAGAAATTTCCGGCGAATCGGTTGAAACGACCACCCGATCGATTGCTGACGACTGACGGGCCTGCTCGATCGTCCATGCAACGAGCGGCCGCCCGGCGATGAGGCGAATGTTCTTGCCCGGCACGCCCTTTGAGCCACCACGGGCTGGAATGAGCGCCAAATATCGGCTCATGCGGGGCTCTGCGCGAGTTGCGCGTTCTTGGCTCGCTCCGCAAGGCTGGCCAACGCAGGTTCCAGCGACTCCGCCAGTCGATCACAAGCTCGGGCTGCTGTGTCATCACCGTAGCCCATGAGATTCCGAACGGTAAATTCCCGCATGTCGAAACTCGATGATACCACCGCGCCGAGGAACCGTTCTCCTGCTCTGCGCTCGCCATCGTGGGGTTGCTCCAACTCCAGGGCCCACTGCAGCGCCCCGCGAAGGTCTTCCTCGCGAGTTATCGTTCTAGAGTTTGGCAATATTCGGAACAAGTTGTGGCGCCCAAAACAAACAACCCGCTTGCCGAGGATCGCGCCCTCGTGGCCCGCCGTGCCGCAGATCGTCGCTACCGCGCTGGCTTGCTTGATGATCTCTTGTCCCTTTTCCTCGATGTCGAGGAGTACGACATTCTTCAATGTCTTGATTTGATCGTAGAAGCGATCGGGCCGTCGCCCGACTGCTGGATGATGCTCTTTTACTGCGAGACGCACTCCAGCAGGAAGGTCCCGTGAAAGCGAGACGATCGTTGCGAGTTGATAGGTCCACTCCGGGGACCGTCCTTGGAACCAAATTTCCGGTTCCACATGTAGCGCGAAGAAGACGAACCGTTGCCCGGCCAAATCGCTGAGCTTCGTCGTACAACGCCCCGTGACCTGTCGAAAGCTCCGGACGCGCCGGATCGCGAGGGCGACCATGTCTCGGTAGCGATATAGATCCGACTTGTGGTAGCCCGTGAGGTGCCATTGGACGTAGTTGCGAGTATGGGCAAGGATATCCCTCATCATGCCGGAGATTCTAAAGCGTCGGCGGGCCTCATCGTTGAACAAGGCTCCCTGAAACGGGACGCCGGCGAGTTGTTCGTCTGGATTGAGGGGGGCGCCCGAGTGATATTTCGCGGCGGCCAGCTCACAGAAGCCGAACGTATCGGTCCAGTAGTAGAGGTTCTTGTGGCGTGCGGGAATAAAGTTCCTGACCAAAATTCCATGCCGTTCGGCAACGGTTCCCTGCAGGAGGTTGGCCTCGACCAAGGCCGTGATTTGAAGCGTCTGAAGAGCCGTTGCCCAGAGGCCTACCTGCTGGTTATAGGCTTCCAAGAGTTGCCAGTAGTCGGCGCCCTCTGAGTGTCGGGATCTCGGGTGGTAGAAGCCGCCAAGGGCATAACCCTTCCCGTAAAGGCGGTCGGGGACGGCCATCCAATTGTACGTCACGCCGTAGTTCTCTTCGTTTCGTCGCGCCGCCGCAACCGTCATCGCGCGATCCTCGACCATGGGGATCGGCATCGTCACGAGCGAGGGTATCACTTCGATCGTGTCGTAGAGATCGTCTGGTGCGCATGTGCGGAAGAGGTTCGCCGCCTCCCGGGAAGAAGCAAAAAGAACGAGGCGGCTGCCGAAGCGGCTTTTCAGTTCTCGCCCTAGCTGTGGGTAAAAGTGCCGGTACCATGGGTTACCTACGAGGCCAACGCACCGGAGCGCATCGGTCGTGGTCGGTCGCGAATTCACGACAACTCCAAAGTCCAACCGGCGGCGATGCGCAAAAGGGCGGTTCCGCTGTCGACGCGAAAGAAAGCGCAACAGTTCCTTCGGGCAGCGTTTTCGTCCGACTCGCCATCCCCAACTACCGCAACGCTGGCGCCTGGAAGCGCGGTCTCGGCCAAGATCGTCGCCAAGGTCTCGGGTTTCGAACGCGGGTAACCGTAGGCACGCGTGATGTACTTACTCCAACCACGTGCGCGCAGAATCTTGAGCAAAGAGGTTTCAGGGGTGTTGGAGCTCACGAAGAGCGTTGCAGACTGGCTTGCACTCATGATGACTTGTGTAGCGCCTTCCAATTCCGGGCAGTGCGATATCTTTTTGATCATGGCTCGATCGTAGGCTTTGACGTAGTAGGAAACGTCGGCTGAGGCGAGAGGCAGGCTCTTCCCGCGCATGTGCTCGATCATTCTCGGGATCGTCTGGTAGCGGGTGTCGTTGTCATTTGCGTTGGCCAACGCCTCTTCGACGCATGAGGCATGTTCTGGCGTTCGTGGAAACAGATCGAAGAAACCCTGCCGTTTGATGTCGTTGGAATCGACCAGGGTACCATCAAAGTCGAAAACGACCGCCTTATAGCGCATGTCGACGGCGAAAGTAGTTCGTCCAGTTATCGACGTTGGTCTTTCGCTTCGAGCGCTCCAAACGGGCGATTGCAGGATCTTCATAGAAGGAGTCGTTGTTGTAGTGCGTCGTCGATATCTCTTCAATGATGGCGCCGGTCAGGGTGTGGAACTTGTGCCAGCTTTCTGGTTCAACCAGGAATGTGTCGCCGGGCGTAAGGGAGAGGTGGAAGCCGTTCTTGACGATTTCGAGGTCTCCATCGATGAGTTGGAAGGTTTCTTCTTTCCTTTTGTGGAAGTGGTACGGATGCTGCTGTCGGGGAAGCTGGACGACCAGTTTCTTCGCGTATTCGCGATTGATGCAAGTGATAATCACGGCGCCATATTCGCGAAATCGCTTGAGGCCGTAGTGGTGGGAGATTTCGATCGAGGCATCGGCGTTGATGTGGACGTTTGCCTGGTTGAGCATGCCGCGAACCTGCAGCATGATTTGATAGATCAGCTGATCGTCGGACACGGTTGGAAGCGACAGCCCGCCGGGCAACGGGGCCAACGCCGGGTAATCCTTATCGGCGACCAATCCTTCGCGCCAGCTTCCGCTGATCAGTTGGCCGTCCGAAACCGGCATTGCGAAGAACACGTCGTCACGGGTCAGTACTTGACCCTTTGTCGTAGCCTGCTTCAGAAAGACCCCTCGCTTCAACTCAAGCAGGGTCCGTCGTTCTTCCGGTGAGGAAGGCGGTCGGTCGGGGGCCCCAAGCATGGTCTTTGCTTTCGCGTGGGAGGCAAGCCATGTTTCGATTTGGGCGGGCGTGGACGAGTAACCGTTCAGCGTGTAGCGGTCGTTACCAATGCCAACGTGACGCTCAAAGAGGCGAGCCCCTTTTGCAAGGGCGATCTTGACGGCGTCGACGTTGTTCGGGTCCTCGTGGGTTGACCAACCGATCGGGACGCTCCGATATCGGTTGACCATCGCGGAAATCTGGTTGAGTTGCAGAAGCTCGTCGGGTGTCGGGTAAATCGAGACGCAATGCATCAGCGCGAAGTCGACCTTCTCTGCCTCGAGGAAATTTACCAACCAGTCGATTTCGGCAATGCGCAAACCCGCGGTGGACACGACGACTGGCTTTCGGCTCTGGGCGACTCGTTCGAGCAATGGCCGGTCATCCGCGGAGCAACTTGCGACCTTGATGATGTCCAGGTCCATGTTTTCGATGACATCGACAGATTCCTCGTCGAATGGCGTGCACATGGTCAGCAGACCGGCGTCTTTAACCGATTTGGCCAACGACCGAAAATCATCCATTGACAGCCGGGTTTCGGAAAATCGCTTGATGAACTTCAGGTCGGTGCGAGTTCGATAATCCGGATGAATGAAGGAATCGAGTTGCCGAAACTGGAACTTTAGCGCTCCCCGAACCTTGGCGGCACGACTGACGCTTCCCACTGCGCCGATGATCTGTTGAGCGTGGGCGAGGTCCCCTTGATGGTTGTTGGCCAGGTCGTATATGAACAATTCATCGAAGCTGAAAGTTTTCATTCCCTGCATCCTATCGTATCGTAGGCCTTCGCCATGAGGGCGACCCTCCCGTCGGACTGATCGCTATCCCGAAACAAGACCTCATCATAGGGGTTTCCACGGAGTCGTACGTCACTTGTCGCCGGCCGCCAGTAGGGGGTAAGAACCCTTCCGGCGTAGCGAAGATCAGCAACCCGCCTGAACAATTTCGCTTGGGTCCGCGATGGCACGGGCTCGCGCGCGAATAGATTTCTGCGCGCTTCCGAACGCCGGTCGGCGCCAACAACGATCCAGTACGCCTTACGCCTTGCTGAGGTGCATCGGCGATCCGTCGGGCCGCTGAACTGGATCGAGGAGCGTGAGTTCTCCCTTTCCCAGGGGGCGTCCCGTGATCGGCGTAGTTGAAGGGGGGCGCCAAGAGACACTGCAACATTCGACATTTTCGCTCGGCCACTGCGGGGCCATCCTCAGAATCGATCAAGGCGAACGTATTGGCGCTGAAAGGATTTCACACCTCACCCCCGGTGGGGGGAGGTGCACCAGCAGGTAACTTTTTCATTGGACCAAATTTGGGCCCAACAGTAGGTCGCCGCACGCGTTTCAGTCCGTCGAGGCCGTATCGGCGGAAGCGGAGTCACCGGAGCGGAACAACCATTCTGCGAAATGGAGGTCATGGACGTCGTCAATATTCACTACTGGGCGATCCACGATGATGGCTTGGCATGATCTATCGATGATTTGCCCATGTTCCAGCAAGTGGGTGCGCTCGACCGCATAGCATAGCCCGTTACGGTGATAGTAGGCGGGGATCAGATGACGGTTGGAAAACTGTGTTCCATCGGCGACGTAGAAACGGATCCGACCATCGTCCGCCACCAAGAGCGTCTTCTGCGGAGTGAAGTGTGCCGGTGTGCGGGAGATAGTCGCCGCCGCAGCGTGACCGTCGACGGCAACTGCTCGAACTGTCCTTTCTGCGTCGTGCGAAATGCGAAGCGGACTTGTCGGCTCAAGCAATATTGAAACGTCAAATATCCGACCATAGTGGCACTCAGCTGCCCGCCAAGCGTGCTGCCACATCGCCACGGAGGTTGCATAGTCTCCTGCAAGTTCGGGTGGCCTGCGAAAAAAGTCGTCGAGACCATGACGTCTCGCCTCTTCGGCGATCATCTCGTCGTCGGTGGATATGAGGGCGGCATCCACCCACGGGAGGGCCCGCGCGAACCGTGCAGCGCGCCCAACTAGACTTGTTCCGCCGACGGTTCTCAGGTTTTTTCCAGGGATTCCCTTAGAGCCTCCGCGTGCCGGCACGACGGCGAGGATCGACTTCCCTGCAATCGTCATTCTAGTTGGACACCCTCTAACGACACACGACGACCCTCGGAGCTGCTCGTACGAGCTGCTTCGATGATCTCAAGCACACGCCGCCCATCGGATGCCGTGCATGTTGGCGATGTTCTTCGAGCACAGACGTCAAGAAACTCCCTAGCAACGGCCAAGAACATGTCATTGCGCTCGCAGCAAAAGTCCTTGTCCTTCCACCCCGGTGCTGTCTCGGTGCTTACGGAAATTCGGTTCGGATTCTCGCGCCAAATCAACGTCCCATGATCACCCAGGAACGTAATGGTCTTCTCGTGTGGTCGACCAAGAATATCGAGGTGAAGCGCAACTCGAAGCCCGTTTCGGTAACCGACCGACATGTCGACATTGTCGTCGACGTCGATCTCAAGTTGGCCGAGCTTGGCGACGTCGGCATGCACCCAAGATGGTCTTCCGAACAGCCAAAGCATAACGTCAATCCAATGACTCTCGTCCAAAAGAGCCCCGCCCCCCAACGCCTTGCTCGACATGAAGAAGTCTTGGTAGCGTTCCCATGGATGCCAGTCGGCGAGATGAGCTGAGATGACCATACGTACGTGGCGGAGCGTCCCGATAGTGTTGGCCTCAATCAAATCGCGCGCCTTGCGGAGCGGCTCCCACCAACGCCAAGTGTAGCCCAATAGAAGCGGCGCTAGGCCGGTTTCGGTCAAGCGCTCCAAGCGGACGGCACCCTGCAGCTCCGGCGAGATTGGTTTCTCCAGCAGGACGGGGATTCCGCGCTGCAAGGCTTCTGTCGCTTGGTCAACATGAAACACTGGTGGCGACCCAATCACCACGCCGGTTAAGTCGTGGTGAGTGGCCAACGCCTCCGACACGTGCGGGTGACCCGCGACCGTTGGAACCTCGCTCGACAGTTCAGCGCGTCGATCGGCCCTCGGGTCGACGCAAGAAATTCGACAGCCAAGCGTCGCGAGGTTTCTCGCGTGACGTCTTCCAACGCTACCACTTCCGACGATCAAGATATGAGGGCCATGCATCTAGCGTATTCCGGTGACCATCGTTTGATAGGCGTTAGGATCGAAGTCCGCGCGAACGAAAAGCGGCTCGGTTGCCTTCCAACTGTGTAGAGCCCTCGAGAAAGACTCGTGTGAGGTAACGTGCCTAGTCGGGAGGCCAAAACCTTCGGCATACCGGAGCCAGTCCCGATGGGGAAACAGGAGGCTACGCTGGTCCAACCCATCTCGAATCGCTCTCACACGAATCGAACCGAACCCGCCGTCGCTCATCAAAATGATTGCTATCGGTAGGCGAGCGGATACAGCTATTTCAATGTCGGCCCAATACATTCCGATACCGCCGTCGCCGATCAGCAACACGGTGGGAACTGTTGAATCAACAAGAGCAGCAGCAAGTGCCATCGGTAGTCCAACACCCATGTCTCGTCCTGAACCCGAACCCAGGTAGGTGTTTGGCCCCGTGGCTTGCCAGGCATGTTCTGCAATCGTGCAAAAGTAGCCAGTATCGACGACAAGCCGTACGTTGCTGCCGAATCGATTTTGGATGGCCGCGCATGCCGGCCCTGGCAGAAAGGGTTCCGCGTCGAATCGGCGTTTGAGAGCGGCGCGATGGCGACTGAGCTCTTCCAACCCCCAAGACCGTGCTCGTAGCGATTCGAATACCAACTGAACGGAGTTTGGTTCGAGCCGATGATCGAACGGGATTTTCGAGCATGCCGCCGGGATATCGTCGACACCGATTGATGAACAGGGGAAGCGCCCGTAGTTTAAGAGTTCATTCGCGCGCAGGCCGAGTCCGACGACCAAGTCCGCAGCGGACAAGATTGTTGCTTCGGGAACAAGCTCCAGTCCGACTCCTGTATAAACGCCGGCGGCATGCTTTAGGCGCTCGTCAATCAGGCCTTTGGCCGAAGCCGTTGTGAAAACTGGGACGTTGAGCGCAGCCAGTTCCGGGCCCCACCCACGTCGCAACGCTAGCGCTCCGGCGACCACTACGGGCCGCTTCGCGCGCTCGACCAACTCAAGTCCGGCCCTATCTCGGGACGAAGTTTCTGGTTCGAAAGGTGGGGGCAGCTCGCTCTTCGGTGGCTTCGGGGCGAGTTGGAAGACGACGGGGCCGGGCGGTTCCGTTGCAGCCCAGCGTGCCATCGCCCGATAGCTTGGTCCATCCTCGGACAACGATCGAATTCCCTTGCTGACCGCCATAACGAGGCCCTTATGGTCCAGCCACTTGTGTACCGTATTGGTTGGCTGTTCCGCCGCGTATGCTTCCGCCACGGCGACCATCGGGAAGCCTTCAAGACAGCAAGCCGCAAGCCCGGGCACCATGTTGGCAAGACCGGGACCTTTGATGGCAACTGCCACACCAGGGATTTCGGTCAACCTGCCCAGTGTACCCGCCATTATTGCGGCGGTTCCCTCGAAATGTGTCGTACGGAAGTTGACGCCCCGGCGACTCAATGCGTCGATCAACGAAAGCGTTGAACCACTGCCGGGAATTCCAAAAACATGCTTCAACCCTGCCGAGGCAATTTCATCTGCTAGACGCGCGATGCTCACGGCGTTGAAAGACCAAGGTGATGAGCGACCTTTTCCGCGGCTCTTGCGCAAACCCGCGCCACGGCATCGGGGCTAAAGCCACCGCAATGGGGCGTGATAAGAAGATTGTCGTGATGCCTCGCGTAATTCACCAGCGGGTGATCGGCGATGTCAGGCTCGCCGTCGAGAACATCAACGGCAGCCGCAGCCAACTTCCCCGTCTTGAGCGCATCTAGCAACGCGAGTTCATCCACGACGGCACCCCGAGAAGTATTGATCAGGATGGCGGTGGGCTTCATCGCCGCGAACTGGCTCGCGCCCAGGAGGCCGCGTGTCGACTCGCTCAAATGGACGTGGATTGACACGACATCTGAGCGGGCTAGGACTTCCTCCAAAGTCCCGCGCTCGACGTCGGCGGGCCAAGGTTCGATATACGGGTCCGTACCAAGGACGGTCATGCCAAACGCCCGGCCATATCGAGCCATCCACTGCCCAATCCTGCCGCAACCAATCAGCCCAAGAACGCGACCGTTGAGCATCAAGCCAGGAAAGTCTTCGCGTACCCAAGATCCAGATCGAACATGCGCTATCGCTGGCACGAGGCGGCGAGCGCAAGCGAGAACCAGAGCCCAGCTCAATTCGGCCGCGGGGGTGAGGTTATTCAGCAACGGTCTATCTTCGCGCAACGTTAGAACAACAATCCCGTTGCTTGCCGCCGCCGAATGATCGATGTGATCTGACCCTGTGGTTGCAGTCGAAATGATGCGCAACTGCTTTGCTCGCGTAAGGACCTCGGCAGTCAGCCGAACTTTCATAGAGGCGTCGATCAGGGCGTTAGCGGTGGTTAGTGCGTTGGCGACCGCAATTTCCGTAGCCGGCACGTGTTTGATCTTTGCCCGCACGTTGAGAACGTCTTTTACGGCGACGAATCCTGCAGTTGCGCCGATGTACGCAACTTCGATCACACGTGATCTCCGAAGGAGAGGCGCTTCTGAACCTGAAAGGTCGAGGTAGCGAGTAGGTCGGCGATTCGCTTGCCCGCGTGGCCGTCTCCGAATCGTGTCGACCGGCGGTAGCGGCCGTGATCGATCTGAAAGTGAACGGCCCTCTCGATGTCCCTGGCTTCGTACCCTACGTCCCTGACATTCTCATCTCGTTCGCGCCCAGCCTGGCGCGTCCCGATGTTTACGGCTGGCACGCCCAAGAACGACCCTTCGCGGAGCGCGCTGGATGAATTCCCGACGAGGCAAGACGCGTGATAAATCAGACGTGCGTAGTCTTCGACCGAGAAGTTGCGGTAGAAATGAATCGGCGCCGAAGGGTGCTGTTCGCGAAATTGGCGGAGCCCTTTGGAGATGTCATCCGAGCCCGCATCAACATTGGGCCATAACCATATCGCTTGAAGGCCGATGCGAAGCACCGCAGACAGAGTCTCGCGGATTTGTTTTAGGCCGTTGCCGTACTCGGTGGTTACCGGGTGCTGGAGCACGACGACATAGCGGCGGCTGGGGTCAATCGTTGCGCCAACGCCCTTTCCACCGCTGAAGAAATCGGCGCGCAGGGATAGGTCAAGCGCAGCCAGGACATCAATTGATGGGCAGCCGGTGAGGTGGACGGTTGCCCGCTCTTCGCCCATCCGCACCAGGTTCTCCGCTGCTAGCGCGGTTGCGGGAAAATGAATGTGTGCAAGCTTAGTAACAGCATGCCGTACACTCTCATCGATCGACCCCGTGACCTCCCCTCCCTGGGTATGAGCAACCGGTATATTCATGTAGGCGCCCGCAATTGCGGTGGCGATCGTCTCGAATCGGTCAGCCACGGTCAGCACTACGTCGGGTCGAATGTTCTCAAAAGTGGTTGCAAGCTCCATGATGGCCAACCCTGTCGACTTGGCCATTGTCGTTGGGGTTTCCCCCTCGACAATGGAATAAACCGTCGCAACGGGCGAAAACCCATCGCGGGCGATCACCTCGCTGACGTTTCCGAATCGCCAAAGCAGCGCAGATGCCCCGATCACAAGCTGAAGTTCGAGTCTCGGATGCTCGGTGATCGATCGCAAGACCGTCTTGATCCGGCCGTAGTTCGCGCGGCTATTGACGACGACGCAAATTTTGCGCCGACTCCCCGTCGAATGGCTCATCTTCGTTGTTGCTTTCCAACACGTCTCAAGTTCGGCACCGAATGGGTCACGCTAGGAATCCGATTGGACATCATCCCACGTGAGTATTCGAAGTTCGTTAACGGATCGGCGAAGGCGTTTGCCAACGAGGCGTGGCAAATCGGACTCCGGAATACCGCCCCCGGGTTTCTTCATCGTCAACATCTCGGCGGTAAGGACTGTGCCGGCAGACAATTCGCGTGATGGCGCGACGCTCTTGGTGAAAGTCGAACGCATCGTTGACAGCTCGCGAGCCATCGAGTCCTTGTCGATCGGATTCGCGTCCATCGTCCAGATGCTGGATCGAGCTTCCGACAATCGCCGAAACTCGGCGATCGTCAAAGAAGACGTGGTGTCAGGGCCAAACATACGACGATCGAGAGTTAGGTGGGCTTCGACGAGGTCGAACCCCCGCATGATCGTGGCGATCCCCGGCCAGATAGTACCGGAATGATCTGAAAGCCCCACTGGACACCCGAAGCGCCGACGATACTCATTCATGACGTTCAGTCCGACCTCAGTCAACGGGGTCGGATACTTGCTAGTACACTGCAGGAGGGCGATGGCACTACCGCTGCCGACGATCCGATGAACGGCTCGGCTGACGTCCTCGTATGTACACATTCCAGTGGAAAAGATTATTGGCAGCTTTGTCGCGGTCATTGCCTCGATAAGGTAGGACGATGAAAATTCCCCGGAGCCGACCTTCCATGCAGGGACACCAATTTTCTCCAGCAGCTCGATAGCTTCGACCGAGAACGCGCTGCTCAAGAAAACCAGATTTCGCTCTCGAGCATGATCGGAAAGACCCAACCAATGCTCGGGAGAAAACTCCATTCGTCTCCAATAGTCATAGCGGGTCTGATCTTGGCGACTAAATCGCACGCGAAAAGGCTCGTCCAGTGTCGACTCGGCGGTGGCTATGTGCGTCTGGAACTTGACCGCGTCAGCTCCCGCTTCAGCGGCGGCGTCCACGAAGGCATGTGCCATTCCCAGCGATCCATCGTGCGCTTGGGCGATCTCGGCGATGAGGAAGGGCGGATGGCCGGATCCGATGTTGCGCCCGCAAATGGAGAACGTGTCATGGGCCCTCGAGTTGGTAGCTTTGTCCACGCCGTTATACCCGCGCCTCCGCGGCCGTCGCTCTATCTGGCGCGTCGGGCGGCCGCAAAGAACCGTTCTCAAGGAAAAGAACTTGATCAGCGATTCGGATCACCTCCGGTTGGTGGCTAATTGCAATCACTGTTGTGGAATGGGCAATGACCGAGAGCCGTTTGATGAGATCCCGCGCAGTGGCTGAATCCAATGAGGCCGTTGCTTCATCAAGGATGAGGAGGGCGGGCCGGCGCGCCAAAGCGCGCGCCAGCACGAGACGTTGGCGTTGACCACCCGATAGTCTTCCGCCGCGTTCGCCGACCACAGTATTGAGTCCTTCGGGTAGCGCCGAAACGAACTGATCTGCCCCCGCAGTCGCCAGTGCACTGGTGATATCGTCTTCGCTGATGTTGGATCGGCCAAGCGTCATGTTGGCTCGGATGGTGTCGTTTAGGAGGACGGGCTCTTGGGGAACATAGCCGATGTGGTTGCGCCAGTCGGCGAGAGCAATCGTCGCGAGATCTTTGTCATCTATCAAGACGCGGCCGGCCTTTGGCCAGTAGAGCCCGACAATCAAGTCGATCAAAGTGGTCTTTCCGGTGCCGGAGGGGCCGACAATGACGGTGATTTGTCGAGCAGGAATGCGCGCGGTCACCAGGGTTAGGACATCTTTCTCCGAGTGTCCGAAGGAAACGCGGTCGAAGGTGATTGCATCGGTCAAGGATGCTCGCGCCTGTCCTCCGCTGGCTTCTCGGCGCTCAGCAGTCGTTTGTGTCATTCCTTCCACAAACCAGAACCCTCCCTCGGATGCTACGACAGTCTGGATATTGCCTTGGATGCCCGTAACTGACGCGATGGCTCGCGAAAATATGACGCCGAGCGTCATCAAGGTTTCAAGCGGCGTACCGCCCAGGGTGAGCAGATAATAGGCGCCACCGGCCAAAGCGATCGCGACCAGCGGTTCAGTAACTTGAGGCAATGTGAGTAGAAGGATCGTCAATCTCCGTCGCACCTTCTCAAGAGCGACGATGTCGGCCGTGATCAAGTCGCCGAGGTACCGCGTGCCGTTCATGATCTTGGCCGGTTTCATAGAGGCGAGACCATCAACTAAGCGAGTCATGAGGGCATTCTGAACCGTGGTTTGCTCGGCTCCAACTCTTCGAGTTTTTCGAATGTAGCCGAAGAGAACTAGGCTGATGAGCCCCCCAAATAGAATTCCGGCGGTCGTAACTTGCCAGGAGATCATCAGGGCCACGCCAGTCAAGATGACGACGCGGATCACTGACGCGGCAAACTTGCTCGATGCAACGTAGCCGTTTCCACCGCGTCCCGCCTCGGTTCCCATGGCCGAGGCGATTCGTCCAGCCGGCATGTCGATCAAGAGATCCCACCTTGCCGAGAGGATGCCGTCGCTCAGCCGCTTTCGCATATCCGCCACCACCAGTTGACCGGTGTGGGCCACGACGAAGGTCGACGATATCGAGAAAAGCGCCTTCACCAACATCGTCAAGACAAACAGGGCGATCATAACCTCCAGGGTTGGCGCAACGGAAACGAACGACAGGGCCTCTGTTACAGATTGGGTGATCACATCATCGGACCGTATTTCGTCGGTTCCCCGGACGAACAAGGTGAGGAGTGGCAACAAGACCGCGAGGCCGACTCCCTCAAGTAGTCCGCTCAACAGCAGGGCCAAGACTGTGGCGACGGCGTGAAACGGGTAGCGCCTAGCTATCAGCGACACCATCGCCCACGTTCGGCGAGGAACAATTTCCGAGGCGGTTGACGTCACCGTAGATTGAATCCTACTAGATGCTCGCGGAACGACGTCGGGTCGCAAACGACATGGTGGCGGTGCGGGTATCAGAGTCGCAGGGCATTCGAACGATATTCGACAAATACGGAGTGGCGCTCGTGCCCTGGGGAGAATATCCCCCTAGCGTGCCAACCAAAGGTGTTCGCAATCATAAGCGTATTGGCGTCGCAGCTCAGAGTCACCTTCCTCAGGCCCCACTTCTCGAGATCGACATCGGTGATGCGCGGCGCGCGCTGTCCTATGCCAACGCTGTTCGAATACTCGAACAGGAGCCGGCGCGGATGAAGGCGATGGGACTTGGGGACGAAGACAAAGGCAGCGCTATCCGCATCCGTTGGCCGCAGGTACAAATATGCCTTGGTGATCGAATAGAACGTATCCGAATGCAGGTCACTATTCGTATCTTCGGTATAGGCAGCGGTAGGACCGCCGTCGTGTAACAGGGCGCGCTCAAACCGCGCCTTGAACATACCGCGACGATACAGCGTTTCCTCTGTTTGGCCCTCGTGGGCCATGACGATTCTCACGAATCGTTCGTCACGCAAGACTGAACGCGTCGTTTCTGGATAAATACTCTCGTTCCCGCTGATCGTTTCCGAGTGAACAACGGTTCTTACACGATCGAGTAGGGGTAATATTCTTTGTTCCCGCAGCCGCTGTTGCGCTGCGTCGAATTCTCGCCGAACCAATGCAAGGTCGCGTTCGCTCAGAAAATTGGGGATCGTGCAGTAGCCCTGCTCTATCAATTGACGAGTGGGGGTCTCTTTCGTTGATCGATCTCGCATGCGACGCACGTGCAAGAGAGTGCGGGCCGCGCAAATTCGCGCCAGTTGAAGGCCTAGGCGGTTCAGCGCCGCAGATGGGATCAGCTTGTCGTTGGACAGGATATTTGCCAGTTGACTCATGTCGATATCCGGATCGCGATCAAGACGAAACAGGCGTTCCAAAGCCGACGAATACTGATCTCATTCTCGGGCGATCGAAATAGGTTTCTGTTCCACGTGAGCATTGATCGCAATCCATGCGGGGTTTTGCCGCAGGCATTCGAGGCAGTCCTCCAAGTTGAACCAGGGCCGCTCCTTGTGCAGAACCAGCAGCATCCGATCGATGAGCTCAAAGTCCGCGGCCGTATCAACGGTCCAACGGTGCCGACTTTGATCCGATGAATAGGCGACGTTGTGCAGACGAAAGCGGCTTGGCTGGCGCCACACAAAGAGAGTCACATGTTCACGATCCTCGGGATTGCTGGCTTCGGCGTGGGCCAATTCGAGCACGCTACGCGGCAGAACCTCGGTATCCATCCCCCGGGGATAGGTCGGGATCAACCGATTGCTCACATAGTCGACATCGGCTCGGCGCCCTAGAAACGCTTCGATGGTCCGATCGATAACGGCAGGGTCGATCAAGGGGCAATCTGAAGTGACGCGAACGACAATATCAGCGTCAGAGTGTCGAGCCGCGCCAACATAGCGAGCCAAGACATCTTTCTCCGGGCCGCGAAACACCTCTAGCCCCATCGCCCGAGATAGTTCGACAATCGGCAAGTCGTCATCCTTGTCCGTCGTAGCGACGACGACGGCATCAGCAAGTCGAGAGCGCGCTATACGTTCCAAGTGATGGCCGAGAAGCGACTTTCCCGCCGAGACCTTCATCACCTTTCCCGGCAATCGGGTCGAGCCCACTCGAGCCTGGGTAACGATGACGACTCTCGATCCGGAACGTTCGTTCATCCCATTTTTCAATTCATCTAGGTCTTACCAAAACCGAGCCATCTACTCGGGGCATCGCAAAGCCGCTGCACGGTCCGCATCCGGTTATCGTGGAGTCTTTGTACTGTCGCCAGCGATCCCCGATGGCGATCGCCTGCCAACCCTTTTCGAAAAGGCTCCGAGACGCGAGTCTCAGGCGCGGTCGGTCCATGATGGGCTTCTTGCGTGACGCCAACCGACCAGGTCGAACCAAACCGTAATTGCAAGAGCTCTCAAGATTCGTGCATTGGCACGCAAGC
The DNA here is from genome assembly GCA_016869765.1 of Alphaproteobacteria bacterium. Taxonomy (GTDB): domain Bacteria; phylum Pseudomonadota; class Alphaproteobacteria; order SHVP01; family SHVP01; genus SHVP01. The sequence goes on from VGES01000007.1 coordinate 31,955, forward strand.
GACGGCCAAAGCGTGGGGCTCCCGAACGCTGAGATACCGGAACGTTGATAAGGCGATGACGTGCACCGGCGGCCAAGCTCGCCGACGCAAGTTCCGTGCCGATCAGACGGTAGCGGTCGAAGCAACCGTGTTTTCGGTATAACGCCGTGTTGTATCCCTTGAGGCCGCAGAGAATATCGGGAACGCCATGACGCCATCGCGCGTACTGATTGAACAAGTACTCGGCGGTCCGCGCCGCTGCAGGTCTTTCGCCAATCACGAGATCGGCCTCGCCGCTAAGCAAGATAGCCAGTAGACTGGGCACAGCCGTTGGTTGATGCTGTCCATCGGCATCGAACGTGACGACGATGTCAGCACCTAGGGCCTCGGCTTTCTCGAAGCCCGACTGCAGGGCGGCGTCATAGCCGCGGTTACTGGGGTGGCGTACCACCAAGGCACCAGCCGACTCCGCGAGCGCGCCTGTCGCATCGGTAGAACCATCATCAACTACGATCGGTCGACCAAATGCAATGAGCGAACCTACGACCCGACCAATCGTCTCCGCTTCGTTGAGTGCCGGTATAACGATGACGCTATTCAACGTCGCGCAACAATACGCAACTGCCCTCGGCAACGCTGCGTCGCGTCACTCTGCCGATTAGCTCACCGATGCGGTAAGGCGGCAAAGCGTCTCTTGGGCATGGGCGAAGTACGATCAGGTCGCGTTCGACTATCCGATGGCCCTCCGGCAGTGGACGACGGGCTCGAATAGCTCGGCGCTGTAGGACGACAGTTTCCCGTTCATTCTCCATGACTCTTTTTTCGTCGGTGCCCAGGGCTTGTTCGAGTTCGCGTGTGCGGTCGACCATTTCTTGCCATGACCTAGGATCCATCGAGAAGGCGTGGTCCGGCCCTTTTCTGGAGAGATCATCTGTGAAGTGCTTCTCGATCGCTCTCGCGCCCAACGCGACCGCACCGAGGACCGTGGCATGACCAGGAGTATGGTCTGAGAGGCCGAGGACCAAGCCTTCGAACTCGCGGGCGTAAGTCTTTAGGACGTTGAGGGCGACGTGCCGAAAATTCTCCAGCGCGGCCGTGTAGTTCGTGTTGCATTGCATTAGGACGATGTCTTGTGTCCATCGGCGCACGATCTCGACCGCGGACCGGACTTCATGCATTTCTGATGCGCCTGTCGCAAGCAATATCGGTTTTCCGGTTCGAGCCATCGCTTCAATGCTGGCATGCCAAGTGATGTCACCGGATCCAACCTTCCACGCACACACATGCTTTGAAAGGTCATCGAGGAGGTCGAGGTCGTAAGGCGCGGTAAAATAGTCGATTCCTGCATCATCGCACGTTTCCTTGAGTATCGGGCTCCAATCCTGCGGTATTGATGCAGCGCGATAGACCTCCTCGACGGACTTTTCCCATTTGGCTTGGTGGGACTGTTGCTCTCCGAGATCTCGGAACCCCTTCCCCGAGACGATCGTCTCAGCGCGAAAATTCTGAAACTTTGCGGCATTGGCACCCGCGCTTGCGCAAAGGCGGATCAAATCCTTGGCGCGTTCGATGTCTCCGTCATGGTTCGCAGCAATGTCGGCGATGAAATAGGTGGGCGAAGTGTCACCAACCTCATGACGACCTATTCGAATCGATGCGGCCATTTGCGTTCCCCTTGCCCGCGAAGAGTCCTACCGCTCAGTCTTACTTCGACGTCGCAAGATACTGGCGCACAAACTGATTGCCCGGAGCGGTCGGATCCGGGTTGCGGTCCATGGACATGGAAGCCCGAGCGCTGCGAAGATAAGGGACGTGATTGAGTTCGCTCCAACGCCCCACCAATGTCCAGCGTATGGTGGAACTGGAATTGGGCACAGATCCATGAAAAAGGAACGGATGAAACACCAAGGCATCGCCCGCCGCCAAGTCCAATGTGACAACTCTCTCTTCGTCGATCAATGAAAGGGGAAGGGACCAGTAGTTTTGTGGTTCCTCGACCCGATGGTGGACGTGCAGCCCCGATCGGTGTGAACCCGGGACGACGCGGAGTCCTCCACGATTTCCCCCGGTATCGGTTAGCGGAATCCAGATGTTTAGATTCATCAACGACATCAACTCAAGTTCCTGGTGCATAGGGAGGAGACGGTCGTCGCTGGGGTCGTCGATTCGCACCTGCATGTACCCAGCAAGAAGTGGCGTGCCATAGAGCTTTCGGCCAAATGCGAGAACGGTTTCGTTGGATAGCGCATGTCGTACGCCATGGAGCATGCCGAGGACGTTGTAGCAGTACGCTTTGATCTCCGGGTGCCTCGTCTTTAGCTGCAAGTACTTCGCATCGACTCCGGCGTGGTCAGTTATCCTTTCCCCGATGGCACTCAAAGAGGTGTCAAACACTCTTTCGATCTGATCGAAGATGTCGGAAATCGAGTCGTTGGACAAAAGGCCCCGAAAGACCGCATACCCGTTGCGATCGTAGTCGTCATCGATTTGGGTCATTTGATCTTTTCAACCACCATCCGGTTGCGTGGGTTGAGGGGACATTTTGTTGTTCCTCGTCGCGGTGATTTCCCAGCTAGCACGTACAGTGCCTCCGAGCGCATCGCGCCTCAGGACGTGCTGAAGGTCGACGATGGCGAAATATTCGCCGAACAAAGCCTCGATGTCGCGCGGCGACACGAAGAACATCGTCCCTTCCTCGTCGTATGGTGTGCCACGAAAGTGGTTGTAGCTACCGTCTCCGAGGGGGTGGCCGCCGGAAACATGGGTGTCAGCGGTGCTAAACATGTGGCTATAGAGGAGGCCGCCTCTATCCAACACCCTCGCAATTTCTTCGATCGCCCTTTCGACAATGGAGCGGGCGTTGTGTGAGACCGCGGCCCGGTCGATGACAGCTTGGAACGAGCTAGTCGGCCAAGGAAGGGCATCTAGCCTCCCGACCCGAAAATCGGCGTCGTAGCCTTCTCCGGCCAGAAGCTTCCGTGCATGATCGATTGCCGTTGGCGAGCCGTCGATACCGTGCGCTGAGAATCCTTCACGTGCTAGAAACCAAACGGTATTGCCAGCACCGCAACCTACATCGAGGATGCGAATGGATCGCCGCTCGACCCAATTTGCATCGGCAAAGCGTCTCATGACTGCGGCGACCACCCCCTGATAGGGGTAACGATTGAGCTGTCGTCCACGGCCATAAATCTGGCGCTCCCAGTGGTCGGACTGGGCGGCGGAAGGGCTATTCCCTTGGTCTCCGGTCACCGCCCCGCCTCAAGGATTCGCTGGTCGCGATAACCAGTGGGCCGGGTGATCGGTTGGGTGTACCGAGTTCGCGCGCCCAGAGAGCTCTTTCTTAATGCGGTCGTCAATCATCAATCCCGGCCGCCTGGTCCATGGCACCAGTCGGTTAGCGTCTTCTTGGTAGTCGAGAAATGCGTTCAGTGCTTGCTCAGAGCTCATCGACAATTCGTAGCCCTCGGACGTCATCTCATGCCGGCAGATCCATTCTATTGCCCCCAAAGCCTCGACAGGCAGCACGCTTCTCCACGTTTGCGAAGCCGGACTCTGCCCTGGGTGACTTGAGTTTCCCCGCCATCGTCCGCCTTGTTCTGTCATAAATTCTGATGGCCCGGTTGACCAGAACTCGTCGCCGATCTCGAGAAATGAGGACACGCGCGCCAGAGTTTTCGGGGTGTCTGCCACCATTTCTTCGAAGGAAAGCAGCAACACTCGATCGGCGAATCGAGCCTTCAGTTCGCGCCTATACTGTGCGGCCGTAGTCCACATACGACCTACGAAAAGAAGTGGATGGAGGCCATCCGGGTTCCGGGATGCTCCAATCGGGTAGTTCCTCGAGGCCAGAACACCGCGTGGATCGCGAATAATGTGAACAATACGAAGCGTCCGATCGGTGGCTACCAGTGGCGCCAACAGTTCTTCGACATAGACCTCTTTGAGTCCAACCCACGATCCCGCCGGCGCACGGCGATATTCGGCCAATATCCCAAACAACGAATCAAGCAGTTGTGACGGGGTTGAACCGGTCAGTCGCTTTGTCACCAGTTCATCGAAAGTGACCGGCAGAGCATCTTCCTCGCCTGCCGCTCGCAGTCGTTGCTGAAGCTCGATGAGTTCGTTGGCGATCTTCGCGACGTCATATCGACCGATTGCAAGCTCTGATGGCCAATGGTCATCTCGGTCACGCAGGAAAGAAATGCCCATTGGGTCCGAGGGGTTTGACGCCAGAAATCCGCCATCATGCAGCAAGCGCCTGAGGCCCAGGAAGAGGGGAAGGGCGGGTTGATGAACGACAGAACACAGCGGATGCCGGTCGATCGTCTTCTGCAAAATCGTCGTACCCGAGCGGTAGGTTCCGCAAAGGACTAGATGCTTCATGCGGCGTTCAATTTCACCGCCGACAACCTGTGCGTTCCACTGTTGGTGTCAGGCGTCACGTCCTGTTTCAACCAGACCGGCGCTGTTTGACGGTGCACCTAGCTCTTTCCGAGATATCCATCCGGCAGCGCACCAGCGAGGGCGACCGGCATAGCTTGTCGATCGGGCTTGCGGCTTGCGCGCACGAGCACTTCTTTCGAATAAATCTGACACTTTCGGCAAGTGTCGGGGAGCGGTTTCGTTACACCGAAGGTTGCAATGGCTTGTCGCAAGGAGCGATATTTCGAGTTGTTCCATATCTCAAGCAGATCGCTGGTACGGATGTTGCCCATCCTCAGTTCGCCGGTGATGTCATAGCAGCAAGCAGTAACTTCCCCATTGGCCCGGACAACGATTTCATTGAACGGCATTGTGCACAATCCGAGGCCTGCCTTGGTGGCATGGCCCTCAGCGGTCGAGATCTCAAGCCCCTGTTGAGTTGCACTTTCAGCGGTCAGCCCAGGCCAGCGCATGGCATGCCCGGAATGAATCGTGCCAGGACCGAAATCATCGGCAAGAAATTTCGGTACCTGCGGTCGTGAGCCAAGTTCCGCCCGGGATGGGATTCGAATGTTGTGGATCAAGATACGAGTCTTGTCGAGAATCTTTCTCGCGCGAAGGACGTTCTCTCGAACCTTGAAATAGTTGCTTCTGATTCGGATGGCATCGTTTTCCAGCGGAGTGTCGCCATCGATCGAAACAATGATGGTGTCGACTTCGGACTCCGAGAGCTTTCTGCATGCTTGTTCGGTCAACAACATGCCGTTGGTGTGAAAATCTGTTCTTTCGACGCTCGTCTCTTTCTTTGTGCGGGAGAGCATCTCGGCAAGGCGAGGGTTCAGAAGAGGTTCTCCACTGAAGTAGAACGCGGCGTGCTTGATGCTCTTGATTGGGGTGATCTGGCCAATAATCCTATCGAAGAGCGTTGCATCCATGATGTCCTTATTGGGCGTTCCGGCGACAGCAGCCGCACCGGTTGGGCAATGGGTGCAACGAAGGTTGCACGCACTTGCTGGCTCGATGCGAATTCGTCTAGGGGAGGCAAGTCGGTATCTACGAAGGATTGCCGGTATCCCCCATTCTATGGCGTAAGGCCAAAGTCGATGGACCTCGCGTAACGGACGTTCGACCACGCCGGGGAGCAAAGAAACGAATAACTTCCTGAGCTTTTTCATTCTGTCCGGTGTCTAGCGAAGTTGCGCCATATGAAGGGCATTCTACGTAATGCTCACGAGATGGGCACGATTGATCATGACGCCCGGGGCGTCCTGCCTCCTATAACTCTGCCGCACCTCGAGCCTCCCGATGCGCGCAATGTCCCCGTTCAGGATGAGGATATCACCCGTTCTTCCCTCGCGAACCCCTGATCACTGAACTGAAGTGGGCAACGTACTCGTCTTGAGCCGTTGGCGTTAAGGGTGAAACGTATTTCTCGAATAGCGCTCGGTAAGCGGAGTAGTAGGGCTCCGGGAGTCTTCTCGTGTCTAGTCCGGTCTGCATCAAGGTCGTCAGCTCTTCCGGAGATCGTGCCACCAATAGCCCTTCGAACGCGTCACGATATAGGATGCGCTGATCATAGTACTCGGTTCGGACTTCGTCGAAGTGGGGGACAATGACGTAGCGCCGCGCAACGCCGGCTTCGATCAGCGTTGTGGAGTTTATCCCGACCACGACATCGCTTCTGAGGATCAGATTTTGAGCGTCCGGTTTGCTCGAAATTACGAGATTTGGAATCGTCTTTGGGTCGATGGATGCGGCGGTCAATGCCAAACGAAAGTTCCGACGCCATTCATCTTCTGCATCTGATTTCGGTTTGATCACAACTTCGATCCCGGAGTTGTTCATAGCGAAGCGGGTGATTGTCACGGCGACCCGATCGAAATAGTCGCGCGCCATATCCGGGGGAAACGTGCCGCCTGTCCCACCGACAAGGTTGAACGGAAAGAACGTCAGTCGTCGATGGGGTGCTTCATTGTCCGGTAGTGCCGCAATTCGACGGAGAAAACGATCCATCCGGATAGCGCCCAGCGTGACCACACGATCCGCAGGCGCTACACCACATTCGATGAGGTGTCGTCTCGCGATCTCATTGTGGACGACAATCGAATCCCCCTCGAACGAAAACTTGAGCAGCGAGAGCCGCTCTCGGATTCTTTTGAGCAATGCCGGGGACGCGTAGAGATTCTCACGATGCAAAACGACGTATGGAACCCTAAGTTCCTGGGACACAGCACCCCAGTCGAAGTCTAACCCAAAATGGATGTGCGGACTGATGACGCAGTCGGCTCCTATGCGCCGATACAAGATCGGCAAGAAAGCGGCGAGAAAGGAACGATACCGGGATTTGGAGCGTAGCTGCTTCGAGTCCCCGTCCGGGTTGACGATCTGGCGCCAAGACGTTCGGCGGTCGTAGAAGCAATAGACGAGACGGCGAAGCCATTCTGCCGACAATTCCAGGACACGCAACCTGCCATCGGCCGCAAGAATTTCTGGGTCGCCACGAAAACTCTCGCCCAACAGGGCGAGCACCGTTGGACGGCCCTGCTGATGCCGCCAGCGACTAACCTGGCGTCCGTCAGGCGTACGCTCTTTTGTAGCACGTGCGAAGACGATGGCCAGCAACCTATAGGCACGTGCAGCAACGAGAAGCTTGACGACTGCCGTCTTGCCACGATGGCGGCTCGGCCAGTACCGGGTAATCTCACGTCTGATCAACACAACAATACTCGTTCCAATCGATCTTTCATGGGGCCGCCTTGGAGCAGTGCCTCATAGGTGAATGTCAAAGAACAGTCGAGGCGATGCACCAAGACTGTGCTTGAAGTCGGCCCGCGCGGGCGAGTTCGCACCGTTGAAGTCCGCCCACTGGAGTTTCTTGTCGAAGACCCGATTGACAAAAGCGACGCACGCCATAGTCGCAGCCCCCGCGAGGCGACCGTCATCGATGGACGCATTAGCCACAGCGTGGCCGCTACGAGAGTCGTACAGCGCAAGCTGCGCTGCGACCGGCTCACGATCTCGATCGGTGACAAATAGTATTTCCCCGATACTTTCGGTCACGGCCGCCGTCGCCATCGCTCGGAGAGCCCGCCGGTGGTCAGCGGAAACCAGAGTTCCCTGGCGCTCGAACATCGCCGAGTACAGCCTTAAGAGAAGATCGACATCATTTCCGGAGCTTACCGTGAGACCTTCCTGTTGCGCCCTTCTCAGGTCTTGCCGACGGTCCTTTCGCCCAGCTTTGAGAACCGCCTCTACGCTGCGCAACTCTGAGCAATCGAGTAGGGCCGTATAGCGAGGCGTGATGGTACACCGGCGTTGGCCTGGTCTCCCGTAGTTGAACCAATCGAAGCCCCTGATATCCGTAATCGAATGGTGAAGGCCAAAGTGCAGTTGGCCATATTCACGGGTCAGCGTTTCGAGCAACAGGTTGGTCAGGGTCAATAGCCAAAACGATTTGCGGGGAATCGGTAGCCCGTCAACATCGGGACTAAACATCACGCCCTGGTAGTAGGCGAACGGCATTCCCGGCAGCACATTCCCCGCTCGACGCAGTACCGCCACACCGGCCTTGATCTCACCATTTCGGGCGACGAACCATATGTCGGATACGAGATCGTGATACTTAAGAAGCCGGCCATCTTGGAACACCGTTCCCTGGAGAGAACTCGTTACAAGCAAGCTCCAATCGTCGCCTTCTGAAGAGCCGCGAAAAACCTCGAGGCCGGGGACTGGCAGCATGTCTTGGTTAGCTCTTTGATTCCGTCAGTATCAGAATCCGCGCGGCATCCCTCGGTCTCATCGGATGTCCCCCGCTGGTATCAAGTAGCGCCGGGCATATTCGTCTGAACGACGCATCGGGGCTTCCATAGCTGCGTTCGCCAGATCGGCTGGGTCGAACACGATTTCAAGTCCATTGGTCAATCTCGCTTTGACCCATGCGCAACGCGAATCGAGGGATACGCGCTCCGATGCATTCCAGCATTGCCCTTCTATTTCGAGCACCACGATTGGCGTTTCGGTCATGAGGGCCTCACCGAAAGTGGTTGTCGAAACATAGCTGAAGATCAGCAGGTCACTTTCATCGATGATGTGAATGAATGGCTGCCGAACCACGCGCTGGCATGAGGATCTCATGATGGCATCAACCTCGTTTGGTGCCTCGGGGTGAGCCTTGTAGATGACGTCGTAACCGTTAGACATAAGAACCTTCGCCATTCTCAATTCCACATCGAGGCGTGGACTGAAGAACAGAGCCACATCTGTCGGGGCCCGTCGAAACGAGTGGTTGTAGCCAACAATCATCGCGGTTTTGCCCGTGGTCTTCTTCCTCGTCGTCGCAGAGCGAGAACGCAAATTATTCCATCGATTGGGGATCACCGAGAAAGTGATCTCGCGAACCTTGGGCACCACGGCGATTTCGGCGCGATCAATCGCCGAGTGCATCGCAGCTGTCGATTCACACAGATACTCGGTGCAGACTGCGTAGTCGTTGTAACAGATGATGTCGTTGACGATGTGGCCTGCGTTGTGGCCATGCTGTGTACCAATTACAGGAACACCCCTTCGCTTGTTCGCTAGTGCCAAGACACGATAGAAGGGTGGGGCTCCGGCTCCCAAGAGAACTCCAGCCGGGCGAACGGTTTCTTGGATACCGGCGGTCAATCCAGCAAGGGTTTGCAGGCGCTTGATCCAGGCGTATTTGAGGTCGTCGATCGATATCTCTCCGCCCAGGTCGCCACAGGCACGGACGATCTTGGCGGCGCAAGTATCGATTGCGTCGAGCAGCGACGGCGGCAACGGCCGATCGTCGTGGTCCATCCAAAGGGTGGCAAAATCCAAATTATCAACGAACCAGCCTTGTCGAACTGAGTAAGCTTCTAGCATTGGAGAAAGGTGCCCGACCACTAGCGCGGTTGGTCCAGTCTGGCCAATGAGTCTGCGAAGCAGGGGGACTCCTGGGTTGGCGCCAATGCGCCGCTTGATCCTGCGGACGCGAGAACGTATCGACGATCCGCGGGCGAGCGCCACCCGATGTTGAATCGCGAGATGCCCCCAATCAGGCCGATAGTAGGTGGCCGCGTGCGGCCCGACGTCTAAGGTGAGGCCGTATTCTTCGGCCTTGCGGGCGGTCGCCGACGAGTGGCCGATCTGGATTAAGACATCCAGTATGCGCACATCAGCCAAGAACAAGTCTTGGTCGCTGCCCGCGAGACCGTCAACAGCCTCCTTGAAGGCTTGGTAGACCGTGCCGCAAAAACCTAGGAAGTCGTCTTCGGGAATAGGCCAAGGGGGAGGTCGAGCCGTCGAACCAAAGCCGAGCCTCTGGTAGCTGACAACATCAGTCGCGAGAGTCCGACCGACCGTAGTGGCATCGAGCGTCCTATGTCTCGTCGGTGGTGAGAACTCGCGGCTTCTCATCTTTCCGTATGGCCATCGCTGGGTGCCAACAAACCAGCGGAAACGAGTTTTCGCACAGCGGGGAGGAGACTCGGCAGGGGCCGCGCAATCAAATCGGCGATCGCCAAGAGGTCGATCTCGCCGTCCGAATAGGCCAGCAGATTGAGCATCACGCGGACTTGTTCGCTTGCCTGTGCACCGCCAAGACTCGGATATAGCCCGTAGCGCCCGAGCTGCGGCTCTCCGACGGTGGTGGCGCGATAGGTTTGATTTGCCTCGAGGCACTCGATCGCGTGCTTAACGATCCGAAAACCGCCTTCGAGTCCAAGAGGGGTGACCAGATCGAGGTTGTCGAGTGAGGTGTGGTACTCGGGATAGGTGCCGTACTTCGAGCGCATCAATGAGCAGACCGGAAGGTCGACGGTCGGGAAGCCGTATTGTCGCTCATCGCTGGCTCGATCGAGGTAGTCATAGGTGTTAAAGCTACCGACCAAATGTTTCAGGGAGTGGCGGGCGGCGCGGTCAGCGAGCGTATTGCCTCGTCGCGAAGCCAAATACGAATATGCCCGCTCATCGCCAATACAGGTGAGGACGAAGCCTGCTGCGACCTGTCTCTTCAGTTCGTCAAGGCTCCGGCTCAAGAACGCGAGTGTGCCTATCGTCTCCGGCACAAAAACGAGCCGGTATCCGAAACCCCGGCGCTGAAGCGACATCAACCATTTCGCGATAAACGTCGCGACAATGGGCCCCGAAAGCTCGTTGTTTGCCATCGACGGGTGGCAAACGTAGGTCGACAAAAGAATCTCTTTGTCTCGAGTGCCTGGGAGCCTGAATTCGCCGTAGGTCAGGCTGCCGCTTGTAAGCGAGGCGTCTATACAGACCTCGTAGTCGCCGGGCAGGAGGGCATCGCGCTGCCGTTGGGAAAGGCAAAACCCCCAATTCCGCGAATAGTACGAGGTGACGTATGGAATTGCGTCTGGCAACTCGGGCTTGGAGTGCAAGTGTCGCTGAAGTTCGTCGAGGGAGAGGCGGCGGCGAACGGGAACCGAGTAGCTAACGACATGGAGGTTGTTGGTTGCGGTGTCGACAATCTTTCGGCCGTCCGGCCCGGAGATCCAAGCCTCCCTGAGATTCCACTCGTCGGGAATCGTCCAGTCGAAGACCTTCGTCCCACTCGGGACCTCGGTAATCTCCAGCGTCGGGAGGTGTTCCCTTAGGATAGAGAGTGTTTGCCGCACACCATCTCCCGTGATCGAGCGGCAGATTGGAAAGAGGCGCCGCGCGAGCGCGTGCATCTGCGATCCGAGGGCTTCATTTTTCGAACTCGATTGACCGGTCATCGCGGATCGTCAGACAGCCTAAGCAGGTCGGAGTCGTTCCAGGCACGCCAATCATCGCAGAACGAGTCGAGGCAACGGTCCAAGGTCGGAAGGCGCATCCCGAAAGCGTGCTCGAAGAACTCTACGTTCATCGCCATGCCGCGAGGTCTGTAGGTCTTGAGCTGGGCGTCGCCAACGCTGGCAACCACGCAAGTCTCGGTCGAAAGGCCAAGGCGCGCGGCAAGTCTCATGGCGAATTCCGCCTTACTCACCCCCGGGCCGTGATAGCCCACGTTGAACGTCCCCCGCTGCCACCGCTCGACGACTCTTGCCAGAATCCCCGGCAAGAAGCCCGCATAGATCGGGTTGAAGAAGACATCACCGAAAAGGCGCAGAGGCTGTTTCGACCGAAACGATCGAGTGAGCCATCCCGCAAACCCCTCCTTCTTTTCCGTACCCAAACAAAAAAAATTGAGTCGTAGGGCAGCGGCGTTGGCTGACAGCGCGATGTCTTCTCCCCAAAGCTTGGTCAACGCATACACGTTCGTCGGTCGGACATCGGCCTCTCGATTGGCACCGGCACCGTCATAGACGTGGTCGCTCGACACATAGATGATTTTGGCGTCACCGGCGGCCGATACGAGGTTTCGTGTAGCGTCGACGTTTAGTCGGTAGGCGCGAGTAGGATCTGCCTCGCAAGCATCGACATCGGCCAATGCGGCCAAATGAAGGATGACATCGGGCCGACAGCGCTTCACGAGATCGTTGACCGAACCTTTTTCCGTCAGGTCGACGGCGAGGTACGATTCACCGGAGGCCGGGGCACTGCTGGCTGCATGCCGGCAGACGAAGTATGTTTCCAAGTCTTCCGCAATAGCCCGGCCCAACAGCCCGCTGGACCCGGTGACTAGGAGTGTTGGTCTCAACTTGATGGAGCCGCTACGAACCGGTGTCGAGGATTGACAGCAGCTGTTGGTTGGTCAGCCATTGATCATTGGTCTCACTAGAGTAGCAGAATTCGGGAGCAACCAGTTTGGCGCTGGCCGGGGCAACGCGGTCCCGTGACCAAAGCGCAAACGCCGGCTCGATGACGAAGCGATCCCCCATATCGTAGGTGTAACGACTATCGTCCTCGGTGATCATCACTTCGTGCAACTTCTCGCCGGGACGAATCCCGATGGTCTTGAGAGGTAACGATGGCGCGATCGCCCGGGCAACGTCGATCACCTTCATGCTTGGGATTTTGGGGACGAAAATCTCACCACCTTGCATTTCGCGAACACAGCGTACGACAAAGTCAACGCCTTGTTGCAAGGTGAGCCAAAATCGAGTCATGCGCGGATCGGTGATAGGGAGGTGATCGGTGCCCCGAGCGATCAACTGACGGAAGAACGGAATGACGCTACCGCGTGAACCTATGACATTTCCGTACCGTACGACGGAAAACCTGGTTCCAACCCGACCACTCAGATTGTTGGCCGCAATGAATATCTTGTCGGAAGCAAGTTTGCTGGCGCCGTAGAGATTGATCGGATTGGCCGCCTTGTCAGTCGATAGGGCAAGCACCCTCTGGACCCGGTTCCTGATCGCGGCTCGTACGACGTTCTCGGCACCGAAGACGTTCGTATGAATACACTCGAAAGGGTTGTATTCGGCGGTTGGTACTTGTTTGAGTGCCGCAGCATGAACAACCAGATCGACTTCCCGCATCGCCAGCTCCAGGCGCTCCGCATCTCGAACGTCGCCGATGAAATATCGGATCCGGCGGTCGTCGCGAAGCTCCGGATCCTGCTGCATCTCGTACTGCTTGGCTTCATCACGCGAAAACACGGCAATACGTGCCGGTGCATGCTGTCGGGTCAACGTTCGGACAAACGAACGTCCGAACGAGCCTGTCGCGCCGGTGACAAGGATGGACATCCCATCAAGCGACTGGATCACGATGATCTCTGTCTGTTTTTCTGAAGGCCAATCTGCGGCCAACGCAATCAAGCTCCGCCATTCGGGTGACCTGACGGGCGCCGCGTTTCTCGTAGACCGATAAGGGACTGGCCCTTCCGCGTCAAGATCGACGGGAATTCGCGGACTTGGGCATCCGGGCTGGTGAGCTGGTGGGGCGCGCCAAACTGCTGGGCGTGATCGTTCGGGTGGATCGGCGTAACCGAGTGGATGGGGCTCGGTGAACGCCGCGGAAGTCTTGGGCGCGCGACCCAACGGATACACCTCGCGGTCGGCCCATTGGCCGGCAACGGAAGGTTCTGTTCGAGGGCCTGCGCCAATGCGGAGAATAGGCTATGGTCCGCGCACTCCCGACCCGAACGGAAGAAGGCGACTAGGCTCGGCATGAGCAAGCAGATTGAAACGTGGCGTGGTGCCTTTGGCAGTGCCTATATCGCGCGGAACGAGGTCGCACCCGAGGTCGTTCAGGCGAAGACGTTCGCTTGGGCACAAGCGTTTCGAGCGCTTGCCGGCGCAATGCCTCGCTCGATCCTCGAAGTAGGGGCGAATATCGGGCTCAATTTGCGGGCCATCAAACTTCTGTGCCCCGCCAACCTGTTCGCGGTTGAACCGAATGCGATCGCCCGCCAACGCCTTGTCGATGACAATGTGGTCCCGCTGGATCACGTACGAGATGGATCGGCCGCAGATCTTCCATTTGACACGAGGTCGATGGACCTGGTCTTTACGTCCACGGTTTTGATTCACGTGCCGCCCGACGAGTTGCCGCGCGCATGCCAGGAGATCTATCGCGTCTCACGTCGCTACGTGCTTTGCAACGAGTACTTCTCGGACAAGCCGATATCGATCGAGTATCGCGGGCACAACGATCTCTTGTTCAAGCAAGATTTTGGAGCCTTCTGGCTGGACAACTTCCCCGACCTCCGGCTGGTCGACTACGGCTTCTTTTGGCGCCGGGCTGCGGCCATGGATAACACAACGTGGTGGCTCTTCGAAAAAATGGGCCCAGGCAGCGAGGTCGCCTACCAAACTGAAACACAAGTTCGCCGGTGACGCCCTCGCCCGAGGGCCACGATCTGACGATGGTCATCTCCGACCTGAGTGCGGGCGGGGCTCAGCGGGTCTTCAGTCTGCTCGTCGGCGGTCTAACAGCAGAAGGCTGGCGCGTTTGCGTCGTCACGCTGAGCGAGCCGCAGTCGGACTTTTTCACGCTGCCATCGTCGGTCACGAGGTTCTCGATCGGCGGTCTTGCCCCTTCCAGTGGCCCAATTGCGGCAGCAGTCGCCAACATTGCGCGACTGCGGTCGCTGAGAGCGGCTCTAAGGTCGGCGGGGAGCCGCCGCGTGCTGTCTTTCCTCACGGCCATGAACGTGCTCACGCTCATTGCGTCTGTGGGGATGGGAAATAGAGTTGTCGTTTCGGAGCGCAATGATCCAGCCCGTCAACCGATCGGGAGGATGTGGCGGGTACTCAGGCGAGTTTCCTATCCATTCGCGGCGATCGTAACAGCCAATAGCAGAACGGCCATCGACAGGATGAGGCCATATGTCGCCAATCACCGGCTGAGATTCGTCCGAAATCCTCTCCCAATAGTGGAGGTCCTTGGTGACCGCCGCGCAGATCCCGGCTTCGTGCTGGCGATTGGTCGCCTCGTGAGACAAAAAGGCTTCGATGTCCTGTTGCGTGCCTGGGCCATCCTCCCTGCGGAGTTGCACTCTTGGAAGTTGGCTGTCGTCGGTGAGGGTGAGCTCGCTGGAGAGCTGGAAGCCTTGGCAGCTCGTCTTGGTATTGAGGGCCGGGTTCGCTGGGTCGGCCGCGTAGCGAACCCTCGGGAATACTACCGGGGGGCGGCATTGTTCGTTCTTCCGTCGCGCTACGAGGGCACGCCCAACGTCCTCCTTGAAGCGATGGCCCACGGACTACCAGTGATCGTGACTTCGACGTGCGAAGGTGCGTTGGAATTCGTCAAAAATGATGTCACGGGCCTGGTCGTCGCGTCGGAGGACGTATTCGCGCTTGCCCAAACGATGGAACGCTGCTTACGCGCATCCGACTTGCGCTTAAGACTCGGCGCCGCGGCAGCCGAGCGATTGCAGCAAGAGCCTGACCGTACGGGATTGGATACCTGGTTGGAGGTCCTTTCCCTGAACTGAGTCACCGCGTTGGCGCGGGCATTTTTCGCGTTAAGAGTTTGGTCGTATCAGGCGGCGCTTGCGACCGCATACCAAGTCTCGGACAGCCCGTACTGCAAAGTAGAAAAGGATGGGTTGAACCGCGAGCAGATAGCGTTCCTGACTCACGCCAATTAGGAAAGGGATAAGGTACAGACCGAGCAAAACACGGATGTGCTTGTCGCCGGCGATGATGGCGTAAACCAAGCCGGGCAACATGATGAATCCGGGCAACGCGCGTAGGGCGACAGCGGAGAAATCGGGGTTTGCCCAACTCGGCCTCAGACCCACGAGGTAAAGCAGTTTGGCTCCAGCGAACGCGCCCCAAGAAAGGGGAAAATTGACGAAATCGGGCAGGCCGGGGAAAAGCCCGGCTGCATAGCCGCCGGGCAGAATGCCGAAATATGCGAGGTCAGTCTGCGAAGCCAAGAAGTCTGAGCCGTAGTCTTGATAAAACAAGAATAGCGCGATGCCCAGGGTCGTCGCGATCATCGCTGCAGCTATGTCTTGCCCCGTTCTCAGTCTGGAGCGCTGCAGCCAAAAAAGCAGAACAAAAAGGAGCAGCACGAGTCCGTTTGGACGGATGAGGCTCGCGACGATCGCGGCGAGCAACCCTCCCCACATCCTTGGAACGCCTTTTGCGGGGCACAGCAAGAAGAAAACCACAGCGAGCGCACATGCAAAGGGCAAATCCGAACTGACGTTCAGCATGAACCAGAAAGGCGTAGGCAGGAGCGAAAACAAACAGAGCCATATGAACGAGAGTCCTCGATGATGCAGCCACCAAAGCCAACCAGACACGAGGGCGCAGCTCGCAAGAACATAGAGACTGGAAAGCGGCAGGGTATTGCCCTTGTCGTAGCCGAATACGAACAGCAAGGCGGGAATCACGGGGGCAGAGACAAAACCGAGTTGGGCGGATTCCGTGGTTGGAGCACCAGGTGCCTCCGCGATCGCCAATAGTTCTCTGGCTAGTCCAACGTAATAGTCGCGAGAACCTTGGTAGAACGTGAAATCGATGGCCGAATTCGCGTGCAGTGGCGAGATCGGCTGGCCCAACTCGTTGGGCACGGGCCACAGCATTGTGGCCAGCGCAACGAAAATTCGTGCGCCTACGGCAATCGCAATTGCGACGGCCAAGGGTCGACGCGTCAAGAATGCTCGAACGTTCTTTGTCAAGCTGCTTACTGGGACAAGGACCGCGATTCGTCGCGATCCTGAGCCGCTAACTCCAGGGCAGCTACTCGCCGTACCAAGGCGAGATCTCTTTGTTCAGCTCGACTCATGTACACCGAAAGCAGAGTTACCAAACACAGGAGCACAAAAAGCGCCAGTAGAACGATGGCCAGGGGTTCGTACACGATTTCGAGCACACTAGCCGCTAGCAGAATGAACGATTGGCTCAAGCTCGCCACGCTCAATAGAAGTATCGCCAGCAATAGGAAGAACGAGAGGTCGATATGCAGGAGCCGCCGTCGGACTAAGTATAGCAAACCAGCGGCAAGGAGAATCGTCACGAAGATTTTCACGCTAACGCAACCTGTCGATCAGCAAATTTATGGCAAGCGCATTGAAGCGCAGCAGCAACTGAAACGCCCGACCGACGGTGATGGTCGAACGGCCGTGCAGCCGCTCACCCTGTTCGATCGGTACGCCGAGAATGCGCAACTTTCGGAGGCTCGCGATGATCATCATTTCCGGCTCCGGATAGCGCTCCAGGGGCCATTCGGCGAACGTGGCGGCGGCCGATCGGTTCATCGCGTAGAACCCACTGTTGATATCCCCTGGGACCCTGCCGTCGGTCAGAAGTCGGGCAATCAAGCGGATGTAGGCCCGCACAGCTCTGGCGGCGAGCGAACGGATTCCTGTCGCCGCGCCGGCATTCGTCCGAACACCGATGGCGAGATCGCACTCGTCTCCTCTGACCGCCTCGGCCAAGCGTGGAATCTCGTGAGTGGGGTGCTGGCCATCGGCATCGATCCGAACAAGAACGTCTGCGCGTCCCGAAAGGAAATAGTCGATAGCGACATGGTTGCAAAGCCCGATCCCATAGTTGGACGGCAGGCGCACAAGACGCACGCCGACCGGAAGGCCTTCCCGAGTGACCGGAGGCACGGAACCATCGTCAACGATAAGTACGCGATTGACGCCCGGAAGCGAGGCGATGGAGTCGCAAATCTTGGCCAATTGCTCTCGGTCGTTGAAAGTCGGAACAAAGACCAGGGTCGAGGGCGAGGCAGGGCTACCTTGCGGCGTCAATTGACGTCACGGTTCACAATGGTTACCTCCTGGGCACCAATAGGCCCATTTTGGTTGACCCCCAATCTAGCGCTAGCTATTCGTAGCCTCAATTGATTCGCAGACTGCCCGAAGGTCGAGGGCAACTCATAGCCACCCCTTGTTTTCGTCAGACGGGCGAGGAAGTTCGGGTGCCATCAACGTCCCAAAACGTCCGGCCATCGATGCGGCACATGAATTTCTTCAATAGCCTACCGTTCTTTGAAGTTAACCGGCGTCCGGGCCTGGAGTATTGCTCCATGCAGTTCGGAGCGGAGGATCGGGCGGTCGGGACGTTGTCGGGGGTCATAGCCGAAGGCACGTTCACGTCGGGATTCAGCGCGCCCTACGGGGGCTTCGACTTCGTTCGCGAACGCGAAGATCCAATCGTCGTTTCAGAAATGGTAGTGGCTTTGACGAACCGTCTCCACGAACGGGGGGTTCGCGAAATCGTAGTCCGAGGCAAGCCTGCTGCCTATTCGCCCAACGAACCAGCGGTGCAGGCGAGCCTGCTCAATGCGGGGTATCGCGTCGTCTCGGCGACCCTTAGTTTTCATTTGGACATTTGCCGCTTCTCGACGCCCGAGGATTACGTTGGGCGCCTTCGTTCGGCGGCGCGTCGCCATCTTTTGCGTGGAATGTCGAAGGATTATCGGCTCGCGGAGGCACGGACTGACGAAGACCGTCAGCTCGCCTATTCGATCTTGGTTGAGAATCGCGAGGTGCTCGACCGCGAGCTCACGCTTTCCGAGGACTATGTGTTGGCAATGCAAGCGCGCTTCCCAGATCGTGTTCGCTCGTTTCTTTTGCTGCAAGATGGCACGCCCTCGGCTGCCGCCTTGACGTACCGTGTCGCTCCTCAACGAGAGCTCGTGGTGTATTGGGGGGATCGACCTGAGCGGCGCGCCGCCTCCCCGATGAATCTGCTGGCCTATTGTCTCTTTGTTCGTGCCCATCGCACCGGTATTCGTCACCTCGATTTGGGGACGGTACCGCTTCACATCGGCGCTGACGCCAGCGGCTTGGCTCGTTTCAAAAGGTCCGTTCTGGGGGAGCCCAGTTTGGTCAACGTCGTGAGCTGGCAGCGGCTGTGACCGCTGGTGCTGGCCCCTGTCGAACAAGGCAGGGGCTGTGTTCGAATGACAAGCGAGAATAATTCGGAGGTCCTGTGTCGCGATCGACGAGAAAACTGACGGTCCTTGTCCCCGTCTATTTCAACGCTCCGACACTTGAGGAACTGGCTCGCCGTTTGCGGGACGCCGAGAAGACGCTCGGAGAGATTGGCGTCGAACTTGAGCTGATCTTCGTCGACGACGGCTCGAAAGATCAGTCGCTCGATGTATTGGGTCGCATCAAGTCGGAGCGGCCAGCCACAGTCGTTATCAAGCTGAGCCGGAACTTCGGCGTGATCGCAGCGCTGAAAGCAGGCTTGAAGTACATGACCGGCGACGCCTATATCGCGGTAAGTGCCGATTTGCAGGATCCCATCGAACTGATCGTTCCCATGGTGCGACACTGGCTCGATGGCGCGAAATTCGTGATTTGCGCACGAAACAGGCGTGACGATCCGGCAATGACACGCCTCTTTGCCGGGACGTTCTACTGGTTTGTCCGTCGCATGGTGTTTCCGCACTACCCAAGACGGGGCTTTGACCTAGCCCTGCTAGACAGGTCGCTCGCCGTCGAGCTCCGCGACACAGGAAAAAACGTCAATGGAAATATGCTGGCCTACTGGTTGGGCTATGAACCGGTGGTGATCCGTTACGATCGGCCAGCGCGCGAGATCGGGCGGTCACGGTGGTCTTTCGCGAAGCGGTTGATCTTGTTTATCGATTCGTTGGTCGTGTTCTCGCCGGCTCCGATCCGGCTATTGGGGGGCATCAGCCTTTTCGTCGCAGTGTTGGCGTTCGTTTACGCCCTCTTCATGGTCATGGCCGCTGTCGTCGGCGACCGGGAGGTGCCAGGTTTTGCGACGATCGTGGCGCTCATCGCATTTGTCGGTGGAATGCAACTCGCGCTTCTCGCGCTCATCGGCGAATACATCTGGCGCATCTACGATGACATCAATCGTCGACCCGAGGCGGTTATCGAGCGTGTACTGTGAGTTCGCTCCTATCGCTCGAGGCGGATGCGCTCTCGAAGAGCCGGGTACGGCGCTGTAGCTAACTCTCGGGCGACTCGATGGCCGGCGTAGACCGCCGCGGCAATCGTCCCAGGCGCGTTGCAATCGCCAGCGCGGGTGATCGATTTGAACGGACGATTCTCTTCCGGAATGGCGTCGAGGGTGGCATAGAGTTCTACCCGCGGAACCCGCGCTGTCACCAGGACGGTGGTTGCGGCCTGAAGGGCAAACTCACGAGCCGTCGTTAGATCCGTCACCCGGACCGAGTCGTCTGCGATCGAGCTCAACTGGTGGCGGCGATGGATGATGATCCCGAGGAACTTCAGTCGTCGCTCGATCGCTCCCAATTCCAATGTCCATGCTGTCCACGCAGACGGAGCCGCTTCCGGGGTCACCAAGATTGTGACATGACCCTCGGAGCGGAATTTCTCGGCCAGCACCCCCCCTAAATAGTAATGGTCGTCGTCATAGATGACGACCGGACTGGTCACGATTGCGCCAGAAAAGATGTCATCGGGAGTGAGAATGCGGGCGCCGGGGCTAACCGGCGGGGCGACTCGCAAGGAACGTCCTAGCCCGTCCCGTCGCCACCGCGCGCCAGTTGCGATCACCACCCGCTCTGGTGCGGCCTCCAGGACGTAGTCGGCGTCAATGGTACTCGAAGGGTAGACCGCAACATTCGGTTGTTGCCGAATCTGGGACAACCGATAGTCCCGAACCCGACTCCAGCGAGCGAGGCCTGGAAGCCGCGCCTCACGCGTTACGCGACCGCCCACCTCGTCGGAAGCCTCAGCCAGCGTCACGTCGAAGCCGCGTCGGCCCAACGTTAGGGCACACTCGAGCCCCGTCGGTCCACCTCCGACGATCAGGACCGTCCCTTTCGAATCTCGGCGAATGATCTCCGGGTGCCAATCGCGTCGCCATTCTTCACCGGCCGTAGGGTTCTGCGTGCAACGCAACGAGACGCTGCTTCGGTGAGCAGCAACGCAGATGTTGCACCCAATGCACTCACGGATGTCGTCGAGGCGGCCCTCGGCGATCTTCCTGGGTAGAAACGGGTCGGCGATGGAGGGCCGGGCGGCCCCGATCAAGTCGAGCACGCCCCGTCTTATCTGCGATACCATGGCGTCTGGCGACGTGAACAAGCCGACGCCGACCACGGGTTTGGACGTCAGGCTTTTCACGAAGCGCACGTAGGGCTCTTGAAACCCCTCGTCCGCGAACCGTGACGATTGGGAATCGTTGGCCCAGTTGCTCAGATTGACGTCCCATAGATCCGGTAGCTCCGCGAGCATCGCAACGATATCGCGGCCCTCTCCGTCGCAGGAAATTCCGGATGGGCCGAGTAGTTCGTCGACGGCGAGGCGAACAGCGACGGCGCTGCGGTCACCGACCGCATCTTTTGTGTCTTCGATCAACTCTCTTAGCAGCCGGACTCGATTTTCCAAGGGGCCGCCGTACTCGTCCGATCGATCGTTGTGGCGCCGGGACAAGAAGTGCATCGGAAGCGTGGCATCATGCACGGCGGCGACGTAGATGATGTCAAAGCCGGCGCGCTGAGCGAGCTTTGCCGCACGGCGGTGGCTCTCCCGAATGGCCCGTAGGTCGGCTCGGTCGATGGCCCGTGGCTGGATCGGGTCGAGGCGACTTGGGAACGGCAGGCAACTTGGCCCCATCGTGATACCGCGTGAGTCCCGATTCGCGGCCACCGGCCCATAGTGCATCAGTTCGACTCCCGCGAGTGCGCCATGGCGATGGATGCCGGCCGCGATAGCGGCGGCGAGCGGCAGGTCACCATCGTCCCAGAGCTGGAGTCCAACGGAAGGAGAGATGTCGACGTCGGGCTCGATAGACGTTTCTTCGGTGCATACGACTCCCCATCCACCCTCGGCTTTGATCTCGCGCAAGCGGACAAGAGCGTTGGCTCGAGCGGAGCCCATGCCGTTGCAATGGGGAACCTGATAGAAGCGGTTCTTGGCCGTAACCGGGCCAATTCGAATCGGTTCGAAAAGCACGTCGAAACGCGGGTCCCGCGTCATCTTCGGTCACACATCGGGGATGATCGTTCCGGAGGTCCCTCGGCATTCGCTCGGGCGAGCACAAAGTACTGGATCGCCGCGTATTCATCGAGGTGGTGAGCGATTCGATCGAGCGCTTCGATCAGTTGGTCGGTAAGGCGCGCCATCGCATCGTTCGGCAGGGGCTTAAGCAATATCCCTTCCCGATGGACGACCTGAAATCCGGCAGAGGCGGCAATGCGCTCGACTTCTTCGCGGTCGAATGGTCTCGTGCCATGGCGAACGTTCGCGGCGCTGAGATCGTGAAAGCTTGCGATTAGACCCATTTCGACCGCCAACAGTCGGTGAAGGGAACGGGGATTGTTGACAGTGACGTGAACTAGGCCGCCTCCTGAAAGTAGCGGCCTCATGTTTCGGAGGAAGCGTCGCTGATCGGAGAGATTGCCGAACAGACTCGTAGCTACGACGTGATTGAACGTAGCGTCACTCGAGAAATTCTCAGCATCGCCCTGGTGAACGGCGACGTTGCTCAACCCCCGGCTACGCAGCTTGTCGACGTAGGCCGGTGACCGCTCCACGCTGGTGATCGAGTTGACCAGGGGCGCGATCATCGCGGTCATCAGGCCGGTCGCCGCACCCATCTCGAGCACGCGGTCCGGCGGCCGTAGCCAACGCCGAATTCGATCGGCCGTGAATTTCGTGAACCAACGGTCGAAATCCGCGTCCGGGTCGTAGTCATGGGAATAGTCAAGGACAGGGTTCATAGCCTGCGATCGAGCGATGTTGCGGCGTTGATCGTGGTCTGCCGACGTCGTTGGTACCAGAGCTCGCCAAGGGCGGCAGCCACAATAACCTGGAAGAAGACGTAAGGCGGCAGTGACAGTCGTGGGTCGTCATGCCCCAAGACAGTCACTAGCATCGTCCTGACGATTGCAAAGGCGAGGGCGATCGAAGCGAGTTGACGTAACGGCGGACTACCGAGTTTTCCGAGAAGCACCGCTACGAGCAAAACAAGAACGACCAATCGGTAGACGGTGAGTCCACCCTTGATGGCGAAGCTGAGAGGCGACGAAAGGACAACCTCCGCTTTGCCAATCCATGTGGCTTCGGCAAGCTGACGTCTCACGTCCGGGCCGACTTCCGCATTCCACCCGATGCTTGCACCGGGGGAGAGCCACATCGAGAGCGTCCGCTTCAACGGCAACATGACAAAGTGAAAGAAAGGCGCAGCTGACCTTCGAGCCGTCGCGAGTTCAGCAAAAGCGGCGTCCAATTCATCGGGGAACGGGGCGCCATCGTGATCTCCAAGTCGACGCAGCAAGTCGGACGTCAGCAGCTGCTCATCGGGCGAACGAAAGATGGTTGTCGGGACCACGATCTCCGAATAGCGGCGATTCGCTACCGGGTATGCCGCCGCAGCGCCGTCGTAAAGGTCGTAAGTCCAGGTTGCCAGCCAGCCGTAATACCCCCCAGCTTTGTGTGTTCCAGCACCATAGTCTGGCATCGGCATCACGCTGAGCCCGACCATCACGTTGCGGGCCGTCCAAACCGCGATCGGCAACGAGAACACGAGCGCGACGACTGCGCCACGCAAAAGGGCCCGCCTGATCGGGACTCCTATGAAAACCGCCAAGGCGACGCAGATCGTCAGGGCCACGGCGTCATAGCGCACAAAAAATGCTGCGGCGAGAACGATTCCAACGCGAACTAGATGCCAGCGACCATCCCTGATCGCATGAATCAGTTCGGCCAAGACCCAAGCAGTGAGGGCGATCGAAATGGCTTCGGTTAGGATGAAGCGGGGCCACGCGATGTGTAACGGGGACAATGCGACGATGAGCGTAGCCGCTTTGCCTGCAGCGGGATTGGCCGTGACCCTGGAGATCGCGGAGCCCACGAGTATCGCCGTTCCGACCAGTGCGGTCGCTTGAACCACGACCATTGCTTGCGCAAAGTCATGGGTGTTTGTGGAGAGGTCGCCGCCGGCGATGGCGAGAATCGCGGCCAGAACCAGGGGGTAGCCCGGGAACTGATTGCCGCCCCAGTGGGGTACGCATTCGCCTGTGCTAGGGTCCGAGACGGAAACGCAGTTGTGGAGGTAGATGTTCTTGGCAACGATCAGGTATCTCTCACTGTCGCCGCCACCTGCCGTGAACGCGAAGCCATAGGCCACCATTCCCGACAACCCAAGGAACAAGATCACCAGCAGGAAGCCGTTGCCGGCAAGAAACTCGACTCTTCCGCTGCGCATTCGCTCCCTACGGTCCGGGTATCGAGCTTCCGAAGCTGTTTCCGAGGCGTCGTCGCGGCAGGGTAGCATGGACCGATGAACAGCGGTTTCGATTACGCAGGGGTCTACGACCCTGAGACGGACTTTGACCGTTGGTACGCGATCCTGGTGGCGCGGCGAGTGACTCCTTGGATCCGACCAGGAGATCAGGTGCTCGAATACGGCTGTGCAACGGGATTGATGACTGAGCGACTCCTCAACGCGGGTGCCATCGTGGATTGCTTGGATCGTTCGTCCCAGTACCTGGACACTCTCAAATCGAAAGGCCTATCGGTTCGGCGGATCGTTCTCGGTGACGCAGAAGGTTACGAGACCGATCGTTGTTACGACCATGTCGTCGCGACCGCGCTTCTCGCCAATTTGGAAGAACCAGCGGAATTCTTGAAGCGAATTCGAACACAACTTGCGCCACATGGGAAACTGCACGTTACGGTAGCGAATCCTCAATCCTTGCACCGCCTTCTCGCGGTCGAAATGGGTCTTATCCGGAATGTCAGCGAGCCGAGTGAGCGGGACAAGTTGCTGCGCGCTCGTACAATCGACTTGGATGCACTATTGACGATGGCAGAAACCGCGGGGCTTGCGTGTCATCACCAAGGGGGAGTCTTGCTCAAGCCCTTTCCCAACGCGATGATGACGCAGTTTCCGGATTCGATGATCGAGGGACTTGACCGCCTGGCAACTCTTTTTCCCGAGTTTGCCAGCGTCCACTATCTCATTTTTGCGAACTCTGCGTCGACGCAAGTCTCGAGCTCAGGAACTCGCCGACGTTTTCGCGACGTGTCGACGGCCTCCAGTTGAGGCGCATGAACACAACTGTCAAGAAAAATAGAAGAGGAAGATAGCTCGTACGATACCTTATCGCCGACCCCCCGTTCATTATCCCCAGAGGGTAGGTTGCGAACAGCAACAGCAAAACACCAAACGCTGCGATCCAGAAGCTGAACAGCGGGGCGCGAAGCGCACTCCGAAGCATGACAAGGCTCATGACGAGGATGAGCGCAATGCTCTCCCAAAACGCGGCTAAGCGGAGAAATCCCTGACTGGTCTCCTGCCACGTCGGGCCAACAAACGCTTGTAACATCCCCTCCGGTGCCTTGATCAAGACATCGCTAGGATCGTGCCAAAACGCCGGGCGAGATCCGCTTTGTCCGGCGAAATGCGGGACGATCTGCAGCGCTAGCTTCCCAACTGTGTCCTGTAGCGCAATGAGAAGAGCGAGCGCAATGAACGCCCCGAGCAGTACCGACAGCGCGCGCTGCCGTACAAATCGTTGCAGGTATCCGCCCACGAGAATGAGGCCGACTGCCGGTACGTAGTGAACCTTGAAAATGGCGATTGTGGTAATCGCGACCACATACACGAGTCGCAGGCGACCCCGCCCCTCGAACAATTCGATCAGGTACGCTATGCAAAATCCAAGTGCACCGACGACGAGGGCTTCCTTGCCTGCCACAGAAGACCAAATTGTAAAGGACGGTGTCATCAAGAGTCCGAAAACCAGAAGACGTCCCCTGGGTTCCACGCGACGCAGGAATGCTACGAGCCCCATGAAAGCAATTGTCTGGAAGACGAAATTCGCCAAACTTGCGCTTCCACCGGTCGCATAGTTGAGCAGGAGGCCAAGGCCGTCCGCAATGGCCGTCGAAAGCGTCCACGTCGATGCGCCAGACAGCTCGAATTCCGATCCAAGTTGGTAACGCGAGGAGTCGCCGAGCGAAGTAAGTCCAGAGACAACGTTCTGCGCGACAAACGAATAGAGCGCCCTATACAACCAAAGCACACAATAGAGAGTCCACCAGATGCGCCGGGACCTTGTTGACTCGAAGAAGGAGGGTCGGACTGTCATCGTTCTACGTTTGTCAATCTTCTACGTCTTTGCACACCGCGCCAAGTCGGTTGCACGTCCAGTGACGCGCCCGTTGCGGTATGCCAAGCCGCGGTGGAATGACCGGCTCAATCCGGCAGATCCGCGCCGGCGTCGGCTGGCAGCAGTTGCCGGGAGCGCCGGACATATTCGATCGCGGAGAAGACCCACGAGCCCGATCAAAAGCGACGGCCAGCGCCTGCCTACTTGGCCCATGCGTCAGGAAGGTTATCAACGAGCGGCCGTAGTATTCCGGCAACGAGAACATGCCCTTCTGCCGAAACATGCCCTTGAGCCCCAAGCGCAATCGGCCGCCGCTTGTCGAACACGTAGGATCGAATCGTCAAACCTGTCGCACCTCGGCGGCTATTCTCCCAAGGGGCTCACGTTCCGGCTACGGTGAACCAACGCAGCGCTTGGCTTTGAGCGGTCGATACACCTCACCCAGGCAGAAGTATGGCGCGGATACGCGAAAGACCAGTCGAATTGGCCCCGGAAAACGTGCTAGGGCCTGACTGAGGTACTCCATTGCGACAGTTCAGATGAGAGTCTTGGTCACAGGCGGCGCTGGCTTCATTGGTTCCGCAGTCGTGCGGCGGATGCTGTCCGACCCGGCGACCGTCGCCGTAGTCGTCGTCGATAAGCTGACCTATGCCGGTCATCGGGTCAATCTGACGCAGGTCGAGGGGAACCCGCGCTACGCCTTCGTTCAGGCCGACATCGTCGACGGGGCGGCAATGGCAGCTGTCTTCGATGAGCACCAACCCGACTCAGTCATGCACCTGGCGGCCGAGTCCCACGTCGACCGATCCATCGACGGACCGCGACCTGCAGTCGAGACGAACGTCCTTGGGACGTTCACGTTGCTTGAGGCCGCTCGCGCCTATTGGGGCCAGATGAAGGGTGAGCGGCGCGATCGTTTCCGTTTCCACCACGTTTCGACGGATGAAGTGTTCGGCAGCTTGGGGCCGGAGGGAGTGTTCACCGAAGCCTCGACCTACGACCCGCGCTCGCCTTACTCCGCCAGCAAGGCCGGATCCGATCACCTCGTAAGAGCTTGGCATCACACGTACGGTTTGCCAGTTGTCGTGAGCAACACGTGCAACAACTATGGGCCGCGGCAGTACCCCGAAAAGCTCATCCCCGTCCTCATCGGTCGTGCACTGACGGGTGAGCGACTGCCGATCTACGGCTCGGGTACCAACGTCCGCGATTGGATCTTCGTAGAGGATCACGCCGAAGCATTAATCGCCATTCTCCAACGCGGCCGAGCCGGAGAGTCCTACAACGTCGGCGCACGCGCAGAACGCACCAACAATCAGGTCGTCGAGCTGGTATGCCGCATGCTCGACGAGTTGATTCCGCAATCCACGCACCGCCCGCACAGACAGCTCATCGAGTATGTGGCCGACCGTCCGGGACACGATCAGCGCTACGCGATCGACCCATCGAAGGTGGAGCGCGAATTGGGCTGGCGACCGAAAGTAAGTTTCGAACAAGGGCTTCGCATGACTGTGGAATGGTACATCTCCAACCAGGAGTGGTGCCGTGTCGTCACGCGGGATCGCTATGATGGCGGTCGATTGGGGGTCACTGCAGGGTATCGGCGATGACGCGCCGCGGCATCATTCTGGCCGGTGGTAGCGGTAGCCGCCTCTATCCGGCAACGCTTGCGGTGAGCAAGCAACTGCTACCGGTCTATGACAAGCCGATGATCTACTACCCGTTGACCACCCTGATGATGGCGGGGATCAGGGAAATCCTTCTCATTACGACGCCTCGTGACCAAGCCGCGTTTCAGGCGCTCCTGGGCGACGGAACGCAGTGGGGCCTGGAGATTTCATATGTTGCTCAACCCAGGCCCGCTGGGATTGCCCAAGCGTTTCTCCTTGGACGGTCGTTTGTTGGACGGAGCCCCGTGGCGCTGATTCTCGGCGACAACCTGTATTTCGGCGACGGTCTCCGGCTCCATCTACAACGGGTCAGCGAGGATGCTGGCGGTGCCACGGTCTTCGCGTACCAGGTCCGGGATCCGGAGCGCTACGGTGTGGTCGAGCTCGATGCATCGGGTCGAGCCATAAGCATCGAAGAGAAACCAATCAAACCCAAGTCGCGACTCGCGGTGACGGGGTTGTATTTTTACGATCACAACGTGGTGGCGATCGCCGAGTCCTTGCGGCCCTCGGCGCGCGGTGAACTCGAGATAACGGATGTCAACGCCCAATACCTCGCCGCTGGTCAACTCAAGGTCGAAGTGCTAGGGCGCGGCATCGCGTGGTTGGACACCGGGACTCATCAGGCATTGCTGCACGCTCAACAGTTCGTCGAGGTCGTAGAGACTCGGCAGGGGCTGAAGATCGCATGTCCGGAGGAGATCGCGTGGCGGATGGGCTACATCACAGCCGCCCAACTCGAGGCGCTGGCGCAGCCGTTGGTGCCGAGCGGGTACGGCGCTTACCTGCTCGACTTGCTCCGATACTCGCCCTAAACATGGCGCGATGAAAGCGATCGTCACAGGCGGCAGCGGTTTCATCGGCAGCCATCTCGTCGACCTGTTGCTGGCCAAGGGCCATGATGTCGTGGTCATCGACAACCACAGCACGGGTCGGGCGGCCAATCTCGCCCATGTCCACGATCGCATTCGCCTCGTCGAGGCAGACATTGCCCAGGGCGGGCGTTGGCAAGCCGAACTGACGAGCGGTTCTTGGGTTTTCCACTTGGCGGCGTTGGCCGACATCGTGCCATCGATCCAGAACCCCGAAGGCTATTTCCGAGCCAATGTCGATGGCACGTTCAATCTTCTCCGGGCAGCACACTCCGCCGGCATTGGACGCTTGGTCTACGCTGCATCGTCTTCGTGTTATGGCATTCCCGATGCCTATCCGACGCCGGAATCGGCGGAGATGCGACCGCAGTACCCTTACGCGCTCACCAAACGTTTGGGGGAGGAGCTCGTTCTGCATTGGGCCCAGGTCTACAAACTCCCGGCCCTATCCTTACGGTTCTTCAACGTCTATGGCCCGCGATCCCGCACGTCCGGCACCTACGGCGCGATGTTCGGCGTTTTTCTCGCCCAGAAGCTGGCGGGGAAGCCGTTTACGATTGTCGGTGACGGCACGCAGACGCGGAATTTTACCTATGTGACCGACGTGGCGGAGGCGGTTTATGCGGCGGCGAGCAGCCGCGTTGTCGGTGAAGTATTCAACGTCGGCAGCGGCGCCACCGTATCGGTGAACCGTATCGTCGAGTTGCTCGGTGGTTCCGCGGCGTATATTCCGAAGCGGCCGGGTGAACCCGATATGACGTTCGCCGACATTTCGAAGATCGCGCGCGCCATCGGTTGGCGGCCGCGTATCCCGATCGAGCGGGGCGTCGCGGAGCTGCTGCGCCATATCGACTACTGGCGGGAAGCCCCGGTGTGGGAGCCCGCCTCGATTGCGGAGGCCACCCGAGATTGGTTCCGGTTCCTCGGTGGCAACGACGCGGGGCGACGATGACCGGCGACTTTTTTGACCGAGAACTCGCTGAACATGAGGCAGTGGTGCGCGGCGTCCGACCGTTGGCGAACCCCTTCGGCAAACTTGTGAGCGTCTGCGTCACATGCCTCCATGCCGGGGGCAAACTCATGTTCTTCGGCAACGGGGGGAGTGCCGCCGATGCGCAGCACCTCGCGACCGAACTGACCGTTCGCTACATCGACAACCGCCGTGCGCTCGCAGCAATTGCCCTGACCACGGATACCTCGGCGCTCACGGCGATTGGCAACGATCTTGGCTTCGAGCAGCTTTTTGCACGTCAAATCGAAGCGTTGGGCAGGGCGGGCGATGTCGCCATTGCAATTTCGACCTCCGGGCGCAGCCCCAACGTGACCCTGGCGCTCAAGCAGGCGCGGACCATGGGGATCGTGGCAGCTGCGTTGACCGGAAAGGGTGGCGGGGATCTCGTCGGCCTCGCCGATCCCATCCTGGTCGTTCCCTCCCGAACGACCGCGCGCATCCAGGAGATGCATATCATGCTGGGCCAGATGCTCTGCGGCGCGATCGAGTACGAACTCGGCCTGGCATGAGCGGTGGTTCCGCCTGGGTTGTGGCCTATCGATTGGCCCTGACCCTCACAGCCCCGATTGCCCCCCTCGTCCTTCGTCACCGTCTTCGGCGAGGCAAGGAGCATCCGGATCGCTGGTGTGAGCGTCTCGGGATCGCCGGACAGCCAAGGCCGCCGGGAGCTCTTGTGTGGTTGCACGGGGCCAGTATCGGCGAGGTCCTGTCGGCGTTGCCATTCGCCGAGCAGATCACCCGAGAGCATCCGTCCGTCAATCTTCTTTTCACCAGTGGCACCGTGACGTCGGCGGAGCTCCTTCAAAAAAGGCTTCCGCCGTGTGCTCGACACCAGTTCTACCCACTGGATATTCCGGGTGCTGTGCGTAGGTTCCTGGACCATTGGCGCCCGGATCTGATGCTGTGGATCGAATCGGAGTTTTGGCCATCGATGTTGACGGAGGCCAAACGACGGAACGTTCCAAGAGTCTTGGTCAACGGCCGAATGTCCCCGCGGTCGTTCGAGCGCTGGCGCCGGATGCCGGCGATGGCCGCCGAACTCGTTTCCGGCTTCGACCTTTGCCTCGCCCAGTCCGAACGTGATGGCGAACGCCTCCGGGCACTCGGGGGCTCTGAGGTCCGGGTCGCGGGGAATCTGAAGTTCGCCGCGACACCATTGCCCGTCGACGAAACCGAGCTCACCCACTGGAAACGGGCGTTCGACGGTCGGCCGCGGTGGTTGGCGGCCAGCACTCATCCTGGCGAAGAGGCGTTCGCCGCGCGGGTGCACGTTGCGCTCGCACGGACTTACCCTGATCTGTTGACGGTCATCGTGCCCCGCCACCCCGATCGCGGTGCAGCCATCGAGGAAGAACTGCGCGCTTCGGGACTGCGAATCGTGCGTCGTTCTCAGCACCGCGAAGCGAGGGCTGACACACAAGTCTATCTGGCGGATACCTTCGGGGAACTGGGGCTTTGGTACCGATTTTGTCCGCTAACACTGATCGGAAAGTCGCTCCTTAACGGCGGCGGCCAGAACCCGATCGAACCGGCAATTCTCGGCTGTGCCGTGCTGTTTGGCCCGCACATGGACAACTTTGAGCCGATTGCGACCGAACTCGCACAATGTGGAGCGGCACGTCGCTTTGTCGACGAAGCGGACTTGGTTAACCAGCTTTTGCGCTGTCTGAACGATCGCGGGATAACCGACGCGATGGGGGCTGCAGGCCGGGCCTTCGCCATGCAGCATGGCAACTCCCTGGGTATGACGATGGATTCGATTCGCCCATTCCTCGAGCGTCTCCCACCGTCGCCCGAAGTGACGTAGAATTCACCTGGGGACAGCCGATGGATTACGTCGTCTATGCATTGACGGCCGCCGCGACCCTCGCCATTTGCTGGCGGGCCGACGCGATCGCGCGCGTTCTCGGCGTTATGGACGAACCTGACGGCAAACGAAAATTGCATGCTCGCGCGACCCCGCTCGTCGGGGGCCTCGCGATCATGCTGCCGGTGATCGGCCTTGGACTCCTCTGCGCTCTGACCCCTCCGCTCGACCGCTTCTTTCTCGCGATTGCTCTGGCCGGGGGTGGGGCGACGCTGCTCGGTTATCTCGATGATCGCCGGCATATCCCGGCGCTTCGTCGCCTCATCGTGTCGGTGGCGATCGGCGCAGGCGCCATGCTGTATGCGCCTGGTTTCGTGGTCGACGTGCTGCACTTCAGTCTTCCCGGCGCCACGTTCTTCCTCGGGGTCCCTGCGGGCGTCACCTTCACGATGTTCTGCCTCGTCGGCCTGCAGAACGCCGTCAACATGGCGGATGGCAAGAACGGTCTCGTCATCGGCATGGCGCTCATCTGGGTCCTCATTCTGATGGCACACGCCCCCGAGCCACTGGTTCCGCTGCTCGTGGTGTTCTCCATTGGCCTCGCGATCACGTTCGTGTTCAACGTCCGCGGGCGGCTTTTTCTCGGTGACGCCGGTACCTATGGACTTTCGATGACTCTCGGGCTGATCGCCATCTACGTGTACGAAGTGACGCCCATGACCTTCCGGGCCGACACCGCGGCTCTTCTGTTCCTGATCCCCGTGGTCGACACCTTGCGGCTCATGCTGTTTCGCGCACTGGCGGGCCATTCTCCCTTCCGTTCCGACCGCTGCCATTTCCACCACATCTTGCTCGAGCTGATGCCCTGGCATTGGTCGTTGCTGGTCTACCTGGCGCTGGTCGCGATCCCGAGTTTCCTGGCGCGCTATTGGCCGGAGTGGGCGCTGCTGTGGGCCATCGGAGCCGTGGCCATCTACGTCTGTATTGCGGCCCTACGGTATCGGGTTGCAATGGCCCGTCCGCTGGGCCATCCGTTCACCGGCTGACGGACCCCGCCCGACCAGGCTAGGCGCGGTGCGGCACGATGTCGGCGCGATCCAATCCAACCCGCACGTTTCGCCCCAGGAACTGGAGCAGCACGATCACGCGATCATTGTCGGTCGCGCACTGGAAGATTCCAATCTGGTCACACAGCGAGGTCGTCACGATTCGCACCGCGTCCCCGGTCGTGAACTCACCTCCGCCGAGCGGGATGTAGCCATCCGAATCCTGGCGCTCTTGCAGCTCGGCGAT
This sequence comes from Alphaproteobacteria bacterium, assembly GCA_016869765.1. Lineage (GTDB taxonomy): Bacteria > Pseudomonadota > Alphaproteobacteria > SHVP01 > SHVP01 > SHVP01. The sequence continues at coordinate 64,436 of VGES01000007.1, forward strand.
GATTCGAGGGGAAACGACCGAGGGATGAGGGCCCATGCTGACGAGATCGACAACCCCGTTCGTCGACCTAATGCGGCGCAGTGGGATATGTTCCAAGTCCGCCCTGACGAACAAGTAACGTGGAAACAACGGTCGCGCGACGATCGTCGTCTCCCGCGCGTGCCGACGAGTCTTGCGATATTCGGGAAGATAAACCTCGAGGCCGAGTTCCCAAAGATTGGAACGCGCCCAGCGCTCCCGGTTGGGTTGAGTGTAGGCGCAAAACCAAGCCGTCACGGTCGTCTCACGATCTTGAGCAGCGGCGGGGCGAAAACGCGCTCGCGACCGTAGCCGTCGACGAGGGCGTCGTAGGCCGACTGCGGCGCCTTCGAGTCCGTCACGAGGAAGGCGGCGACGTTGCTGAGCGCAGCGGCATTGGTCACGGTTGGCACGCCCATGATCTCAGGGCCGCCCTCGGACGCAATGATTCCCGCAATGGCGACGCCTCGGTGGGACGCGAAGAGCAGAGCAATCTCCGAAAGGTCGCCACGGCCGACCAAGGCGATCGGCGTCAGCCGCTGGGTCGCCACCGTGTCGAGCAACTGTTCGATCTCGCTGCGGGCCCGGCGATAGAACCGCAAGGAATCGGAAAGGTATTGCGCCGTCAGGCGTCCCTTTTCGCTGAAGCCTTTGGGCGTGAGGTAATAGGCGTAACGGTTCGCCGGCGCTTCCGACACCTTAATGAGGCCCTTGCGGATGCACCGCTTGAGGTAGGCGTTGGTCAGGCCGAGCGCGATGCCCAATTCCTGGGCCAAAGATCGTTGCGATCGCTGACCGTCGCTCTCGACGGCCTGAAGCAAACCCAGCGTAATTTCGCCTTCGATTGGGCCGCCGCCCACGGGGGCGCCGTTCCTCGTGTTCATGGCGTGAACACTAGGGTGTTCATGCCATGAACGTCAAGGACCGCGCGTTGACAGTGGCGTCGTCCGGAGGACAATGACGCGTCCGCCGCAAAGGATTCTCCGAATTTCGACCCCATCGCCTTATCGCCCGTCGCTGCGCGCGTTGGTCGCGGGTGGCGTCATTGCCGCCGCGGCCATCGCTGTGGCGTTGCTGTGGCGGGGGGCTGAAAATGCCCATCAGGTGGCGGATCTCCAGATCCGGCGCCTCGCGGCACTCGAGCGGGACGTCCGAGCGGCAGCCATCGTTGCCCAGGAACTGGCTCTGGTGGAACGCCGCCAGGAAGCGGAGGTGGTCGCAGATCGTGCGCTCGCCTTGGTGGTGACCCTGCGGCAGGCGACGAGCGGGTTGCCGGGATCGGCGCCGAGTGGCGAGGTTGTGCGGGTCGGTGCCGATCTGGCGCGTAGCGTCGATGGACTGCTTGGCGACCTGAACGATCTGGCAGTCGATGGCGGCGAGCGGTCGCTACGCGCGACGCGGGCCGCGGCGATCGTCGATGCCGTCCGCGGTCCGGTGACCGAAAACGCACTCCGGTTGGTCGTTGCGATCGAAGAGCGCCGCGCCGAGCGCGTCGGTCTCTACACGACGATCGGCTACGTCCTCACCACGGTCCTGGCGGGTTTGGCGCTCGGTTCGATGGCCAGGCGCCGCCGCTCCGAGCGTCCCGCTCGCGAAACCTCGGCGGTCTCCGGCCGACATGCGCCGGCCGACATCCTCGGTCAATTGGCTGCGGGTGGAGCACTGTTCGATGCCCAGGATCGGCTGATCTACGCCAACGAGGCGTTCCGCGACGTCTTCGAGGTGGGCGATGACCCGATCCCGGCCGGCACGCCCTATGAGATGGTCTTTCGCGGGGCCGCCGTCAAAGGCCGCATCGCCGGCGTACGGCGCGATGAAACCGATTGGCTCGCGCGGCGCATGGAGCGTCATCGCGATGAAGGGACGGTTCGCGACAAGTTGTCCACCAGCACCGGCCGGTCGTTCGAAACCATGGAAACGCGCCTCGCCAACGGTGGCACTTTCGTTCTGCATATCGACGTCACCGACTACGAACGACGGGAAGCGGCGCGCCAAACCGCCGAGCAAAAGGCTCTGGCGATGCTCGACACCGTTTTCGACGGCGTCATGACGTTCGATGTCGACGGCACGATCGATACGGTCAACAAACGGACGGCCGACATTTTTTCCTACCAGGTCGAAGACCTACGCGGTCGCCCATTGCGCACGATCATGCCTCATCTCGATCTCAAGCAGGCGCTCAACGGCGACCTTTCCAATGGCACCTTGTCCGAAATCGTCGGTCGTCGGCGGGACGGAAACGAGTTTCCGCTCGAGATCTCCGGCAACGAAATCAAAGACACTTGGTCCCTGGCGGATCGGCGCCGGGCACAGCGGCGGACCTTCATGTTTACGCTGCGCGATGTGACCCGGCAAAAACAACTCGCACGCCAGGTCGAACAGGCGCAACGCATGGACGCCATCGGCACGCTCGCCGGCGGCATTGCCCACGACTTCAACAACATTCTTTCGATCATCATGGGCTATGGCGGCCTCCTGCAGCAGGAATTGCCGGACGGCAGCGAAGGGCGCGAGCATGCGGACATGGTTGTCCAGGCGGCCCGCCGTGGGCGTGGCCTGGTGGATCAGATACTGACCTTCAGCCGGCGCACCGATCTTCAGAAGAAACCGCTCGACCCCGCGCCTGTCGTCAAAGAAGCGCTCAAACTCATGCGCTCGACCTTGCCCGTGACCCTTCGCATCGAACAGTCCATCGATTCGCGAGGACGTACCGTCGTGGCCGATCCGTCGCAGCTCCATCAGGTGCTAGTCAACCTGTGCACCAATGCCGCCCAGGCGATCGGCGACCGTCCAGGGGAAGTTCGTGTGGGCCTCGATGTTCGACCTTTGTCGGCCTCGGATGCCGAGCGCCTGGGAGTCCCGGCGGGCGACTATTTCCGTCTGACCGTGGCCGACGATGGGGCCGGGATCGACTCGGCGATCCGGGAACGGGTGTTCGAACCGTTCTTCACGACCAAGGAACGTGGTCGCGGAACGGGTCTCGGGCTATCGGTGGTGCACGGCATCGTCAGCGATCTCGGCGGCTCGATTGCTCTCACGAGTGCTGTCGGCAAGGGCACCACGTTCGAAATCTTGCTGCCCGCAGACCGCGCGCCGGCCGTTCCCGAGGTCGCCACCGAACCGGGACGCGCGCCGCTTGGAAAGGCCCGCGTTCTCTTCGTCGATGACGAAGAGCCGATCGTTCGCATGGGGCAGAAGGTGCTGGCGCGCCTGGGCTACACGGTTGTCGGTGCGACGATCTCGGAAGAAGCGTTGGCAGCCTTCCGAGCCACGCCGCAGAGTTTCGACCTCGTCATTACCGATCAGACGATGCCTGGCCTCACGGGTGATGCTTTGGTTCGCGAGATCCGGCGTTTGCGCCCGGATATTCCGATCATCCTCTGCACGGGTTACAGCCAGTCGGTCGGGGTCGACGAAGCCAAGCGACTCGGGATCGACCGGTTCCTGATGAAGCCGCTCGAGGCGTCCGAACTCGGCCAAGCGGTCGGCGAAGCACTGGCTGCGGAAGACCGCAGCGGCTAGCTTGCCGCCGCCGCACCCGCCTCTTATGGTGCGGCCGGTTCGATGGGGCGTCGCCAAGTGGTAAGGCACCGGGTTTTGGTCCCGGCATTCGTGGGTTCGAATCCTACCGCCCCAACCAACCCCTCAATTATCCGGCCCGGAGACATAGGTAACAGCTTGTACCGGAGACACGGGTTACAACCCGTGGCCAAACGGGTTGTCTGTGGGTTGCAGGTTTGTCCAGCTCAGATAGAAGAGACCAATCCCTCACCCATTGTCCGTACCCCGCGGGCGCGCTAAGCCGCTTCACGCAAGACTCTCATGACCGCGTTCGGCATCCGGGCGATAACCCTCAGATAATTTCTCGTTGCCGCGTCCAGGGTGCGCCGTCCTTGCTCCCAATCGCGCAGGCTTCCGACCGGTATCCCAAAGCGGACGGCGAAGGCGTTCTGCGATAAGCCGGTGACCGCGCGCGCGCGCCGAGCCAACATGGCTCCATGTCCGCGTTCGAAATCCGTATCCGAGAGTGGCGCGTCGCCATCCGGTTGCTTGAGTTTGCGCGCGGCAGACCGGAGCTTCGCTGAGTCAGCGCGGCGTTTCTTTGTAGCGCTTCGTTTCGCGGTCATTGGCCTTCCTCACGCTGATGATTCGATAAACTCCACCTCGAGCGGCGAAGACGCAAACCCAGATCCGTTTCTCTACCATGCCATAGGCGACAAACCGTTCCTCGACGTCCAAGACCGAACGTCGAGAACGTCAAGTCTGTTCGAATCGATCAGCACCTGGGTCCCGTAGGCGAGAGAAACACCGTGCTTTGCCCGGTTGCTCGCATCCTTGCCAGGATCGAAGGCGATCCGCATGGCTCGATAATACGGTATTCCCGTATGCCCCGAAACGGGATCTGGAGGTTCCGTTGTCTCTGGTAGCTTCTTTCGCCAATGTCTCGGGCCGCCTGATCGGTCAGCCGCCTCGGCTACTGATCGCAACGAATGGCGGGGCGGTAGACCTGATTGAGCTTCGAGCCGCTCGATCCACCCTGGCTCGTGCCACCGCCAACCACCCGGATCAGGCCATCGACGAATGCGGCACCGGTCACGCCATGCACGGGGAGCGGCATGTCGGGAAGCTTCGTCCAGCGGCCGGCGCGCGGGTCATAGACGTCGTGATCGGGGAACACACCCGTGGTGTGTTCCCCGCCCCATACGTGAAAACAGCCGAACGCCATGGCGCCATTGATGCCGCTTCGGGGCCGCGGCAGGGCGGCGCCCGAGGTCCAGGTGCGGCTCGCGGGGTCGAAGTATTCGGTCACCGCAGTCAGCTCGCTCTGAAACCCTCCGCCCAGCCGACCGCCGACGACCAGCATGCGGCTGCCGATCACGGCGCCGGCGATGTGGTTGCGCTGACTTGGCAGGGGCGGAAGCGTTTCCCATCGGTCGACAGCCGGGTCGTAGACGGCAAAATCATTGCCGCGGGGTGGGCGTCCTCCTGCGACGTAGATCTTGCCTCCGAGCACCAGGGCAACCCCGGCACTCCGTTTGGATGGCATCGGCGCTTTCTCGACCCATCGCCCGATCTTGGGATCGAGCGCGTACACGGTGTCGACATAGGCGGTGGCCGGATCGGTCTGGCCGCCGATCAAGTAGATGACGCCCTCGACCGCGGCCGCCATTCCGTGGTTGTTGGGTTGCGGCAGCGGCGGGCCCAAACGCCAAGTATCCGACTTGGTATCGTATATCTGTACTGTCGTCACCGACTGGCGGTTTGCGGGATAGCCGCCGAGCACATAGATCGTGCCTCCGGTTTCAGCAACGGCGAACTCCGAGTTGGCCTCGATCAGCTCTGCGCGCTTGCCCCAGGATCCTGGCGCGAGCTCGGCACCAAGCGCCGATGTGGCGCCCGGGATCAACCACGCGAGCAGCGCCGCCCGGCCAAGATCGACGAACGTGTTTCTTCGACGCATCACGCCCCCCTCGTCGGCCTCTCGTGGCCGTCGCGCGATACCTTACCGGGAAGCACGGTGGCGGGACTTCAAGATTTGGTAGGCGGCTCGTAGCCGGGGGTGGTTTTGAGGGGCGTTTCGCGCAACAGCAACGCGACCACCGTGGAGAAGACGGCGAGACCGGTGACGACCCAGAACGCGTCGTGAAAAGCCTCCGTCGCGGCCAAACGAAACGCATCGTGCGCCGAGGCGGGAAGACGGCCGAGGATCTCGCTGCCGTTGCGTATGACCTGGAAACCAGCGTCCGCGCCAAAGGCTTCGCGGCCCGGCACGCGCCGCAGTGCCGAGTCGAGGCTGGTCACCAAAACGGTGCTCACGAGCGGTACGCCAAGCGCCCCACCCATCGAGCGAAAGAACGAGATCGATGCCGTTGCCGTTCCCAGGTCGCGGGAGTCGACGGCATTCTGGACCGCGACCATGATCGTGGGGCCGATCAGGCCCGATCCGAAACCGCAAATTCCGATGAAGACGCTGAGCAGCCAGGCCGGGCTCGCTGGCGTGGTTTGGGTGAGCAGTCCGACCCCGAGCGCGCAGAAGATCATGCCGAGCACCGGCAGGAACTTGTAGCGGCCGGTCACGGCAGTGATGCGGCCAGCGGCGATTGCGCCGATGGTACCGGCTGCCATCAATGGGATGAGAACGATTCCCGCTTGGCTGGCGGTCATCCCGAACACCAGTTGCAGGTAGATCGGGATCAACACCAGGAGGCCGAACGCGATGGCCGACATCGTGACGTTGATGGTATTCGAGACAATGAAGACGCGATTGCCGAACACGTGCGGCGGTAGAATGGCGTCGCGCGCCAGCCGCTCCTGAACGATGCAGCCCGCGAACAGCACGATCGTGCCAGCCGCGAGGCCGATCACCAGGGCCGAGTCCCAGGTCGCCGCCCGCCCGAGGATCGTCATGATCATGATGACGCCGGTGATGGCACCCACGATGAGGGTGGCGCCGAGGTAGTCGATGGTGTGACGAACGCGGCGAACGACCAGTGCCCCGAGCGTTCGCTCCGCCAGGTAGAGCGCGCCGAGGGCGATCGGAACATTGATCAGGAAGATCCAGTGCCAGCTCAGGTAGTCGACGAACAAACCGCCGACAATCGGACCAAGGACGCTGGCCATCGTGAATGCCGTCGCGATGTAGATCTGATAGCGGCCTCGCTCACGGGGCGAAATGACGTCCGCGATGGTGGCGTGGGCCATGGTCATGAGACCGGCGCCGCCAATTCCTTGGAGGGCCCGGAAAGCGATCATCTGCAGCATGCTGTCGGCGAGGGCGCAGAGCACCGAAGCGATCAAGAAGATGATGATCGCCACCTGTAGCAGCAGCTTGCGTCCGTAGAGATCCGACAGTTTCCCGTAGATCGGAGTCGACGCCGTCGAGGTCAGCAAGTAGGCCGAGATGACCCAAGGCAACAGCTCGACGCCGTGCAGGTCCGAGGCGATGGTGGGGAGTGCGACCGCGACGATGGTTTGATCGAGCGCCGACAGGAATAGGCCAAGCATCAAACCCACCAGGATGCGCACAGTCGCTCGGTGGGAAAACGCAGTCTGGCTCGAATCCGGCTGGGACACGCTCAACACGGCCGGCGATGCGTCGACGGCTCAGGTAGGGACAAAGGCGTTCGAACCTTAACGGTTCAATAGTCTCGCGTCCTCTGTCAAACTTGCATGGCAGATCGGAGGGGGTGTCGTGGCAGGGCAGTGGGACGCGTTTCTGGCCGGGGCCCCGGTGGCGGTCAGCCACTTCGCGATCACGCTCGCGCTCCTGACGCTGGGCGTTGCAGCCTATGTCGCGATCACGCCCCACCGGGAGTTGCAGTTGATCCGCGCTGGGAATAGCGCGGCTGCCTTGTCCCTGGCCGGCGTCGTGGTCAGCTTGGCGTTGCCGCTGTCGGTCAGCATGTCGGAAAGCCTGGGTCTGCTGGAGATCGTGCTCTGGGGCCTCGCCGCGTTGGTCGGGCAAATCTTCGTGTTCTGGGTGCTCGACAAGTTGCTCCGCAACCTGCCCAAGCGGATCGAACAAGGGGATATGGCGGCGGCGATTGCCCTGTGTGGCGCCAAACTGGCGATCGGCATCGTCGGTGCCGCCGCGCTCACCAACTGAGCGGCCTGCGCCATGCGGGCGCTCGACTGGATCCTGGTCATCCTGCTGTTGATCGGGATCGCATTCTTGTTCGCCAACGGGAAGGTCAACGAAGAGCCACGGCGCCCGGACGTCATTGCAATGCCCATGGCGGATCGGTTCTCCGATCGTCCGCTCTTGCCTCGTTCCGATCCACGCGATCCCGTGTTCACAGTCGAGGTGAAGCCGCGCACCGGGGATGCGACCGGAACCGCCTTTGCCATCAATCTCGCAGGGTGGTGGGTCACGGCGGCGCATGTCACCGAATCCTGCTCCGAGTTGCTGCTCGTCACCGAGCCGATTTCGCGACGGGCCGTGCGCGTCGATGGCGTCATTGAACACGATCGTGCGGATGTCGCCTTGCTGCGTTCGCGGGGTGGTGGACCGGTTTTGCCGCCGGTCGCCCGAGATCTTCGCATCGGTGAAGACGGTTTTCACGTCGGGTTCCCCCGGGGGCGGCCGGGCGATGCCCGCTCACAACTCGTGCAGCGGGGACGATGGGTTCGCGGCGAACAAACCGACGATCGGGTCTTGGCATGGGTCGAGCGCGAACGCCGCCCGGGAGAGCTCGACGCGTTGGCGGGGATGAGTGGTGGCCCGGTGCTCGATGCCCAGGGTCGTGTGGTCGGCGTCACGATCGCGACCTCGACCCGCCGTGGTTACGTTGTGAGCACGACGAACCAACCGGTCTTCGATCTGCTGGGCGAGGTCGAGGGTACCTGGGACCGCCCCGAGCGTACGCCTCTCGATGCCACGCAATTGGTCGAGGACTCGTTCGATCGAGCCGGCACGGCCCTACGCGACCAATTGTCGGTCGTCCAACTCGTGTGTCGCTATGGTCCCGGGGTCGGTCGGCGCCGTGGCCGAATCTAGCCGAAGCGCCCGCGATCGTGGGGCGCCGCGAAATCATCGCTCGGACCTGACGCGACAATCCCGGTCGGGTTGATGGTGCGATGGCTGTGATAGTAGTGCCAGCGGATGTGGTGCAGGTCGACGGTCGCAGCCACCCCCGGAAGCGCGTAGAAGTCGCGCACGTAGTTCGACAGGTTGGGATACTCGCGAATCTTGCGACGATTGCACTTGAAGTGGCCGTGGTAGACGGCATCGAAACGAATCAACGTCGGAAACAACCGGATGTCTGCTTCGGTTACCCGCGGCCCAACCAGGTAGCGCTGCTTGGCGAGCCGATCTTCGAGTTCATCCAGGGTCTCGAATAGGGCGATAAACGCCTGTTCGTAGGCCGTTTGCGAGGTGGCAAACCCGCATCGGTAGACGCCATTGTTGACGTGGTCATAGACCTTCGCGTTCACGGCATCGATATCCCGCCGTTGCGCTTCCGGGTAGAAGTCGAACGGCGTCCGCGCCAGTCCCCGGAAGGCGCCATTGAGCATCCGGAGAATTTCCGAGGATTCGTTGTTGACGATGCGCTGGCGCTCCCGATCGTAGAGCACCGGGACCGTCACGCGCCCCGAATAGTCGGGATGAGATCGTACGTAGAGATCGCGAAGGTAAGCGAGGCCATGTTCGTGATCCCGGGTCGCGCCGTCCCGTTCGGAGAAATGCCAGCCATCCTCGGTCATGTGCCAGTCGACGATCGACACCGGCAATACGTCGTCGAGGCCGAGCAGGGCCCGCGCGATCAGGGTGCGATGGGCCCAGGGGCAGGCAAGCGAGACATAGAGCCGGTATCGTCCGGCGACAGCCGCGTACTTGGCTCCGACGCGGTCTTCGACACTGTCGCGAATGGCCGAGGCCTTGCGTTGGAAGCTGCCGTCGCCGCTCCGTGGGATGTCCGCGTCCCGGACCCAGCGCCCGTCGAGAAGCGCGCCCACGGGGTCAGACGGTGGCGCGAGCGTCGAAGCTGCGCGCGCCGGGCCCGAGAACCACGACCATCAAAAGCCCACCGGCGATCGACAGGTTCTTGAGGAAGCTTGCCATCTCCAACATCTGCATTTGGCCAGCGGGCTGTGCCCAAAACGCGTGGAACAGGAACGCGGCGACAATACAAAAGCCGGCCAGCGCCGCGGCCCCCCAACGGGCGCGGTAGCCGGCGATCACCGACAGGCCACCGAGCACTTCGACGACCACCGCACCAGCCAGAAACACGGGCGCCAAGAAGAGTCCTTTGGCCTCAATGTACTGAACGTTCATGTCCCACGTTCCCAGCTTGCCCAGGCCGCTGAGCACGAAGATGAGGCCAAGAAGGCCTCGGGCGACAAAGGGAAGGTTGTGACGAATGGAGTCCATCGTGAGGTCCCTGGTTCGTTGTTCTTGGACAAACGTTGCGTGATCGTCGCGACGTGGCGGCCTTGGAAGCGGGCCAACTCACACTCGTTTGCGCGCGGCTGGCGTTCACCGCGGCGGCCAGTGATCGTACTCGCGCGCGCGATTCTGCTCCAGGAGTTTGGAATCGCCAAGTTACCGACGTTCATCTTCGGCGAGGACCGGCGGGTCGGTCGGCTGCAAGCCCCTGGCCGGGAGCGTACGCCGAGGGGGTCGCTCTCTTCGCGGTCTATCCATCGCAGCGTTTCCTTGCTGCCAAGGTGCGTGTGTTCATCGACTATCTTGCCGAACGGGCCGCCGGCCTCCGTGGGACCCCGATGGATGACCCTTGAGTCGCGAGGACGCTCGTGTAACCTCGCAACTATGGACGGCACCCGACTCCGACGACGATGACGGACACGGCCCAGCAAGAGGCCCGCGAACCGTTGGCCGAGGTCAAACCCTCGGTCGGTAACAAGTCCCCATCCCGGGACACGTTGTTGGAGGAAGGTGTGTTTCAGATTGTCGCCGAGCGGCCGGAAGATGCCGCTGCCATCGAGGCCCTGCTCGATGTCGCCTTTGGCCCCGATCGTCACCGCAAGACGTCCTATCGCTTTCGTGACGGGCTGACCCCAGCCGAGGGGCTTTCTCTGATCGCACTCGATGCCGGCACTTTTCAAGGCAGCCTGCGGTTTTGGCCGGTACAGATCGACGGTGCGAAGAAACCGTTGCTCCTGGGGCCTCTAGCAGTCGACCCGGCGCGCCGTGGGCAAGCGATTGGTGTCGCGCTCGTGCGGCGAGGTCTGCGCCTGGCGCGCCGTCTCGGCCACGATTGGGTCATCCTGATCGGCGACTATGCGTATTACAAACGCTTCGGCTTCGTGCACGCGTTTCCGCATGGTCTGCGCTTTCCCGAGCCGGTCGACGCCCGGCGCTTTCTGGTGCGGCGGATTCCGCGCGGGCCGATCACGGGAATCTCGGGGCTGGTGCGACGCGCTGATGGGGCGGCCGTCAGTGCCGAGGTCGTGCGGCCACCGTCCTGAACGCGCTCAGCGGCCTTCGCGATGCCAGGCCCACACGAGGCCACCGAGCAACAACAGCAGCGTGAGTAGCGCGGGCATCAGCGGCGTCTGGCGAACGCCAGTGACCACGTAACTCTCGTTGGCGATGACGCCCATCCAGTCGCGCCCGAACGTCGTCCGACCCGCCCGTACCCGACGAACCTCCGGCACGCCCTCGTCGGCAAGCCAGGCAATTCGGCCGCCGCTTTGATCGACCAAGGGGCCGACGATGTTGCCCGTCGCGCGAACATCGGCGAACTCACGCGGGTTGATCGCGCCGACGGCGGCCACCGTCGAGCGTTGTCCATCATCGATGCGATAGAGGCCGGATTCCTCGGCCAGGACACCACCCTGCCACTTGCCCAGGCCGGCACCGGTCATTGCCACGGCCTGTTTCTGGCCGGAGGGGGTCGTCACGGTCACTGTCGTATCGTCGTCCGACATGCTGCGGCGGGTGATGTCGATCCGGTTGCCAACGGTCACACTCCGCAGATCCTCTTCTTCGAGGTCGGGTTCTTTCATCAGCCAGTGTACGAGCCGTCGCAACAGCTCGAGTTGCGGGCCGCCGCCCTCGTAGCCCCGCGACCACAGCCAGCCATGATCCGACAAGAACTGCGCCACACGTCCCTTGCCCGCACGGTTCAACACCAGCAGGGGCTTGTCGCCGATCCCGGACATCAACGAGGTTCCGGCCGTCAAATTGCTGTCGATCAATCGGAACCAGCGACCCCACGTCGGCGGCGCCCCCACGGCCCCGGCCCCGGCCAGGTCGCCCGACACAGGATGACGCCGCCCTTGGTCGGTCAGGGTCGGCTTGAAGCCCTGCGAGAAGACGTTTCCGGTCGGTTCCGCCGGCAACACCTTGGCGAGGGCGGTGCGATAGAGGCTGAGTGGGGTCGCGAACGCCGAACCCGCGGCTTCCAGAACGGCGCCGCCCTCCATCACGTAGTTGGCGATGTTCTCGAGATATACCGGCAGCAGGATGCCGCGACGCTTGTAGTTGTCGAAGATCACGAGATCGAACTCGCTGAGCTTGACCTCGAACAACTCGCGGGTCGGAAAAGCGATCAGCGAAAGCTCCCGCACACTCGTGCCGTCCTGTTTTTCAGGGGGGCGCAGGATCGTGAAGTGCACCAGATCCATCGATGGGTCGGACTTGAGCAGGTTGCGCCAGGCCCGCTCGCCAGCGTGGGGCTGGCCCGATACGAGCAGGACGCGTAGGCGTTCACGCACGCCGTTGACGTTGAGCGCAGCGCGGTTGTTCTGCAGCGTCAACTCGCGGGCACCCTCTTCGGCTTCGAGCTCGACGATCGTCTGTCCGCCGTGGCTCAGGACGAACGTAAGCGTGAACGGTGCATTGACCGGAACCCGGTGAATGGTCGGGTCGCCGCCGTCGATACGCATCGTGACGCGCGCCGTCGTACGGCCCTCGTCCGGCGTGTCGACGACCCGTACCGTGACCTGCAACTCGTTGCCGACGATGCCGTAGGTCGGCGCCTTCTCGATCACCAACCGCCGGTCGCCCTCTTGGCGGGAGCCCGTCAGCAACGCGTGGAGTGGCGCCTTGAGGCCCAGCGCTTCGAGGCGTGCCGGCGGATCGTGAATCTGTCCGTCGGTCACCAGGAACGCTCCGGCCACTTGCTCAGCCGGAATGTCGGAGAGCGCGCGTTCCAGCGCCGAAAACAAGCGCGTCCCGTCGTCGGCGGTCGTCGCGGCGCGGCTGGCCGAGCGTACCACCCGGACTTCGAGGTCACGGTAGCCGCCGAGTTGACGCTCGAGGGCGTCGACCGCGTCCTGCGCCTGCGTGCGTCGATCCCCGATGCTCTGGCTCTGGCTGTCGTCGACGACGACCACGGCAACGTCCTTGAGCGGCTGGCGTTCCTCCCGTACGAGGGCCGGATTTGCGAGCGCTAGCAGGCCGATAGCCAGCGCGATCGTGCGCCAGCCAACTCCTGTCATGCGTCGCCAGACGGCGACCAATACCAGCAGGAGCCCGACCACCGCGAGGGCGACGAGCACCCACCATGGCAGGTAAGGCGCAAAGGCGATGTCGGCAAAAACCGTCATTGGCCGAGGCGCTCCAGGATGGCCGGTACGTGAACCTGGTCGGCCTTGTAGTTACCGGTGAACGCGTACATCACGAGGTTGACGCCGAAGCGATAAGCCATTTCGCGCTGTTGTGCGCCGCCGGGCACGGGCTGGGCCATCGGCCGACCGTTGTCGTCGGTCGCCCAGGCCGCTGCCCAATCGTGCGATCCGATGATGATCGAGGATACGCCGTCGTTGGAGCCGCCGGCGTGGCGCTCCACCCACACGACGCCGCCCGTAAAGCGCCCGGGGAAGCCTCGCAGCAGGTAGAACGCCTTGGTGAGGATGTGATCGTCGGGGGCCGGGATCAACGGCGGCAGGTCGAGGCCGCGCAGCATCTGACGGAGCTTGCGCGCGCCACGGCCCTCGGCCGTCCCGCGTGCGACGACGTTCGGATTGGTGTCGACCTCGTTCTGGTCGCGCGTGTCGAACACGATTGTGCCGCCGCTCTTGAGATACGCCTCGATCCGTTGCAGGGCCTGTCGGGTGAGGTCCCGCTGACCCTGATCGATGGCCCAGTAGAGCATTGGGAAGAACGCCAGTTCGTCGCGCTCGATGTCGACGCCCATGGGGGGCAGGGGCTCGATGGCCGTGCGGGCGGTGAGAATGTCGGTGAGGCCCTTGAGCCCTGCGCGGGTCATGTCGTCCACCGCCGGGTTCCCCGTAATCACGTAGGCGAGGCGTGCGTCCTGCGTCGCCCGGAGCGCGTAATCGTCGGCGCCGCGATCCTGGGCCCAACCCGGGGCCGCGGCCAGGAGCCCGACCAATCCCGCGGCGAGTAGGATCCCCACAGCGCGGGGCTGGAGCTGGCGGATCGGGATCAATCCGCGCAGCGCCATGGCCGCGATGATGTCGATCAGGATCAGTAGGATCGCGGCCAACAGCAGCCAGGGAAGCAAATTGGTCTCGCCCCCCTCGGCATAGGCGAGTTGACGCGTGCCCTCCGGGAACGCCACGAGCTTGATTCCCGGCATACTGGCCGAGAGATTGAGGGCGCGCCGTGCGTCGTCATTTCCGTAATAGCCCGGTGGGTTCGACGGCCCGATCGCGATCGTCGCGAGGTCCGCACCGCTCACGGCCCGTGCCGCGATCGAGGGGGGCCCCAGGCGTCCAAACCCGTCGAGCAACGCGACCGGCGGCAGCAGGGCGCTGCCATCGGCTCCGCTGATGCCCTGGCTGAGCGCAAGCGTCCGGCGCAGCATCTCGACGAACAATCCCGACAACGGCATGTCCGACCAGGTCGTGTTGGCGGTCACATGGAACAGCGCCAGCCAGCCGCTGCCCCGCCGTTCCGCCGTGACGAGCGGCGTGCCATCGGTCAGGCGTGCCCACGTCTTGCCGGCGAGGTTGATATCGGGTTCCGCCAGGACCTGCCGCTGAACGCTCACGTCCTGGCTGATTTCAAGGCCAAAGAACGGACCCGTTTCAGGGAACTCGCCGAGTTTCGCGGGTTTCGTCCAAGTGAGGGCGCCGCTCAGCGCCCTGGCGCCCGACCGCAGGCGAACCGGCAGCAGGTCATCGGCATTCTCCGCCATGCGGGGACCGGCAAAACGCACCAGCACCCCGCCTTTCTCGATCCACGACTCCAGGAGCGGTCGGTCGGCCGGTCCGACTTGGCCGACATCAGCCAGCACGAGGACAGCAATCTCGCCGGCCGTCAGATCGGCGACGGTACCCTCGCGAACCTCGCTGAACGGCTCGAGGGCGCGGTTCAAGTAGTACAGATCGGCGAGGAGAGGTTGGGCGGCCTCGGACGTTCCACCCGAGACCAATCCGACCGGACGGCGTCGCCAGCGTTCGTCGATCAAGACCGTGGCCGCGGCCGAGCGTTCCCCCTCGATCTCGAGCCGTGTCAAACGGTTGCGGGCCTCGGTCGGCAGTTCGAGTTCGAAAACCATGCGCTTGGTGTCGCCGGCGAACGCTACCTGCCGGCGGACGAGCACTTGGCCGGCATCGCCACTCCCGCGCACCCAGATCGCGGCGTTGCCGCTTCCGGCCCGTTCGACCGCCATGCGCATCGCGCCACCGCTCTCGGGAGGCCGCAACACGTGGGCGCGTTCGACCGGCGGGTCGGCGATGATGCTCATCGGACCGACGCGTCCGAGGCGGATCGCGAAGCGTGAGGCCGCCGGCTCCAAGGTATCCTCGGCCAGGCCGTTCGACAGCCAGATCACCTCGGCGGGCAAAGAGAATGGCAAGTTCTCGAGTTGCGTACGGGCCGTCTCGTGATCGGCGGACCAGGGCTTTGGCGCTAGGCCTTCGATGATCTCGCGAGCTGCGGCGGCGCCCATCAGATCGGTCGCTCGAATCGGCCTCCCGTCGCTGCCTGCCGTCGTTGTCAGCAAAGACACCGGCCTCTGAGCGCGTTGCGCCTCATCGAGCAGGTCGCGCAGCGTGTTCAGGCGGGAATCCCACCGCGGCGCCGCGGCCCAGTCGTCGTCGATCACGAGCAATAGCGGGCCGCTGCCGACCAGGCGCGAGCCAGGATTCAGGATTGGTTGCGCCAACGCCAGGATCACGATCGCCGCGGTCATGAGGCGCAGCAACAGGAGCCACCAAGGCGTCCGATGCGAGCTCTCCTCGGTCGGACGCAAGCCCATCAGCAACCGAACCGCGGGAAAGATCACGCGACGCGGCGCCGGCGGCGTCACCCGCAACAGCCACCAGATCACGGGCAAGGTCGCGAGCGCCGCCAACAGCCAAGGGGAGGCGAACGCGAGGTTCCCGATTGTCAGCATCGCGCCTCCTGGACAACGCGGTTCATGCCGATCATGCCGGAAATCGGCTCCAGCGGCGACTCAGGAGGCACCGGCCAGACCCATCAGGAGGCTTCGTTTCCGAGGGTGACATAGAGCGACAATAGGGGTCGCTCTGGCGGCACGTCGGTGCGGTGGGAGCTGTAGGTCCATCCGATGCGACGGGTCAGCGAGGTCAGCCCCTCGCGCAGCGCCGCAAGCCGGTTGGCATAGTCCCCGCGCAGGCGCTCGGCGCGCCCGAACGTCACGTCGCCCTCCCGTTCGAGCCCTTCGAACCGTGTTCGGCCAGAGAACGGAAGATCCTCCTCGGCGGGATCGAGGACTTGGACGAGATGCCCGTTGATGCCCCCAGCCGCGAAACGTTTGACCGTCTGTTCGATGCGTTCGAACGGCATCAGAAAATCGCTGAAGAGCACGAGTTCGGCGTAACGGGGCAACCGCTCGGGGATCGGCAGGCCATCGCTATCGAGTGGCCCGGGCTTGCCACCGAGCGCGGCCGTCAGGTGGTGCAAGGCCGCGCGCCCCGAGTGCGGTACGCGGTCCACGCCCAGGAGGGCGACATGCTCGCCGCCTCGCAACAACAACGTCGCGGTCGCCAGCAGCAGCAGGGTCGATCGGTCGGCCTTGGTGTCGAGCTGGTTCGAGGAGCGGTAGTTCATCGAGGGCGAAACGTCGCGCCACAGCCAAACGCTCTGCGCCGCTTCCCACTCGGTTTCGCGTACGAACGTGCGTTGCGACTTGGCCGATCGTCGCCAGTCGATGCGGTTGGCCGGGTCGCCCGGTTGATAGCGGCGGAATTGCCAGAAGGTCTCGCCCTGACCGACGCGACGGCGACCGTGCACCCCTTGGGCCACCGTCGAGGCGACACGTTCCGCATGAATCAAGAGTGGCGGCAACGTTGCCGCCACGACCTCGGCACGTTGGCGCAGGGCGCCGGTAATGCTGCTGGGGGCGTTCTCCGCCATTCCGCTCAGCGGTGGGGTTCGCAGAGGCGATCGATGACGCCGGAAAGGGTAACGCCCTCGGCGCGCGCCGCGAAGTTCAGAGCCATGCGGTGGCGCAGCGTCGGGCCGGCGAGCGCCACCACGTCATCGATCGAGGGGGCCAGTCGTCCGTCGAGCAGGGCTCGGACACGCACTGCCAACATCAACGCCTGACTCGCGCGCGGGCCCGGACCCCAGGCGACGCTCGACTTCACTTCGGCGATCCCGGTGCTTTCGGGACGCCCCGAGCGGACGAGGGACAGAATGGCCTCGACCACGCTCTCGCCCACGGGGATGCGGCGAACGAGCCGCTGCGCTCCGAGCAACTCCTCGGCCGACATCACGCGGGTCGCTTGGACCTGCTCGGCACCCGTTGTCGAGAGCAGCATTCGCCGCTCGGCGTCGAGGTCCGGGTAACTGACGTTGATCTGCATGAGGAAGCGGTCGAGCTGAGCTTCCGGAAGAGGGTAAGTGCCTTCCTGTTCGATCGGATTCTGCGTCGCCAGCACGTTGAACGGCGAGGGCAGCGGGTGCCGCGTTCCGGCCACCGTGACCTGCTTCTCCTGCATCGCCTGCAACAACGCCGACTGAGTTCTCGGGCTGGCGCGGTTGATTTCGTCGGCCATCAGCACTTGGCAGAACACCGGGCCGGGGATGAAGCGGAATGCCCGACGGCCGGTGTCCGACTCTTCGAGCACCTCCGAACCGATGATGTCCGCGGGCATCAGGTCGGGGGTGAACTGCACCCGCTTGTCGTCCAACCCGAGCACGGTGCCCAACGTTTCGACCAGACGCGTCTTGGCGAGGCCGGGGACGCCGACCAGCAACGCGTGACCACCGGCCAGGAGCGTGATCAATGTCTGATTCACCACCTCCTGTTGGCCGAAGATTACCTGGCCGATGCGGTCGCGCACCTGCTTGATCGTGTGACCGAGGTGTTCGATATCGCGGATGAGAGAGGTTGGATCGTCGCTGGCGGATCGGATGGGCTCGGATATACTCACGATGCTCCTCATGGCTGCGGCCAATTCTCGGGGCCGGCGCGGTGACAAGCGAAACAAGAAAAATTGATGACCTTGCCTCGGTCATCGGCGATTCCGGCGCTGGTTCAGCACCGTCGGCACGCTCGGCGTCCGGGCCGCGGCGACCGCTCATCGATTGTGGCGATCTCGACATCCGGATCGCTCGCAGCGGCACGTGGTTTTATCACGGCTCGCCGATCGGCCGCAAACCACTGGTCGCGCTGTTCGCGCGCCATCTCCACCGCGAGGCGGACGGCCAATACTACATCGTGACTCCGGCGGAACGCGGGCGAGTGGACGTCGAGGACGCACCGTTCGTCGCGATCGAGGCGTCGCGCGCGGGCGCTGGCCAGGCGCAGGAGCTGCACTTTCGCACCAACGTGGATGACGTGTTCGTGGCGGGTCCCGCCCATCCCATCCGCGTCACGGTCGCGGTCGATACCGAAGAGCCCTCGCCATATGTCCTGGTGCGCCCGGGACTCGAGGCGAAGATCGCGCGCTCGGTGTTTTACGACCTGGTCGAATGGGCCGAGGAGCGGGACGGCATGCTCGGCGTGTGGAGCGCGGGCCTGTTCTTTCCCATCGGTCGTCCCTAAGTAGGGGCCATGGTTTTGTCGCATCTCGAACGACCCTTGCGCGCGTGGGTCCGCGAGCGCCTCACGGCGGTGCCCGCCCACGGACCCGCGAGTGACTACGACCTCAATCCGGGCATGCGGACCGAGGCCCCTCCGGACCTCACGGCGGCGGGGGTCCTCGTTCCGATCATCGATCGCCCCGGCGGGGCAACGGTCTTGCTGACGCGGCGGAGCGATCAGTTGCGCGATCACGCCGGTCAAGTCAGTTTTCCGGGCGGTCGCATCGAGGCCGACGACTCGGATGCCATTGCCGCCGCGATGCGCGAGGCCGAGGAGGAAATCGGCCTCGATCGGCGGCACGTCGAGGTCATGGGGACCCTCGCTCGTTACGAGACGCGAACCGGCTTCGTGATTACGCCGGTCGTGGCGGTGGTCGAGCCTCGCTTTGAGCTTGCCGTCGACTCCTTCGAAGTCGCCGAGGTTTTCGAGGTTCCATTGGCCAAGGCCCTGGACGAAAAGAGCTACGAGCGGCACACGCGAATCTGGCGCGGCGCGGAACGCCATTTCTATGTGTTGCCGCATGAGCGTCATTTCATTTGGGGGGCCACGGCGGGCATGTTGGTCAGCCTGTGCCGCAGACTCGGCGCCTGATATGCAGCGCGTCCTCCCTTTCGTTCCGGTCCTGCTGCCGTTTCTCGCCTATGCGGTATGGGTCTTCATCGGCCGCAAAAAAGAAAATGGCCCGTCCTGGCACGATGCGCCCTGGGTCACGCTATCGATGATCGCGCTGGCGCTGCTGATCGCCTCCCTGGTGGCGACCATCTTCTTCGAAGGCAGCAAACCCGGGACGCCCTATGAACCGGCGCGGATGGAGGATGGTCGGGTCGTGTCCCCCGGCTCACGCTGAGCGATGCGACCGGTTCGTGCCGTCACGCCGCCTGCGTGGATGACCGATCCGGCCACCGTCGACGTGGTGACGGCGCTGGCGGCGAAGGGCAGCACCGTGCGTTTCGTCGGTGGCTGCGTCCGGGACACGTTGCTCGGTCGCCCGGTCAAGGACGTCGACATCGCGACGCCCGACACCCCGGAGCGGGTTGTCGCATTGCTGACGGCCGCTGGCATCAAGACGGTGCCGACTGGCTTGGCGCACGGAACGATCACCGCTGTCACCCGGGATCGCCATTTCGAGGTGACGACGCTTCGTCGCGACGTCGACACCGATGGCCGCCATGCGACCGTCGAGTTCACCGACGAGTGGGAGGCCGACGCCGGGCGCCGCGATTTCACGTTCAACGCGCTCTACGCCGATCGCGACGGCACGATCTACGATCCGACGGGCGGGCTGGACGATCTTGCCGAGGGGCGCGTGCGATTCGTCGGCGACGCGGCGGTTCGCATCGAAGAGGATCACCTCCGGATCCTGCGGTTCTTCCGCTTCGTGGCCTACTTCGGGCGGACCGCTCCCGATGCCGATGCGGTAGCGGCCTGCGAAGCCCGTGTCGATCTGCTGAAGACGCTCTCGGCGGAACGTGTGGCGGCCGAGGTGTTGCGCACCCTCAGCGCGCCGGAGCCGACCGCAGCTCTCGCCCTGATGGGGTCGGTCGGTGTGCTTCAGGCGGTGTTGCCTGAGGCGACGCGCCTCGAGGTGATGCCGCGCCTGCGCGATATCGAGGTGTCGAGCGGCTTCGAGCCGAACGCGCTCTTGCGCCTCGCTTCGCTGATGGCACCGCAAACGGGGGCCGCGATCGCCTCGCGTCTGGCGCGACGCCTGAAGCTGTCGAACGCCGACAAACGCCGCCTCACGGCCTACGTCGCGCCACCCGTTGCGATTACCCCGAACATGAGCTCCGGCCAAGTTCACGCAGCGCTCTATCGCGCGGGCTATCGGCTATTCACCGACCTCGTGTTCCTGGCGTGGGCGCGCCTCGGCAAACAGCACGACGACTTCATCCGCCTGCTGCAGGACGCGGCGCGCTGGGACATCCCGGTGTTCCCGATCACGGGTGACGACCTGAAGAGCGGCGGAATCCCGGAAGGGCCCGAGATCGGGCAGTTGCTGGAAGAGTTGGAAGGCTGGTGGGTCGAAGGCGACTTCCGCGCCGACCGCGAGGCGTGTCTGCAGCGGTTGCGCGAACGCCGGCGACACCGTGCCCGACGCAGGCCCGCGCCGCGCTGAGCTCTAGTCTTCGTAGGTCAGCAACGCGCGGTGGTCGGTGCCGGCCACGGTGACCAATCGCAGACCCTTGTACATCGATCCGTTGATGGGAATCCCGATACGGTCGGCGGTCGAGCGCGACAGTCGTACTTCGGTGATTCGTTTGCCGCCGGAAAACAAGCGTGTCAGCGCCTGATCGAGCGTCTGCTGTAGGCGCTTACGGTCCTCCGTCGGCAACGCGACGGCCTCTTGAGTCATCCATCCCCCGGCCCGGGCTTGGCCCCGGAATTGTTTTACCAGCGAACGTCGACGGATTTGCCGGCGAGTGGGCCCGATCCGAACGTCGCGACGCCGTCGCTCCCGAACTTGAGGTCGAAGACCGCTCCCGCGATCGCTCGGCCGATGTCGTCGCGCTCGGCGCCCCGCCCCGTCAACGTCGCAATACGCTGTTCGAGTGCGCGACGTTCGCGCAACAGGCCGGCCAGTTGTTCGACGCTCATGATCCCCCCAAGAGGCGTGCGCTAGTTGGCGATCTTGACCAGACGGCCCTTCACCGAGCGGACGCTGTCGCCATCGCGATAGGAACTGAACTCGAGCTTCATGCCGGTGCCTTCCAGCGTCCGCTCATAGATTTGCATTTCGTATCCCCCGTCCTCGCGAACGGCCAGGACGTGGACCACCAGGGTCTGCTTGTCGACGCGGGCCCAGGCATAGCCGTTCGGCCCCATCGGGTCGCTCGAAGCGGCAGCACGCCAGACGTTGGCCCTCCCGGCCGGGGCGAAGCGAATCTCGGAGGACTTGCGCTCGGCCACCGGCGCGTTGGGGTCACCCTTCTGGCGCTGCACGGTCGTCCAACGCACCGTGAAACCCTCGCCCTCTGGCCGGATGGCGACGTCGAGGTCACGCGCCGTCACCTTGAAGTTGAAGCTGACGTTGCTCTGCGACACGCCGCTGCCGCGCCATTCACCGGCGAATGCGCCGATGCCGACTTGAGCGGCGGCCGGCGCCGCGAGCCAGCAGACCATCATTGCGACTATTACGGCGATCGATCTCATGCAATCCCCCAGGCGCCCAGCGGCCGCGAGCATAGCCGAAGCGGGCCGACCTCGCATGCCTCAGCACCAGTTCTTGGCTTGTGCAGGCCGACGACGCAGGTTTCCCTGGACGGTGCGCTGCAGTTCGTCGTTGGTGAAGCGGGCGAATAGGAGTTCCATCGCGCCCTTGCGGAGCGTCCGGTTGTAGACCTGCAGTTCGCTGTTGCCGGCCTCGTCGACGACATGGCTCGACACGGTCAGCGTATCGCCCTTGATCACCGCCCACGCCGTGTGGCGCACGGCCGAGGATTCGCCGGTGAAGAACGCGCGCCACGAGCCCTCGTCTGTCGGTTCGAAGAGAAACATCGACAACGTTTCGCGGGCGGGGCGTCCCGAGGTTCGCCGAACCGTGGCCCAGCACAACTGAAAACCTCGCGGGTGTTCGCGCAGGATTACTTCGAGGTCGCGTTGTTGGCGTGCCGAATCCTCGCCGACCTCGGTTTCCGCAACGCCCGTGCCGACCCAGTAGCCATAGAAATCCGACAGTTTGGCAGCCCGCACCGCGGGCGCCGCCAATACGCCGAGCAGGATCACGACGAGGAACAGTGGTCGCATGCCCGGATCGTAGCGGGCGCTCCGCAGGCGGCCTAGGGCCATTTCACCTCGGGGGGGAGCGACATCAGGATCGCCTCGACGTTCCCTCCGGTCTTCAGCCCGAATACCGTGCCGCGGTCATAGACCAAGTTGAACTCGACGTAGCGCCCGCGTCGCACCAACTGATGTTCGCGCTCCGCTGTCGTCCACGTTCGATCGAAATGGCGGCGCACGAGTTGGGGGTAGATTTCGGCGAACGTCCGGCCGACGTCCTGGGTGAAGGCAAAGTCACGCTCCCAGTCTCCGGTCTCGAGGTAGTCGTAGAATATGCCGCCCACCCCCCGCGCTTCATTGCGGTGCTTGTTGAAGAAGTATTCGTCGCACCATTTCTTGAACCGTGGGTAGTACGTAGTATCGTGGCGATCGCAGGCCGCGCGGAACGCACTGTGGAAGGCCGCCGTGTCCGACTCGTCGGGGACGATCGGATTGAGATCGCCGCCGCCGCCGAACCACGACTTGGTCGTAACGATAAAGCGCGTGTTCATGTGGGCTGGCGGTACGTGCGGCGACCACGGATGCGCGACCAGCGAAAGGCCGCTCGCCCAGAATCGCGGGTCGGATTCGGCGCCCGGAATTTGCTTGCGGAACTCGGGCGAAAACTCGCCGAACACGGTCGAGATGTTGACACCGACCTTCTCGAACACGCGGCCATGCATGATCGACATCACGCCGCCGCCGCCGCCGGGCCGAAGCCACGAACGTCGTTCGAAGCGCCCGACCGGGCGATCGGCGTGTGGCCCGCGGTGTCGATCTTCGATCGCTTCGAAACGGGCACAGATGTCGTCACGCAGGAGCGCGAACCAGGACG
This sequence comes from Alphaproteobacteria bacterium, assembly GCA_016869765.1. GTDB lineage: Bacteria > Pseudomonadota > Alphaproteobacteria > SHVP01 > SHVP01 > SHVP01. Next base: position 87,476 of record VGES01000007.1, read on the forward strand.
CGGCCGCCGCCTTCTGTTCATCCAACGTCTTGGCCATGGGACTCCTTCTCCACTCTGGGGTAGCCGTCGGTTTGGCGCAGCGCCTCGCCCAAGACGATCGCCGCCGCCGTCACAACATTGAGCGATCGGACCCCCGCGACCATGGGCACGATGACGCGGGCATCGGCGGCGGCGTGAAGGTATTCGGGCGCCCCCTGACTCTCCCGCCCGACGATCAGCGCGTCGTCGGGCGCAAACGCGAATCGGTGGGCTGGGATTGCCGCCTTCTTGGTGAGCAGGACCCAGCGCTGGTTCGGGGCACGCTCGGCGGCGAAGGAGCGCCAGGAAATATGTCGCCGGATGGAGGCGCGATGCAGGTAATCCAGCGCAACACGGCGTAACCCTTTGTCCGATAGGGGAAAAGCGCAGGGCTCGATGATCTCGATCGGGATTCCGAGACAGGCCCCGAGCCGAATCATCGCGCCGACGTTCTGAGGTATGTCGGGTTCGAACAACACCAGGCGCATTGCCGTCGTCCCATGGCTGCCGTTGCGCCGCCGTCATGCTGCAACGCAGCGATTGCGTCAACTTGTCGCGCGCGGGCGGCTGCCGCGCGGAAGCCCTCCTTCCTGGACAAGGCCTTGCAAAGATGGGAAAAAGACGCCCGTTTTCTGGGGTTTTCCAAGGGTGCCGCACGCTCTGGCGCTCAAGGGGGTTTCATGGCGACGACGGCGGATGGCAAGGGTGGACACGGCCACGCCTCGCGTCGCGACATTCTGATGGTCGCGGCGACGGGGGCGGCAGCGGTGGGAGCGGCCTACGCCGCTTGGCCGCTGATCAACTCGATGAATCCCTCGGCCGACGTCCTCGCCCTCGCCTCGACCGAGGTCGACCTTGCCCCGATTCAGGAAGGCCAGAGCATTACGGTGCAGTGGCGCGGCAAGCCCGTGTTCGTCCGGCACCGCACCAAGGACGAGATCGCCAAGGCAGCGGCCGACGACAAAGCGGGATTGCCCGACGTTCAGGCGGACGCGGCCCGGGTCAAGAAGGCGGAATGGCTGATCCTGGTCGGCGTTTGCACGCACCTCGGCTGCATTCCACTCGGCCAGAAGGCGACCGAAGGCCGCGGGGATTTCGGCGGCTGGTTCTGCCCGTGCCACGGATCGCACTACGACACCTCCGGGCGCATCCGCAAAGGACCGGCGCCGCGCAACCTCGAGGTGCCGCAGTACACCTTCCTCGACGACAAGCGCATTCGGATCGGTTAGGGGCCAGCATCATGTCGGGCGCACCGCGACGGCAGTACACCAATCCCGTCATTCGCTGGATCGAGTATCGGCTGCCGATTTTCTCGACCGTCGAGGCGACCATCGGCGCGGACATGCCGACGCCGAAGAATCTCAATTACTGGTGGAGCTTCGGCGGCCTCTTGACGCTCGCGCTGGTGATCCAGATCGTCACCGGCATCGTTCTCGCCATGCACTACATCGCGCACGGCTCGATGGCCTTCGATTCGGTCGAGCACATCATGCGCAACGTCAACAGCGGCTGGTTGATCCGCTACGTTCACGCCAACGGCGCTTCGCTGTTCTTCCTCGCCGTCTACGTCCACATCGCGCGTGGCATGTATTACGGCTCCTACAAGTATCCGCGCGAGATCCTGTGGATGCTGGGCGTCGTCATCTTCCTGATAATGATGGCCACGGCGTTCATGGGCTACGTGCTGCCGTGGGGCCAGATGAGCTTCTGGGCCGCGACCGTGATCACCAATCTGTTCTCGGCCATTCCGGTGATCGGTGAGGAGATCACGACGTGGTTGTGGGGCGGTTTCTCCGTCGATTCGCCGACGCTGACGCGCTTCTACAGCCTGCACTACCTGCTGCCGTTCGCGATCTTCGGCGTCACCATCCTGCACATCTGGGCGCTGCACGTGCACGGGCCGAACAATCCGACGGGAATCGACGTCAAGGGGCCGCAGGACACGATCCCCTACAAGCCCTACTACACCAGCAAGTACTTGTCGGTGTTCTCGGCGTTCATGATGGTGTTGGCGGTGTTGGTGTTCTTCGAACCCAACTATCTCGGACATCCGGACAACTACAAGCCGGCCGATCCGCTGCAGACGCCGGCGCACATCGTGCCCGAGTGGTACTTCCTGCCGTTCTACGCGATCCTGCGCGCCATTCCCGACAAGCTGCTCGGCGTCATCGCGATGTTCGGGTCGATCCTGGTGTGGTTCATCCTGCCCTGGCTCGACACCTCGCGCGTGCGCTCGGGGCGCTACCGGCCGCTGTTCAAGCAGTTCTTCTGGCTGCTGGTGATCGACTTCCTGGTCCTGATGTGGTGCGGCGCGCAGCCGGCGGAAGGCCCGGCGTTGATCGTCGCGCGGATCGCGACGGCGTACTACTTCCTCCACTTCATCGTCATTCTGCCGTTGGTCGGGTGGTTCGAGCGGCCCAAGCCGTTGCCCGAATCGATATCGACCTCGGTCTTAGGGAGCGGCGCAGCGGCACCGAAGGCGGCCGAATGAGCAAGCTCCTGAGGCTTCTCGGTGGCGCCACTCTCGCTGCCATGATCGCGTGGCCCGTCGTCGCGGCCGAGGCGATCAAGCCGGCGGCGCGTGAGTGGTCGTTCAACGGCATCTTCGGCACGTTCGATCGGGCCAAGGCCCAACGCGGCTACGCCGTCTACAAGCAGGTGTGCGCCAGTTGCCACGGCGTCAAGTACTTGGCGTTCCGCAACCTGACCGCAATCGGCTTCACCGAGGCCGAGGCCAAGGCGCTCGCGGCCGAGGCCCAGATCACCGATGGCCCCAACGAGGAGGGCGAGATGTTCCAGCGGCCGGGTCGCCCCAGCGACCGGTTGCCGATGCCCTACGCCAACGATGCGGCGGCCCGGGCGGCGAACGGCGGTGCGCTGCCGCCGGACCTGTCGCTGATCACCAAGGCGCGTGAGCACGGCCCCGACTACGTTTACGCCCTGCTCACGAGCTACAGCGATGCGCCCCGTGGCATGACCCTGCCGGCCGGCATGACCTACAACAAGGCGTTCGCCGGCAATCAGATCGCAATGCCGGCGCCGCTCACGGAAGGGCAGGTCGAGTACATCGACGGCACCAAGGCCACCGTCGCTCAGATGGCCGAAGACGTCGTCGTGTTCCTGCACTGGGCCGCCGAGCCAAACCTCGAAGCGCGTCACCGCTTGGGCTTCCAGGCGGTTCTGTTCCTTCTGGCGCTCACGGTGCTGTTCTGGTTCGTCAAACAGCGCGTGTGGGGCGACCAGCACTAGAACGTCAGAGAGTCGAAGAAAGAAGGGGCCCTGCGGCCCCTTTTTTGTTGTCTGGTGCGGGCCACCGCGGGGATGCGCTATAGAAAAAGGCGCCGGTTGGCGGATAGGGAGTGGTGATGGCGCGGCAGAAGGAGTTTCCGGTCGTCGGCGTGATCGGCGGTTCGGGGGTCTACGACATCGAGGGGCTCGAGCGAAAGCAGTGGATCAAGGTCCGCTCGCCCTGGGGCGAGCCCTCCGACGAGCTGCTCGTGGGCTGGCTCGCCGGGATCAAGACGGTGTTCCTGCCGCGCCACGGGCGTGGCCATCGCTATTCGCCGACCGATATCAACTATCGCGCCAATATCGACGTGCTGAAGCGGGCGGGCGTCACCGACATTCTCTCGGTTTCGGCGGTCGGCAGTTTCCGCGAGAACTTCCCACCCGGCACCTTCGTCATCGTCGATCAGTTCATCGATCGCACGTTCGCCCGGGCCAAGAGCTTCTTCGGCACCGGCATGGTGGCGCATGTGTCGATGGCCCACCCGGTTTGTCCGCGGCTCGGCGACAACCTCCAGGCCGCGGCTTTCGACCTCGGGCTCAAGGTGGCGCGCGGCGGAACGTACGTGGCCATGGAGGGGCCGCAGTTCTCGACCCTCGCCGAATCGCATCTCTATCGCTCGTGGGGCGCCGACGTGATTGGCATGACCAACATGCCCGAGGCCAAACTCGCCCGCGAAGCCGAGATGTGTTACGCGACCGTCGCCATGGTGACCGATTACGATTGCTGGCATCCGCACCACGACCACGTGCAGGTGAGCGACATCATCAAGGTCCTGATGCAGAACGCCGAACATGCGCGGCAACTGGTCAAGAAGGTCGTGCCGGCCCTGGCGGCGCGCCCCGAGGTCTGTCCGGCTGGCTGCGACCGGGCTCTGGAGGCGGCGCTCATCACCGCGCCCGAGGCCCGCGATCCTGCAGCGCTGGCCAAGCTCGACGCGGTCGCCGGCCGCGTGCTGCAACGGGGTTGACCGATGTCGATCAAGTCGCGCATCCGCACCATTCCGAACTTCCCCAAGCCCGGCATCATGTTCCGGGACATCACCACGTTGTTGCAGGACCCGGTGGGCTTTCGCCTGACCATCGAGGGGTTGGTCGAGCCCTACCGCGGGGTGCGGGTCGACAAGGTGGCCGCCATCGAGGCGCGTGGCTTCATCCTGGGCGGCGCGGTGGCCGAAAAGCTGCACGCCGGATTGGTGCCGGTGCGCAAGAAGGGCAAGCTGCCGGCCGCGACGATCAGCCAGGAGTACCTGCTCGAATACGGCACCGACCGCATCGAGATCCACACCGACTCGGTCATCGAGGGCGAACACATCCTGCTGATCGACGATCTGCTCGCGACCGGCGGCACGGCGAGCGCCGCCATCCAGTTGTTGGAACGCGCAGGCGGACGCGTCATCGGCTGCTCGTTCGTGGTCGACCTGCCCGACCTGGGTGGCAGCACGCTCCTGCGCGAGGCCGGTCGCACGGTGCGGGCGCTGTGCAGCTTCGATGGTCACTGACCGGCGATGAAGGTCGACGGCCAGCCCTACCGCACGATCTGGCTCGAGCCCGACGGCTGGTCGGTCGCGATCATCGATCAGACGCGCCTGCCGCACGAATTCGTCGTCGCCCACGTCAACGATGCTGCGGCGATGGCCCACGCCATTCGCACGATGCAGGTGCGTGGCGCCCCGTTGATCGGCGCTGCCGGGGCCTATGGTCTGGCCCTCGCGGCCCGGGCCGACGCGAGCGACGGCGCGATCGAGGTGGCCTATCGGCTTCTGCTCGCGACGCGGCCCACGGCCGTCAACCTGCGTTGGGCGCTCGATGAGGTGCGGAGCGTCATCGCCAATTCGCCGATCGAGCGCCGGGTCGCGGCGGCTTACCGGCGGGCCGCGGAGATCGCAGACGACGATGTCGCCACCTGCCGCGCCATCGGCGAACACGGGGCGGCGTTGATCACGGCGGCTTGGCACCGCAAGAACGATGCGGACGACCCCGATCCCCGGGTCCACGTGCTCACCCACTGCAACGCGGGATGGCTAGCCACCGTCGACTACGGCACGGCCCTGTCGCCGATCTACGTCGCGCACGATGAAGGAATCCCGGTCCACGTCTGGGTCGACGAAACCCGCCCGCGCAATCAGGGCGCGTCGTTGACCGCGTGGGAGCTCGCCCGTCACGGCGTGCCGTTCACGGTCATCGCCGACAATACCGGCGGCCATTTGATGCAAACCGGCCGGGTCGATCTTTGCCTCGTGGGCACCGATCGCACGACACGCGTGGGTGACGTGTGCAACAAGATCGGAACGTATCTCAAGGCCGTGGCCGCCAAGGACAACGGCGTGCCCTTCTATGTCGCCCTACCGCACTCGACCATCGATTGGACGATCGAGCACGGCCGGGACATCCCGATCGAGGAACGCGATGCCAGCGAAGTGACGCACGTCACGGGCCGCGCGGCGGATGGTTCGCTGACCACGGTCCAGCTTGTTCCGGATGGTGCCCGGGCGGCCAATTTCGCCTTCGACGTGACGCCAGCCCGGCTGGTCTCGGGCCTCATCACCGAACGCGGCGTGTGCGCCGCCTCCGCCGCGGGGTTATTGTCGCTCTATCCGGAGCGGGGCAAGGGGCGGCGATGAAATCGCAGTGGAACGATGCCGACGCCAAGGCGGCGATCGCTGCCTACGGTCCGAACGAGGATCTGGCGCTCCGCGTCTACACGACGCGGCTGCTGGGTCGTGATCCCAAGCTCGTGCTCCACGGCGGCGGCAACACCTCGGTGAAGACGACGGCCAGGGAACTCACGGGCGAGTCGGTCGAGGTGCTGTGCGTCAAGGGTTCGGGTTGGGACATGGGGAACATCGAACCCCCGGGGTTGCCGGCGGTGCGCCTGGCGCCGCTCAGACGCCTGCGGGGTCTGACGCGCTTGAGCGACGAGGACATGGTCAATGCCCAGCGTGGTGCGCTTCTCGATGCCAACGCGCCCAACCCGTCGGTCGAAACCCTGCTGCATGCGTTCCTGCCGCACACGTTCGTCGATCACACCCATTCGACCGCCGTGCTGGCGCTCACCGACCAGCCGGACGGCGACAAGATCTGTGCCGAGGTGTTCGGGGCCCGCGCGCCGCTGGTTCCCTACATCATGCCGGGCTTCGCGCTGGCGCTTGAGGCCGCCGCGGTCTCCGAACGCAACCCCGAGGCCGAGGGGTTGATCCTGCTCAAGCACGGGATTTTTTCGTTCGGGGCAACGGCGCGCGAGGCCTACGAGCGCATGATTGCCCTGGTAAGCCTCGCCGAAGACCGCATCGCGCGCGCCGGGCGCAAGGTCTTCGCGGCGGCGCCCATTCCGAAGACGATGTTGCCGGTGGGTGTCGTTGCGCCGATCCTGCGCGGCCTGGTTTCGCACCCGATCGACGCCAACGAGGGCACCTACCGACGCCTCGTCTTCGAATTCCGCACCGGCCTCGCCATCCGCAACTATGTCGACGGCGCCGACGTCGGGCGCTACAGCCAGCAGGGCGTGGTCACGCCCGACCACACGATTCGCACCAAGAACGTGCCGCTGATCGTGCCGGCGCCCGCAGACGCGGCATCGTTTCGGGCCGGCGCCAAAGAGGCGGTCGAGGGCTACGTGGAACGGTACCGCGCCTATGTCGCGCGCCATGACGGCAGGCGCGGTCCCAAGAAGACGCCGCTCGATCCGTACCCGCGGGTCATCCTGGTGCCCGGGTTGGGTCTGTTCGGCTTGGGGGCGAGCAAGAAGGACGCCCGTGTCGCCGCCGACATCGCCGAGAACACGGTGGCGGTCGTCACCGATGCCGAGGCCATGGGACGCTATACGCCGGTCGGAGAAGACCATTTGTTCGACGTCGAGTACTGGTCCCTCGAACAGGCCAAGCTGGGCAAGGCGGCCGAGAGACCTCTGGCGCGTCAGGTCGTGGTGATCACCGGCGGCGGCTCGGGGATCGGCGCGGCCACCGCGCGGGCCTTTGCCGCGGCCGGGGCCGAGGTCGCCGTGCTCGACCGCGACGGCGCGAACGCCGTCGCGGTCGCCAAGGCCGTGGGCGGGCTCGGTCTCGCCTGCGACGTCACCGAGGCGCGCGCGGTCGAAACCGCGTTCGATCGGGTCTGCGCGGACTTCGGAGGTATCGACATCGTCGTGTCGAACGCGGGGGCCGCCTGGCAGGGGCGGATCGGCGAGGTCGACGAAACGGTGCTGCGCCAGTCCTTCGAGCTCAACTTCTGGGCCCACCAACGGGTGGCTCAGCATGCGGTTCGCGTCATGCTGGCCCAGGGCACAGGCGGCTGTCTTTTGTTCAACGTTTCGAAACAGGCGGTGAATCCGGGAGCCGATTTCGGGCCCTATGGCCTGCCCAAAGCCGCGACCATGTTCCTCGCCCGCCAGTACGCGGTCGATTACGGCGCGCAGGGTATCCGCTCGAACGCGGTCAATGCCGATCGCATCAACACCGGGATCTTCGCCGACGGGCTGCTCGAACGTCGCGCCCAGGCCCGCGGACTCACGGTCGAGCAATACTTGAGGGACGGCAACCTCTTGAAGCGGGAGGTGCGCGCCGAGGACGTTGCCCAGGCCTTCGTCGATCTGGCGCTCGCCCGCAAGTCGACCGGCGCGGTCATGACGGTCGATGGCGGCAACATTGCGGCCGCGTTGCGTTAAGCCTTCCTTGACACGCCTGGGGTCGCCTCGGTCTCCTGTCGCCTGAGTGCGCGTGACCGTCCCTGCCAGGCATCGCCATGGAACAGTTCATCGACCAGATCTCCGGGTTCATCCCGCGCAGCATTCTCGTGCTGGCGATCGCGGTGTGGCTGGTGCTGCGCTACGGCCCGGTGGCGGTCGGTGCGGCCTACGACTGAATGGGCTTTCTGTCGCGCTACAACCGCGAAAAACTCGAACTCGAACTCGCGAAGATGCGTCTCGAGGTGGCGCTGCTACGGCGCCAGGCCGAGGGCGGCGGTGAACCCTTCGCGCCGCAGACTCTTGCGCCACCGCCGCCACCACCGCCGGCCCTACCCGAGGCCAAACCGGCATCTGCGGTGGACGATCGATCGATGCGAATGTGGGCGAGCCTCGCCGCCTCTGGTTTTTCGGCCGTCGTGCTCCGCTTCGACCAGATCCGCGTCCTCTGGGGACAGGCGATCGATGGCTGGACGGCTGCTGGCCTGATTGCGGCTCTGGTGCTGTTCATCGCGCTGTGCTGGTCGCTGGCGATCGCGCTCGTGCAACGCTCGCACTCGCCGGCGACGGCGGCCCTGCTTGCCGCGCTGGTGACCGTGGTGTTGCACGCCGTTGTGGGCGATCTCGGCGCGCTCGGCGACATGCTGCGCCACTTGCCGGGCGTCGGCCGATCGTGATCGAAGGCCTCGACCATGCGGTGGTCGCTGTGGCCGACCTGCCGTCCGCGCACGCGCGCTTCGCCCGACTGGGTTTCACGCTGACGCCGCGGCGGCGCTTCGCCGACTGGGGCAACGCCAATCACGCGATCATGTTCCCGCACGACTTCATCGAACTGCTGGGCGTCATCGATGCCTCGCGCTTCACGACGCCGGGGCTGGTGGAGTTCCTCGCCCGCGGCGAAGGCATCATGGCGATCACGCTCGCCGCGCGCGACATCGCGTCGGTTCACCGCTGGCTCATGACCCGGGATATGGCGCCGACGGCGGTGGCCGAGGTCACGATCAACCTCGAGGCGCCGACCGGCCCGGTGCCGCAGGGCTTCCGTTGGCTCCGTATCGGTGCGGCGGCGACCCCCGATCTCTATCTCATGGTGGTGCAACCGCGCCACCCGGAGACCATGCGCTCGCCCGCGACGCTCGCGCACGCCAATGGTGCGCGTGGCATCCGCAGCATGACCGTCATCGTCCGGGACGTGGCGCGCGTGCGCGCCGCCTACCAACGGCTGTTCAACGCGAGGGATCGGGTCGGCGCCCCCGACCACGCCGCGATTGCCACCGGCCACGGCACCATCCATTTCGTGACCGAGGCGGGCTTTGCCCGGCTCCATGGTGGGGCGGTGCATCCCGCGATCCACCCGGTACCGACGATCGCCGCGATCACGCTGGACGGTGCGCCAGAGGTGGCAGCCGGCGTGCTCCGCGCGAGTGCCGTGCCACACACCCTGCGTGATGGCACCCTACGCGTGCCTCCGGAGGCGACGGCTGGGTTCTGGCTCGAGTTTAGAGATCAGGAGTCCGAGAACAGATGAGAGAACTGTTCCCTGGACTGATCTCCGGCCCCCCGTTCTCTGTCATCGGAATCCGATCAACACCTTGGGCAGCCACGTCGCGGTCGCCGGCCACCACGCGACGATGGCTAGCGTGATCAACTGGGCGATCACAAAAGGAACGACGCCGCGGATCATGTGGCCATAGCGAATCTCGGGTGGGGCGATGGTCCGCAGGTAGAAGATCGCGGGAGCCATCGGTGGTGTCAGGTAGGAGGTCTGGATGACCACGAGCATCATCACCGCGAACCACACCTGATCGACGCCGAGAGCCTTGAGGGGCGCCAGGAAAATCGGCAGCGTGATCAGCACGATCGTGATCCAATCGAGCACGAAGCCGAGCAGGAACACGATCAACAGGAACACCGCGACCAGGCCGACCGGCGACAGGTCGAGCGCGCCGACCACCTGGGAGATCAGGCCGCGGCCACCGGCGACCACGAAGACGCCCGAGAACATGCTGCCGCCGACGACGATCAGCATGACCATGGCGCTGATCGACACCGAGCGGCGCAGCGCCTCGTAGGCGACGCGTGGGGTCAACTCGCGATAGGCCACCGCCAGGATGACCGCGCCGGCCGCGCCGACCGCGGCGGCCTCGGTCGGCGAGGCGATACCGAACATGATCGAACCGAGGACCGCGAAGATCAGCACCAAGGCGGGAAACAACCCGGTGATGGTCAGCTTGAGCTTGGGCCACAACGGCATCGCGGTTTCTTCGCGTGGCAGCGGTCGGGCATCCTGGGGACGCCACAGGCTGCGCCCCAGGATGTAGGCGATGAACAGCGTCACCATGATGGCGCCCGGAATGACGATTCCGACCATGAGGTCGCCGATCGACAACTCGGCAATCGAGCCGTACACGATCACCGTCACCGATGGCGGGATGATCGTGCCGAGCGAGCCGCCGCCGCAGATCGTGCCCGAGATCAACCCTTTGTCGTAGGCGTACTTGAGCATCGGTGGGATAGCCATCATGCCGATCACGGTCTCGACCGCGCCGATGATGCCGGTGGCGGCGGCGAACACCGCGCACATCGTTATGGTGGCGACCGCCAGGCCGCCGGGCAAGCGGCCGAGCCAGACTTGCATCACCTGGAACAACCGCCGCGCGATCGAGGTACGCTCCAGCACCGACCCCATGACGATGAACAGGGGAATGGCCGCCAGCACCGGGCTCGCGGCGACCTGCAGCGCCTTGCCGTAGAGAAACGCCGGCAGCCGGTCGCCGAAGACCAGGAGCCCGAAACCGCCGGCGACCGCGATCAACGAAAAAGCGACCGGAATGCCCAGGAAAATCAGCGCGAACAGGGCGGGGAACATCAGGGCCGGGAGATAGGACAATCAACCCTCCCTGCGCCGCGCGCGTCCGGTCCGGCGGTCCGCGCCCGTCAATGCGGCACCGATTGGGCCGGCGAGCGTACGTTTCCCGGTTGGATGATTCCGACGGCGTGGCGCAGCGCCTCGGTGAGCGCCTGCAGCCAAAGGCCGGCAAGGCCGGTCGCGACCGCGGTGTAGAACGGCCAGATCTTGGGCCGCCAGGCGCTGACCGGCTCGAGCTCGCCGGTGATCGCGGCGTTCCAAGCCGCGGCGATCGCTGCCCAGGTGCAGGCGCCCAGGATGGGTAGGAACAGGAGCGCATAGACCGCAAAGTTGATCGCATGCTGACCGCGGACGGGCAGGCGAGTCGAAAGAAAATCGATGCGCACGTGGTTGTTGCCGGTCAAGGTAAAGGCGGCGGCCAGGAAAATCAGTCCGCCGTTGAGCATGTAGGAAACGTCGTAGCTCCAGCGCGTCGGCGCGTTGAATGCGTAGCGCGCCGTCGCCTCGTAGACCATCGAGAACACGAGACCGATCAGCATCGCCATGGCGATCACGGCGAAGGCAAACGACAGGCGGTCGATGGCGCGGAGGAAGGCCACGGCCGAGCGGCGGCGGGCCCCGGGCCCGCCGCCTGTCCCGTGCTACTTACGTTCCCAGGCGCGCGTGGTGGAGTTGCTGGCCCACGTTTCCTGGTATTCGGTGATCGACTTCAACAGGCGCGCCGCCCAAGGGTTGCCCTTGGCGTCGTTCTCCTTGGCCTTGGCGTCGAGCCAGGCGCGCGTCTCGTCCTGGATTTCCTTCACGAGTTTGGCGTCCATCTCGACGAACTCGTTGCCCTGCTGACGGTATTGCGGCATGGCTTTCTGATCCTCCTGGCCGGTCGCCAGGTAGGACGAGAACGTCGTGAGCATCGCCGCCTGCTCCATCAGCGCCTTGTCCGTTTCGGAGAGCGTGTTCCACTTGTCGAGATTGACGACGCACTCGACCGGCGAGGCCGGTTGATGAGCGCCCGGCACGATGATGTAGCGGGCGACCTTGTGGAAGCCCATGCCGATGTTGCCGCCCGGGCCCGCCCACTCGAGCGAGTCGATGGTCTTGCGTTCGAGCGCGCCGAACAGCTCTTCGCCCGAGATCGTCACGGCGGCGCCGCCTAACTTCTCGTTGAGGACCGAGGCCCAGACGCCGAGCGTGCGGTGCTTCAGGCCCTTGAGGTCGTCCTTCGTCCGCACCGGCTTGTGCGAATGGGCGAAGAACTCGGTGGTGCCGATGCCGCACAGCATCGAGTGGACCTTGAGCACCTCGCGGCGATACTGCTGCTACAGTTGCTTGCCGCCGCCCTGGTAGTACCAGTGCAGATAGGCCTCGGGCGACGGTCCGCCGGGGTAGTTGGCGAAGATGCCGTTGGCGATGTCGGCGTTGACCAGGCCGGCGGCGCTGGTCCAGCCCATCTCCACCGTTCCTTTCGCCACCTCCTGGTGGATCTGGAACACCGGCACGATCTCGTTGACCCGAACG
>VGES01000008.1 GCA_016869765.1 Alphaproteobacteria bacterium
TTCCTCTGAGACGTTTCATGGGTCCCTCCCGTTGCTGGCCGCGGCGAGAAACGCCCGGCTTGATGAACGCGACAGCCGCAACCACCGAGCAGCCCGGGAGTCCCGTGACCGATCTGCTGAGCGTCGTTCTCCGCGCCACCATCTTCGTTCAGAATCTGGATCGTTCAATCCTCATCTATCGGGGCTGCGGAGCAATCGGATTGCGGCCCGCGTCGCCCTCACCACCGATCCTGACGGACAATACTTTGAGCTTTTCCAGCGCTCCTGAGATTGGATAGGCTCGGGCCCAGGGGAGGACCACCATGGCTGACACTCCACACATGAGCGCGCTGCGCCGGGCCACCGTATTCGTTCAGGATCTCGATCGTTCGATCCGCTTCTACTCGGAAGCCTTCGCCATGAGCCTGTGGTTCCGGCGCGAGATGGCGCTGGTCGAAGGCTTCCCGGCGGGCGAACCCGGGCAGGGCGGCGACATGCGCTTCGTGATCTTGCGCGGCTGGGACCCGCAGATCGGAATGATCGGCCTGATCGAGATCAAGAACCCACCGCTCAAGCCGCGCACCGACTATCAATTGCGTCAGGGCACGGCGGCACTCGTGGTCGAAACGACCGACATGGCTCGCACCGCGGCCAAGGTCAGGGAGCTCGGCGGACGCGTCCTGCGTGGGCCTTGGGACGGGCGCAACATCGGGGATCTGACCGGGACGCCGTTTCCGGCGAAGGTCATGTTCGCGCTCGACCCCGATCAGCAGTTCCTCGAGGTCTTCCAGCGCGTCCAACCCTCGGCCTAGTCGTCGTCCTTCTTGGTCGTCGCGGCGTTCGCTTGTAACGCGCTGAGCGCCGCCTTGATCGGGTCAGGTCCGTCCAACCCGACCTGCTTCAAGAGTTGGTCGACGACCGGCGACTGCAGGCGATAGGCGAGGAGCGCGTTGACCAGCGACTCGGCCGGCGACGCGGAACCACCCGTGGCACCGGCGCTGCCGGTTGCGCCAGGGATGCCGCGACCACCGAGATCGATGATCTTCACGTCGCCGATTTTCTCCATCGGCTTGACCGCCTCGGCCAAGGCGAGCGGTACGATGCGCAACCGCTCCTTGGTCAATTCCATTTCGATGATGGCGGCGTTCAACGTGTTGCGCGCTTCGTTGATCAAGCGCTGGCCCTCGGCGTCGACCGTGTACTCGCGCGCCTTGCCCTCCGCCCGAATCCGCATGGCGTCGGCGTCGGCCTGCGCTTGCGTGCGGACGGCTTCGGCGAGGTCGTTGGCGGCCTGCTTCTCCGCCGTCGCCGCGATCGTACGCTTGGCAGCATCGCGCTCGGCTTCCTGGCGGGCCGCGATGACCACGATCTGGCGCTCACGTTCGGCTTTCGCGACATCGCGAGCCGTGGTCACCCCTTCCTCGGCGGAGGTCGCCAGGGCGCGGGCCTGCTCGGCACTGGCGCGGGCTTTCGATTCGTCCTCACTCTTGCGATTGACGGCGATCAGGCGGTCCTGGTCGGCGAGCGCTGCGGTCTGCTCGGCCTGAATTCGACGCTGCTTGACGGCCAGATCGGCCTCGATGACGGCGGTCTCTTGCGACTGGCGGGCGGCCGCCTGTTTTCGTGCGATCTCCAGGTCGGCCTCGATCCTGGCGGTCTGCTGGGCCTGATTGGCGGAGGCCTCGATCGCCGCCGACTCGGCTCGCGTGGTGGCCGTCTTCGACGCGACGTCGCGCTCGAGATTGAGGGTTGCATCCTGCTTCTGGCGATCGATCTCGAGGGTCCGTTGCTTGGCTTCGAGATCCTGCTGAGCGATCGCGACTTCGGCCGCGCGAACGGTTTGATTGCGCTCCTGCTTCTTGGCTTCGGTGATGCGGGTGAGGGTGGCCAACCCTTCGGCGTCGAACGCGTTGTTCGGGTTGAAGTACTTGAAGTCTGTTTGATCGAGGCGGGTCAGCGACGCACTTTCGAGTTCGAGGCCGTTCTGTTCGAGGTCTTTGGCGACGAGCGTCTGCACCTTCTGCACGAAGACGGTGCGGTTCTCCTGAAGCTCGGCGAGCGCCATCGTCGCGGCGACGCCGCGCAGGCCGTCGACGAACTTGGCCTCGATGAGTTCGCGAAGCTGGGTGGCGTCGGTCAGGCTGAACGTCGACATGAATTCTCCTCCTGGTGCGGCGGATCGTTCGACCGCCTCAGCGTTGCAACGAATCCGGTGCGCGTGCGACGGCGACCGTCACGCCACGCGACTCGACCACCAACACGTTTTCGCCTTCCTCGAAGACATCCCCGGCGACGTGGGGCTCGGCTCGTGGGAAATGCGTGTTGCCACTGCGATCACGAATGCGAACTTTGGCGACCGAACCTTGGCGCACGGGACCGAGCACGACGACCCCCGTGAGGCCGACGAAATCCCCGGCTGCGAGGGCGTAGCTTTCATCGCGCGGAAACCAGCGTTGCCAGGCTCGGCTCGCGCTGCGTGTCAGCCGAAACGAAACCACGGCCGCGATGGGAACCGCGGCTGGCCACGGCAGAGGGGCGAGTATCGAACCCGCGATGCCTTGAATGACCAGGCCCGAGGCCGCGAACGTCGCCGTCAACAGCAACAGGAGGATCAGCAACGGCACGCGACCCACGTTGAGCCAATCGAGCGACTTGGCGACGAGGCCTTTGGATCCTGCCAGCCCGTCGGCGGCGCCGATGTCGTGATCGAGCGCGCCGTGGTCAAGGCCGAGTTCATGGACGACCGCCGAGAGCGGTTTGCCGACCAAACTCGTCGCAATCTCGACCACAGTAAGCCCGACGGCGACGAGCCCGGCGACCGAGAAGGGCAGGAACGGCGAGGTGGCAAGTTGCTCCATGGCGATCTCCCCGGCGCGGAAGGGGACAGTCTACAATCCTTCCGCGCGGTGCCTTAGTCGCGATTCGCCTTGAGGCGGGCGAGTCTTTCACTGATCTGGTTCTTACGGTGCATGCGGTGCAGCTCTTCGAGCACGGCGGGGTTCTCGGGCTTTGGTCCGGTGGCGACCCCGGTCAAGCGGGCCGCTACGGCCTCGGCACGTTCGACCTTGGCCTGAGCGCTGCCGATGCCACCGCCGGCGCGTCCCCCGACGCTATCCGCCGCAACGGCTTCGCGAGATTGGCGCAGATCGCGTAAACGGGCTTCCGCTTCGCGGCGGCTGGCCCGAATTGCTTCGAGCGTCGTTTCGAACTGGCCGATGCGCTCCTCGCAGTCGCCGAGGACGCGGCCGAGAAGCGCGGTCTGCGATTCGATGTCGATTTGTCGGGCGATGCCGGCTTCCGCCAAGTCGTCGCGACTGGACGACACCGCCTTCGCCACCTTTTCGTCGAGGTCGGTGCGTTCCATCTCGAGCTCTTTGATCCGTGCGGAAACCCGATGCTTCTCGGCCATGACCTTTCCGAGCGCGCCGCGCAGCTCATCCGCGGCGCCGTCGATCTCGCGGATGGCCTGTTCCAAGGTGGCTTCCGGGCTCAGCTGTTCAGCGGCGTCCACGGCGGCGTGCGCCATGCCCGACATGACGCGCCCAATGCGTGAAAGAATGTTGTCCGTAGTCATGGTGTGCTCTCCTTCTGCTGTCGCAACGCCGATGTGGAACTCCCATTCGCCTGCCGGTGTGCGCCACAAGCGCGCGGGTACGCCACCCAACGATGTGTTTTGATAACCACGCGTAACGAACGGGATCGTGATTCGTCCGGCTGCGGTAGCGACGCTGAGGGTTGAGACGCCTCGAACCGCGTAGAGTCGTTCATCATAGGGCACGCCCTCCGTTGGCCCGCCACGGCGACGTTGCGCCCAGTCCTTGAGTGCCAACGTGATCAACTGCGAGGGGAGATCGAAGGTCGCACGGGCCCGCCCGTACCACTCGCGATGCAACGTCACGAGATTGGCGGATTGGGCTGATCCGACATTCTGGTCCAGCCAGGCGCGCAGCTCGGCGAACCGGACGAACGTCATCTCCAGCTGTTGCCGGGCCTCTTCGCCCGGGCGCAGCGCCAGAATGCATATCGCAGGTTGGGTTCTTTGCCGCTGGGCCATGACCCAAAGATAGGCCATAGGGTGCCCGAGTCAAGATGAAAAGTAATCATTTAGTCCTTTTGACAGAAGACTGCGATTTTTTTGTAGGTCAAACACGTAAGCCCCTGTTTGCGTACCGGCGCATCGGCCTCGCACCGCGACAGGCGGCGCTATAGTGTTGGCCCAAAGGGAGATCCCGATGTTCCAGCCCGGTTTGCACGCGATGATGCCCGCGACGCAGCACGACGAGGACGCGCGGATGAGCTTCGTCTACCAGCTCAAGGAGCACGTCGCGACCAAGATCGGGCCGGGAAACAAGCTGGTTTACGAGACCAGCGTCGAGCCGGCGTTTCGCAAGCGCCACGGTCGCTCGCCAAAGGATCGCCATGAGGTGCATCGTGAGATGCGCGGTCAGGACTACTGGCGCATGTTCGGCTCGTTGTCGCGCCTCTATCAGGAACTAAAGCAGAGTTATGGCGGGGACATCGTCGATCGCCAGATCGGCGACCTCAATCAGCGGGCGCGTGGCTATCGTGAACAGGCCAAGAAGGGCTCGCTGCGGCTCGACCCGAACCTCGAAATTCCGCGCTACCAGAGCGGCGTCGACATTCACTGCCTCCCGGGCGGCTATCACACCGAACGCTCGCCCGATGATGTGACGGCGGGGGCGATGTATGACCCTGGCGTCTACTACTTCGCCATGGGCGCGATGGGCCCCTACAACGAGGACATGGGCGTGTCGATCGTCGGCTGGTTGAAGAAAACCCGGCCCCAGTTCAAGCCGCGACGAATTCTCGACATGGGCTGCACCGTCGGTCATTGCACGACGCCCTATGTCGATGGGTTTCCGGGGGCGGAGGTCCACGCCATCGATCTGGCCGCCCCTGTGCTGCGCTATGCCCACGCTCGCGCCGAGGCGATGGGCAAGGCGGTCCATTTCGCCCAACAGAACGCCGAGCGTACAGACTACGAGGACGAGTCCTTCGATCTCATCGTGTCGCACATCCTACTGCACGAAACGTCGTACCGGGCGGTCTACAACATCATGAAAGAGTGCCAACGCCTTTTGAAGCCGGGCGGGCTCGTCGTGCATGCCGAAGCTCCGGTGCGCAACGCCGAGATTCCGGCGTTCGATGCGTTCATGCACGACTGGGCGACGCACTACAACGCCGAGCCGTTCTGGGGCACGCTGCACGACATGGATCTGAAGAAGCCTGCGCTCCAGGCGGGCTTCGCGGAAAAGGACGTGTTCGTCGCCTACACGCCCAAACTCTACGGCGGTGGGCCGGGTCTAACCGGGGGCGGCCAGTGGCTGCTGTACGGGGCGAACAAATAGCGCTCGGCCCCAGGGATGGCGCGTCCCCATATCGAATTCGTACCAGCGCAGTTTCTGCCCTGGCAACGTGGCCTGTACGAAGATGTTCGTCCCGGCGTCGAAACGCGGGTGCTGAGCCGCGACTTCGACACTGGCGCCGCCAGTCTGATGTTGCGCTACCCCGCCGGCTTCGCCCGACCCGAGCGGGAGCACCTGTCCGCCGACGAAGAGTTTTTTGTGCTCGACGGCATCATCGAGATCAACGGCCAACGCTATGACCGGCATTGCTACGGCTTCTATCCGGCCGGCTACGTCCGTTACGGCGTCTACTCGGGCGCCGGGGCCGTCGTCCTCACGTTCTTTTCGCGCGAACCGAGGGCTCGTTCGGGGATTCCCATTTTCGGACCCGACCCGGCGCGAGTCGTCCGCTGTCTCGATACACGCCGCATGGTGCCCTCGGACACCCACCGCGCGTCGATGTTCCCGGGCATCAAGCCGAGCGGGACTGTGCACAAGCGGCTGAAGACCGATCCGGCCACGGATGAGGTCACGTGGCTCGTCCTGATTCGTGGTGGATGGGCGATGACGCAGAACGAGATTCACCCGTGCGTCGAGGAGGAGTTCACGATCGCCGGTGAAATGGTCGGGCCCCACGGCACCATGCGTCCCGGGGCCTACTTCTGGCGCCCGCCCGGTATCGAGCACGGGCCGTTTGCCTCGGCGACGGGGACCATTCACTTCATTCGTGGCTTGGGTGGCCGCTACACGACCAAGCTTCGGGAGGTCGCCCCGTCGCCGTGGAACGTGCCCTACGACCCGATCCTGCCGCCGGATTACCGCCAGCACGTCGCCGGCTATCGCGATCTCGAGACCTGCTACT
The DNA here is from genome assembly GCA_016869765.1 of Alphaproteobacteria bacterium. Taxonomy (GTDB): domain Bacteria; phylum Pseudomonadota; class Alphaproteobacteria; order SHVP01; family SHVP01; genus SHVP01. The sequence continues at coordinate 6,208 of VGES01000008.1, forward strand.
AGGAGACCCTGTGGCGCGACCACATATCGAATTCGTCCAGGCGCAGGTCATCCCGTGGCAGCGCGGCCTCTATGGCGGGTCGCGGCCGGGCACCGAGACGCGCATCCTCAGTCTCGATGAAGACAACGGCGGGACGAGCCTGATGATTCGCTATCCGTCGGGATGGTCACGGATCGGGACGGAGCACCTCGCGGTCGACGAAGAGTTCCTCGTACTCGACGGGTCGATCGAGATCGACGGACAAGTCTACGGCAGGCTCGGCTACGGACATTTCCCACGACACTACGTCCGCCACCGCATGTCCTCGGGCGGCGGTGCCGTCGTCATGACCTTCTTCTCGGGCGAGCCGAAAGCGATCAGCGGAACGCCGAGCGAGCCGTGTGACGTCAGGCGCCTCGTGCGCTTCATCGATGCGCTTCGGATGGAAGGAAACGAGAGCCACCGCGCCGAGATGTTCCCGGGCCTCAAGCCGGGCGGTGCCTTGCACAAGCGTCTGAAGACCGATCCCGTGACCGAGGAGGTCACGTGGATCGTCATGATCCGCGGTGGTCGGATCATGGAGCAAAACGAGATCCACCCGGTCGTCGAGGAGGAGTTCTCGCTCTCGGGCGACCAGATCGGCCCACGCGGCAACATGCGACCCGGCGCCTACTTCTGGCGTCCCCCCGGAATCCAACACGGGCCGTTCGGCACGGCGACCGGAACGACCCACCTCGTGCGCGGCATCGGGGGCAAATACACGACCAGGCTGCAGGACGTGCCCGGGCCGTTCCCCTGGGACACGCCCTACAACCCGATCCTGCCGCCCGCCTACCAGGAATACGTCCGCGCCTACGCCGATCGCGAAACCAGCTACTGAGGGACGTTCTTCGTTCAGTGACTGGAGGCCAGCGCCTCGATGATCGTGACCTCGAGGTCGGCCTTGCCCTCGCGCGTCTTCTTGGCCGCGAGGTAGTCGGGATCGGCTTAGAACGCCTTGGCCGTCGCGACGTCGGGGAATTCGATGAGCACGATCGAACCGGTCTGGGATGCTCCTTCGATGGCCGCAGGGTGGCGGTCGTTCGCGAGCAGACGCCCACGATACTTCTCGAGGAGCGGCGGCATGCGGTCGCGATACTGATCCATGGCGCCCGGTACGCGAATCGTGACGCGGATGATGGCATAGGCTGTCATGGCGAGCCTCAGCGCTTGGGCGCGGGTTCGGTGATCGCCGGCACACCGGTCGGAACCGTCCCCTCGTGATGATGCCGGCGTAGCCACTGGCCGTTGGTGCGCCGAAAGACGTCGGTGATGCGAATACGGCCAGACATCGCATTCGGCGGCTGGTACACGAAGTTGAGGTAGTACAGGGCGAGCGCCGTGTCCGCCCAAATGTCGACCAGCACCGGTTCCTCGACGTTGATCGTCAATTTGCCGCGCTTCTTCGACTGCTCGACGTCGTTCTTGCGAAATCGGGCGCGTCCTTCGGCCCCGACGAACAATTCGGGCTCGAACATGTCCCAGATCGTATGATCGGGGTGGTCCATGACCTTCATGCCCTCGATCGAGTGCGCGGCGAAGGCCGCGAAGTTGGCCTTGATCATCCGGACGAGTTCGTCTTTCTCGCTCATTGGTCTTCCTTCCCCGAGATTGGCTCGGAACGATAGCGCAGGGCGCTCGTGTTGGCTCATTAGACGGCATGCCGGGGGAATTCAGTTTCTCTATCGCAAACCCCGAGAGGATTGGGGATATCGGCTCCCCACGGGTGTGGAGATGGCCGGGCTCCGGGGCTAAGATTTGCCGATACGCCATCAGTAGCGAGGACATCATGGTCGTTCAAGTTTCCGAGCCGTTCCCTCACGCGATGATGCCGCGGGCCAACCACGACGAGTTGGCGCGACAGAACGCGACGCTGGGGATCAAGTTGTTCATGACTTACAACGTCTATCCCGGTGACGAGGTCGTCTACGAGAGGGAGGCCAAGCCGCGCTTCGTTCGTACGAAGGGCCGGGCGCCCAAGGACAAGAATGAGGTGCGTGAGCTGATGCTACAGCAGCCGTTCACGCAAACTTGGAGCTCGATCGCACGGACGCTGCAGGAGATGCTCTGGTACAACGTCGGCGAGTGCATCGATCGCCAACTTCCCGAACTGAAGGAGAAGGCGCGGGACCTGCACAAGAGGGCCAAGGGGACCCTGAGGGTCAACGAGAAGATGGAGGTGCCGCGCTACCTCTCGGCGGTCGACATTCACTGCGCGCCGGGCAGCTACGGCGTCGACCTCGGGGATGACGACGTGTTCGCCGGCGCGCTCTACGACCGCGGCGCCTACTATTACGCCAAGGGGTTGGTCGGACCGAAGAACGATACGACGGGTCGCGGTTTGGTCTTCGTCTTCAAACAGAAATACCCGAACTTCAAGCCCAAGCGGATCCTCGACCTGGGATGCGCGGTCGGCGGCTCGACGCTGCCGTGGAAAGACGCTTATCCCGATGCCGAGGTCTATGGCATCGACGTGGGTGCTCCGCTCATGCGCTATGCTCATGCGCGCGCCGAAGCATTGGGCAAAAAGATCCACTACAGCCAGCAGAACGGCGAGAAGACCGACTTTCCAGACGACTTCTTCGATATCGTCGCGACTGCGGGCGTGTTCCACGAGACATCGCACAGCGCGTCGCGGAACATCATGAAGGAGGTCTTCCGTGTCCTTCGTCCGGGTGGGATCTCGATCAACTCGGACATCCCGCACCAGCACTACAACAACATCCACGATCAGTGGATGCTCGACTGGGATTGTCACTACAACGCCGAGCCGTTCTGGGCCCAGTGGACCTCGATGACCTCGAAGGAACTGATGGGGCAGGCGGGCTTCCCGGCCAACAAGGTCTGGGAGTGCTGGCGCGACCGCGACCACAAGGGCAATTTCTTCCTGCACGACCAGCCCAAGTCTTCGCCCAAGGAATCGAACCAGGGCGGGATCGGCAAGGGCGTGTTCTGGGGGGTCGTGAAGCCTGCGTAACGCTCCAAGGACGTCGGAGAAATCGATAACGCCGGCGCCTCAGGGTGCCGGCGTTTTCTTTTCCGGAACGACGACGAGTTCGTTTTGCATCGAGGTCAACGGTTCGAAGCCGTTGTGTGTCACGAGAAGCGTGTCTTCAAGATGCATCGAGCCCCAGCCCCATTCGCTGAACGGCATATCGATGTTGATGATCATGTTTTCCTCGAACACGTAGTCGCTCTGCTCGCCATGGATCTCGCGGCCGTACGGCAGCGGGCTGTCGGTGTGTTCCAGGCCGATGGAGTGCGGCGACACATAGAAGAATTCGGGCAATCCCGCCTTCTGAACGGCCGTGATCGTCTCGGCGATCAAGTGACTGCGTCGGGTGCCGGGTTTGAGCAGGCGGCAGGCCACGTCCCAGCCGGCCTGCATGGCCTTGGCGCGCCGCACGAGTTCGGCGTCCGGTTCGCCCACGACGACGCTGCGGCCAAAGTCGCCGAAGTAGTGGCGGTACTCGCCGATGGCATCGACGAACATCGGGACGCCGCGCGTGACGCACCCATGACGAAAGCCTCCGAGGTTGCCGACGATGTGACCGTTGCGACCGCCGCGCCGGGCGTGCTCGGTGTGGAACACGTTCTCGATCTCCTCCCAACGTGCCCCGTCGTAAAGGGCCCACGCCGCTGCCATCGTCGCGACCTCATTGATCTGCGCTGCGGCGCGCATCAACGCGATCTCGTCGGGCGTCTTCACCATGCGGATCTCGCGAAAGATATTCGTGGCATCGACGATCTCGATGTCGTCGAGGCCCATCTCCTTCATCCATTGCAGGACTCGCGGATCGTCGGTCCCGATGCGGCCACGATCGAGGCCGGTCTGCTTCAGGGCCCGGCGGAGGGCCCAGGCCGGTGTCGCCGCCAGCCTGTCGGCATGCGCCGTCGAACGGTCGAGCCAACCCTGTTCGACCGGGGTAAGGCGGGCCCCCGGCCGGACGCGCCAGCCCGACCACGGCGCTGCCGGCGGCTCGTCGTTCGCGGCCCGGCGGTTCGCCTGGCCGACCTCCCGGCCGGAATAGTCGGAGAACGTCACGATGTTGGACATCCAGGTCGGCATCTCGCTCAGGCGATCGAGCTTGATCGTCGGCAAGATGAGCGAGGCTTCGCTGTGCTCGTCGCGCGGCAGCACCGCGTAGTCGAGGAACGGCCAGCCGCCGTCGGTCATACTCTCCCAGTACTCGGAGAGGTAGTAGATGTTGATGTTCTCCTTGGCGAGGAGTCCGCGCAGCCGGTGTTTGTCCATCACGGCATAGGCGCGATCGCGGTTGAGCAGCATGGCGGTTCCCTCCGGGAGTCGAGTATACGAGCGCGTTGACCCCGATGCCCGGCCACGGGCAATCTCCGCGCAAGCAAAACGGAGGCGCCGATGAAGTTGTTCTACACCCCGATTCCCTACCTGATTCACAAGGCGCAGGTGGCGGCGATCCATGCCGGCGTCTACGAGAAACTGGAACGTATCCCGACCAATCCGTTCAAGCGGGATCCGGCCCATGTTGCCGCCAATCCGCTGTCCAAAGTGCCGACCCTGGTGCTCGATGACGGGACGCCGCTCTACGGTGGTCCGGTGATCTACGAATACCTCGACTCCCTCCACAACGGCCCGAAGCTGTTTCCAGCGTCAGGTCCGGAGCGGTGGCTGGTGCTGCGGCGTTTGGCGCTGGCGGACGGCATGTGGGATGTGGCGGTCCAGCGGGAGGGCGAAAGCGGTCGTCCCGCAGAATTCCAGTACGCCGCGGAGATTGAAAAGCACGGGGCCACCGTGAACCGTTGTCTCGATCAGATGGAGAAGGAAGCTTCGACCTATCGAGGTTTCACGATCGATCAGGTCTCCGCCGCCTGTGGCCTGATGTATTTCGACCGCTTGGTCATGCTAAAGCGTCCAGGAGCCGCAGATTGGCGTCCTGGACGGCCGACACTCGCCGCCTGGTACCAGGAGTTCGTCAAACACCCGGCGATGCGCCCGCACGACAACGAATTCCGTGCCGCGTTCAACGAGGGCGACACGCGATCGCGTTGGGGCACGGCGAACGCTCTGCGGCCACCGGCGGGTTAGGCGGTCCCGAATCGACGATAGAAGAATGGACTCCACCCCGGGGTCGAGTACGCCTTAAGCTTCTGTTGGTATGGCTTCAGTCTTGACGCCGTCGATGCTCTCGCGCGCGCAGGTGCGGGAGTTGGACGGACACCTGCGCCGGCTGTGGAAACTCGGCGCCAACATGCTGATTCGCTGGCGTTACCACCGCGAGGGCCTCGAGGTGTTCCACCTGACGAGTTACGGGCTCCCGGCGGCGGTCAAGAAATGTGCTTGGCTGATCGACGGCTCGCGACTCCTGACAGACGACGGGCGGATTGCTGCCGCAACGGCCGCCGGTTGCGAGCGCAGCACCATTCGGCTGGGCTTCATCCTGGCCGAAGACAACGGCACCAAACAGCTGATCGACGAACTGCTCGGCAAATACTCGGTCATCTACGTCGATTGCCGGGCGGTGGCGCTGTACGACATGGTGAGTTTCTCGCTGCACTCGCCGTTCGAGCAAGTCACGCAGGTGAACGTACTGTCGCATTTCATCAATCTGGCCGGCGAGCGCATCCGGGCGTTGGGCCTGCCCGTCGATATTTGCATGACGACGACAGGGGACGGCTTCTACGCGTGGAACGACCGCACCGGCCTGATGGCCGATGTCGGGCTCTACTGCGCGACGATGCTGGCGCTCGGCTATGTCTACGCGGTTCGCCCCCGGGCCGATCCGCGGACGGTGCCGCGGTTGCGGGCCTGCGTGCACTTCGGCAGCCACTACGAGTACAAGATGATGCGCGGCGGTGGCTCGGAGCCGGCGCCGTTCATCGTGGGCGACGTCACCATCACGCTGGCACGGCTCATCTCCAAGGCGCTGACCCATCAACTCCTCGTCGGCACCTACACGCGACGTCTCGAAGGAATCGATGCGGAGTGGGGCGAGAAGTTCGGCATGCCGATCATGGAGACGCCGGCATTCGTGGCGCTGGCGCAACAGGAACTGGCCAAAATCAAGGGAACCGCCATCCCTGGAGGCGAAATCACCAGCGTGCGCTCGTATCTGACCGGGCCCCGAGTCGACGAGCGGTCATTCACGATTCGTAAGTACCTCGTGTCCGACAAACACGGTCTTGAGCACGCCTGCTACAACGCGAAATTCAACCTAACCACAAAGGAAGGGGGCGAGGTGCGTTTCGGACTGCTCGAGAGCGACATGGCCGAATTCAAGGCGCGCCACGACCCGGCCGACGACATCATGATCCGGGTCGTTTAGCGGCCGGCGCCCGATCGGTCGCACACTGGCGCAGGTCCACGCCGTCGAGCGCTGCGTCGCGCAGATCGGCGCGCTGCAGGTTGGTCTGCCGCAGGCGGCCGGTGCGTTGACCGCTGCGGTCGAAGAGGTCGATCGGCTTGACGATCGCACCCTTCAGGTTGGCGCCTTTGAGGTTCGCGCCACCGAGATTGCTTCCCGAAAGCACGGCCTGGCTGAGGTTCGCGCCGGTCAGGTTGGCCCGCGTCAAATTGGAAAGCGCGATGATTGCGCCCGACAGGTTGGCGCCTTCGAAGGACGCATCCTTGAGCACCATGCCGCTCAGGATGCGACCCGAGAAATCGACGTGACTGAGGTTCTCGCCCGCCAACACGCCCGGCTGACCTTCCTTGCCGTTGCTCTTCACCCAGCGTTCGTGCTCGGTGAGGATTCGTCGCAGGTGGGGCGGCAACTGGTCCGCCGCGATCATCACCTTGGCGCCGGTCACTTGGCACTTGGCGAGATCGACCTTCTCGAGCCGGGCGCCGTCGAGATCGGCACCCGAGAAGTTCGAGTCCGCGGCGACGGCGCCGGTCAGGTCGGCCCCCTTGAGCGTCGCGTTCTTGAAGCTGACGCTGAGGAGTTTGGCGCCTGCGAGATTCGCCCCGGAGAGATCGGCATTGGCGAAGTTGGTCTGGCTCAAGTCGGCGCCCGAAAGCTGCGCGCCCTTGAGCTTGGCGGCGAACAGACTCGATCCTGTGAGGCGAGCGCCCGTCATCTGGGCCCGCATCAGCGTCGCGAAGTCGAGCACGCAATCACTCAGGTCGGCGGCGTCGCGGCCCATCCAGACGCCATCGGCGCCCAACACGGTGCCGCCACGAAGATCAGCGTCGGTCAAGTCGGCATGATCGAGTCGGGCTTTCGACAGGCGCGCACCACGCAACAACGTCTTGACCAGGATCGCGTTGGAGAAGTCCGCACCCTCGAGGCTGGCCGCAAACAGGTCGGCTTCGGAGAGATTGGCGCTGCTGAAAATCGTGCCAGTGGCATTGACGCCCACCATGATTGCGCGGCGCAAATCCACCGCGGACAGGTCGAAGCCAGAAAGTTGGGCGCGCGACAGATCGGCACGCGTGCCCTGGCCGGAGTTGCCCAGCCATTGGGCGTGCGCCTTGATGATGGGTACGACCACCGGCTTGCCCGCCGGCTTGGCCTGCGCCATCGGAACAATCCCCCCAATCGGTATGCCTGACTGTATTACTCATATGTTGCACAACCGTAAGGAATCAATGACGTATCTCACGGTCGGACCAGATATCTGGGCCGTCAGACGCCCGACTATTGCTTGAAATTTTAGGAAAATGCCGGGAACGGCGCGCAGCACCGCACCCGGGCCGTGGCGTAACGCAGCGTTTGGGTTAGTAGACCAGTTCGTCGTCGCCGCCGGCCTCGGCGATAACGATCTCACCCTTGTCGGCCAACTCTTTGGCGACCGAGACCATCTTGCCCTGGCCCTCCTCGACGTCCTTGAGGCGAACTGGGCCCATGGCCTCCATGTCCTCGCGGAGGATCTTGCCGGCGCGTTCGGACATGTTGCTGAGGAACAGATCGCGCAGCGACTCCGAAGCGCCCTTGAGCGACACCGCGAGGACCGTCTTGTCGACAGCGCGAAGCAGGGCTTGGACACCGGCCGGATCGAGCCGCGACAGGTCTTCGAAGGTGAACATCAACGACTTGATCTTCTCGGCCGACTCCTTGTTGCGCTCCTCAAGCGAGGACATGAAGCGCGCCTCGGTCGAGCGATCGAAGTTGTTGAAGATCTCGGCGATCATCTCATGGCTGTCGCGCTTCGAGGTTCGCGCGAGGTTGGCCATGAACTCCGTGCGCAAGGTTTGCTCGAGGCTGGCCAGCACCTCCTTGCGGACCGGCTCCGCGGTCAGCATGCGCATGACGACCTCGGTCGCCAACTCTTCGGGCAGTTCGCCAAGCACGCGCGCCGCATGGTCGGGCTTGATCTTGGTCATGACGACCGCGATCGTCTGCGGGTACTCGTTCTTGAGGTATTGCGCCAGGGTCTGCTCGTTCACGTTCGCGAGCTTCTCCCACATCGTGCGTCCGGCGGGACCGCGGATGTCCTCCATGATTTCGGATACCCGGTCGTTGCCCATGACCTTGGCGAGGAGGCGCTCGGTCGATTCGAACGAACCGACGAGCGAACCACCGCCGGCGAAGCCGGCGACGAAGTCCCGGAACAGCTCTTCGACAACGTCGGCCTTAACCTGACCGACAGTTGCCATCGCCTGGGAGATCTCTTTGATCTCCTCATCGTCCATTTTTTCGATCAGTTTCCCGGCGCGGGCTTCACCGATCGCCATGATGACGACCGCCGCTTTCTGCGCCCCGGTCAGCTGGCGCAGTTCGAGCCGGGCCTGAGTCTTGGTTCGGCTTTTGCCATCGGTATCGGCGTCGTCGACCTGTGCCTGGGCCATGGTGCGAAACGTTCCGTCTGAGTTCGAGATGCCTTGGGCATCCTCCAACCCCTAAGCGTAGCCAAATTGGTTAACAAATGCCTAAAGCGATACCGAAGGACCGACGGGAATCCGCAGAATCGCCCGCAAACCCGGGCTGTTATCGGCCAAAATGAGCCGGCCGCGATGGAGATCGGCCACGGCTTTGGCCAAGCTCAGGCCGAGGCCCGCGCCCGGCGTGCCGCGGCTCTCCTCCAGGCGCGTGAAGCGTTCGACGGCCCTATCACGATCCCCGGCCGCGATGCCAGGCCCACGATCGGCGACCATGACGGAGGCCTCTTCGCCGGCTCGCTCCAAGGTCAGCGTGATGGTTCCGCCTTTCGGCGAGAACTTTATGGCGTTGTCGAGCAAGTTGGCCAACGCCTGGGCCAGCAGGGCGCGATGGCCGTGGACGATCAAGGGTTGGGGCAGGGTCGAGCGAATGGGGGTACTGCGCTCCTCGGCCGTGGGCGCGTAAAGGTCGGCCACGTCGCGGCACACGGCCGCCAGATCGACTGGCCCCATCTCTCGTCGCAGGACTCCCGATTCGGCACGAGCGATATCGAGCAGGGCTGTGAACATCGCGAGGAGGCGGTCTGCGTCGGCGATGCTTTGCTCGAGCGCGTGGCGTGACTCTGGCGCAACCGATGGAGCCATCAGAGTAGCTTCGAGTCTGGTGCGTAGGCGGGTGAGCGGGGTGCGAAGATCATGGGCGATGTTGTCGGAAACCGATTGCAGGCCGCCCACCAGGCGCTCGATCTGGTCGAGCATCGCATTGAGGCTTTGCGCCAGGCGATCGAATTCATCGTTGCTGCCGGTCAATGGCATCCGGCGCGACCAGTCGCCGGCGATGATGTCCTGACTCGTCCGGGCGATGGCGTCGACCCGTCGCAACGTGTTGCGGCCCATGGCCAAGCCGCCAGCGACGGCCAGGACGACGACGAGGAGCCCGGCCCAGGACAGCGAGTCGCGCAGTCCGACGAGCAACTCCGTTCGTTCCTGCACGTCGCGTCCGACCAACAGTTGAAAGCCGCCGGCGAGTTGCAGGTGGCGTGCCCGTGCGTGGTGGACGCCGGCCGGAGACCCTGGGCGGTCAAAGTCGAAGTCGAACCAGCCGCTGGTTTGCTCGACCGGAAGGGGCCATTGGTCGAGGTTGCCGATGATTGGTCGGAAGGAACTGTCGGTCAGGAGGTACAGACTTTGCCGCTGGTTGCGACTGCGCTCTGCCAGGACATCGCGTAGGCCGACCAAACCATTCTGCCGGTAGTGCTCGGCGAGCCCCGTGATCTCGATGCTGATGGTCGATTCGGTCTGGGTTTTCACATACTCCGTGACGGACCAGAACACGAAGGCCAGTAGCGCAATGGACGATCCGCCGAACAACGCCAAATAGATCGCGGCGATCCGGAAGACCGAGGTGCGCAGCAACCTAGGCACGCAGGCAGTATCCTGCGCCCCGCACGGTGTGGAGGAGCGGCGTCGCGAATCCCTTGTCGATCTTGGCGCGCAAGCGGCTCATGTGGACGTCGATGACATTGGTCTGCGGGTCGAAGCGATAATCCCACACGGCCTCCAGCATCATCGTGCGGGTCACCACCTGGCCGGCGTGACGCATCAGGTATTCGAGCAGCGCGAACTCCCGGGGCAGGAGGTCGATCGCTGTCCCATTCCGCGACGCCGAACGGGCGAGGAGGTTGAGTTCGAGGTCGCCAACTTTCAGGATCCCATTGGTCATGGGTTTCGCGGCGCGTCGTCCCAGCGCCTCGACTCGCGCGAGAAGCTCGGAGAAGGAGAACGGCTTGGCGAGATAATCGTCGCCGCCCGCCCGCAGACCCTTCACACGTTCATCGACGTCGCCAAGCGCACTCAAGAACAGCACCGGGGTCTGTACCTGTTCGGCCCGCAATCGGCGGACCAACGTCAGGCCGTCCTGCTTGGGCAACATCCGATCTACAACCAGGACATCGTAGAATCCGGTCTGCGCCATCAGGAATCCCTGATCACCGTCGTTGGCGCTGTCGACCGTGTGGCCGCTTTCGCGGAGCGCCCTGCTGGCATACGCCGCCGTCTCGCGATCGTCTTCGACTAGGAGGATGCGCATGGGCTCGTCCGCTCCATCGAAGATAGGGACGCCCGACCCGAGAGAAAAGGAGGGCGCCGATCGTGGCGCCCTCCTTGAACGCTACGCCGGGAGGGGTAGGGCGACGTAGCGCTCTTGATCACGCCGGGCGACGCGCAGGACCACGGTCTTCTTGCGCTCCTGCTCGGCTCGCGCGACGGCGCTTCCCAGCTCGGCCGGGGTCGTTACGGGCGTCGCACCGACCGCCGTTACGACGTCCCCGGGGCGCAGTCCTTCTTCGGCGGCGACACTGTCCGGCCTGACGGCGGCGACCAGGACACCGTCCATCTCGCGCGGAATTCCGTGGGCCAGTCGCGCTTCAGGCGTCAGCGGCGCGATCGCCAGGCCGAGTTTTCGGTCCGCCTCCCCGTTCTTGGCCGGTCCGGTGGCTGCTGATCGATCGGGCAAGGCGCCGATCGTGACCGTCGTTACGAGCGATTTGCCCTCGCGCACCACCTCGATGCGCGCCTCGCTGCCGTCCTTGAGCTCTGCGATCAGGCGGGGAAGGTCCTTCACGCTCGCGACCTCATTGGTATTGACGCGTCGGACGATGTCGCCCGCCCTCAGACCTGCGCGGGCGGCCGGGCTTCCGGGCGTTACGTTCGAGACGAGGGCGCCTTTGTGATCGGCGAGGCCCAATCCCTCGGCTAACGGCGGGGTTAGTTCCTGGATCGCGACGCCGAGCCAGCCGCGTTCGACCCTGCCGGTCTGTCGCAGGGCCATGATCACGGATTTCGCCGACTCTGCGGGAACGGCGAAACCGATGCCGACATTGCCACCGCTCGGCGTGAAGATCGCGGTGTTGACCCCGACGACTTCGCCGCGAAGGTTGAACGCTGGGCCACCCGAACTCCCCGGGTTGATCGGTGCATCGATTTGCAAGAAGCCCTCGTATGGGCCCTCGGCACCCACGCTTCGGCCGTGGGCCGAGACGATGCCGGCGGTCACCGTGTTCCCGAGACCGAACGGGCTGCCGACGGCCACGACCCAGTCTCCGACCTGTGGGCCATGATCGGCGAAACGCACGAACGGCAGGGGTCTATTTTCGTTGACTTTGAGCAACGCGAGGTCGGTCCGAGCGTCACGGCCCACGACCGTCGCCGACAGTTCGCGCCCCTCGTTCAAGGTCACCACGATCCTGTCCGCATCGCCGATGACGTGATTGTTGGTCACCACATGCCCGTCGGCTTCGATCAGGAATCCGGAACCAAGCCCCGTGGCCCGACGGGGCGTCGGGCGTTCGGCGAATCCCGGTGGCGGCGAAAACCGGCGGCGGAAATCATCGCCGAAGAACCGCTCGGGCAACGTTGGTGCTGCTCCGTCATCGCCGCTACGGCCCTCGACCCGCTGAGTGACCCGGATATGAACCACGGCTGGTTTCACGGCGGCGACCACGGCAGCGAAGCTTGCCGGCATGGCGGGCGCCGAAACGCTCGGAGCGGTCAGGGCCGTGGTGGCGTGCAACGCGGGCGCAATTCCGGCGCCGATGCCAACCCCCGCGACGATCGCCAGCGCCGGCCAGGCGATGGTCCGGACGCCGCGGGATTTGAGGATGGACTTGATCATGACGCTTTCTCCCTCGGATGGTGATGGCGGAAATCTGGGGCCGGCACCTTGCGGCGTCCTGACACCGAGATGAAATTTTCTTCATCGACGCGCCTTCCGCGTGGGGTGTGAAAAGGTTTCTCAACTCTTCGTTATCGGAATCGACGGGACGACCGGGCGGTGCGTTGACTTTGCCGAGTCGTTCCCCGAAGTTCGGCGCGCAGAGACGCGCATGGAATCGATCTACTATGTGATTGCTTGGGCCTGCCACCGGCGGTGCAAGCATTGTTACGACGACCGCTTTCGACCCTACGTTCGAGGCGAACTCGAAACGGTCGTGACCGAAGCCTTGGCGAGTTTTCCGCGGATTGTCGATCATCTCCCGGAGTCGATGCTCTATCGCGACATCGAGGACCCTGCTCCGGACGGCACGGTTCGGCGTCGCAAAGGGCGCATCATTCTGGCGGGGGGCGAAGTCCTGATCGATCCGGTCCGCGAGAGCGTGCTCTACCCGCTGCTTCGACGTCTGCAGGAGCGCTACCGATCGACGGGCGGCGTCAACGTCGTTATCCAGACGACCGGAGATCAACTCGATGAGCGGATGGTCGCCGAACTCCTGGAGCGCGGAGTCTGGTCGATTTCCGTGGCCGGGATGGACGACTTTCACGTCGGCATGGAAGGCGACAACAAGGTTCGTCGCCAAGCCGAACTGACGGCCCTGTTCGAACGCATGGGAATGAATCGCTCTGGCCACCAGGCTGGCGAACGGAAGTGGACGGACGAGGATGGGCCGCTCTACTCGTTCTTTGGCGCCAATCCCGACACGTGGATCGGAAAGCTCTGGCCGCGCGGCCGGGCCTGGGAGAACGACCTGTCGAAGGCGACGATCGGCGACAACTTCTGCAACGCTTGGTCCGGCGGCCTCAATTTCCTGCGCTACGGGCTTTCCGGGTCGGAAGTGTCCATCGAGCCCAATGGCAACGTGTATCCTTGTTGCATGAAGACCAAGTTGCCGCTCGGCAACCTCGTCGAGGAGTCGCTTGCCGACATTCTCGACAGTCTGCAGGGGCACCCCGTGTTCGAGGCGATTTCCAACGGCCATCCAGAACGCATGGGGGTGACGTATGGCTGGGATGTGGCCAAGTTCTACGCCATGTCCGAGACGCTCACTCCTGCGGGCCGGCCGTATCGCAATCTGTGCATCGGGTGTGATCAGTTTTTCGATCGCGTGATGGCGCCAGTTCTGCGTGAGGCGAGCGATGCGCGGCGGCGCCGGCGGGCGGCATAACGAGGGGACGAGCGATGGTGAGGAGAACTTTGGCCCTGGCGCTCGGAGCGGTGGCGTGGCTGGCGGGAACGGCGCACGCCCAGCCGGAAAACTGGTCGGCGATCCTCGAGAAGGCGCGCGGTCAGACCGTGTTCTTCAATGCCTGGGGCGGGGACGACCGCATCAACACCTATGTCGCTTGGGCGGGCGAACAGGTGAAGACGCGTTTCGGAGTCACGGTGCAGCAGGTCAAGCTGACCGATACCGCCGAAGCGGTCGCTCGTGTCCTTGCAGAAAAATCCGCGGGGCGATCCGTCGGTGGCTCGGTCGACCTGATCTGGATCAACGGCGAGAATTTTGCCGCGATGAAGCGAAACGGCCTCCTCCAGCCCTCATGGACCCACGTGTTGCCGAACTATCGCTTCGTCGACACCGAGGGAAAGCCGACGACGCTGTTCGACTTCACGATTCCGGTCGAGGGCCAGGAAGCACCGTGGGGCATGGCGCAGGTCGTCTTCATGTACGATACCGCGCAGGTCCGTGAGCCGCCGCGGACCATGGTGGCCCTGTCGGCCTGGGCCAAGGCCAATCCTGGTCGCCTGACCTACCCGCAGCCTCCGAACTTCCTCGGGACGACGTTCCTCAAACAGGCGCTGATCGAACTCGCCGTGGATCCCAAGCGCCTTGCCGAGCCCGCAGGCGAAGATGCCGAGAAAGTGCTGGCGCCGCTTTGGCCCTATCTCGACCAATTGCACCCCGTGCTGTGGCGCGGCGGGCGCGCATTTCCGGCCAATGGACCGCAGCAGCGTCGATTAATGGGCGATAACGAGGTCGATATCGCGATCTCGTTCAATCCATCGGAAGCGTCGTCCGCGATCGCCAACAAAGAACTCCCCGACACGGTACGAACCTTCGTGCTGGAGGGAGGTACGATCGGCAACACGAGCTTCGTTGCCATCCCGTTCAACGCCAAGGCGCGTGAAGGCGCCATGGTGCTGGCCGACTTTCTGCTGTCGCCCGAAGCCCAGGCCCGCAAGCAGGATCCGCGAGTCTGGGGCGGCCCAACCGTGCTGGCGCTCGACAAATTGATGGCGGCCGATCGGCAACGCTTTGTGGATCTGCCGTTGGGCGTTGCGACGCTACCGCCCGATCGCCTCGGCCGTGTTCTGCCTGAGCCCCATCCGACGTGGGTCGAACGGTTGGAGAAGGAGTGGCAGCGCCGGTACGCGACGCGCTGAATCCGGCCCGCATGCTGCGATTTTTTCCGGCAGCGACTCTGGTTTTTCTGCTTGGGCCGATTCTCGCCGGGTTGCTTGGCACGGCCTTGCCGGCATTCGGATTCCTTCCGGCGCTCGGCGGCGAGCAACTTTCGCTCCGGCCCTGGGAACAGCTGTTCGCGACCCCAGGCCTCGCCACATCGATCCGGCTGTCGCTGACAACCGGGCTTATCACCACGGCGCTTGCCCTCGCGATCGTGGTTCTCTTTGCTGCTGCGTGGCACGGCACAGCGGTGTTTCGTTGGGCACAACGCCTCCTGTCGCCACTCCTCTCCGTGCCCCATGTCGCAGTCGCGTTGGGCTTCGCGTTTCTCCTTATTCCCTCCGGCTGGCTGATGCGGATGTTTTCGCCGTGGGCCACCGGCTATACGAGGCCGCCAGACTATGTCCTGGTGCAGGATCCAGCCGGTATCAGCTTGATCCTCGGCCTGGTGATCAAGGAAGTGCCGTATCTGTTCCTTATGGTGATGGCCGCACTGGCCCAGGTCGATGCCGAACGGTATCGGACCGTTGCGCGTACCTTCGGCTATGGCCCGATGGTGGCATGGCTCAAGGCTGTGTTCCCGCGGATCTATCCTCAAATCCGACTGCCGATCTTTGCCGTCCTGGCCTACGGGGTCTCCGTCGTCGACGTCGCGATGATCCTCGGGCCGACCGTCCCACCCCCGCTTTCCGTTCAGTTGATGCAGTGGTTCAACGATGCGGATCTCGCCTATCGTTTCGTGGCGTCGGCCGGCGCCCTTCTGCAATTCGGGCTGGTGATCGGCGCGATCGCCATCTGGTGTTTCGCCGAGCGCCTCGTCGCCTACGTCGGGCGTCGCTGGATCGATGCCGGGTCGCGCGGGCGCTCGGACGGCGCCATCCGTGCGGCCGCGGTCATCGCCCTCGCGATCGCCTTCATCGCGATCCTGTTCAGTATGGCGGCGATGGCTCTGTGGTCGGTCGCCGAGCGTTGGCGTTTCCCCGATGCCATGCCGAGCGTGCTCACGGCGGCAAATTGGCTCGAACGCACCCCGGACCTTTGGGCGATCGCGCTGACCACCCTCGTGATCGCCGTGATCGCGGCGATCGTGGCGACGATCCTGGTGGTCGGAAACCTCGAACTCGAAACGCGCCGACCCGAGAAGATCGCCCAGCGATCCTTGTGGTTGCTCTATGTTCCGCTCATCGTGCCTCAGATCGCGTTTCTGTTCGGGGCACAGATTCTCCTGGTCTGGGCCTCCCTCGATGGCGGCCTTCTGGCGGTCGTTTGGGGTCACTTTTTGTTCGTTCTCCCATACGTATTTCTTTCGCTCGCCGATCCTTATCGGTCATGGGATGTCCGTTTCGCTCGCACCGCGCTGTGCTTGGGAGCGTCACCGCGCCGCGTGCTGTTTGCGGTGAAGCTGCCGATGCTCTTACGCGCTGTTCTCGTCGCATTCGCGGTCGGCTTTGCCGTGAGCGTCGCACAATACCTTCCGACGTTGTTCGCCGGGGCCGGGCGCGTGAGCACGTTGACCACCGAGGCGGTCGCGCTATCGGCTGGGGGCGATCGGCGCCTGATCGGCGTCTACGCGTTTCTCCAGATGGCGCTACCGTTCCTGGCGTTCGTCGTGGCTGCGGCCGTGCCGGCGTGGATGTTCCGCCGGCGCCGCGACCTCCAGGTCACGACGTGATGGCTCACGCGCTCGAACTCCATGACGTCCATATCGCCGTCGGCGGACGTGCGCTCATCGATCATCTGGATCTGGTCGTGTCACCGGGAACCGTCACGACGGTCATGGGCGAGAGCGGCGCGGGAAAGTCGAGCCTGCTCGCTTTTCTTTGCGGCACATTGTCGCCGGCGTTCGCGGCGAGTGGCCGGGTCGTGGCCGGGGGCGTCGACGTGTCCGCCGATCCCCCGGAGCGGCGCCGGATCGGGATCCTGTTCCAGGACGATCTCTTGTTTCCCCACATGTCGGTGGGCCAGAACCTCGCCTTCGGATTGCCCCGATCGATCGACGATTGGCGCACGCGATCCCGGCTGATTGCAGATGGTTTGGCCGAGGTCGGGCTGGCAGGGTTTGGCGATCGTGATCCCGCGACGTTGTCGGGCGGACAACGGGCGCGGGTCGCGGTCATCCGCGTGATGTTGTCCCAGCCGCGAGCGCTCCTGCTGGACGAGCCGTTTTCCAAGCTCGATGCGGCGACGAAGGGCCGATTCCGCCCTTTCGTCTTCGATCACGTCCGAAAGCGCTCCATCCCGACGTTACTGGTTACCCACGATCCGCAGGACGCGTTGGCCGCGGCCGGCCCGGTCATACATTTGGGTTCGATCGACGGGGCGCCGGCCTAGTCGCCGAGGACCGCCCCACCGATACGAACCAGCGTCGCTTAGCCGCCGAACAGCGCGAGGATCGCCCCGGGGCTCGAATTGGCGATCGACAGCGCCTGCACACCAAGCTGCTGTTGAATCTGGAGCGATTGGAGTTTTGCGCTCTCCTCCGCCAGGTCGGCATCGACCAAGTTTCCGAGGCCTTCGGTCAGAATGTTGATCAGCGACGTCGTGAAATCGGTCTGCACCTCGATGCGCTTGGCCGATGAACCGAGCGCGGCAAGCTTGTCGGCGACCGTGGTGATCGCGGAATCGATGGCAGTCAGGGCTGCGGCTGCTCCCGAACTCGTATTGAGCACGCTGGTCGCGATCGACAGGGTCGTGACGTCCATCTTCTGGGCGCTGACCGTGATGGTGGAGCCATCCACCGTCGAGAGGACGGTGATTGTCGATGCGCCCGAGGAAATCAGGTTGACGTTGTTGAATTCGGCCGTTGCGACGATGGTCGTGAGCTGATCGCGCAACGACGTGAAGTCGTTGTTCAGCGCGGTGCGGGACGCCGAGTCGAGGCCGGCCTGGTTGGCCTGCACGATTTTGGCCTTCATCTCGGTGAGCAGGTTGGCGATGGCTTTGCCGGCCGAAATCGCCACGTTGACCGTCGACTCGCCGTTGGCGAGCGCGATGCGGACGGCCTTGGTGCCCTCGATGTCGCCGCGCAGGCGCTGCGCGATCGCGAAGGTGGAGGCGTCGTCCTTCGGCCCGTTGACCTTGAGGCCCGTCGTGATCCGAAGCTGCGTCGTGTTCAGCTTCTTGTTTGTGGCGTTCAGCTGCTCGAGCGCCGTGGCGGCGCCCACGTTCGTGATGATCGAAAGACCTTGAACCATGATTTTCTCTCCTGTTTCGCGTTAGCCGCCGAACAGCGCCAGAATGGCTTGGGGCCCCGCGTTGGCGATGGCCAGTGACTGAACACCCAGCTGCTGCTGGATCTGGAAGGCCTGCAACTTGGCGCTTTCCTCGGCAAGGTCGGCGTCGACGAGGTTGCCGAGACCCTCAGTCAAGATGTTGATCAGCGAGGTCGTGAACTCGGTCTGGACTTCGATGCGTTTGGCCGACGAACCGAGCGCGGCCAATTTGTCGGCGACCGACGTGATTGCCGAATCGATCGCGGTCAGCGCCGAGGCGGCTCCCGAACTCGACGTCAGGGACTGGGTGTTGATCGCTAGCGTCGTCGAAGACATAGCCTGAGCGCTGACGGTGATGGTCGAGCCATCCACCGTCGAGAGGACGGTGATCGTTGTCGCTCCCGAACGGATGAGGTTGACGTTGTTGAATTCGGCCGTCGCGACGATGGTGTCGAGCTGCTCGCGGAGCGCGGTGAAATCGTTGTGCAGCGCGGTTCGGGAAGCCGAGTCGAGTCCAGCCTGGTTGGCCTGCACGATCTTGGCCTTCATCTCGGTGAGCAGGTTGGCGATCGCCTTACCGGCCGAGATCGCCACGTTGACCGTCGATTCGCCGTTGGCGAGCGCGATGCGGACGGCCTGGGTCCCGGCGATGTCGCCGCGCAAGCGTTGGGCGATTGCGAAGGTCGAGGCGTCGTCCTTCGGCCCGTTGACCTTGAGGCCCGTCGTGATCCGAAGCTGCGTCGTGTTCAGCTTCTTGTTCGTCGCATTCAGTTGTTCCAACGCGGCAGCTGCGCCGGTGTTGGTAATGATCGAAAGTCCCTGCACCATCGGTCCACCTTTGCCTTTCTACAAAAGGGTCGAAGTCGCGGAGGCTTTCTGCCTTCCACAACCGGATCGTGTGGGACTCTGGGACTCCCCGGGTTAACGGGAGGTAAACGGGCAGGCTCGTCGTGAGGCGCAGGAAACTGCGAGTCTCAGCGCAAGGATCAGGGTATCACGCCCGATTCTGGCGATGCGTCCACCAAACTTGGGCCACGGCGGCCGAGTCGACCACCTCGGCGAAGTACAAGCCCATGGTTTCGAGCGACGCGGCTTTCAGGTGGCGGTGCCGCCCGCGCGAGGCGACGGCATCTCGTGGAACGACGATCCGGTAGTCGCGCATCTGGCCATCGCGAACGGTCGATTCGACGCACGTCTGGGTCGCCGTCCCGGTGACCACCAGCGAGCGGATGCGGTTAGCGCGGAGCAGCGTCTCGAGCCGCGTGTCGACGAACGCACCGTAACGGTGCTTGGGCACGATCAGTTCACTTGGCCGGGGCGCCAACTCATCGACACTGGCGGCGCCCCACGAGCCTGGGACGGTGAGACGTCGGACCTTGTCGTGTTCGCTTACGAGGCCTCGGGCCGACCACGGCCGAGCAGCCGGGAGGTTGGTGTTCTGAACGTGTACGACCATCACGCCCGCCGCACGGGCCGCGGCGAGAAGTTCGGCGTTGGCAGCGATAGCACCCGGGAACTCGCCAAGATCCTCCCCGGCCTTGCCCATGACTCCGTTCGGATGGCAGAAGTCGTTCTGCATGTCGACGATGACGAGCGCGCTGTGGCGCGGGTCGACGAGCGCATCGAAAGGCATTGCAGCCGCCGTGTCTTTCGTGGCGGCGTGCCATCCGCGGTCTCCGTCGCTCGGGTGCTTCGCCCAGACCTGCAAAAGGTCGGTGGTGTCGTGGACCGATCCGAAGACCCGGTTCAGGGCATCGAGCGCCGCTTGGTGGAACGCCGGCCGCGACGAGCAGGCGTCAGCGGCGACGACCACGAAATAGTTGCGGAAAAAGGCGTCGCGGGCCGTCGATTCGACACACACGTCGGTGCTGACGCCGCACACCACGACGGTTTCAATCCCGTTGGAACGTAGGTAAAGGTCGACAGCGGAGTCCCAAAAGGCGCTATAGCGGTGTTTGGTCGCAACGACCTCGTTGGGCGCCTCACGAGGGCGCAACGGCTCGAACCAGTCGGCGCCGAAGGATCCTGCTTGGCAGCTGCCCGAGGTTCGGCCGGGGCGATTGAGGATTTCGCTCATCGGAGCGCCGAGGTTGACGTCGTCGTAATGCGCCTGCACCCAAACGATCAGCAGGCCGAGTCGACGTGCCTCTGTCACAAGAGCCTGCGCCCGTGACGCAACCGCCGGCATCGCCGACACGTCCATGCCTCGCCGCCCGTAGAAGCCGTCTGGATGACAAAAGTCGTTCTGTATGTCGACGACGACCAGCGCCGTCCGGGCCGGGTCGGTTTTCTCCGCGAGCGAGCGCTGACGGGCCTTGTGCGGATCGATCATGGCTGCCGCCATTATGCCATAGCCGCGGACGGACTAAGACTTGGCCGGTTTGGCCGGCGGCTTTCGCGGTTTAGACGGCTTGCTCGCCGATCCCCGAGCCGGATCGAGGATCGTGTATTTGAGGTTGGCTTCGGCGAACACGGCCTCGGCGAGGTTGGCCGAGAACATGTCGGCGCGTTCGAGGTTGGCGCCCGTGAGATCGGTCGCTTGAGCGCGCCCGGTGTCGCCGTTGGTGTCGTTGATGTCCTTGGGTGACAGGTTGGCGCCGACCAGTTGGGCGCCGACAAGGTTCGCCTTGCGCAGGATGCTGCCCCGAAGGCGGGCACGCCGGAGATTGGCTCCCTCGAGATTGGCCTCGGTCAGATCGGCGAGTTCGAGTACGGCTTCGCTCAGGTTGCAGGTCGACAGGTTGCAGTTCTTCAGCATCGCGCCGCTGAGATACAGATGCCGAAGGTCCTTGCCGCTGAGATCGCGCCCTGACAGATCGGCCCGGGTTCCGGCCTTGCCCGCGGAATCGACCCAAACGGCATGCTCGCGGAGCGCGCGCTGAAGCTCGGGATCGAGCTTGAGGACCCCGGACGTCAGGCGAGCCTCGCTGAGGCCGGCAAGCGTGAGGTCGACGGCGACGAGCATCGTGCCCTGGAGATTGGCGCCGCGCAGTTCCGAGTGTTCGAGCTTGGTTCCCTCGAGCAGGGCACCGCGCAGGTTCGCTCCGTTCAGCTTGGCGCCGCGCAGGTCGGCCCCGGAGAGGTCGGCGCCGGCCAAATTGACGGCGTCGAGGTTGACGCGATCGAGAACGGCGTTCTTCAGGCTGGCGCCCTTGGCGGTCGCTCCCGCCAGATTGGCCTCGCTCAGCTTGGCGCGATCCAGATTGGCGCGGTCGAGTTTCGCCCCGGTCGCATCCGTCGTCGTGGGCTTTGCCGACTTTGCCGCGAACTTTGCGTCGCTGACGTCGAGAATGCGGCCGGGTCGCAGATCGGCTTCGGTCAGCGCACAGCCCTGGAGGTTCGCACCCTTCAGTTTGGCGCCTCTTAGGTCGGCGCGGGCGAGATTGGCGCCGCTCAGGTCTGCGCCTTCGAGGTTGGCGCAGAAGAGGTCGGCATCGCTGAGGTTGGCGGCCGTGGGATTGGTTAGGCTGAAATCCGCGCGGGTGAGGATCGCCCCCTGCAGCACGACCTGGGGTAGCTTCAGTCCGCGCAGCGTCGCCGATCGCAGATCGGCGCGTTCCCCACCGGGATGCCGTTCGACGAAATATCGGTGTTTGCGGAGGGTCTCGACAAGCGAAGCGGAATCCATGCGCCCAACCTAGATTCAGCGCCAACCACTTCTTCTCCCCGGCCGCAGCCTACACCGGGACCACGCTGGCCATCAAACCGCGGTCCTATTCGGCCGCTGCCTTCGTGGATCTCTCCCCGAGGTGCCGCGTCGCCGGGAACACGATATCGCGCAAATAGTCCAGTGTGCGGGTGACATGGGCATCGCTGATGTCGCCCACCTTGATCGAGAGGCCGAGGCGGGCGTTGCCCAGTTCGCGGTGCACGCGCTCGATCTGTTGCACCACCATCTCTGGGGTTCCGCACAGAACCAGACCGCGCTCGACGCGCTCATCGAATGACAGATTGCCCTGCCGGTTGTTGACGAATTTCTTGGCCCCGGATTCGGCCGCCTTGTTGTCGACGAAGTAGCGGGTCTTCTGGACGACCAGACGTTGCGCGGTTCGGATGCCGCCACCCAACACGCCGAAGAAGTACTCCTGGCCCTTGGACAGGATGGCGCGGGCTTCCTCGTAGGTCGGGGCGACGCAGCAGTTGAGGCCGATCATGATGTAGTCGGGGTTCGCTTCCCAACCTTCCTCGCGGGCGAATTGATAGTAACGATCGACGACCTTCCGTCCTTCCGCCATGTCGGTCAGGGCCAGAATGCCGGCGACCGCGCGATGTTTGGCGGCCAAGCGTGCCGAGGTTTCGCTCGTGGTCGACATGACCATGGGGGGCATCTTCTGGACAGGCTTGGGCCAGATCGATACGGCGCGGAATTGGTAGTACTCACCCTCCCAGCCGAACGGCTCGGGTTCGGTCCAAGCCTTCTTGATCAACTCGACGGCCTCTGCCATGCGTCCGTAGGACTCGTCCGCCGGGATGTTGTAGGCGACATACTCGTGGGGAATGCCACGCATGAATCCGGCGACCAGGCGGCCACCGCTCATGACGTCGAGCATGGCGTATTCTTCGGCGACGCGGATCGGATTGACGATCGGGACGATGTTGCCGGACATCAGGATGCCGGACTTCTTCGTCTGGTGACACAGCACCGCGCCCACGAGGTTGGGATTGGGCATGAGTCCATAGGGGCTCATGTGGTGCTCGTTGCACGCAATCCAGTCGAAGCCGGCCTGCTCGGCGTAAATCTTGTCGTCGAGATACGCCTTGAACATCGTGACGGCCTTCGCCGGGTCGAATTGTTTGTTGGGCACCGGCCAGTCCTGACCGCCCTTGGCGATATCGGTGTAAGGCATATGGTGCGTGTACGAGAACTTCACGGGAACCTCCTACCATCGCGACGGGCGGACGATCGCTCGTCACCAAGAAAACGTAGCACCAAGCTCGAACACCGAGCTAGCGCCCGAGCCCGTCCGACCGCATGGTGAACGCTCAGCCTGCGGCGCGCCGCGCCGCGGTGACCGCCGTCACCAGGGCCTCGGGGTAGTAGTCCTTCACGGGGTCGAGCGATTTTACAGCAGCGCGAATTCGCGGCAGGCGTTCATCGATGGCGCGCTCGATGCCCTTTCGCAGCCGGTCGGCTGCCGCTTGGGCGGCGGCGGCCCGCGTGTCGCACTGCTCGCCGGGATCCACCGTCAACAGGAAGTCTGGGATTGCGCGTTGGTTCGAGTCGATCGAGAACACGACCGAATTCCCGCCGTCACCGAGGTCGACTCGATCCACGCACGCCTCGGGTTTGCGCAATGCGTCGCGCGCGATCGTCATGAACAGGTAGGCCAGTACTTCCGCGGCCGCCCGGGCAACCGAAAGTTCGTGGCAGGCGAATCCGACCTCGATCGGCACATCCGTTTGTGCCAGCCCTTGGAAATCGATTTCGATGTCCGCCGTGCCCTTGGTCTGGCCGGACAGCCACTTGACATTGACGGCCATCGAAATCGCCAGGTCGCTCGTATTCGTCGGCGCTGACGACGATGCATCGTCCGCTCGTTTCGCCATGTCCAAAGTAAAAGCTGATGTCGACGGCGCGACTCTAGTGGGGTTCCTGGCCAGAGCAAGGGCCAGGTTAACCAAACCCGTGGTGCGGTGGGCTTGCCCCCTGGCCGATTCGGCTCATATTGCGGGCCGGCAAGGGAAAACCCGGTATTTTCGACCCATGTTTGCGATTGTCGGCCTCATCGTGGTGATGGTGATGGTGTTCGGCGGTTTCGTCGCCGCCGGCGGAAAGTTCGGCATCATCCTCGCGTCGTTGCCGTTCGAAATGATGATGATCGGCGGGGCCGCCGTTGGCAGCTTTGTTGCCGCCAACTCAGGCGAGGTCATGGGCGCTGGCGCCAAGGGTTTCGGTCGGGTCATCAAGGGTTCCAAATGGAAGAAGCAGGACTACCAGGACCTGCTGTGTCTGTTGTTTGCGCTCACCAAAATGATCCGCACCAAAGGGCCGATCGCCGCTGAAGCACATGTCGAGAACCCAACGGAAAGTTCCCTGTTCAGCGAGTATCCGAAAATCCTGGCCGACAAGTTCACGATCACATTCATATGCGACTTCCTGCGCATGATGACCATGAACTTCGATGACGTGCACCAGATCGAAGAGATCATGGAGAAGGAACTCGAAAAGCATCACCACGAAGATATGCGCGCCCAGGAGGCGCTGCAGGCGGTCGCCGACGCCCTCCCAGCGCTCGGCATCGTCGCGGCCGTGCTCGGCGTCATCAAGACGATGGCCTCGATCACCGAGCCACCCGAGGTGCTGGGCGCTCTGATCGGTGGTGCGTTGACGGGCACCTTCCTCGGCGTATTGCTCGCCTACGGTATGGTCGGTCCATTGGCTTCCCGGCTGAAACAGGTGATCGACGAGGATTCGAAGTACGTCAACATCGTACGCGACACGTTGGTCGCGCACCTGCATGGCAACTCGCCGCAGATTTCGGTCGAGATCGGCCGCCAGGCGGTTCCCTCGAAGCTGAAGCCCAGCTTCTACGAACTCGAAGAGAAACTCGCCGAAGCGCCGGTCGCCTAGCGCCGATTAGTCGAGATTGATGCGTCGCTCGACGGGGCTGGCCCGATCGGCCGCCCAGTCGGCCATGCCGCCGGCATAGAGACGTGTTCGCCGGTTGCCGAGGACCTCGAAAAGCACGAACCATGCAAGCGAGCCCGTCTGCGAGCCGTTGCCAAACGTGATCATGTCTTCGCGGTAGTCGATCTGCAGATGTTCGAGGATCTTCACATACTCCGCGGTGTCGCGAAGTGATCCTCGACCATCGGTCGTGAGCCAATTGGCCGGCAGATTCTTGGCGCCCGGAATTGTCCCATATCGCGCCACCCATTCCGCGCGATTGATTCCGAGGTAGTCGCCCTGAAGACGCGCATCGATCAGCACGGTCGCTCGACTGGCAGACAGCACGCGGTTGCGGCTCGCCGCGAGGTCGTCGTTGGGTTGCACGACGTAGGGCACGCGCGGTCTCGGGCGCGCCTGCCCTTGAGATACCGGCGCGCCGATCGCCGCCCGATAGGCGAGGAAGCCGCCATCGAGGATCGAGACGCGTCGATGCCCCATGCGCTTGAACGTCCAATACACGTCCGTCGCCGCGGCGGTTTCGGTCCACGTCCGTCCGGCAGCCACGACCACGACGTGGTCATTTGTGGAGACGCCGAAACCAGCGACGAGACCGGCGAAATCCTCGGGGCTCGGAACCATGGGCACACCGCGGCGGCCCGTGAAGCGCCACGGCGTGTCCGCGTAGTCGGCATTGATCGACCCGGGAATGTGGCTCTGTCTGAAATCCTCGGCATCACGAACGTCGATTACGACGAGGCCCGGCTCAGCGTGATTGCGCGCCAGCCACTCCGCGTCGACGATCGGGCGGACCGTTTGAGCCAATGCGCCGATGCCAATCACAGGAAACAAGAAGAGACAGGCGAGGAAGCAAAAAAGCGGGGGCAGAGAGCGCATGGCTCGGAGATAGGCGGTACGCGCCAGACAGACAATGGCGGAGGAACGCGTGTTTGGAAGGTTCCTCGGCGGAGCAACGACCAATGTGGTTTCCTCTCGGCTGAAAAAAGGGCCCGCGCCCGTATCAGGACGCGAGCCCCTACCACACGAGGTACTAACCGCCCATTCGTTCTAACGGGTTCCTTCCCATGACACTGTGACGATGGTCACGATCCCCCGACATGGGGAGTCTAGTTCCGCAACGATTGGACGTAGGCCGTCAGATCATCGATCTGTTGATCGCTCAGGAAACTGGCCCCGAACGGATGGTTCTGCGCGCGAAGAAAGGGCCGCAAATCGTTGGAATTTCGGAGGCGTTCGGTCGCAACCACAGGAAACGGCGGGGCCACACCGGCGCGTGGCCCATTGCCGGCGGCGGAGAGGTGGCACAGTCCACACACCTGATTGGCGAGGACACGGCCGTTGGCCGCGTCCGCGGCCAGCGCGCTTCCGGACAGGAGCGCGAAGACGGGTCCGATTAGGGCGATACGACGCCAGGAAAGGCGATACACCGCGCCACGCTAAAAGACGGAGTCCGCCCATGCAACCGCTTTCCCGAGCGTCTTGCAGCGCGCCGGCTGGGCTCACGGTCGTGTGCGCATCGCATCGACCGTTTCGCGAGTAATGTTTCCGTGATCCACCTGAACGATTCGGAAATAGGCCAAGGCGCCAGGACGTTGGTAAGAGCAGCAAGGGAGCTTTCGATGGTTCAACGATCGCTGGTCGTCCTCGTGGCGTGGGCATTTCTCGTGTTCGACGGGTCGCCTGTAAATGCCCTCGCGGGTTCACGGGTGAATTCGGGCTATTCCGATTCGCTCGTCATCGACTTGGCGCAACGCGGCATTCCAACGGTGGTTGAAGGGTCTTTGAGCGGAACGACCGGAGAGGGCTTGGCCGAACGTATTCGTTCCATGCTGCGTTTGCCGGCCTACTTCGCCTCGGGTCGCTTCGTGCCCGGCCCACGCGAGGCCGGACGGGGCTTGCGCCTCGTGCTCATCGTCAATCCGGACAACCCGATCCAGGCCGGTCAGCGCCTCTGTGGAGAAACGGCCGGGTTGGCGAGTGGTGGGAATCCCGGGCGGTTCGTCCTGATTGGGGCGTTTTGCCGCGACGGCGCGATTCTGAGCGAGGTCGACATTCGCGAATCCTCCGTCAGCGGCATCGATGATCCTCGATTTCGCCGTCACCTCGACCAGGCGATGGGCCTCGTGTTCCCCAATAGCCTTCGCGTAAGCCCGAACCTCTAGCCGAGCATGCCGTGCAAGCGGACGCCGCTCACCAAGCTGACGAGGTGGGCGGCCAGCAGCACCGCGACTAGGCCGGCGCCATACTGAAGGGCGGTCCAAGGGACGAGCGATGGATTCCCGGGCTGGTCGCGACGCTGACGCCACAACGCCAGGATGAAAATCCCGAGAGCGGCAAGAAGTCCGACGACGGTGGCATTGAGCCCGAGTTCCACAGGTTAGGGGCTCGTCACGGGGATCGGTTTGCGGACCTCAGGGCGAGCCAGGGCCCGAGGGTGTCGCTGATGATGGTGGCCGCCACCCGGGAACCCGCGTCGGAAAAGTGAAGGCCGTCGTAGGTCTCCTGTTCGGTCCATGGATGGGCTCGCGCGAGGTCGATCAGGATGGCACCCTCGTCCTGCGCGACACGGCGGATGATCTCGTTGAATCGGGCGTGGACGCCAGCGAAGGAGTCCGCGTTGAAACCGCGTTGCTCCAGGCGATCCCGCGCCAAGAGGCCGGGATCTCCGCGTTCTCCGGGCGATCCGATCCACACTTGGGTCATTAGAACCGGATGGACTCGCCAGGCGCGGGCCGTGCCCACGAACTGTCGTACCGCCATTTCGTATTGGTGCTCCCACAGCGCGGACTTCTCCGCTGGGATCGCTGCCTCGGGTACCACAGAGGCGGCGCGTTCCGGGGCCCCACTGCGGTCGTCCTGCCGACGTAACGCGCGCCGTATAGCGCGGTAGGTATGGGGGATGACGGCGTCACGCATGCTGCGGAACGCGGTCTCGATCGGCCGACGAACCGTGCGGACCAGGGCATAGTCGCTGCTCGCATTCCAATACGTTCCATAGGTCGACAGCGTCCCCATATCGTTGACGTTTTCCATCAACACGACAGCGGTAGGTCGAAGCGCGAGAACCTTGCCCGTGAGCAACAGGTTTGCGTGCATGGTGTTGTTGCCCGATCGGCCGCCGTTCAGTGTGTTGACTTTGAGGCCCGTCCGTTTGCTCAACAGGGCGGCGGCCTCGGCGGGGAAGCGGTTCGGGGGGGCGACGAACATGCCCTCCGTGGTGGACCCCCCGAGGAAAACGATCGTCGCGTCCGCGGCCTCATGCCACATTTCGCTTCGGATGAAGCCGTCGCGGTCGGTTACGATTGGATAGAGCGGCAGCGCATTCTCGTCGTGGGTCGAACGGATCGGCGGCGGGGCGAAGGCGAGACGCGTGCTCGGCCGGTATTCGCGAAGCGCAAGCGTGCGTTCCGCTCCGAACGCCCGCTCTCCGGTCTGAACGATGTGCGACGCCGGACTCGCCGAAAGGACGATTTCCACGGCCGCGATGGCCGCGACCAAGGCGACCACGATCGTAACGACGACCAGAAGTCCGTTATGGAGCTTTTTTCTGCGACGCACCGCTTCCCATCTCCTCCGCGTATGCCACCTCTCACGGACGACCCCGTCGCCTATGGCACGCCCTAGCGATTGCGGCAAGTCGTTGCTGGCAAGGTGGGGTTGCCACTAGCATCGCCCCAGGGAGGGAACCCGAATGGACGCAAAGGTGGAGACCCTTGATCGCACGCGCGCGCTGGCCGACTGGTCGATCGGTCTCGGCGAGCAGGACCTGTCGCGCGAGGACAAGATCCAAATCGGTAAGCTGTTGCTCGATCACCTCGGTGTCTGCTACCGGGGGGCGTTCCTGCCTTGGGGTGGGGCGCTGAAGGATTGGGCGACGGTCTATGCCAGCTCGGGAAAGGCGACGGTCTTTGGTTCAGACCTGAAGGTGGCGCCCCCGGTTGCCGGCTTGGTCAATGCCTCGTGCGCGCACGGGCTCGAGCACGACGACACGCACGATGAAGGCATGAGCCACCCCGGCGCGATCGTCATGGCTGTAGCCTTGGCCGTCGGCACGGAGATCGGGGCCTCCGGGCGACAGGTGCTTCCGGCGATCGTCGCCGGATACGAGGTGATGGCCCGGGTCGGCATGGCGTGTGGTCCCTCGATCATGCATCGCGGCTACCACCCGACCGCCCTCTTTGGCGGTTTTGGTGCGACAACGACCGCGGCCAAGCTCTACGGACTCTCGGCCAAGCAGTTGGTCGAAGCTTGGGGTCTGATGCTTTCGATGGCCGGCGGGTCGATGCAGTTCAGCCAGGATCCGCACGGCACGGTGGTCAAACGTCTCCACGGCGGCTACGGCGCTCACAACGGCACTGTCGCGGCGCAGCTGGCGAAACGCGGAATCGCCGGCCCAGCGCAGGCTTTCGATGGCACCTATGGGCTGTGCCGGTTGTTCTCGGACAAGCCGAACTTCGACAAATTGGTGAGGGCGAAGGGTACACCCTTCGAGATCCACCGCATCAGCTTCAAGCCCTATCCGTCGTGTCGATTGTTTCACTCGACCATCGACGCGCTACGTTCGGTCACCGATGGCTTCAAGACGACGGCCGAGGTCGAAAAGATTCTGGTCGGTGGCCCGAAGGTGTTCCTGCATCAGCACATGATGTATCGCCCCGGCTCGATGATGGCGGCGCAATACAGTCTGCCCTATGTCGTCGGTGCCGCGATGGTGGCCGGGCCCTATACCGAAAATGCCTTTGCCGAGGGGAACCTGGGCAACGCCGATATCCTGGGCGTTGCCGACAAGGTCGAGGCCATCGAGGACGCCAATCTCGAGAAAGCCTTTCCCGCGCACTTCGGGAGTTGGGTCGAAGTCACGTTTCGGGGTGGTCGCAAAGCCAAAGCCGAGGTTCTCGACTCCTATGGAACGCCGGCCAACCCGATGTCGATTGCGGCGTTGACCGAAAAATTCTCGGGGCTCGTGAAGGGCGTCAATGGATCGTTTCCAGTCGAGCGCGTCGTCGCGGCGGCCACCGACATATCGACGCTCGATCATGTCGGCACACTCGTCGGACACTTCGGGGGCTGAGGATGACCGCGTCGCGCCCCACGGTCGCCGCGGCGTTGCCGACGGGTGAGAACCTCGCCTACGCGGAAATCTCCGATTTGGCGGCTCTGTATCGCCAACGTCGGCTATCCCCCGTCGACGTGACGCGAGCGACGCTCGACCGCATCGCCGCCTACGACGGGACGTTTCACGCCTTTGCCCTGGTCGATCCCGACGCGACCCTGAGCGAGGCCAAACGTGTCGCGTTCGCCATGGAGCGCGCCCAGATCAAGGGTCCGCTCGCCGGCATTCCGATTGCCGTCAAAGATCTCTGCGACGTGGCGGGTCAGCCGACGGCCGCGGGTACGTTGGTCTGGCGCGATCGCGTTGCGGCTGAGGATTCGACCGTCGTTCGTCGACTGCGCGAGGCCGGCGCCATCATCGTCGGGCGAACCCGGATGGCGGAGGCAGCGTCCGGGACCCATCACCCCAAATTGCCGGTGCCGGTCAACCCATGGAATCGAACGAGGGTCCCCGGCATCTCTTCGTCGGGTTCTGCGGTCGCTTTGGCGGCTGGTTTGTGTGCCGGGGCGATCGGCACGGACACCGGCGGATCGATCCGTTTTCCCAGCGCGGCCTGCAATTTGACGGGCGTCAAGCCGACGTTCGGGAGGGTGAGTCGCCGCGGCGTGGCGTTTTACGCGCCGTCCCTCGATCACGTCGGTCCGATGGCGCGATCGGCGATCGACTGTGCGGCGATGCTGACGGCCATGGCGGGCTTCGATCCGGAAGATCCGGTGAGTCGAACCGAGGTCGTTCCAGACTACTTTGCGCGGGCGATTCGCCCGGTCGGGGGCGTGAGGATCGGGATCGACGAGCACTATTGCAGCGAGGGCGTGGATCCGTCGGTTCGCGATGCCGTGCTGGCGAGCGCGGCCGTGTTTGCCGGCGCCGGGGCGGAGATTCGCAGTATTTCGCTGCCAAGCCTCGGCGAGCTGCTGCCGCGGATCATCGACCTCGCGACGGCGGAAGGCGCGGTCACGCACGCCGATACGTTTCCGGCCCGCGAGACCGAGTACGGCCCGGTGTTGGCGGCGGCGTTGCATCGTGGCCGCACGCTCGCGCTCGATCACTATGTCAGGTTGCGGTTGGCGGGAACGATGTTCGCGGGCCGCTTGGCGGCGCTGTTCCGTGACGTCGATCTCATCCTCTGTCCGTCGTGGCCTGTTCCACCGCCGCCGATCGATCAGTCGCCGGTCGCGGATCCGAAGGGCCTGCGCCTGAAGTTCACCATGCCCTTCAACGTCACGGGAAACCCCACGATCTCCATGCCGTGCGGCGTGACGCCCGACGGAATGCCACTCTCGCTCCAGTTGATCGGGCGTCACCTCGAAGAGGAGTTGCTGTTGCGGGCCGGTTTTGCCTTTCAACAGGCCAGCGACTGGCATCGCCGACTCCCCGACCTGCACTGACGGGGAAGTCCGTGCCAGGGCGCTGGAACGCGGTTAGGATCACCGCATCCAGGGGAGGCACGCATTCCTGATCAACAAACGCGCCACGCCGTGTTGGCAGGGCCCGACCATGACGAGGCTGCTCGCCAAGGGTTCGTCGGCAATTTGCGTCGCTATGTGATGTCCGACATCTCGGAAGGGAACCGAACGATCTACGAACGCCGTGTCCGGCCGCAGTTCCAGCGCGAACACGGGCGGGCTCCGAAAGATCGCCACGAGGTTCGCCGAGCGATGGAGCCGCACCCGTACTATCAGGCCTGGGGTTCGATCCTACGTACGACGCAGGAACTGATGTGGGATTCGGTGGGGGAATCGGTCGCGCGGCAACTCCCGACCCTGATGGCGCGGGCCAAGGCGTTCGCCGACCGGCCGCGACTCGGTTCGCTGCGGCTCGATCGCGCACTCGCGATCCCGCGCTATCAGTCGGCAGTCGATATCCACGTAATGCCCGGCTCCTACCACAGCGACTTGGCCCAAGGAGATGTGTTCGCCGGAGCGCTATACGATCGCGGCCTCTATCTCTATGCCATGGGCGGGTTAGGCCCGTGCAACGAGGATATCGGGGCCGGCGGCTGCGCTTATCTCAAGAAACACTTTCCGGATTTCGCCCCCAAACGGATTCTCGATCTCGGGTGCACGATCGGGAATTCGACCCTTGCGTATGCCCAGGCCTATCCCGAGGCCGAAGTGTTCGGCGTCGACCTGGGAGCGGCCAGTTTGCGTTACGCTCACGCGCGGGCGGAGTCGCTCGGCGTTGCTGCGCACTTTTCCCAGCAGAACGCGGAACGCACGGATTTCGAGGAGTGTTCGTTCGACCTTGTGGTCAGTGCCGTCCTACTCCATGAAACCTCGATGGCTGCGTTGCCGCGGATCATCCAGGAGTGCCGTCGACTCCTGCGGGCGGGCGGCATCATGTGCCACACGGATGTTCCCCAGGTGGAAGGGGATGCCTTCGACCTGTTCATTCCGGATTGGGACACAGAGGGCAACAACGAGCCCTTCATGAGCAAGATGCGCGATCTCGATTTTCGACAACTGTTCGAGGCCGCAGGATTTCGACGCCGCTCCTTCTTTTCGGGCTACGTTCCGAACGAACACCTCAATGCCAAACGACCGGTGACCTTCCGCGGCGGGAGCGGAAAGAAGGGCAAGCCTTGGGCGGTCTACGGCGCCATTGCCGGCTGAACGGCGATGCGAAGTCTCGCGAAGAAACTCGGATCGCGCTGGGGCGCCTACACGGTGGTCCTTGCTTGGCTTCTCATCATCTCGTCACTCTGGGGCGGTACGCAGCCCGGGCCAGGGATCGCCATCGCGGTGATCGCAGCGGCGATCCTCACCGTGCTCGTACTGTTCGGCGCCTGGGCGCGCCTGCAGGACGAATAGCGGTCGACAAGGAGGAACGCGATGATCGACTTCTACACATGGCCGACACCGAATGGCCGCAAGCCGGCAATTTTCTTCGCCGAGACCGCTCTGGCCCATCGCGTGATCGCGATCGACATTACGAAGGGCGAGCAATTTCACTCGACCTTCCTAAAGATCAATCCCAACCACAAGATCCCAGCGATCGTCGATCCAGCCGGACCGGAGGGCCGGCCGTTGGTGCTGTTCGAGTCGGGAACGATCCTCGAATACCTCGCCGAGAAGACCGGCCGGTTCCTGCCGCGCGGCGGTGCCGCGCGCTGGATCGTCAAGCAGTGGCTGATGTTCCAAATGGCCGGCGTGGGTCCGATGTTCGGGCAGCACGGTCATTTCCATCGCTACGCGCCTGAAAAAATTCCTTATGCGATCGAACGATATCGGCGCGAGACCCTACGCCTCTATGACGTGATGAACGCGCGCCTCAAGGACGCCGAGTTCCTGGGCGGCGACTACTCGATCGCCGACATGGCGACCTACCCTTGGGCCGTCACCTATGAGCGGCGCGGGATGTCGTTGGACGATTTCCCCCACGTCAAACGCTGGATTGGCGCGATGGCGGCGCGCCCTGCGGTTGCCCAGGGGATGAGCATTCTCGCCGACAGGGAGGCGCCGCCCGGACCGATCACCGCCGAGCATCGGGCGGCCTATTTCGGCGATCTGCAATACCAGCGGCGCAGCTGACCGGAGGAGCACAATTTCGTTCACCATTCAGAGCGGTCGCTATCGCGTAACCGAAGCCGACGGCGCGACGTTCGACTACGAACGGTTCACCGTGACGCTGAATCCCGATGGCACACGGACGATGCGGACATTGACGCGATCGCCCAAGGGCGATCTCCTGCGCGACGTCAATCAATTGGACGCGGCCGACTGGCGGCCGATCGAAGGCATCGGACGGCTGTTCTACAAGGGTGAGGCGCACGGCACCGTGGTGCGCCGGATCGTCGACAACCAACTGCACTCTTACGTCTGGAACCAGGGCACGCCGACCGACTACGCCGTGTTTGACGCGCCAGAGAACCTCACGGTTGGGTATCACCCGATCCTCCACGAAGCCTGGAAGATGAACTTCGTCGACATAGCCTCGTCGGCTTGGCAGGAGGTGCTGACCCACACGGTCTCGAACACGTGGAATGGCCGCTCGCTCGGCCATGGGATGAAATTGAAATCGTCGGCGCGTTTCGAAGGCATCGAGGACGTAGTGACTCCCGCAGGTCGCTTTCGTTGCGAACGGTTCACGTGGCTTACGCCCTTCGACAAAGAACTGCACATCTGGCGCACGGGTCCGCTGCGGATCCTGGTCAAAGAGGTCGTCGCCAAGGGCGACAAGCACGGCACGACGTATGAACTCGCGGAGTTCGCCGAGGAAAAGGTCCACTGGTCGGCTGAGGAACGTTGATCATGTCGTTTTCGGTGTTCAGCGGATCCCTGCAACTGACCGAGCCGGACGGGCGAACGACCGGCTACGAACGGTTTCTCATCACCCACAACCCCGATGGGTCGCGGACGCTGCGAACGCTGACGCGGTCTCCGACGGGCGACCTCCTGCGCGATACCAACCAACTGGTCGGCCCCGATTGGCAAGCGATCGAGGCGATCGGTCGTCTGTTCGTCAAAGGTCAGTCCCATGGCACGGTCATGCGCCGAATCGAGGGCGGCATGCTCCATTCCTGGGTCTGGAACCACAGCACCGAAGCCGACTATGCGACGTTTGCGGCCCCGAGAAACTTGCTGCTCGGGTTTCACCCGATTAGCCACGACGCCTGGAAGATGAATTTCCTGGATCGTGCCCACAAGGACTGGCAGGACGTCTGGGTCCACACCGTTTCGGTCACTTGGAATGGATCGACCCTGGGACACGGCGAGCTTCGCCGCTCCCAGGGCCGCTTCGAGGGACTCGAGGACGTGTCGGTTCCGGCCGGGCGCTTCGCATGCGAGCGCTATACCTGGGCATCCCCGTCCGGCTCGGAACTCGGAATCTGGCGCACCGGGGATGCCAACGTGCTTGTGAAAATGGTCTCCCTCGGTGGTGCGCGCAAAGGGGCGTTCTACGAGCTCGCCGACTACCGTGAAGAGCGCGTCAACTGGCGTCCGTAGAGTCCCACGTCGCCTCGCCGAGCATCGCGACACCCCCCTGAGGGTTCTCCGCCCATAGGTGCCAGCTTCGGGAACCATCGCCCTTCGGCGCCCCGTTCAAGGTGAACGGCTGCATGTCGAACAATGGCGAGTGCGCCCGAAAGGCAAACGTCCTGAGTCGTGCCTGCGGAGCCTCGCGGGCGACGAGGTCCAATAGCAGGGTCGCGATGAGTGGGCCCGTCACGACGAGGCCGGGATAGCCCTCCTCGTTCATCGCATAGGGGCGATCATAGTGAATGCGATGCGAGTTGAAGGTGAGAGCGGAGTAGCGAAACAACAGGACTGGCCCCGCTTGAATACTGCGCCGCCAGACGGGCTTCGCAGGAGGCATCGGCGCGCCGGCCTGCAGCTGTTCGACCGTCAGGGCGGCGGACGTTCGCGCACTCGCTTCACGGAACGCGATGTCCACGTCGATACTGAGCGCGACGCCTTCGCCCGTCGCATAGTCCTCGCGCAACCCGAGAAACACCAGTCGGCCGCTTCGCCCCGCCTTCTCCGAGATGCTGGTGATCGTGCGCGAGCGGGTAACGCGATCGCCGACGACCAGGGGGCTGTGAAACGTCATCCGCGCGCCGCCGAACATGCGGCGAGGCAGATCGATCGGGGGTAGGAATTCGCCCCGCCGGCCGTGGCCATCGGGGCCAACGCTCGACAACGGGGCGCGTTCCAGGAAGTAGAGCCAATGACCGCCCGGCGGAAGCGGCGTTCCGGCAACCGGCCGTGGGTCGGGATGGTCGAGCGTGACGGCGAGGAGCGCGACCGGTGCCGCGGTGATGACGTCTTCGCGCTCTTCACGCGTTCCTACCCAGTTTGCCCACGCTTGGCCGGTGCTCATGGCGACCTCCTCCAGGATCGATGATCTGCGGGGTTCCCCTGGCCGGAGCCCCCGTTGGGCGCGTCGGTCGACGCGCGTGCGGCCAGGACGACACACCGATGCCGCATCGCCCCGAACGTCTGCGAAACACGACACGTAAGCCCGCCGACGGTCGAAGCACCCGAGCAGCGTGCCGCAGCACGTCCGATCGCACGCCGTAGTCCTTACACCGGGAAACCGCAGAGGATAAGCCTGTGGATAACTGCCGAGCAGCCCGGCGGGGCAGAGCGCGTCCCACAGCCGCGACGCGGGGCCGAGGCGCCACGCCGGTCGGGCCTACTTGTAACGGAGCTTGGCGACCAAGATCGCACTCGCCAAGACGAACGAAACGGTGTTTGCGGCGATCAGGGGCGCATCCTCGGTCAACAGCCCGTAGGTCAACCAACAGATGATTCCGACGAAGATCATCAGGAACATGGCGAGCGAGACGTCGCGGGTCGAGCGACTCCGCCAGGCTTTGACGGCCTGGGGAATGAACGCAACCGTGGTCAAGATCGCCCCTGCGAATCCGATCAGTTCGACGTAGGCCATGGCGTCTCCGAGGCGCGGACTGGCAAGCACTCAAAACGAAAGCGGCCCGGATGGATCGGGCCGCTTCGTCACAACCACATCGTTAGTTCTTCAACTTGATCTTGTGGTACTGCACGTGACGTTGGATGACCTCGTATCCTTCGACCCGCTTGGACACACCGTCGATGTCGGACTCGGCCAAGAGATAAATGACCGGCGGATCGTCGTGATAGATCTGCATCAGTTCCTGGGTCATCTGCCGGCGCTTGTCGACCGAAGGCTCGTTGAGGGCAGCCTCCATTTTGGCTTGCGTCTCGGGGAAACAGTACCAGGTGCTCATGCGATTGAAGCACGAATGCCACGTCTTCAGGCGCAATGCATCGGCTGACGGAAGCGTTTCGAAGTCGAAATCGAACGCCACGCCGTCGAACGGCCGCTGCTTGGTAAGCTTGCCCAGGAGATCGGGGATCGTGATCTGCTGAAGCTCGAGATCGATTCCGACCTTCTTCAGGTCGGCGGAGATCAGCTGGTAGGCCGAAATGTACGACGCCCCGGTATTGAGGATCTCAGCCTTCGCCTTGAAGCCGTTGGGAAAGCCTGCCTCGGTCAGCAACTGCTTGGCCTTGGCTTGGTCGAAGGCGTACGGACGAATGTTCGGGTTGTGGCCGAACGTCCCCTCCAACGCTGGCTGGCCAGCCAGCTTGGACGATCCCGAGAACAGGGCGTCGTTGATCGCGGCTTTGTTGCTGGCGTAGTTCACCGCCTGGCGCACGCGCTTGTCGCGGAACGGGCTGCCGTCGTCGAGGGCGCGCAGCAC
The DNA here is from genome assembly GCA_016869765.1 of Alphaproteobacteria bacterium. Taxonomy (GTDB): domain Bacteria; phylum Pseudomonadota; class Alphaproteobacteria; order SHVP01; family SHVP01; genus SHVP01. The sequence continues at coordinate 43,341 of VGES01000008.1, forward strand.
CATGCCGCGCACGCCGGTCCCGGGTGAGGCAACGATGTTATGACCCGCCTGTTTGATGCGCGGAACATCGTCATGGTCCGGCCGCAACGCAATATCGACCTGTCCTGAAAGCAAGGCACCCACGCGGGCCGGGCTTTCCGGGACCGCCGTAATCTCGAACTTCTTGACCTGCGGTTGACGAACGGCGGCGCCCTCGAAGGCCTCCATGCGGATCGTCTGGTCGGTCCAGGAGATGACCTTGAACGGTCCGGTGCCATAGGGCTGCTTGATCGCGTTGGCGAGGCCCGCTTCGGCCCAGTACTTCGGCGCCGGGGGACGCAAGCCCGCCATCTGATGGGGCAGCATGGCGTTGGGGGCGTTCGACTTCACGTCGACCGTGAGTTCGTCGACCACTGTAGCGTCGACCACTTGGTTCAATTCGGTCGCGAGTTGGAATCGCTTGCCTTCATCACTGCGCAGATAGTCGAGCGACGCCTTGATGGCTGCCGCGTTCATCGCCTCGCCGTTCTGGAACTTGACGTTCGGCCGAATCTTGAACCGCCAGGTCGTGGCGTCGACCAGCTCCCAGGACGCTGCCAACATCGGTGTCACGGCACCCTTGGCGTCGAGCTGGGTCACCGAATCGAACATGGCGTTGTAGAGATAGACGTGCGGCCGGGCGGTACCCGAATAGGTATTGCCGAACGTGGGAACCAGGCTCCAGATCGCCAGTCTCAGCGTATCCTTGTCCTGGGCCGCGACCGGCATACTTACGGTGCCCGCCAATAGCGCGGCGCCGGCCAGCTGCATCGCGCGACGCGTTCTGGCGTGTGAATGTTGTTTCGTCATCGTTCCTGAAGTCTCCCTGTCTGATCGGCTTCGTTCCGACCGGGGTCGTATTCTATGCGACTTTTGCCCCGCTTGGGGCTGCTCCGCCGTCCAGGAAAGCCGCGATCTCGGCGACATTGGCCTCGAGCGCCTTGGCGTTCGCGGCGTAGTTGTCGAAGCGAGGCGAAGTCTTCTTGATAGCGCCGGGGATGAAGGGACAGGCATTGCCGAGGGCCAAGGTCGGCCGTCGTACGAGCGCGGCACGGGCACGCCAGTCATGACGAAAGGCAGCGCGCACCCCGAGGTGTTGGGTCCGCGCACCCTTGAGCAGTTCGACGACCTGATCGTGGAGTATCGCCGCCTCCGGCACGCTGGTCGTCCGTCGATGGGCGCCCTGGCGCGCGTACGAGGGCCAGAACAACCATGAGTCGCGCATCAGGTGCCAAGCCTGGCGAAACTGGGAACCGAACGCGTCGAGGGTCAGCGCCGGCGCGTAGTGATCGTGCAGCTCTTCGACGGTCGGTGCGGGGTAGGGGTTTGTCCACGGCAGTTCCTTCGGCCAAGGGAAGTGCCAGAGTCCGTCGATGACGATACTCTGAACGCTGGGGTCGGTTATGGCGAGCTCAATTGCCATGTGTGCGCCGCCACGATTGCCATAAACGCAATATTGCGAAAGCCCGAGGGCATCGACCGTCCGCCGGGTGGCATCGGCGAAGTACGCGAGGTCGGGGGCGGCCACAGCGGGCGGGGAAGAATCGCCCATCCCGAGGCAATCGAGCGCGTAGCAAGCCCGAGTTCGCCCGAGCCCCTCCGTCAGTGGGTCGAGCCCGGCGGCCGTGCCCGGCGCGACATGAAGAAGCAGGAGGGGCAGCCCACCTTGTCCCGCCCGGCGCACATGAACCTGCCCTTCGGCGATATCGACGAATTGACGTTTCACCTTGGTTTCTCCCCGCGTGCGCCCGGAACAGCATAGGCCGATCGAAAACCACACGGCAAAGGTGTGGGCCTCAGGGCCGCCCGATCGGTCGGGGTCCGGGAATCCGCAAAAAAACTCTTGCCCCCGGGTCACCCCGCCTTGAAGTCCTCGTGGCGACGCCTATCTCCACCAAAACCCGGGTCCGGGCCCCTCTGGCAGCCGAGGCGTCGGCTGCGATGTCGGATCCTTCTAGTGCCTTGCGGACGCAGCGCCCAGCCCTGAAGGATCGCCCCTGGAAACCTCGTTCTGGCTTTGGCTCGGGTTTGTCGCCTTTGTTCTCGCCCTCCTCGCGTTCGACCTCGGTCTGTTGCATCGCAGAGAGCGGGTCATCACGGCGCGCGAGTCGCTGCTCCTATCTGCGTTTTATGTCGCGCTGTCGCTGATTTTCGCTGCCGGCGTCTACGTGTTCCGGGGCGAACAAGCCGGGACGGAGTTCCTCACCGGCTACTTGATCGAATACAGCCTGAGCCTCGACAATATCTTCGTTATCGCGCTCATTTTCGGCTATTTCGCAGTTCCGGCCGCCTACCAGCACCGTGTCCTGTTCTGGGGATCATTGGTGCCCTCGTCATGCGCGCCATCTTCATTCTCGCTGGTACCGCGCTCATCGCGGAGTTTCACTGGATCATTTACGTGTTCGGGGCGTTCCTGGTCGTCACCGGAATCAAGATGTTGATGATGGCCGACAAGGAGCCCGACATCGGCGGCAACCCGATCGTCGGGTTCATGCGCCGGCGTTTTCGCGTGACCGAGGGTTACGAAGGAAAGGCGTTCTGGGTTCGCCGCAACGGGGTGCTCTATCTGACGCCGCTGTTCCTCGCCCTGGTCATGGTCGAGGTCACGGACCTGGTATTCGCCGTCGATTCGATTCCTGCGATCTTCGCGATCACCACCGACCCATTCATCGTTTGGACTTCGAACGTCTTCGCCATTCTTGGACTGAGGGCCCTCTACTTCGCCCTGGCCGACATCATCCGACGTTTCGAGTACCTCAAGTACGGCCTGTCGTTGGTGCTCCTCGTGATCGGCGCCAAGATGCTGTTGGTCGACGTTTGGAAGATGCCGACCGAACTGGCCCTCGGGATCACGGCTCTACTGATTGGCGGGTCGGTCATCTACTCCTTGCTCAAAACCGCTCGTGCCACTTCGGCGACGGACTCTGCGTCACCCTGACGTCGCCCCGATGGCGCGCGCCCGGCTATGGACCGACTTGTGGCTTTGGCTTGATTGGCGGTAGCGAACCCGCTAAAGCGCCGTGCATGACGCGAGGAAGGGGCAGTCGTGGAACGTTTGATTGAAGGATTCCGCCGGTTTCGAGCCAGTTATTTTCGCGATCACGGAGAACTGTTCGCCGATCTCGCGCAACATGGACAGTCACCCCATGCCTTGATCGTTTCGTGCTGCGACTCCCGCGTCGACCCACAGCTGCTCTTCAGCACCCAGCCGGGCGACATCTTCGTCATCCGCAACGTCGCGAACCTGGTTCCGCCCTACGATCCGTCCTCTGGCTATCACGGTACGTCGGCGGCGCTCGAGTTCGGGGTTCGGTCGCTACGGGTGAAGAACGTGGTCGTCCTCGGGCACAAGCATTGCGGCGGCGTTCAGGCGTTACTGCAACAGACTGTCCGCCCGACCGGCGAGTTCATCGGACCGTGGATGAACATCGCGTGGCCGGCCCGCGAACGCGCCATCGCCGCTGGCCCGCCGGAGACTCATCAAACCCTCTGCGAGAAGGAAGTGATCCGAGAATCGGTCTACAACCTGCGGACCTTTCCATGGATCAGTGAGGCTGAGGCCAAGGGCGAGATCCGGATCCACGGGTGGTACTTCGACGTCGGGCGCGGCGAACTCCTCGCGATGAACGATCATGGCGGGTTCGATCTGATCTGACCGCGTTCACCGCGAGGGCGTGAACTCCGCGAGTTCGTAGGTCGCGTCATAGATCGGATAGGCGACCTTGAGCGGCACGATCTCGGGGCCGTAGCACCACAGGATCTCGTTTGCCGGATGCGGGGCGCCGAGGACGAACTCGAAACGGTCGGCCTCGAACGTTCCTGCCGGGACGGTCAGCCGCTCCTTGCCCGTATACTCTATTGTCAGGTTCTTGCGCGACAGCATCGGGCCGGAGCCGCCGTCCGGCCTTGGTGACGACAGAAAAATCCCTTCTAGGGTCTGACGCCGCGGGCCATTCCGATCGAACTGGGATAGGTGCCACATGTCGCACACGATCGGGTGCGCGCCGAAGGACGGCGGGCGACGGGGCACATCGTACCGCTGGTCGATCCGCCCCTCGGCAGCCGTGAACGCCTGACACTCGACCGTGCGATCGGTGAACGAAAACCAGGCCGAACCGACGAACTGCTCGTGGATGGTCAGTCGAACGAAACAATCGCGCGGCCGCCAGTCGCCACCGACGGTGTAGGTGACGTCGCGCAGAAGGTCATGGTCGTCCATCTCGCAGTGGGCGCGGAGTGTGCGCTGTCCGTCGCCGTGCTTGGTGATGGTGAACCACTCGCGGCCGGTTTCCTGGCCGGCGCGGAGGTAGAGGATCTTGCCGCGCGTGGTTTCGTGCTTCATTCCTGACTCCCCTGGTCGCGTCCAATCAAGCCGCTGCAGGGCTTCGCTTTGCCCGCTGCCCGAGGGCGTCGTACGTCGCGTATTTGTAGATCTCCGAAAGGGTCGGATAGTTGAAGCACGTCTGGATGAACAGATCGGCTCCGGACCCGGTGTTCAACGCCATCAGGCCGATGTGGACGAGTTCGCTCGCTTGCTCACCGATAATATGGACGCCGAGCAGCCTCATGTCGTCGGCATGGAACAGCAATTTGAGGAACCCGAGGTCGTCACCGATGATCTGGCCTCGGGCGTTGGCGCTATACCGCGCGCGGCCGGCGACGAACGGGATTCCTTTCTTGGTCAGTTCCTCTTCGGCGGCCCCGGCCATCGAGCACTCCGGGATCGTGTAGATGCCATAGGGCAGGATCGGAGCGACCTGGGTCTTGTATCGCAGGTCGAAGGCGTGGACCATTGCCACCCGGGCTTGCTCCATGGATGTCGAGGCGAGCGCCGGAAACCCGATGACGTCGCCGACGGCGTAGATGTGGGGCACCGGCGTCTGATAGCGGTCGTTGACCTCGATGTTGCCGCGCGCCGTCGCTTTGATTCCGGCATTGGTCAAGGCCAGGCTTTCGGTGTTGCCGACGCGGCCCGTGGCCGCAAGGATGGCGTCCGCCGTCAAGGTCTTGCCCGACTTCAGTCGTGCCCGGAACGTCTCGGCGAGGTCGATCTGCTCGATCGTGTCCGCCAGATGCAGATCGACGCCCATCTCCCGCATGGCCGTGGTGAGAGTCTGCGTAATCTCGGCATCCATGAAAGCGAGAAGCCGTTCGCGACCCTCGACCAAACTCACCTTGATCCCGAGGGCCGAGAACATGCAGGCGTATTCGCAGCCGATCACGCCGCCGCCGGCGACCAGGATCGTCGGGGGTAGGTCATGGATGTTGAGGATGGTGTCGGAATCGTAGACGCGTGCGTCGTGGAACGGGAGATTGTTCGGGCGATAGGGATGAGAGCCCGTTGCGATCAGGATCACGGACCCTCGGATCTGCACCGCGTCCGCCCGATCGGGTTGGATGGCAATCGTATGAGGGTCGACGAACGAGGCGCGCCCGCGATAGAGGTCGACACGGTGCTTCTTCAGGTTGTCGGCGATCCGCGATCGTTCGCTCTGCACCACAAGCCGTTCGCGATAGAGGAAATCCCGGGCGCTTACGCGCTCTTTCATCCGGAACTCGATGCCGTAGAGGCCGCGTTGACGGAATCCGGAGAGGTAGAGCGCCGATTCGCGCAGCGTCTTCGACGGCAGCGTGCCGGTGTTGGCAGCCGCGCCGCCCAGTGCGAGGTCCTTTTCGATCAGAGCCACCGATTTTCCGAAATAGGCGGCCTGAGCGGCGCCCTTTTCGCCCGCTGGACCTGAACCGATCACGACAAGGTCGTACGACTTGACGTTCATGCCCGCGGCGGCTCCCCTCGTGCACGCCGGGTCGATGGACGGCCACGCTCGGCCGCGACAGTCCGCAGCGCCAATTTACCACGCTCCTGCACCGCCGAGGAGGCGCGGCCTCGGCGATGGTTGCCGCAGAGGAAACGATAGGTCGCCAAGTCCTGTGCCAGGGAAACACCTCGACGATTCAGGGATTCCGTCAACTCTCGGGTCGCGTGCAACGTGGGCCCGTCCTCCGCGCCTTCCACATAGACGACCCACTCCGGCCGCGTGGGATGATCGAACGTGATGATCGGCGATTGGGCGGGCCCGTTGGCGACGGCGAGATCGTTCTCCCAGAGGCCAGCGCCGATGACGCCCGGACGCACGACGAGCGCTGGCAGAGACTCGTCGAGGTGCCGCCGAGTCGCATCGTCCTCTCCCGTTGCCGGGAAGAAGCACAGCACGCCCATGGTTCCACCGAAGCCAAGACTGCCGCATTGGATCGACCGCCGACAGGTGAGGCGATGAAGCGTCGTGAAGCGGCTCATGATCCGTCGACTCTCGGCCGATTGCTCCCGGAGCAGTCGTTGGTAGGCAGGGGAGGCGAGATCGCTCACGTCGGTGGTATCGTAGATGGCCAGGTATCGCGGCCCACCGGTTATCGCGCGGTAACGCCGAACGCGGCGGAAGCCCGGCATCGCAAGTCGTTCACCCAGGTGTTCGCGGTCGTACCATTCGTTGAAGGCTGGTTCGTCCCGGTCCGCGACATCGGTCCAGGTCAGCAACGCGCCGTGACACGCATTCGCCATAGTCGAAGGTTAGCAGACATCCCGCGGACCGGAGGGCGGATAGGGGCCATGCCATGAGATTCGCGGCAATCGTTGTGATCCTCTTGTCGACAACAGGCCCGTCCGTCGCGGCGGACGTCCACGGATACGCCGTGATCGGCCGCGATGGTACGGTCCGTGTCGACGGTCAAACGTTCCGACTGGCCGGCGTACTGATGCCCGACAGCGGATTCTTCTGTGATCGCGTCACCATCCCGGCGCGGTGCGCGCCGCGTGCCGTCCTGGCGCTGGAGGCATTTTTGCGCCACTTCGTATCGTGCCGGCCGCACGGTCGCTCCTCCGACGGCGCGATCGAAGCCACCTGCTGGCAGACCCTTCGCCCTGGGACAACGATTGACTTGTCCGCCTGGCTCATCGAACAGGGGTGGGCGTTGGCCGCACCAGGGGCCCCGCCGCTGTACGCGGCGCTCGAGCGGCTGGCACGCCAGCGCCGCGCCGGGCTGTGGGGGATCCCTGTCGATTCGCGCTAGGCCGTTGCCGGAGACCCTCGCGCATGGGACAAATCGTCATGAACTCGAAACACCGACGCCTCGGGAAAAGTGGGGTTGTGGTCTCGCCTCTCTGCCTGGGCACGATGATGTTCGGCGGCCCCACGGATGGCGCGACCGCGCTCGCGATCATCGACGCAGCGCGCGACGCTGGCGTCAATTTCATCGATACGGCCAACGTCTACACAGCCGGGGAATCCGAGCGCCTGACCGGCCAAGGGATCGCTCGTGACCGCGAACACTGGGTGCTTGCCACGAAGTTCAGCCAGCCGTTCGGGCAGGGTCCGAACGAGCGTGGGGCCTCGCGCAAAGCCATGATGCGGGCCTGCGAGGACAGTCTGCGACGGCTGGCGACCGATTACATCGACATCTACTACGTCCATGTCGACGACGAAGGGACACCGCTGGAGGAAACCTTCGAGAGCCTCGCGGTTTTGCTCGATCGCGGCCGAATCCGGCATATCGGTCTGTCGAACTTCCCCGGATTTCGCATCGGCGAAGCCGTCCATCAATGTCGCCGGCTCGGTCTTCAAGCGCCGGTGGTGTGTCAACCCAACTACAACGCGGTGTCCCGCGTAGCGGAAGCCGAGGTCCTCCCCGCATGCGACCATTTCGGCATCGGGGTTGCGTCCTACAGCCCCATCGCGCGCGGTGTTCTCAGCGGCAAGTACCGTCGCAATGAGGCCCTGCCCGAGGGCAGCCGTGCGGCCCGTCGTGACCCGCGGCTGCTGCAGGCCGAATGGCGAGTGGAATCGCTCGACATCGCGCAACAATTCGTCGATCGCGCGCGGCACCGCAACTTGTCACCCGTCCAATTCGCGACGCTCTGGTGCCTCAACAATCGCGTGGTGACGTCCGTGATCGCCGGCCCGCGGACGCTCGAACAGTGGCGGGACTATTTGGGAATCGAAGGTCACGCGTGGCACGACGAGGACGAAGCCTTCGTCAATCGCCTGGTTGCCCCAGGTCATAATTCGACCCCAGGCTTCACTGATCCCCGCCAGCCGGTGCGCGGGCGTTTGCCTCTCGCGCCCTAATCGGTTCTGTCGCCTTGGCGGCAGAACAGGTTGAGGATCGCAGGGCGACCAAGCCTCGTTGTGGTGTTGTTCGCCAACGCTCGCCGGGGCGCAGGTTCACGTTGAGATCGCAAGCTCGAGGGGGTCATGGCCGACACTACTCACAAGGGCTACGTCGGGACCACCGGCGGGCAAATCCACTATCTCGAATGCGGGCAGGGTCCGGCGATCGTCCTCCTGCACGCAACGTCCGATTCGGCGGTGATGTGGGAAGAACTTCTCCCGCGCCTCGCCCACCGAAATGCGGGTTTCGTCGCCATGCCGTGGGTCGGGCCGGATGCCGTCGACGAGGAGCCCGATCTGTTCTGCCGCGTGGTCGTCGATTTCCTGCGGGCATCGGGTTGAAGCAGGACGGCGCGGACCCGAGCCGCGCCCTAGAAACGGTGCGGCCGGGTCGTGGACCCCTATCCAAGTTGTTGGTGACGCGAGGGACCAGGATAGAGCGCCCGCGCGACCCGGCCACGACGTTCATGTACAATCTGTAGCGACTACAGATTCAAGCGGACATGACGAAGAAAATTGATCAAATGATCAGTATCGGGGCCCTGGCCCGCTCTAGCGGCGTCCACATCGAAACCATTCGCTATTACGAGCGATGCGGATTGCTCGATCCACCACAAAGGAGCGCAGGCGGACATCGCAAGTATTCTCCGGCGGCGGCCGCGCGTTTGCGGTTCGTGCGGAGAGCGCGCGAACTGGGCTTCGGTCTCGACGAAGTTCGCCAACTGCTGGATATCTCGGTCGACTCGGCTGCCCGCGACGCCGATGCGCTCGCGATGACGCGGGCGCGCTTGAAAGAGGTCCGGAAGAAAATCGCCGATATGCAGAACGTCGAACGGGTGCTATGCAGCGTTATCGGCGAGTCCGGGAACCGGGCGACTGGCGGCATTCTGGCGGCGCTGTCGCATGGTGAAAGCGGGCGGACCCCTGTGCTTCACGACCCGCCGTCCTCCACCAACGTGCGCAAGGCATCTTCGTCGGTCGCGTCGATGACGCGTCGTGCGACATCGGGAGCAAAACCGGCCCGACCGAGTACGGCCAGATCTCTGCGCCGGTAATCGGCGCGGTCCTTGCCGCGAAACGGTCCGAGGCGCCGCCGCCGCGCGAGGGTAATCGCCGCCTCGAGATCTGGCGTCGCCGACTGATGGCGCAGCGCCGCCAGCGCCGCTTCCACCTCGGGCGCGGCCAGCCCTTTGGCCCGTAGGGCCACCCGTACCGCGCCGAGCGCTTTGCCTCGCCGCCACAAGGTTTCGGCCGTCATCGTGGCAAAGGCCGCGTCATCGAGGGCGCGCTGGGAGACAAGGCGGTTCAAGGTCGTGTCGACCCAGACGCTCGCCTTCTCGAGGTCGGTGCCATGGTCCCGGGCCGAGCGCTTCACCCGATGCATAAGCAGGCGTCGAAGATGGCCGACGGAGGCGTTGTAGCGCAGCAGGTAGCGTTCGGCGTCGCGGTCGAGGGAGCTTGCGGTGACGGGCGGAGGGCGGCGCGGCACGACGCAACACTGCCAGAGGGGCCGAGAAAAACAAACCGGCCCGACGTTCACCGCCGGGCCGACCCGAGTAATGGTGCGTTAGCGTTTGGCGCGATCGGAGAACAGATAAAGGATGATGGCCAACGAGATCAGGCCGACCAAGCCGGCGCCACCGAGATCGCTAACGATTTTTGTGAGATTGGCAACGATCCCGGAGAAAAACGGGACCTGAGGTCCGAACATCACCTGGATCACTATCGCCAGAGCGATCAGCGCCAGCGCGACCTCGATGATCCGGTAAATCCAACCCTTGATCTGGTTGATGACGTCCATAGCTCCCCCTGTTGGTAAGACCAACCCCCTGGGCGCAGGCGCGGGACCTCGCGTGGCGCCGCCCGGCCGATGGCCCAATGGCCTCTGCCGGACGCGGCATGCTAGGCCCGGCCGGAAATTGCTGTCAATCGTTCGCCCCAATAAATTGGGGCGAGTGCCCACACGGTGTGGAAATGCTGCGCTCCGTGCCGAGCTTGGTAGCGCCTATGGTATGTGGCGAAGGCGAGGTGCCCATGACGGAGACGAAGAAGGTCCTTGCCGCCAACGACGCGTTCTATCGCGCGTTCGGGGCCGGCGATTACGCAGCGATGGACGGCTTGTGGTCGCGACAGGCGCCGGTCGCCTGCACCCATCCTGGCTGGACGGCCCTCACTGAGCGGGCACGGATCATGGAGAGTTGGCGGTCGATCCTGTCCGACGTGCCTGGAAGCAGCGTGTCCTGCTTCGACGCCGAAGCCCACGTCGTCGGGGCGACCGCCTTCGTGACGTGCAACGAGGCGGTCGGACACAACATGCTGGCCGCCACCAACGTGTTCGTTCGCGAGGATGGTGAGTGGCGCATGGTGCATCACCACGCTTCCCCGGTCGCTCGCGCCTATGTCAAGGGCGGACCGACCCGCGACGATCGGATTCACTAGTTCGCAGAAACTCGACGATGGCGCCGTCGTAGGCGCGCCGATGATGAACGAACGCCGCATGGTTGCGGCCGGGAAACAGGCGCACGGTTCCAGCCCCGACCAACGCCGCGGCCTCGGTCAGCAGGGCCCCCGAGAAGAACGGATCGTCCCGACTCCCGATGAACAGCGTGGGGGCCGTGACGCGGGGCAGCAGTTCGGTGAGATCGATTTCGCTGATCAGGTGGAGGTACCGGGCCGCATCAGGAAGGAAAGAGGGTCGCCCGCCGAGCCACGGGGCCAATAGCAGCAACACCAGGCGGGCCAGAGCGCCTCGACCGCCGCCGACGCTGTCGCCAAAAAACGAGCGGAGCAACGCCTGCGGGCGGCCTTGTTCGGCCAGCGCGAGCCAGCGAAGGCCGAGACCAAATCCCGTCGGAGCCAACCGGTGTGCCGCCATCTGCACGATGAGGCGCCGAACGAGCGCCGGGTAGTGCGCTGCGATCAGCAGGGAAAATACGCCGCCGTAGGAGGCCCCGGTGAGGTCCACTTGGCCGTTCTCTGGCCGCTCGCGGTCGACAATCTCCTGAATTCCGTTCGCCGTGTCATCGGCCAGTGTGCGTAGCGAGTGATGCGGTGCGAGGGCGGGACGGCTCAAACCGTAGATCGTGTGGCTCATCCGGCAGGCCCCGAACTGCCAGGACCGCAGCCGCGGCGACCACGTCAGGTCGCGCCAACAATCGTCGAGACCCGGCAGGTAGACCAGGATTCGCCGGCCGCCATGCAGCCTCAGGTAATGAAGGCCGTTGCGGGTGGTTCCGGTTTCGTGCCGCCGCATGTCCCATCGTAGCCGATCGTTGGCGGGCGTCGTGACGCTTCGGATACAATACGCCGCGAGGTGATCAGGGGAGGGACCCATGCGTGCTCAGGCCAGCCACGCCGTATTGCCGCGCACGACGCACGACGAATTGGCGCGTCAGAACTTCGTTCAGAGCATGCGAACGAACGTCACGGGGCCGTTAACGGCTGGCAACCGCATCGTTTTCGAGCAGCATGCCAAACCGCTTTTTCGACGCGAGCATGACCGCGAACCGGTCAGTCGCACCGAGGTCGGCAGCGTGATGCGACGTGAACCCTACTACCAAGCCTGGAGCGCGTTGATGCGCACGACCCAGGAGATGCTTTGGGACTCGGTGGGTGACAGCGTCGAGCGTCAGCTGCCCGAGCTGATCGCGCGGGCGCGACGGCCGAGCCGCCGAACGAACGGCTCGCTCACGCTCGATCCGGCTTTGGCCATGCCGCGCTACATCGAGGCAGTCGACATCCACGTCATGCCGGGAAACTTCCAGACCGAAACGACGACCGACGATGTCTACGCCGGCGCCCTCTATGACCGCGGGGTCTATGTCTTCCTGATGGGCAACATCGGTTCGTTCAACGAAGGCCTCGGCTCGCTCAACTGCGAGTTCCTCAAGAGCGATCTCCCCGAATTCCGCCCTCGCCGGATTCTCGACATGGGGTGCTCGGTCGGGCACTCGACCTTGCCCTACGTCGACGCCTTCCCCGATGCCGAGGTCTATGGCCTCGACGTCGGTGCACCGATGCTGCGCTACGCTCACGCGCGCTCCCAGTCCCTCGGCAAGCGAGTCCACTGGGTACAGATGGACGCGACGGCAACCACGTTCCCCGACGGCCACTTCGACCTCGTGGTCTCGCACCTGCTGCTTCACGAGTGCCCGCAATCGACGATCCGGTCGCTCTTCCGAGAGTCGCACCGTCTGCTCGCGTCCGGCGGCATCATGCTTCATTCGGATGCGCCGAAACGCAACATGACGGCCTACGACGAATGGTTGATGGATTGGAACACGCACTACAACAACGAGCCGTTCGCCAGGGGAAGCCGCGATCTCGATTTCGAGCGCGAGGCGCTGGCAGCGGGGTTCCGTCGTGAGAATCTGCTGACGTTCGGGCGCAAGGCGCTCTATCTGGCCGAGATGTTCCGCGAAAGCGGCGCCCGTGGCGCCCGCAAGGCCTGATCGTGGCGGCACCCTTCGCCCATGCCCTATTGCCCGAACCGACGCACGATGAGTGGGCTCGGCAATCGTTCGCCCAGGCTATGCGACAAGCCTGCACGGTCACGTTGGCACCAGGCAACAGCGAGGTCTACCGCGCGCGGATCCAGCCGGCGCTTCGCCGTGCGCTGGGGCGGGACCCACACACCCGGCATGAAGTGAGCCGGGCCCTTTTGGCCGAACCCTACTATCAGTACTGGAGTGCCCTGCAGCGCACGACCCAGGAGATGCTCTGGGACGGGGTCGGCGAGACGGTCGAACGCCAGTTGCCGACTCTGATCGCTCGGGCGAGGGCCGAGCCTGGGCCCGGCACGTTGCGCCTCGATCCCGCGTTCGTCACGCCGCGTTACATGGCCGAGGTCGACATTCACGTCATGCCGGGAAATTATCAGAGCGAACTCGTCGCGGACGACGTGTTCGCCGGCGCGATCTACGACCGAGGCGTCTATCTCTACGGCATGGGGGCGTTGGGCCCCACGAGCGCCGGTTACGGCGAAGCCCTGATCGGCTACCTGCGGGAGCGTTTTCCGGAGTTCGAACCGCACCGCATCCTCGACCTCGGTTGCTCCGTGGGACACTCGACGGTGCCCTGGGCGCAGGCTTTTGCAAACGCCGAGGTTCACGCGATCGACATCGGAGCGCCGATGCTGCGTTACGCCCACGCGCGTGCCCGGGCGCTCGGAGCGGCCGTGCACTTTTCCCAGCAGAATGCCGAAACCACCGACTTCTCCGTTAGGTCGTTCGATCTCGTGGTGTCCCACATCCTGCTGCACGAGTTGCCCGCGCCGGCGCTGCGGCGCGTGCTTCGGGAATGCCGTCGCCTGTTGCGAACCGGCGGCCTGATGCTTCATCTCGACGGCCTTGCCTACGGCGGTCGCGACCCGTTCGAACAGGCCGTGCAGGACTGGAACACCCACTTCAACAACGAACCGTTTCAGGGTGCCAGCCACGACTTTCCGTTTACCGAGGAGGCCATAAAATCGGGTTTCGACCGGGGCGGCATCATCGTCGAGGACTTGGCGATCCCGCGCGCCGGCGGCGGGCACCGGTTCTTGAGCCTGCGTGGCGCGCGCGCCTAGTCGGTCATGCGGCGCGAATCTTCGCGCTGACCTCGTTGAGCTCCGGCAAGCCGAGGGCGGAGTTGGTCTCCTCGAGCGAGGCCATGCGATCGAGCCAGGAACGCGAGTCGCCGGTCTCACGCAGCGTTTTCAGAAACGACGTCAGCTGACGCACCATCACGCGGATCATCGACGACGGGAAGATGACGATCTTGAAGCCGATCGCTTCCAGTTCCTTGGCCGACATGAGCGGCGTCTTGCCCGTCTCCGACATGTTGACCATGTGAGGTCCGGGCAACTCATTGACCTGACGCTTCATCTCGGCGACCGATTCGACCGCGTCCATGAATAGAATGTCCGCGCCGGCCTCCTTGTAGAGTTTGAGCCGTCGCATCGCTTCCTCGAGACCCAATGGCGCCCGGGCGTCGGTGCGGGCAATGATCTTGAAATCGGGGCTCGGCCGGCCTGACACCGCGGCCCGAATGCGCTCGGCGGCGCGCTCGGCCGGTTCGATCACTTTGCCTTCCATGTGGCCGCACTTTTTGGGCCAGGTCTGGTCCTCGAACTGGGCGGCGGACGCTCCCGCCAACTGCAACCCGCGAACGGTGCGGATCACGTTCGCGATGTCGCCGTAGCCGGTGTCGCAGTCGACGATCAGCGGCATCTGAGTCACGGCGCGAATGGCGCGCACGTTGGCTTCGACCTCGTGGTAGGCGATCAACCCGACATCGGGCACGCCGTAGACAGCGGCCGAGGTCGCGTAGCCCGAAACATAGCCGGCTTCGAAGCCCGCAAGTTCGGCCAGTCGCAACTCGAGGGCCGTACCACCCCCGGGGACGACCACGGCACCGGGGCGAGCGAGGAGATTGGAAAGCGAGGCGAAACGGTTTGGCATGTCAGGACCACGGGGTCAGGGGTTTCGGTTCGGCGGCGCCGTCGATCAGGATCGCATCGACCTTCTCGTTGTAGAAAGAAAGAAGGCCCATGATTTTCAGCGCTTCGGTCGTCGTCTCGGGGTAGTACCACACGAGGTTGTCGTAACGCTTGCCTTTGACGCTGACGTGGAAGTACTTGGCGAAGCCCTTGTACGGGCACCCCGTCTGCAGGTCGGACGGTGACAGCACGCCAGGCTTCACGTCTTCCTTGGGAATGTAATAGCGGGTTGGCAGCGTCGTCTCGAACAGGAAGACGGCGCGGCGGGTATCGGCGACCGTCTCGCCGTTGACCACGACCTGCACGCGTCGTGAGGAGCGGACGCAGTCGATGCGTTTGTAGGGGTCGCGCGGGTGGATGAAGATCTCCTCATCCTCCTCGAACCAGTGGTCGACCTTGTTCCAGTAGAACGCGACGTGGCCCTTGATCGCGGCGGATTGCGGGATCGGGTTCTCGTAGCCCCATACCGCGTTCTCGGCTTTCCGTTCGCCGACGCCGATGGTCCAGTAGGAACAGTCTCCTTTGTAGGGGCAATGCGTCGTGTGCGTCGTTTTGCCCAGGAGATCCATGCGCACGTCGGTCATGGGGAAGTAATAGATTGGCAGGTGCCCGTCCTCGAAGAGGATCTTGGCGCGAGTCGAATCGGCGATGGTGACGCCGTTCATCATCGTGCGCAGGCGGCGCGGACAGTCCTCGATGAAGATCTGATGCCCCTCGGTGCCATGGCGCGGCCCCGAACGGTAGCGTGGAATGCGTTTGTTGGCGGGCGACTCGATGAGCGCCATGGCCTTCTCCCTGTCGGATTGCCGATCCATCATAAAAGCGCCTCTGGCAGGCGGCCAGTCGCTCATTCCCGACATTGTCGCCATTGGGGCGGCATCCTAGAGTCGCCAGCAACAGGGAACGTCAGCATGCATCCTTCGATCAAAGACAAGGTCGTCATCATCACCGGCGGTGGTCGGGGTCTCGGCCGTGCCATGGCCCTGGGGTTGGTGGGCGCCGGAGCCAAAGTCGCGATCACGGCCGCGCGGGAAGGGGCCGAGCTCAAGGAAACCGCGGAGGACTGTCGCCGACTCGCGGGTCAGGACTGCGTTCTGCCGCTGCAGGCCGACGTCACGAGTGAGGCCGACTGCGAGCGCGTGATGCGTGAGACCAAGGCCAAATGGGGGCGCATTCATGTGCTCGTGAACAACGCGGGTCGCGGAATGACCTTCGTCCACGCCGACTTCATCAAGGCGCGGCCGTCGTTCTGGGAGATCCCCAACGACCGCTTCAAGTTGATCATCGACACCAACGTCACCGGCACGTTCAACATGGCAAAGGCCGCGACGCCGCATCTTCTCGAGGGCGGCTGGGGTCGCATCGTCAACGTTTCGACCAGCCTCGTCACCATGCAGCGCAAGGGCTATTTGCCCTACGGCGCTTCGAAATGGGCCGTCGAAGGCGCCACGGTGATCATGGCCGAGGATTTGGCGGAGACACCGGTGACCGTCAATGCGTTGCTGCCGGGGGGCGCGACCAATACCAAGATGATTCCTGGAAGCCTCGACGACAAGAATCGCACCGGCGCCGACGGCAACCTGTTCGAACCCGACATCATGGTGCCGCCGATCCTCTATCTCACCTCGGATCTGTCCAACGGCAAGCGCGGCGACCGTTATGTCGCGAAGCTGTGGGACAAGACGTTGGCGCCGCAGGAAGCCGCGAGCAAGAGTCGCTTCCCGTGCCGTCGCAATCGCATCTATTGAGCCCGTCGCACGATCCCTACGCGCGCTTGGCCGAGGCCGACGCCGAGTCGGTTCGGGTGATCGCCGACCGGCTCGAGCGGCGTGCCGCCCATCCCGATCAGCGCGCGATGACCGAGCGCTATCTCGCCGACATTCCTTGGCCCGTCCAAGCGCGCGTTCTCGACGCCGGCTGCGGCACGGGGGCGGTCACGCGCCGTTTGGCGGCCCGGCCGGAGGTGGCCTCCGTGCTGGGCATCGACCCGTCACCGATCCTGATCGCACGGGCGCGTGAGTTGGCTCGCGCCGGCGCCATAAGTTTCGAGGTGGGCGACGCCCGGGCGCTGGCGGCGGCGGACACCACCTTCGATGTCGTGGTGTTCCATACGGTCCTCTGCCATCTGCCGGGGGCCGACAAGGCGCTCGCCGAGGCGCGACGCGTGCTGAAGCCCGGCGGATGGCTCGCGGTCTT
Organism: Alphaproteobacteria bacterium; assembly: GCA_016869765.1. GTDB lineage: Bacteria > Pseudomonadota > Alphaproteobacteria > SHVP01 > SHVP01 > SHVP01. Next base: position 60,198 of record VGES01000008.1, read on the forward strand.
CGATGGCGACTATGCGAGTGCCACCGTCGCGCTCGGGCCCGACGACCCGCTGCAAGCGTGCACCGCGGCGGCGATCGCCCACAACGTGCATGACCGTTGGCTCGTGCGTCGGCTGCCGTTCTTGATCGAGCAGGCCGGATTCGCGCTGGGCCGTTTTCAGAGCCATGGCTATGCCGAAATCGCCGAGCCCGAGTACCTGGTGGGCCAGATTGCCAGGGGCGCCGACTTCCTCGCGGCCGATGGGATGATCGGCCGAGACCTCGCGGATGCCCTGAAGAACGAGGCCAAACGTCGCGCCACCGAAGGACGCTTCTTCGGTCACATCGCCTACGCGAGTATCGTGGCGCAAAAGGCTTAGTCTTCCGCCAGCGGATCGTCCGAGATCGCGATCGTGCCGCGCCAGAGATCGGTGGTCCTAGCCCCGCACCAGAAGATTGCCAACGGCCGTGGGTCGTCGATCAGCTACTGCCGTCGCCACCCGAGCCTCCGCCACCGCCCCCATCGCCGCTTCCACCCGAGCCTCCGCCACCACTCCAACCCGCCACGCCCCCACCTGTTCCGCCGCCGAGCCACGTGATCCCAGAGTAATGCCCCTGATCCTGAGCGCTCGATTCACCGCGATCGCCTCCCATCGTCGTTGGATCATCGCCGGAAACCCCGCGGCGGATCGCCATCAGGCGTGCGGCCCGACCGGCGGCTGAGATCCCGGCCACGAACATCGCGGCGATGACGATCACTTCGCCGATCAAACCCAGGAGCATCTCGACGCCATGCCCCAATCCGGCGATCGCCAAGAGAAAGAGCACGAGCGCGCTCGTGAGCAAGTCCCAGGCGAGATGACGCGTCTGTTCGGTGACGATGACGTCCCGCTCGTCGTCGCGCGCAATGTTGAACGGATAGGCGCGTACCGAACGAACGAGCGTCATCACAAAGGCGTAGGCCAAGACCGCCAAACCGACGAGCATCGCCGGAAACTCGAGGAACGAGGTTTGGCTCACGATCGACTCGGCCGCCGCCGCTGGCCGAGGGGTCGGCAGCGCAAGAACCGTCAGGAGTGCCAGGCAGAGGGGCCCACGCATGCACCACCTCCAAGTCTCGCCGCGCGCGGTGAGAACGGGCCGCGGGCCAACGTTGGTCAGAGCACCTTGCTCTTGTCGCGATAGCTCTTGAACTCGACGAAGTTCCCGGAGGGATCCTTCAGGAACATATTGCCGACTTCGCCAATGCCCTTGTGGGTCTTGATGTTTGGTTTGATGCGGAACTTGACCCTCTTGCGCTCCAGGCGTCGGCGTAACGCATGCCATTCGTCCCAGTCGAGAATCCAGCCGAAGTGCTTGTACGGTTCGACCTCGGGGTCGTCCTTGCTCTTTTCGACCATCTTCGGCGCCTGGATCGCCACCAACTGGGCGCCCCAGAAGTTGATCACCGCGTAATTCTTTCGGCTCGTGTCGCGGCGTTCCTTGCAGCCGAGGGTATTGACATAGAACTGACGCGCCTTGGCGATATCGTCGACGGCGATGGCGACGTGAAAGATCGGATTTGGCATGGCCACCTCCCTGGTTGGGCCAACTTCAGGGTAGGGAGGGGGGTGGGGCGACGCAAGCGCGCCCGCGCCGGGCTACAGGCCCAATTCGGGAAACAGCTCTGCCGTCCCGTCCCAGATCATTTTGAGCGAGACGTAGGCGATCAATATGACGCCGACATAGGCGATCCAGCGGTGGCGTTCGAGCAGGCGGGCGATGAAAACCGCGGCAACCCCCATTAGCGCGACCGAAAGCCCGAGGCCGATCATCAAGATATAGGGGTGGTCGCGCGCGACTCCGGCGACGGCCAGAACATTGTCGAGAGACATCGAGACGTCGGCCGCCACGATCTGCATCGCCGCCTGGCGGAAGGTCTTTGGCGGCGCTTTGACCGGTTCACCCTCGAGGGCGGCCTCGCCGACTTTTTCTTCATCGTGGGCGCCCGCCCGCAGTTCGCGCCAGAGCTTCCAAGTCACCCACAGCAAGAGGACCCCACCGGCCAACACCAGGGCGCCACCGCCATAGTACAGCAGCTGGGTCGTGAACAGCGCGAAGACGATGCGCAGCACCGTGGCGGCGATGATGCCGATCAGGATGAAGCGACCGCGTTGCTCCTTCGGCAAACCCGCGGCTGCGACACCCACGGCCACCGCGTTGTCGCCGGCGAGAACGATGTCGATCAGGATGACCGAGCCAAGCGCCCAAAGTTCATCAAGTAGTTCGCCGGAGAACATCGCGTTCACGAATGGAGGGTCGCCTCTGCGCGGCCGAGAACGTGCCTGACTTGGATGGTCGGCGCAACGACTGTTTTGGGTGGTTTGACCTCGGCCCTTGAGTTGTCTTGTATAATAGTCCTATGCCCGGTCCTCATGACGTTGGCGGCAAGGATTTCGGTCCGATCGACCGCCAAGATCACCAGCGCACGGCCTTCGACACCCATGTCGACGTGTTACAGCAGCTCATGGGCGGAGGCGGCGCGCGGCTCTATCGCGTCGATGAACTGCGACGCTGCATCGAGTCGCTGGCACCCGCCGACTACCACCGGTTCTCCTACTACCAGAAATGGTTGACGGCGATGCGAACGTTGCTCCTGGAAAAAGGCCTCTTCTCGCGACAGGAGTTGGATCGCAGGCTCGAACACATGCGGCGGCAGTCATGAACCTGTCGATCGGCGATCGCGTGCGGGTTCGCGCCGGCGACCCACCGGGACACATTCGGACGCCGTATTACCTTCGCGGCAAAGAGGGTGTAATCGTCGCGCGTTGGGGCGAGTTCCGAAACCCCGAGGAACTGGCCTACGGCAAGCAGGGGCTGCCCAAGCGGACGCTGTTCTTGGTGCGTTTTCGTCAGTGCGACGTGTGGCCCGACTTCATCGGCGGAGCGCATGACACCGTAAGCGCCGACATTTATGACCATTGGCTCGAGCAGGCGTAGGAGGGACCCCATGCCAGGCCACGACCACCATGATCACGATCATGACCACGACCACGCCCTGGACCCGCATGCAGCCGTGACCGAGGAGGAACGGCGTGAGTTCGAGTTGCTCGAACGCTCGATCCGCGAATTGCTGATCGAAAAAGGGGTCTTCACCGCCGACGACGTGCGGCGCGTCATCGACCGCGCGGCAACGCGTACGCCGGCCGATGGGGCTCGCGTGATCGCGCGCGCCTGGACGGATCCCGCCTACAAGAAGCGTCTGATCGAGACGCCCAAGGAGGCCGTCGAGGAGCTTGGCTACGATCTCGGACCGGCCGAGCCGAATCTCGTCGTGCTCGAACAGAGCGAGCGTGTTCATTACGTCGTCGTTTGCACCCTGTGCTCGTGTTATCCGCGCGTGCTGTTGGGGCCGCCGCCCGATTGGTACAAAAGCGTCGCCTACCGCGCGCGCGTCGTGCGCGATCCACGTGGTGTGCTGCAGGAGTTCGGCACCGAAATCGCGTCAGACGTCGAGGTTCGGGTCGTCGATTCGACGGCCGACATGCGCTACCTCGTCTTGCCGCAGCGTCCGAAAGGAAGCGAACGCCTGAACGAATCGGAGCTGTCCCGCCTCGTGACGCGCGACTGCATGGTCGGCGTTACGTTCCCCGATCGTCCCTAGGGAACCCCCGATGACGAGCAAACTGGTTCGGGTGACGACCGGCGACGGCCACCCGATGGACGCGTTCGTCTCCGCCGCGGGCACCGGCTCGGCGCCGGGAGTGGTCATTCTGCACGAGATCTTCGGTGTCACCGATTTCATCCGTTCGCGGCTGCCGTTCTTCAATGATCGTGGCTATACCGCGATGGCGGTCGATCTCTACCACCGGGTGGCCCCCGGGCGATCGTTCGGCTACGCCGACCAGGGATTCACGGACGCCTTCAACACCCGCAACCGACTGAACGACGATCAGTCGGTCGATGACGTGGGGCACGCCATCGAAGCGCTGCGCCGGCTACCGGAATGCGATGGGGACGTGGCCGTCGTCGGATATTGCCTTGGCGGGCTCTACGCGTACCTGGGCGCCCGACGGTGGAACGCGGCCGCCTGCATCGCGTTTCACGGCGTTCGCATCGAAAAGCGTCTGGCGGAGGCCGCCGCCATTCGTGTTCCGTTGCAAATGCACTTCTGCGGGCTCGATCGCCATGTGCCGGCGAGTGCTGTGTCGGCGATCAAGGCGGCGGTCGCTGGGCAACGGGATACGACGGTCTATGAATATCCGACGGTCGATCACGGGTTCACGCGCATCGGTCAGCCCGTGTTCAACGCCGGTGAGGCCGACCGTGCCCACGGGCGTATGTTTGCGCTACTCGACCGCGTGCTGCGGGGCGCGACGTGACACCAGCGGTCGACTTTGCCCGGCTGGGGCCGATCGAGGGCAGCCGAGTGGTCGTCGCGGGGGGCTGCGGCGGAATCGGACGGGCCGTCGTTGCGGCGTGTGTCGCGACCGGACTGGAAACCACCGTGCTCGACCTCGCAGTGTCGAACGAGCGCCACCCGGTTCCCGAAGGCGTGGATTTCCTCGCGGTCGATGTTCGTGACGAGGCGACGGTCGCCGCCGCGTTCGTCGAACTCAAGATGCGTCATGGTGCGATCGACTCGCTCATCAATCTGATCGGATTTCGCGACGCGCTGACGCCACTCCACCAACGCACCATCGATTCCTGGGACGAGATCATCGAGGGGAACTTACGCTCCGCGTTCCTGATCTGCCGCGCCTCACTCGGGCTACTACGCGACCGCGGGGGCACGATCGTCAACGTTGCATCGGGTTTGGCGGTGCGGGTCTTGCCGGGGTATGCGCCGTATGCCGCTTCGAAAGCGGGCGTCATCGCGCTCACCAAAGCGCTCGCAGTCGAAAATGCACCGCTCGTTCGGGCCAATGTGGTCGCGCCTGGCGCGGTTGCGACCGCATTTCTCGCCGGTGGCACCGGACGCGTGCGCGAGGAGGCCGGCGATTGGAAAGCGCAGTACGCGCAATACATCAAAGGCATTCCGCTCGGCCGTCTCGGGGAACCCGACGACATCGTCGGTCCGATTCTGTTCCTCGCAGGACCTGCGTCGCGCTACATGACGGGCCAAGTAATGTATCTGAATGGCGGTGGGTTGACGCCGTAGTCCAATAACAAGCCCTAGTAGCTTGTTGCATTCTCAACACAATCATGCGAGAAATATTGAGATTGTCGTGAGTTGAACTACTATCCTTAGTAGCTCATGACGGTTTGCGGAGTGAGTGGCGTTGCGTTCGTCGTTGGATACGACACTCCGCCGTGTGGAATTGGGAACCAAATCTGGAGGGTTCTATGGCGAAGCGTAAAGCGAAAGCGAAAGCAAAGCCGAAGAAGAAGGCGAAAAGGAAGTCGGCTCGTCGGTCAAAAAAAAGGTAAAGGGCGGACCGGTCGCATCAGCGCCGCTCAGCCCTCCCGGGATCGTCATCTACGATCGTTTCGGCCGACGGCAGGTGGCATAAGGCGTGTGACCGGAGAAAGTTTCGGAAACGGCGGTCCTTGGGCCGCCGTTTCTGTTTTCTAGGGGCGCCGGACCAACCAGACGCCCGCCACCAACAACAGATTACCCAAGACGCGCTCGAGCGAGATCTCCTGCCGTGGCAGGCCGAGGACGCCATAGTGGTCCATCGCCACCGATGCCGCCAGCTGCCCGGCCAGCGTCGCCGCGAGTAGCAAGGTGACGCCGAGGCGCGGCGCGATCGTGAGCGACGTAAACACGAAGAATGCGCCCATCAGGCCGCCGCCGATCCAAAAGTACCAAGGGAGTTCGCCGCCTCGCCCGAAGTCGGGCGCCGGAATTCGCAGTACCGCACAAAGTGCGAGCAGCGCCAACAGCCCGACCGTGAAATTGGTCACTGTCCCCCAAAGCCCGTGACCGAGATGACGTGCAACTTGCGCATTGAGCGTCGTCTGAATCGGAGTCAAGGCTCCGGCAACGACGGCCTGAAATAGCAACAACACATTGACCATAGTTCGGTGCTCCCAAGAAGATGACGCACCCTAGCGCGAAGCGTGCTGCGACGGTGCGGCAATGGGATGGGCGCAGGGTGCTGGACCGAGGGTGGCCGCTCGTATAGCTTTTTTCCGCTGGTCCCATTTGAGCGAGGGCGATGATGTCTGCACGCGCTGCTGAAGCTTGGTCGAAGCCCCCGGCCGTTCCGGAGACCCACTACGTGAGCGGTCTGGTGTATTCCGACGAGTCGGTCTTCGCCGATGAGAAGCGCCGTATCTTCGATCGCACTTGGCACCTCGCGTGTCACGAGAGCGAGGTTCCGGAGCCCTACGATTTCCGCACGGTCGACTACGTGGGAACACCGCTGCTTGTCGTACGCGGCGCCGATCGCCGAATCCGAACCTTTTTCAACGTCTGTCCGCATCGTGGCGCGAAGATCGTCCACGAGCTGAGCGGCAACACCAAGCGCTTCACCTGCTTTTACCACCTGTGGTCGTTCGACGCCGTTGGCGCGTGCACCGACATCCCGCGCCAGGAGGGTTACCAGACCGTCGGGCTCAAGAAAGACGACGTCGGGCTGCGCGAGGTCAGGACCGAGATCCACGTGGGGCTCGTGTTTGTGAACCTCGACGACCAAGCGACCCCGCTGGGCCAATATCTCGGGAAGGCGCTCGATGCCTTCGAAGGGCCGATGACGGCCGGCAAGGGCCTAGAAGTCTTCCACTACAACCGCGCGATCATCCAATCGAACTGGAAGGCGTGGCAGGAGACGAACCTCGACGTCTACCACGAGTTCATGCACGTCCTGCTGCGGCGCACGCAGATGACGGCCGCCCCGCTCGAGGATCGCAAGGTCACGGTTCACCCCAACGGCCACACCTCCATCGCCGGGCTGCGAGCCAAATACGAGTACTACAAGGGGATGCAGAGCCGCGACGACCGCCTCGCGCTTCCGACGCTCCGGGCCGACGACTTCATCTTCGGCACCGTGTTTCCTCATGTCGCCGTGCTGGCCCGCGGCACGACGATGCGCATCGATGTCGTGACGCCACTCGATGCCCATCGCACCCTGATCGAGTGGCGCGGTCTCGGCGTTCGTGGGGACTCGGCGGAGGACCGTCAGGCCCGCGTTCGCCATCACAACCAGTATTGGGGGCCGTTCGGGCGCAACGTGCCGGAAGATGCCTATGCCGCGGAGGCTGCCGAAATGGGATTCGGCCGCGGTGCGGCGCGCTTTCAGGTGATCGCCCGCGACGAAGGTGGCAGCGGCCAGGACGATGGGATGCTGCGGGCCTTCTACGGCGAATGGTCCCGCCGCACCGGCCGCCCGGCCGCCAACCCCTCGAACGCCCCCATGGCATGACGGCGCGGAACGCCCAGGCGTGGGCGAACCCTCCCCGCGTGCCGCCGAGCCACTTCGTAAGCGGCTGGGTCTATCGCGATCCGGCGATCTATGACGCCGAGCAGGCGAAGATCTTTCGGCGCGTTTGGCGTTTTGCCGCCCACGAGAGCGAGATGCCGGAGGCCGGGGCCTACCGGACGTTCGTTCATGCCTGTGAGCCCATGATGGTCGTCCGTGAAACCGGCGATCGATTCGCCGGGTTCATTGATCGCGCCGGGCCAGCCGGTGCGCGTCTCCTTCCCGGCCCGGCCGGTCAGTGCCGCTCGACCCGAGGGCTCAGGCCCTGCCGCACGGCGGCCAAGTGGGGGTTCGTCTTCGTGACGCTCGACCCGGAGGCCCCGGATCTCGATTCTTATCTCGGGGACGCGCTCGACATTTTTCGCGACGTGTTCGAGGGGCGCGAGTTTTCGTACGAGGTCTTCCATTTCCATCAGGCGATCGTCGAGGCCAACTGGAAGGCTTGGCAGGAGACCATCCTCGACCTCTATCACGAGTTCATGCACGTCGTGTTGCGCCGCACGCAGATGCCGGCGACGGCGATGACCGCGCGCTCACTTCGCCAACATCGGAACGGCCACGTTTCGATCGGTGGGTTGCGGGCGCTCTACGGCAACTATCAGGCCTATCGCGTGCGATCCGAGGGTGAGGCACTTCCCGGTCTGACGCCCGACGATGCGCGTTTCACACCGTTGTTTCCGGATACAACCATCATTGCCCGGGGGACGGTGCTGCGCGTCGACACGGTGACGCCGCTCGGGCCGCACCGGACATTGGTCGAATCGCGCGGACTCGGGATCAAAGGAGAGTCGCCAGCCGACCGCCGCATGCGGATTCGCCACCACAATGACTACTGGGGCCCGTTGGGGCGCAACGTTCCAGAGGATGCCTACGCGGCTGAGGCGTGCGAACGCGCTTTTGGGCGAGGGGCGGCGCTTTTTCAGACGATCGCGCGGGACGAAGACGGCCGCGGTCAGGACGATTGTGGGCTACGGGCTTTCTACGCGGAGTGGTCCAGGCGCCTCGGTCGCCCGGCGTGCGCACCAACGAATGCGGACGCCATCTCACGCGGCGAACAAGAAGGAAAACCATGACCGAACAGAACGTCCGCGAACTCGTCTATCGCTCCTGCCTCGCCCTCGATCGCGAGGACTTCGATGGATTCCTCGCGCTGTGTGACCCCGCTTTGCATTACGTCGTGACGGCCTATAGCCCCGAGATCCGGAAAGAGATGACCTGGATGGAGCAGGATCTGGCCGGCATGAAAGCGCTGCTCGCGATGGTGCCGCAGCACCTTCGTCGTACGGGCTCACTGCATCGCCACGTCTCGGTCTACCAAGTCGAGGCTCCCGCCTCAGACGGCACGATCGGCGCCCTCAGTTCGTTCCTCGTCACGCATACCGCGCTCGACGGCGGTTCAAGGCTGTTCGCCGTCGGCCATTACCACGACCGAATTGCCGCGACGGGCGGGCGTCACCTGCTCAAGACGCGTCGCGCGCATCTCGAGACTCGCGATCTCGGTATCGGCCTGCACATCCCGATCTGATAACGTCGGCGGCGTGAAAATCGACCTGACCTATCGCGGCGGGAGCGTCCAATTCGACTGCGCGCCCGAAGAGAAGATTCTCTTGGCCGGCTTGCGTGCCGGCCATGGATTGCCGCACGAGTGCGGGACGGGAACCTGCGGAACGTGCAAGGCTGCGCTGTTGCGCGGCGATGTCGAGCCGGGCTGGGCCCAAGCTCCGGGGCGAAAGCATCTCAAGGCCGGCGAGGTCTTGCTGTGCCAGGCAGAGGCCAAGACCGATTGCGCTGTCGAAGTGCGTGGCCGGCTCGCCGATGTCGCCCCGGCGCGGCCCGCTCACCTTCGTGGCACGCTCCGTCGGGTCATTGCCCTCAACGCCGATGTGCGACGGCTCGAGATCGCGCTCGAACAACCAGTTGCCTTTGCCGCCGGCCAGTTCATGTTGGTTCAGGCCCCCGGGATTGCCGGGTTTCGGGGCTGGTCGATGGCGCAGTTCGAGCGTCCGGCGTCGACGCTCGTCTTCACCGTGAAATCGATGCCCGGGGGGGCGATCTCGCGATGGCTGATCGACGGCGATCGAACAGGAACATCGCTCACGCTGTTCGGCCCGATGGGGCGCGCACTATTCGACCCGGCCGCCGACAAGAACCTTCTGTGTATCGCGGGCGGCTCCGGCCTGGCGCCGATGCTCGCCATTCTCCAGCATGCCGCAGAGAGCGGCCATCTCGCTCGGCATCGGCTGGACCTTTTCTTCGGCGTTCGGCGCTTGGCCGACGCCTATGCCCTGGACGAGCTAATGGCCCTTCGCGACCGGGTGCCCGACCACGTCACCCTCACGGTCGCGCTCTCGGAGGAGGTTCCCTCCCGAGAATCGGCCGAGCGTTACCCCGAGGTGACGTTTGCCTCGGGCTTCGTGCATGCGGTCGCCGGCCATGCGATGGTCGGGCGCTATGACAACGTGACCGCATTTCTGGCGGGGCCGCCGGTCATGGTCGAGGCCGCGATGCGCCACTTGATCATGGAGGCGAAGCTTCCCGCTCGGCAGATTCGTTTCGACAAGTTCAGTTGAGGAACCGAATGAGTACCTGGCAGCGCGTCTGCGACGTCACGGCCCTCGAAGGCAACGTGATCAAGGAGTTCGACGTCGAAGGAAAGAAACTCGCGGTCGTCCGAGCGGGCGGGGAGGTTTTCGCCTTTCCCTTGCGTTGCCCCCACATGGATGAACCGCTGTCTACGGGAATGTGTGACGGCGAGACGCTGACGTGTTCGTTCCATTTGTGGCAGTGGAACTTGAAGTCTGGAAAGTCGACCGGTGATGCCGAGGTCGACCTTCTCAAGTACCCGGTGAAAGAGGAGAGCGGCGGCGTGTTCGTCGATCTCGCCACCGAACTTCGTTACGACTGAGTTCGCTCACAGATCGATCGCAACTCGCGTCTGCAACCTGGCCTCGAGATCGACGAAGTGAAGATCGTCGTCTGCGACGTTCTCGCGTACGAGGATTATGAAGTCGGCGCTCTTGCCGACCGGAAACGGTGTCCAGTGCCAGACCCCTGGTCGGATGTTGACGCCAGCCGTTCCATCGAGTCGAAAGGCGCGCACCTGGGCCAGATCCGGGAGGGCCCTTGGGTCATCCATTGCTGAAGGCGGAGCGACCGCGAAGATGCTGTCTTGGCCAGCCAAGGGCACGAAGGCTTGCGTCCCCTTGAGGTGACGCTCGAACCAGGAAAACGCGAGCGGACGCTGCTTGGTTCGGAGATAGCCGAGCCGCATCGGCTCGCGCGTGATCGAGGCAACGCCACCCCAGTAGTCGAGGACGTCGAAGTCCGCGAGCCGTCGATCCGGCACCGGATCGGACATGCGGGCATAGCCGTGCGACAGAAGATCGCGGTTGTCGAGCCGCTCGCCGTGCGGCGTCAACACGTCGCCAAACGGGGCGAAAGAACGGCGTTCGAGCGGTTCCGCGTTTACCCGATGAACTCGCAGGGTCATGTGATCCTCGCGCGCGTCGTTTTCCGCACGCTAGCATGGATCGCTGTCCGGACCTTTTCCTTGACACTCGCGTCGGATTGAGGCGTCTTATGCTCGCGGCGCGAGGGAAAAGACGTGTGCCGGGCCCACTGGGGAGGGGGCGACGGACCGATCCGTCGATAACCACGGGACACCGTCGGTATCGAGGCGGAATGCGAAACCAACAACGCTGAAAAAGCGGACGTATCAGCAGCCAAGGGGTAGATCAGACCATGGTGGGGCGATTTATTGCGAAGCGGGTGTTCCTGGCAATCTTCCAGTTGTTCGGGATCACGATCGCCGTCTTCTTCGGCATTCGGGCCCTTCCGGCGGATCCGGTGGCCCGCCTCGTCGGCATCAATGCCAGCCCCGAAGCGGTGCAGCAGGCCCGCGAATCGCTTGGGCTGCACGAAACGAAGCTCCAACAGCTGTTCAACTATCTCGGGGTATGGTCGACCTCGGGCAAGCCCGGCATTTTCCAGGGTGATCTCGGGGTGTCCTGGGTGACCAATTCGCGGGTGTGGGACGAGTGCATTCGCTTCCTGCCCGTGACGCTCGAGTTCATCACCTACGCGTTGATCATCGCGTTCATCATCGCGGTGCCACTCGGCATGTCGAGCGCCACCAAGCCCGGTGGGGCGGCGGATCGCTTCACCTTCGTGTGGGGGTTGTTCGCAGGTTCCCAGCCGGAGTTCTGGTGGGGCCTGATGTTCGTCTTCTTCTTCTTCTTTCAGCTCAACCAGTGGGATCTCCCGCACGCACCGGCGCCGCTCGGCCGCTTGACTCCGCTGACCACGGAGCCGCCGCCGATAACCGGATTCATATTGGTCGACTCCCTCTTACGGTGGGATTTCAAGGTGCTGTTCGAGGCGGCGCATCACTTGATGTTGCCGACGTTCACCTTGGTCTTCGTAGTGTCGGGAGCGATCACCAAGATGGTGCGCCAAAACATGGTGCGCGTCGTGCAGTCCGACTACATCCTCTATGCGCGGAGCGCCGGTCTCTCGCGGCGTAAGGTCGCCCTCTACGCCCTGCGCGCTTCGATGGCCCCGGCCATGACGCTGACCGCGATCATCTACGGCTTTCTCTTGGGTGGTGCGGTTCCCGTCGAGTTGATCTACTCGCTGGGCGGGATCGGCCAGTACTCCATCCGATCGATCCTGCAGTTCGATTATCCGGCCATCCAGGCCACCGTGCTCGTGATCGCCATGGTGTCGCTCATCATCTACTTGGTGATCGACATCCTGCACGCGGTGATCGATCCACGAATCACGTTCTAGGCTGCCCGCTTCGAGCCCATCAGGACCCGAAACATGACCGCAGAGAACCCGCAAACTCGCCACACGCCGACGCCGGAAGACCTCGACCAGCATATCCAACCGCACATGGTGATCGAGGGCATTCCGACCAAACGGCACACGATCGACATTGTCCGAAAGTTCAAGGAAGAGGGGCTGTTCCGTTTCGGTTGCCTCGTCATCATGACAACGATGGGATTGGCGATCTTCGGCTGGCTCGATCACTACGACATCTATCGCCTGTGGCCGTTCGATCCGAACCGCGCCACCGGCAACGTGTCGGTGGAGCCGCCCGGGTTCCTCGAAATCCCGGGGTTGTTGTGGAAGACAGTCATTCTCGGCCATGAGCCGCCCCATTGGTTCGGGACGGACAACGCCGGCCTCGACGTCTTCTCGCGCACGCTCGCGGCGCCGCGCACCGACATGACGATCGCAATCGTCGCCGCGTTCCTGTCGATGTTCATCGGGACGGCGTTCGGGCTTGTCGCCGGCTTCTACCGCAATGCGCTCACCGAGTTCCTGATGCGCATCTCGGATCTGCTTCAGGCGTTCCCCGTGTTCATTACCGCGATGATCCTGGTGGCGTTGTCGGGACGAAACGAGTTCAACATCATCCTTGCGCTCGCGCTCGTTTACACTCCGATCTTCATTCGGCTCACGCGTGCCGAGGTCATGGGCCAGGCTGTCCGCGGCTACGTCGAATCGGCGCGCGCCGTCGGCAATCCCCAATGGCGTGTCGCCTTCGGGCACGTCCTGCCCAACTCGCTCGTGCCGTCGCTGGTGCAGATTTCGACGACCGTCGGCTTTGCGATCCTGCTGACCTCGGGCCTTTCGTTCGTCGGCGCCGGCGTGCGACCGCCGACGCCGGAATGGGGCCTGATGATCGCGTTGGGGGCCGACCACATCATCCTCGGGGAATGGTGGGGTTCGATCTTCCCCGGCGTGGCGATCGCCCTCACCGTGTTCGGGTTCGCGGCCGTGGGCCACGGACTCGAAGAAGACTATCGCTAGTCGCGCAGACGACGAAGAGAACTGGATCCATCATGGTGGCACAACCCAAGCAAGCCGCGCCTGCGCCGACGAGTGAGTACGTCCTCGAGGCCAAGAACATCACCGTCCGGTTTCCGATCGAACACGGGGCCGACGTGGTGGCGGTCAGGAACTTCAACTTGCAGGTCAAGCCCGGCGAGTTCGTCGGCCTCATGGGCCAGCCGAGCTGCGGCAAGTCGACGGCAGCGATGGCGATGCTCGGCCTCGTGCGTCCACCCGGGGTGATCGATTCGGGCGTGGTCAATTTCATGGGCCGCAACCTCCTCACGATGATGGAGGACGATGTTCGGGAGTTGCGCGGTCGCGACATCGGCATGATCGTGCAGAACCCGCGTTACTCGCTGCACCCGATGCTCCGCGTCGGCGATCAGATCGCCAATGTCTACCGTGCCCACAACCAAGTCACGAAGGGCGAAGCCTGGAAGCACGCGATCGACATGCTGCGCATGGTCGGAATCAACGACCCCGAACGCCGGGTCAAGGCCTACGCCCACGAGCTGTCGAGCGGCATGGCGCAGCGCGTGCTGATTGCGATCGCGCTGTCCTCGCGTCCGCGGCTGCTGATCGCCGACGAACCGACCTCGGGCCTCGACGTCACGATTCAGGCGCAGTTCCTCGACCAGATGTGGGACGCCTGCCGGCAGACCAAGTCCGCCGTTCTGCTCGTGTCGCAGAACCTCGGCATCATGGCCAACTACTGCGATCGCATCCTCATCATGAATGAGGGCACGCTCGTCGAAGAAGCCGACGTCTACTCGTTCTTCAAGGCGCCAAAACACGAATACAGCCGGTCGATCCTGCGGCTACAGCGGGCGGCCATCGAATCGGGCGGCGCGGACGCCGCTCACATCGACGAGAAAGCCGCCCCGCTCATCGAGGTCAAAGATCTCAGCAAGCTGTTTCCGATCCGCCACTCGAAATCGAAGGTGCACGCGGCGGAGAACATCAACTTCTTCATCCGACCCGGCGAGACGCTCGGTCTCGTGGGTGAGTCGGGTTCTGGCAAGACCACCGTCGGGCGCTGCGTGCTGCGCCTGATCGAGCCGACGGGCGGCGAAATCCTGTTCCGCAACCGTCAAGCCAATCAGGTCGAGCGAGTGACCGACTACTCGACGAACGAGATGCGACGCAAACGGGCGAAGTTGCAGATCGTCTTCCAGGACCCACTCGACTCGCTCGACCCCCGTTGGACGGTCGACCGCGTGCTCCGCGAGCCCCTCGACCTTCACACCGACATGACGAACGAGCAAAAGAAGGCTCGCGTAATAGAGCTGATGAAGCTGGTCGGTCTCGAGGGTGCGCACTATTACGCGCTGCCACGGGAAATGAGCGCGGGACGGCAGCAGCGCGTGTCGATTGCGCGCGCCATCGCGCTCAATCCCGATTTCATCGTACTCGACGAACCGACATCGGCCCTTACCCCCGAAACGACGGCCGAGATCATCCGCCTATTGATGGATTTGTCGGCGAAACTCGGCATCGCCTACCTGTTCATTTCGCACGATCTCACGACGGTGAAATTCATCTGCCACCGGGTCGCGGTCATGTACCTCGGGCAGATGGTCGAGATCGGGAGTAAGGATCAGGTGTTCAACTCGCCGCGGCACCCCTACGCACGGGCGTTGCTTTCGGCGTACCTGTTCCCATCGACCGACAATCGTCGCGTCGACCGAACGGTGCGTGAGACGCTCAAGGGCGAAATCCCCAGCCCGGTGACCGAGAACCTGCCCAAGGGGTGCTATCTGTACGGACGGTGCACCTCACAGGTCGACAGGTGCAAGAGTGCACCGCAGCAGCTCACGCAACTGTCGGATGGCCGCTGGGTACGCTGCTGGCGCGTCGCTCAGGGCGAAATCTGAAGCGGCGCGTCGGACGGCGGCCTTGGTGAACGAGGCGGTCGACGTTTTGGTGATCGGGGCCGGTGCGGCTGGTGCGGCCGCGACTTGGCGGTTGGCGCGGGCGGGCATTCGCGTCCTCTGTCTCGAGCAAGGCGACTGGGTGAAGCCCGAAAGCCTGCGTTCCGCCGATCCTGCGTGGGAGCGGCACCGCCTGCAGGACTGGAATCCCAACCCGAACATCCGGCGATTACCCGCCGACTATCCGATCGATGATCGTCACAGCCCGCTGCGGCCGCTTCTGTTCAACGGTGTCGGCGGATCGACGGTGATGTGGAGCGGGTTCAACCCGCGTTTTCGCCCCGGCGATTTCCGCGTCCGGCGTTGCGACGGCGTGGCCGATGATTGGCCGCTCACGTACCCCGAGCTCGCACCCTATTACGACCTCGCGGACGCCATTCAAGGGGTCTCGGGCGTGGCCGGCGACCCGGCGTATCCCCCACGACAGGTCGCGCCTCTTCCACCATTGCCGATGAGCCCTTCAGGCCTGCGCCTGATCGATGCGTTCGAAGCGTTGGGCTGGCACTGGTGGGTCGCTGATCGCGCCAGTCGGTCGCAGCCCGACGGCGACCTCGCGGCGTGCAATGGTTGTGGCGTGTGCGAGATGGCCTGCCCCCGCCGCGCCAAGGGCTCGACCGATGTAACCCTATGGCCGGCAGCGCTGGCGGCCGGCGCCAGGCTGGAGACGGGGGCCCGGGTGCGCGAAATCACCGTCGCCGCTGACGGTCGTGCCACCGGGGCGCTCTATATTGATCGGACCGGTGCCGAACATCAGGCGAGGGCGGCCGCGGTCATCGTCGCGGCAAACGGAATCGGAACGCCCCGGCTGCTGCTCGCGTCGCGGTCGAACCGTTTCCCCGACGGCCTGGCGAATTCGTCGGGCTTGGTCGGCCGGAACCTCATGTTTCACCCCATCGCCTACGTCAGTGGTGTGTTCGCGGATCTTCTCCACGGCCATTTGGGCCCCAGCCCGAGCGTGGTGTACAGCCATCAGTTCTATGCCTCCGATCCGAGCCGCGGCTTCGTCCGGGGCTACATGCTGAGCGGGTTGCGTGGTCACGGGCCGCTGACGATGGCCCTCGGCGCGTGGGCCGAGGTCGCGCCATGGGGTCGTGACCATCACCGGCGCTTTGCCCGCGTACTGGGCCGGACCGGTTCGATAGCAATCCTCGGCGAAGACCTGCCCGACCAGCGAAACCGCGTGACCCTGTCGCCGACCCTGACGGACAGCGATGGCATTCCGGCGCCCGAACTCCACTATTCCGTCGACGACAACAGTCGACGCCTTCTCGATCACGGTATTGCGCAGGCGAGCCAGGCCCTGATGGCGGCGGGCGCCCGGGAAACTGTCGTTATGCCGCTGCTGCGCGATGCCGGCTTTCACCTGATGGGGACGGCTCGCATGGGGAACGACCCGCGGCATTCGGTCGTCGATCGCTGGGGGCGAAGCCATGACGTTCCCAACCTCTTCCTGTGCGACGGCAGCGTGTTCGTGACGTCCGCGGCCGTCAATCCGACGCCGACCATTCTCGCGCTGGCGCTCAGGACCGCGGACCATATAATCGCGACAAAAGGGGCCGCGCGCGGGAGTGCATGACGGTCGAGCGGTGTCCAACCGGATGCCGCTCTTGGGGGGAAGCTGATGGCCGCTCGCCTCGACGAGAAACGATTGGCGATTGCGCTGGCGACGCTGTTGCCTGGCGATGACGGCTGGCCTTCGGCTTCGGTGTTGAATCTCACTTCGGATGTTACCGCGTTCCTGGAACGCGATGCGGCACAGCTCACTGCGGTCGCGAAGATCTTGACTGCGTTGCCGGGCGAGTTTGACACGGCCCAGGGGCCGCAGCGTGATGCGATGTTGGCGGCGTGCGAACGGGAGAACACGGCTGCGTTTCAGGCGCTAGTGACGGCGGCTTACGCGGCGTATTACACCCATGCCACGGTACTGGCCGCGATCGAACGCTTCACCGGCCTGTCGGTTCACCCGCCGCAGCCCGATGGATATACGTTTTCGCCGTTCCCGACGGACAGGCTCAAACAAATGGCGGCGCGCGCGGGGCGCGCCCAGCGATAGTGGAGGAAGCGATGGCACGCAAAGCGACCAAGAAAAAGACGACTGGCAGCAAGCGCCGCCTGCTCGTGGTGTTGTTCAACCTGAAACGCGGGCAAAGCGAGGCCGCCTATGAGCGGTGGGCGCGGACCAAAGACGTTCCGACCGCGCGAAGGCTCAAGTCGATCGATGATTTCAAAGTGTTCCGCGTCGACGGCCTGTTCGGCAGTGACGCCAAGGCTCCCTATCGCTATGCCGAAGTCCTCGAGATCAACAATATCGATCGCTTGGGGCCCGACGTCATGGCGTCCAAGCCGATGAAGGCGATCATCGCCAAATTCCAGGCGTTTGCCGACAACCCGATGTTCCTCATCATGAGCAGGTTCGCGGGCTAGGAGCCGATCATGTACGACCTCAAAGGAAAGGTGGCGGTCGTGACCGGAGCGGGCCGCCATCGCGGTCTCGGCGAGGCGATGGCCAAACGCCTCGCGGCCGAAGGCGCTCGCGTGGTCGTCACCGATATCGGCACGGCCAAGGGACCGCAGTTCGCCCAGCAGCACATCGGCACGACGAGCGAGATGGACGAGATCGTGGCCGAGATCAAGAAGGCGGGCGGTCAGGCGGTCGCGCAGGTCTGTGACGTTCTCGATGAGGGCCAGGTCGCCGCCGCCGTTCAGAAAGCGGTGAGCGCGTTCGGCCGGATCGACGTCATGGTCAACAATGCCGGCATCGGCTACTTGATGACCGACATTCTCAGCCTCGAACAGAAGGACTGGGATGCGGTGCTCAACGTCAACCTGCGTGGGTGCTTCTTCGGTGCAAAACACGCGGCCAAGCAGATGATCAAGCAGGGCAGTGGCGGCATCATCATCAATATCGCGAGCCAGGCGGCGAAACGCGGCTTTGCCGGCGCCGCGGCCTATGTTTCCTCAAAACACGGGCTGGTCGGGTTGACGCGGACGGCAGCGCTCGAGTTCGGCAAGCACAAGATCCGGGTCAACTCGATCTGCCCCAACCATGTGACCACCGGCTTGGGCGCCTGGCAGAACGAGCACTTCTCGGCGGCTGGCGGCCAAAGCGAGGAGCAATACATGGCGGCGATGCGTTCGCGCATTCCGCTTGGTCGGGTGGGCCTCTCCAGCGACATCGCCGCGACGGCGGCGTTTCTGTGCTCGGGGGAGGCCGAATACATCACCGGGCAGAACTTCGATGTCTCTGGCGGCGAGGAGATGCACTAGGGATGTACGACCTGAAGGGAAAAGTGGCGATCATTACCGGCGCCGGTCGGCACCATGGACTGGGCGAGGGTATCGCCAAGCGCTTGGTGGCCGAAGGGGCCAGGGTCGTGCTCACCGACATCGGCACGCCCAAAGGCGAACGCTTCGCCAAGGAACACATCGGCACTTCGGCGGAGATGAACGAGATCGTCGCGGAGATACGGGCTGCCGGCGGGGTCGCTGTCGCGTTGACCTGCGATGTCCGCTCCGAATCCGATGTCCAGGTGGTCATCGACCGGACGGTGAAGGAGTTCGGTCGCCTCGACGTGTTCGTGAACAACGCCGGCGTCGGCTACATCATGAAGCCGATGCTCGAATTGTCGCAGGAGGACTGGGACGCGGTGCTCGAGGTCAATCTGCGCGGCGTGTTTTTTGGTACCAAGCATGCCGCCCGGCAGATGATCCACCAGGGGAGTGGCGGCCGCATCATCAACATCACGAGCCAAGCGGCGCGCCATGCTTTCCCGGACCTGGCGGCCTATGTGTCTTCGAAGCATGCCGTGGTCGGACTGACGCGAACGGCGGCTCTCGAGTTCGGCCGTCATGGCATCACCGTCAACGCGGTTGGTCCGAACCACGTGACCACCGGCCTGGGTGCACGCCAGAACGAGTATCGCGCCAAGACCCAGGGAATCTCCGTCGAGCAGCTGCTGGCGAACCGCGCTGCGACGATCCCGCTCGGTCGCGTCGGCAAGGTGAGCGACATCTCGGCCATGTGCGCATTCCTCGCGTCCGACCAGGCGCAGTACATCACCGGCCAGGCCTTCGACGTATCGGGCGGGCAGGAGATGCACAACTAGGTTGGCGCCGTGAATCCTGAAATGCGGGCGCTGCGGGCGCTCCTGGCTGGCCAGCCGGCGGTTGCCCGCTCGATCCCGGAACAGCGCGAGGCCGATCGGGCGGAAGCTGCCAATACCGCCTTGCCGCCGGATACGCGCGTCGAGACCGTCACCCTGGGCGGGGTCCCGGCCCTGCGCGTGCGCTCCGGTCGGGGCGAGGGTCCGGTGATCGCTCACTTTCATGCCGGGGCGTACGTCTACCGTTCGGCCTTCGAATACCGTGCGTTCGGTGGTGCCCTCGCAAATGCGGCGGCGGCCGAGATCGCGCTGATCGACTATCGTCTGGCTCCCGAGCACGTATTTCCGGCAGCCTTCGAGGACGGCCTTTCGAGCTATCGCGCTCTCCTGGATCGCGGAACGCCACCCCAGCGGCTCATCCTCAGCGGCGACTCTGCCGGGGGCGGTCTCGTCCTGGCGATCACCGCCGCAGCGCGCGATCGGGGGTGGCCGTTGCCCGCCGGTCTCGTGCTGATGTCGCCATGGACCGATCTCACGTGTTCGAGCGACAGCTATCGGGTTCTGGCTTCCGCCGACCCGCGGGTCACGCGCGACGTGCTGCTCGCCAATGCCAAGCTCTATCTTGCCGGTGCCGACCCCCGTGATCCGCGAGCCTCACCCGCGTTCGCATCGATGGCGGGTCTTCCGCCCACGCTCATCATGGTCGGGAGCGATGAGGTGATGCTGGGCGATTCGTTGGTGACCTATGGCGCTATGCGAGCCGCCGATTGCCAGGTGCGTCTCGAAGTGTGGCCCGACATGATCCACGTCTGGCATCGCTTCGCGGATCGCCTGAGCGACGGTCGGCGGGCGATCGAACGTCTGGCCAGTTTTGCCCGCGAACGTTGGGGCCATCCGTCAACATAGTCCGAGGAGGTAGACGTGAGCCGACCGATTTTTTGGTACCAAGCATGCCGCCCGGCAGATGATCCACCAGGGGAGTGGCGGCCGCATCATCAACATCTCATGAAATGGCCCGGCGGGGCCAAAGTGGCGCTTTCGATCGTCGTCAACGTCGAGGAGGGCTCGGAAGCGACGATCGCCGATGGTGACAAGGGCATGGAGCCGGTCGACGAACTCAAGGTGTTCGTCAAGTACCCGATGCGCAACTACGGGAACGAGTCGAACTACCGCTACGGTCTCAAGGCGGGCGCTCCACGTGTCATGCGGCTGCTCGACAAGTACAAAGTCCGTGCGACCTGGACGACAGCCGCCCTGTCTTTGGAGCGAGCGCCCGAGATCGCCGACTACATCCGAACGCGTGGCCACGAAGCCTGCTCCCACGGCTGGCGGTGGATCCATCAGTTCCGCATGAACGAGGCGGAGGAACGCGAATTCGTCCGCAAGGCCGTGAGTTCGCTCGAGAAGACCACGGGCACCAGGCCCTATGGCTGGCTATCGCGCTATTTGCATACCGACCACACGCGTCGGCTCTTGGCCGAAGAAGGTTTCGTCTATCACATGGACGACTATTCCGACGACATGCCGTATTGGGATGTGGTCGGCGGGAAACCCATCGTCGTGCTTCCGTACGCGGTCGATTCGAACGATATGAAGTTTTGGACGGACCCCGCACTCACCCCCGACGATTGGCTCAAGTACGCGAAAGACACCTTCGACTGGCTCTACGAGGAAGGCGTCGCAGGCGAACCCAAGTACATGTCGCTCGGATTGCATCTCAGGATCATCGGCCGGCCAGGACGGATTTGGGCGTTCGAGAGGTTTCTCCAACACGTGACGCAACGCCCCGCGACCTGGATCACGACTCGCCTCGAGATTGCGCGGGCGTTCGCCGAGCAGGTCCCGGCGCCGCGATGAATGCCCGAACGCTCGTCACTGCAGCCGAAGCCTGGGACGCGCTCGCCGCGGCGCTACGAGAGGGGTTGGTGGCGGCTGGCCCGGAGGAAGCCCTGGCCGTTGTGACGCGCTGCACGGTCGATCTGCTCGGCGACCGCGCCGCGCACCTCCGGCCCGGTGGACTCAAGCAGGGCGAGCGTCAGTACGCCGTGGCCGCCGTGGTCATGGTGTCGCCCGACCGGCGTCAACACATGTTCATGGCGCAGCAGAACTTTCCGCCCGAGCAGCTCCATATGCGAATCCCGATCGAGCATGGGCACCCGGGGGAGGTCTGGCGGGCCAAGCAGGCGTTGCTGCTCGCCAAC
The DNA here is from genome assembly GCA_016869765.1 of Alphaproteobacteria bacterium. Taxonomy (GTDB): domain Bacteria; phylum Pseudomonadota; class Alphaproteobacteria; order SHVP01; family SHVP01; genus SHVP01. The sequence goes on from VGES01000008.1 coordinate 81,655, forward strand.
ACCGACGAGCACGCGAGTTTCAAACAGATCCTCAAATCCTCGCGCATGGGGTCGTCTTACTACGCGCCGATCTGGTGGCGGGGCGAGATGATCGGACAATTGATCGCCGGCGCCCAGGCTCGCCACACCTACCGCCCGGTCGACCTCGAGATCGCCAAAGCGTTTGCCGATGTCGCCGGCGTCCTGTGGCAGGCCCACCGCGGGCCGGTGTGGCTCGCCGCCCTGCGCTAGTAAGGGCAATTGCTCATCACAACCTGTTGAGCTAGGGTCCGCGGCCTCGGGCTAGGGCGCCCGACAACGCAAAAAAGTACGAAAAACCGGGAGGAAGTCATGGTCGTCGCGGCGAAACAGGTCGCCCCCAACACCTATCGCGAGTCTCAAGGGCGCTACCTCGAGGACTTCAACGTTGGGGACATTTACCAGCATCGACCCGGTCGCACGATCACCGAGACCGACAATATCTGGTTCACGTTGCTGACGATGAACACCCATCCGATTCACTTCGATACCGAATACGCGGCGAAGTCCGAGTTCAAGCGTTGCTTGGTGGCCAGTCCCCTGACCCTGGCGATCGTCGCCGGCATGAGTGTTCGTGATACGTCGGGCAAGGCGATCGCCAACCTCGGCTGGACCGACATCAAGATTCCGGCCCCGGTGTTCGTCGGCGACACGATCTATGCCGAGTCGCTGGTGCTCGAGAAACGCGAGTCCAAGTCGCGGCCGACGCAGGGGATCGTCACCGTGCGTACCACCGGCAAGAATCAGAGTGATCAGGTCGTCATGATCTTCGACCGTAGTTTTCTCGTGCCCAAGCGCGGGCACGCGGTCGACGACAAGAATCCCAACTACTGACCGCTTGCCATTCATTTTCCCGACGGAGGCCCCATGAGTGTCGCCGAGACCATCGACAACGCCACCATGTCGCGTGACGAAGAAACGCAGATCATGACTGCGATCGAGAAATGGCTGGAACGCGACGTTCGGCCGGTCGTCAAGAAGTATGATCACGCCGACGAATACCCGTTCCCCATCGTCGAACAGATGAAAGAGATGGGGCTGTTCGGCGCGATCGTCCACCCGGCCTACGGTGGGCTCGGCATGTCGGCGCAGACCTACTCTCGCGTCGTCATCAAGATCAGCGAAGTGTGGATGGCGCTAACCGGCATCTTCAACTCGCATTTGATCATGGCGACCCTGGTGCAACGCTTCGGTACCGAGGATCAGAAGAAACGGTTTCTGCCGCGCTTCTCCACGGGCGAACTGCGCGGTGGCCTCGGCCTCACCGAACCCGATGCTGGGACCGACCTTCAGGGTATTCGCACCCGTGCCGATAAGAAGGGCGACCACTATGTCGTCAACGGATCCAAGACCTGGATCTCGAACGGTATTCACGGTTCGGCTTACGCCGTTCTAGTCAAGACCGATCCCGCCGCTGAACCCAAGCACAAGGGCATGACGTTCTTCATCATGGAGAAGGACAAGGGCTTCACCGTTTCGCGGAAGCTCGAGAAGCTCGGGTATCATTCGATCGACTCGGCCGAACTCGTATTCAGCGACTACAAGGTCCCGGCCGCCAACCTCGTGGGCGGCGTCGAGGGGCAAGGCTTTTACCAGGCGGCGGGCGGGCTCGAAATCGGCCGCATCAACGTGGCGGCGCGTGGTGTCGGGCTGGCCTCGGCCTCGCTCAAGGACGCGGTGCGTTACTCGCAGGTGCGCAAGACCTTCGGCAAGCCGATCTGTCAGCATCAGGCTATTCAGCTCAAGCTGGGCGACATGGCCACCAAAGTCGAGGCCGCGCGTCTCCTGGTCGAGAGCGCCGCCCGGGCCTATGACCGTGGCGAGCGCTGCGACATGGAAGCGGGCATGGCCAAACTGTTCGCCTCGGAAGCAGCCGTCGAGTGTTCGCTCGAAGCCATGCGTATCCACGGCGGTTACGGCTATTCGAAGGAATTCGATGTCGAGCGCTACTTCCGGGATGCCCCCTTGATGTGCATCGGCGAGGGCACGAACGAGATTCAGCGCATCATCATCGCCCGCCAAATGGTGGCGCGAAATCCGGTTTAGGAGCGCCGCCGTGCGTCGCCCGCTCACCGGCGTTCGTATCGTCGCGGTCGAGCACTATGGCGCCGGGCCGTTCGGCTCGATGCATCTGGCCGACCTCGGCGCCGACGTGATCAAGGTCGAGAATCCGACGGTCGGCGGTGACACGTCACGGATTGTCGGGCCGCATCTCCTCGGCGAGGGCGACTCCGAGTTCTTTCAAACGTTGAATCGCAACAAACGCTCGTTGTCGCTCAACCTCAAGGAGCCAGAGGGGCGGAGGATCTTCGAGCAATTGGTCGCCCGGGCGGACGGCGTTGCCAACAACCTGCGGGGCGATCAACCGGAAAAACTCAAGCTCACCTACGAACACCTCAAGTCGACCAACCCGCGTATCGTCTGCGCGCATATGTCGGCGTATGGCAGAACCGGCTCGCGGGCCGACTGGCCGGGGTACGACTACCTGATGCAGGGCGAGACCGGATTCATGTTCCTGACCGGGGAGCCGGGCGGACCACCGACGCGCATGGGCCTCTCGATCGTCGATTGGATGACCGGCGTCACGGGCATGCTCGGACTCGTCTCCGGGATATTGTCGGCCCGGGCGACGGGGCAGGGCGGCGACATCGACGTCAGCCTGTTCGACACCGCGTTGTTTCAGACCAGTTATCCGGCGGTGTGGTACCTCAACGAGAAGGACAAGACGACGCGACTGCCGCGATCGGCTCACCCATCCTTGGTGCCCTCGCAGCTCTACACCGCCAAGGATGGCTGGCTCTACATCATGGCTTTGACCGACAAGTTCTGGCGCCTCGTGGTCGAGGGCATCGGTCGACCCGACATCGGACTGAACCCGGACTTCATCGATTTTGGCGCCCGACGAAAGAATCGCGACAAGCTCACCCCGGTCCTCGACGCGGTGTTTGCCGAACGCACTGTCAAGGAGTGGCTCGAGGTTTTCATCGGCAAGGTTCCCGTGGCCCCGGTCTACGACCTGGACCAGGCGCTCGAAAATCCGTTTCTCGTCGAGCGTGGGGCGATCCAGAGCTATCCCCACCCCAAGAAGGGCGAACTCAAGGTGCTGAGCAACCCGATCCGCGTCGATGGCGACCGGATGCCGGTCCGTCGCGCCCCCGGCCTCGGGGAACACACGGACGCCATCCTCGGTGAACTCGGCTATGACCCGGCGGCGATCGCCGGGTTGCGTCGCAAGGGCGTCGTCTAGTACTGCCCGACCAGCGTTCCTCGGAGACTGCCATGAAACTCGACGGCCTACGCGTTCTCGACCTGTCGCTGTTCCTGCCCGGACCGGCGATGACCACGATGATGGCCGACCACGGCGCCGACGTGATCAAGGTCGAGAACCCGGCCGCGCCCGAACCCACCCGCTTCAAGCAGTTTTTTCCCTGGGTCCAAGGCGATTCGACCGTGATGTTTCGTGTCACCCAACGGGGCAAGCGCAGCCTCACGCTCAACCTCAAGAGCCCTGAGGCCAAGGACGTGCTCTATCGCCTGGTCGAATTTGCCGATGTTTTCGTCGAAGCGTTTCGACCCGGTGTGATGAAGCGACTGGGGCTCGACTACGACACGCTCAAAGCGATCAACCCTCGGCTCGTCTATGCCTCGCTGTCGGCCTTCGGCCAGACCGGGCCGTGGCGCGATCGGCCGGCCCACGATACGGCCGCGGTGGCCGCGGCCGGCGTCTTGTCGTTGTCGCGCTCGCCCGAGGGCGGCGGCCCGGCGATGATCGGCGTCGCGATCTCCGACATGTTGGCCTCGCAGCTCGCGTTCATCGGGGTTCTCATGGCGCTCTACCGCCGGCAGGCGACCGGCAAGGGCGATTACGTCGACGTCAGCATGTTCGAGTCGGTCCTCGCCGCCTCGCCCAACATCGTGGGTCCTGCCTTCGCCGGCAGCAAGGCGCCGAACCCCCTCGAGGAACGCAGCCACGGCGGCAATGCGATGCTCAACATCTACGAGTTGAAGGACGGCACGCACCTGGCGTTGGGCGGGGGCGAGCACAAGTTCGTCGAAGAGCTGTTCAAGGGTCTGGGGCGACCGGAGTTCATTCAGCCGGTGACGGGGCCGGCCGGACGCGGCCATTGGCCGGCGATCGAGTTCCTGCGCGCGGAATTTCGCAAGAAGACGCGGGCCGAGTGGGAACAGTGGTTTCAGGGGCGCGACATCTGTTGGATGCCGGTCTACGACCTGAGCGAGGCCTGGAATTCGTCCCATGTGCGTGAGCGCGAAATGCGCGTCAAGGACGCAGCGGGCAACGACCATATCGGGGTCGCGGTCAAATTCAGCGAAGAGCCGGGCCGTGTCGACTTCTCGCTGCCGAAAGTGGGGGAACACACGGACGACATCTTGCGCTCGATCGGCTATTCCGCCGAGCAGATCGTTGCCTTGCGGGCCGCCAAGGCGGTTTGATCACAGCCCAGCGATCACACGGAACAAAGCATCGTCACGATGCGTTGATGGGTTAGCATGGGCCGGGACGCCCAGATTCTCAAAGGGTAGTCTCGCGCCCGACGGATCTAGGGAGGATCTATGGACAACGACGAAAACCAAGAAAAGAGCTTGCTGCCGCCGTTCGAGATTTCGCGGCGAACCATCGTCATGACGTCACTTGCCACCGGTTTCGCCATGGTGGTGCAGCCGATCGCGGCCCAGACGGTCATCAAAACCGATACCGCGGGTCTCGAAGCGGGCGAGGTCAAGGTGCGGGTGGCGGATGGCGAGATTCCGGCCTATCGCGTGGCTCCAGCCGCCGCAGGAAGCTATCCGACCGTGCTCGTCGTCCAGGAGATTTTCGGTGTGCACGAGCACATCAAGGATATCTGCCGACGTTTCGCCAAGTTGGGCTACTACGCGATTGCTCCCGAACTCTACGCGCGCCAGGGCGACGTCTCGAAGATGACGGACTTCCGGCAGATCTTCTCCGAGGTCGTCTCGAAGGTGCCCGACCGGCAGGTGGCGAGCGATCTCGATGCGGCGGTCGCCTTCGCCAAGGCTTCGGGCAAGGCCAACACCGACAAACTCGGGATCACGGGCTTTTGCTGGGGCGGTCGCCAGGTTTGGCTCTACGCGGCGCACAACGCCAATCTCAAGGCGGGGGTGGCGTGGTACGGCCCGGTCACCGGAAACAAGGGCGACATGACGCCCAACCACCCGCTCGACCTTGCCCGCGACTTGAAGGCGCCGGTGCTCGGCCTTTACGGCGCCGCCGACCAGGGGATTCCGGTGGCTCAGGTCGAACAGCTGCGCGATGCCGCGAAAGCGGCGGGCAAGAAGGTTGATATCACCATCTACCCGAACGCGCCGCACGGGTTCCATGCCGACTACCGGCCGAGCTACACCGCGGACGCGGCGAGGGACGGCTGGACCAAGTTGCAGGCGTGGTTCAAGGACAACGGGGCGGCGTAGGCGTTTCGTTCGGGTTTGGACACAAGCGCCGCGGCAAACCGCGGCGCTTCTTTTATTGGTGGGGCTCACGCCACTCCCCGCTTGGCGTCAATCGGCCAACATTGTGCCCACGAGGCGCGCGGCCGACCAACTGTTCAGTCAGTTGGCGAGCGAGCGCTAGCGTCACCTGCCTGAGGTCTTCCACACCGACCGCTGAGAATGACGCTTCGCCGCTGCCGCGCGTGCCGCCGGGCTGTCCTGCGCGATACTCGGGGCCAAGCTAAACTGAGCAGCGCCCCGGCGACAACTCGTCGGATCACAATGGAACGCTCTTCCTGCTTGTTCGAGCGTCTCGCCGAAGCTGCCATGCGGCACGGCTTTCCGCGGCATCCGGCGGACCCTTGAGTTCGACGATGTTGCCGTCGGGATCGATGACGTCCATGGCCCAACCCATGCCATCGGCACCGTACTGCTTGCGGGGCTCACTCGCGGCGATTCCGAGCTTGGCAAAGTGGCGCTTGAGCCGTGGGCCATCGAGCCGCTTCACGGTGAGGGCGATGTGGTGGACGTTCACGGGCGCTCGGATCATCGCCGAACGCGCTGGCTGCCCTGGCCGGGAGCGGGTGCGTTTCGGTCGTCGTCCGGTAGCGAGTTGCAGGTCGATCAACGACTGGCCTGCACGGATCTGGACCAGTCCGATCTCTTCGCGCCAGCGCTCGACCCGGAGGCCCAAGATCTCGGTGTAGAACCGGGCCGCCCGCCGCAGGTCGGCGACGAGCAAGACAACGTGATCGATACGGTCGACGACGATGATCGGACGTCGGGGCATGGCAGATCCTATGCGGCTTTTTCGTCCGGTGGTCGGATCAGGGCCTCCGCGGGGATGCCAAGGCCGCAGTGCAGTTTCCACACCATTCGCAACGTGAGCGGTCGCCTACGGTTGAGGACCTCGTACACGCGGTGGCGGCTGCCAATGTAAGGGACTAGGTCTCGGGCACTGAGTCCATGTTGCTCCATGTGGTAACGGATCGCCTCGACCGCGTCCGGTAGTTCGACGGGGTAGTGCTTCGCCTCCCACGCCTCGACCAACGTTACCAAGACATCCAAACGATTGCCCCGCGCGCCGCCTGGGCGAGCGTTCATCAGGCTCTCGACCTCACGTAACGTGCGCCGGTAGTCGCGGTCGTTCCGAATGGGTCGTACGTTCACTTCTGAATCTCCTCGCCTAAATCGTCTGGGCATCGATTCGGTTATACGCATGGTGGGTTCCGACAAAGCGTATGTACACAACTCGGTACGCATAGTTGATCCAAACCACTAGGTGCGCGTGGGTAGGCGTCGTGTCGCCTGTTGCAGCTCATCGCGGAAGGCCGGTGCGGCGACGGCAATCAGGGTCTCGGCGCGCTGCGCGACGGTCTTGCCACGTAGATCCGCGATACCCTGCTCGGTGACCACGAAGTCGACGTCGTTGCGCGAAACCGTCACGGTCGTGCCGGCTGCGAAGCCAGGCACGATGCGCGAGGTCCTGCCGTCCGAGGTGGCCGAGATGAGGGCGAGGATCGCCCGCCCACCCGGCGAGCGGCGAGCGCCACGCAAAAAGTCGACCAGCCCGCCGACGCCCGAAACCTGGCGCCCGCCGATCATTTCGGCATTCGCTTGGCCCAGGAGGTCGACCTCGATCGCCGAGTTGATCGCCACCAGGTTGGGGATGCTGCCGAGGATACTGACGTCGTGCGTGTGCGTTGCCGGGCGGAACGCGACGTCGGACGTCCCGGCGACGAAGTCGTAGAGCGGATCGCCGCCGAGGGCGACACCCGTGGTCACCGGCGGCTGGCCTCGATCGCCCCCCTTGGCGAGCGCTCCCGAGCGCGCGAGCGCCACCAGGGGATCGCTTACCATACCGCCGTGGAGCCGCAGGTTCTTCCGGTCGTGCAGTGGATCGAGTACCGCTGCCTGAATCTTGCCGAGGCCGATTTGGATCGTGTCGCCATCGTCGATCAGCGTCGCGATGTTGCGGCCGAGCGCGGTCAGCGCCGCGCTGTCGGCCCCCAGGTCATAGTGGAGCACGTCGTGTGGCGCCTCGACGACGAGGTCGAAGTCGCTGAGCGCAACGGTCGGCGCGCCGGGCGGCGCCGGCATACGTGGATTGATGTGAGCGAGTTTCACCTTGCACTGATCGATCACCTCGGGCGGGAAATCGGCGGCAAGCCCGAAGCTGCACTGCCCTTGGGCGTCGGGAGGTGAAACCTGAAACAGGCCGAGGTCGAGGGGCCGCGACCACAGGTAGGCCGTGATGTCGGAATAGTGCAACGGGAGGAAATCGACCCGACCCTCGGCGTGCGAGGCCCGCATCGCCGGCGTCACGAAGAAAGCGGTGGAGCGAGCCTCCGGGTGCAATCCGGCGTAGTCGACGTGGTTGACCCCGGGAATCCAGACGCCCATGAAGCGCACTCCCTTGGCCGCGTCGGGGGCGTGTTTCAACGTTTCGGCGAAGAGCAGCGACTCCCCGGCGCAATCAGGGATGTAGACGGTCATGCCGGGACGGAGCAGCTCTGGGAGTTGTTCGAGGCGCAATCGCTTGGGCATGGCTCGCGCGCAGATTGTTTTTGGTGCTTGCCATGTTACCATCTCGTGTCTTCACGTCGATCTAAGCTCTCTGGTGACTGCGGAAACGAGTCTCACCGCCCAACTCGTCGCGCTGCTTCGTCGACCGATTACAGATCGGGATCGCACGCGGGCCGCATTGCACGTGCTCGATTGGATCGGCTGCGCCGTGATCGGGGCGACGACGCCGCCGGGCTTGGTGATCAAGGACTATGGCCGCTACGAACCCGGTGGCCCGTGCAAGGCGATCGGCGTCGGGGACCTGCGGGCCGAGGCAGCGGCGTTCGTCAACGGCGCCTTCGGCAATGTACTCGAGATGGACGATATCCATCGCACCTCGATCTTGCATCCGGGGCCGGTGGTCGTCCCGGCCGCGCTTGCCGTGGCCCAGGCCGCAGGGGTCGAGGCGGCGGTGTTTCTCGATGGCCTTATTCGCGGTTACGAGGTCGCCGTGCGCGTCGGGACCTCGGTCGGTCGCAGCCACTACAAGCACTTCCACAATACCTCCACGTGCGGCCCCTTCGGTGCGGCCGCGGCCGCGGGTTCGATCCTGGGGCTCGATGACGCGTCCTTGGTCCACGCCCTGGGGAACGCTGGGACGACGACGGGTGGGCTCTGGCAGGTGCGCCACGAGAACGCCATGTCGAAGCAGTTGCACAACGCCAACGCGGCGCGGCACGGCGTGTTGTGCGCCTACCTCGCGAAACGCGGTTTCACCGGCCCCGCGCGCATCCTCGAGGGCCCGAACGGGCTATACCAGGCGATGTGCGGGTCTGACGCCAATCCAGGGGCGGTGACGGCACGACCCGAGGCGCCATGGATGGTCTTCGACACGTCGTTCAAGCCTTGGCCCGCCTGCCGCCACGCCCATTCGACGATCGATGCCGCGCTTGCCCTGCGCGAACAGGTGACGGCTGACCGCTTTGAGCGAGCGGTCGTGCACACCTATTCCGATGCGGTGGCGTTCTGCGATCGCGCGCAACCTGACACCGTCGTTCAGGCCAAGTTCAGCCTGCAGCATGCGGTCGCCCTTGTGCTCGCCGATGGCAAACCTCGCCTCGATCATTTCGAACCCAAGTATTTCCGCCAGAGCCATGTCGCGCGCCTGCGCGAGCGCGTGCGTTGCGCCGTGGACAGCGCGATCGATCGGGGTTTTCCCGAACACTATGGGGCACGGATCGAGGCTTGGACGACCGACGGACGGCACCTGGAGATTGCGGCGCCCGATGCCCTGGGCGATCCGGGCAACCCCGTGCCCGACGAACGCATCGTGGCCAAGGCCCGCGAGTTGATGGGCGCTGGGGGGCTGACCGCGGGACGGATCGACGCGGTGGTGGAAAAGACTCTCGCGCTTGGCCGTGGCGGGACGCTAGAACAGGTGACGGCGCTGCTTCCATAGGTGCCCGAGGGAGGAACAATGTCGGTCGCACACGAACTCGACCAAGAGGTCAATCCGGTCGAAACCCTGGCCCGCCACGTGGTCGGAACCCGCTACGACGATATTCCGACGGCGGCGATAAAGGCGGCCAAGACCTACATTCTCGACTCGCTCGGCGTCGGGGTTGCCGGCAGCGACGGTCCGTGGGTCCGCGAGTTGATCAAGACCGCGACCGGTTGGGGCGCCGGCAACGAATCGCGCCTGCTCGTCTATGGCACGCGCCTGCCCGCGGTGAGCGCCGCCGTGATCAACGCCTACATGATTCATTGCCTTGAGTTCGATTGCGTCAACGAAGATGCGGTTATCCACCCGATGGCGACCATCCTCGGAGCGCTATCGGCGGAAGCCGACGGTCGGACATCGGTCAGCGGCAAAGACCTGCTGACCGCGGTGTGCGTCGGGGTCGATGCCTCTTGCATTCTCGGCCTTTCCTCCAAGGCCCCGATGCGCTTCTTCCGACCTTCGACCGCTGGCGCGTTCGGCGCCACGGCGGCGATCGCCAAAGTGCGGCGTCTCGACGAACGGACGTTGATCAACGCCTTCGGGGCAACCTACGGGCAGATCTCGGGTACGCTCGCACCGCATCGGGAAGGCTCGCCCGTCCTCGGCATGCAGATCGGTTTCTGCGCCCGTGGCGCATTGTCGGCCTGCGACCTGGCCCAGAACGGCTTGATCGGTCCGCACGAGGTCATCACGGGAATGTACGGCTACCTGCCGATGTACGAAGGCGACTACGACCATCGCGGGCCCTTCGCGAGCCTGGGTCGCGAGTGGCAGGTGACTCGCGTTTCGCACAAACCGTTCCCGTCCGGTCGCCTCACGCACGGCGTGGTCGATGGCATCCAGCAGCTCTTGAAGAAGGGCCTCAAGGCCGATCAGGTCGATCGTATCGTGGCGCACGTGCCACCGCTCGCTTATCGGCTCACAGGTCGGCCCGACATTCCGAACCCCGAGCCCAATTACGCCAAGCTGTGTATTTCCTTCGTGGCGGCGACGACCCTGCTCGAAGGCACCGTCGACGTCCAGCACTTCAAGGGCGACTGGCTCAAGAACCCGCGCGTTCATGACATCGCGGCTCGGGTCAAGCCGGTGCAGGACGACAATCCGAATCAGAACAAGGTGGCGCCACAGCGCCTCGAGGTGTTCCTGAAAGACGGCAAGAGGCTCGAGGTCTATATGCCCGAGATCTTCGGCCATCCCAAGAATCCGCTGAGCGAGGCGCAGAACGTCGAGAAGTTCATGGCGAGTTGCGCCGCCGCGGCGAGGCCGCTGCCGCACGGCAACGCCGAGAAGGCCGTCGATCGCATCGCCAACCTCGAACGCGTCGGCAACGTGCGCGAGATTCTCGATCTCCTGATGGCCTGAGGCGCGTAGCGATGTCCGGTTTGCCATACCCGAGCTATTTCGAAGCGTGGGACCACCCACGCATGGTGCGCGAGTATCCGATCGGAGACGATTTCTTCCGCCTGATGCGGACGATCAGTCGCGATGAGCTACGCGCTCTCCAGGAGAAGCGATTCCTGAAGCTCGTCGAGCGTGGTTGGCAGATCCCCTTCTATCGCCGGCGCTGGCAAGCCAAGGGCATCGAAGCGGGCGATATTCGCCGGCTCGAAGACTGCGCCAAGTTGCCGACCTACTCGAAATCCGACTTGATGGAGAGCATGGCGAGCTATCCGCCGTTCGGGGATTTTCATGGCATCGACAGTTTCGGGAGGGGTGGCGTCCGACCACCCGTCGTGTTGCACACCACCTCGGGCACGACCGGTATGCCGCAGCCGCTGTTCTTCGGGCCATGGTCGCGCGAGCTGCAGAACCTGATGCTGGCCCGGGTCTATCACGCGGCGGGCTTGCGGCCCGACGACGTCGTTCACTCGGTCTACGGCCACGGCATGATCAACGGCGGGCATTACGTGCGCGAAACCGTGCTCCATTTCACCAATTCGCTCTTCCTCTCGGCCGGCACCGGCAACGAGACGCGATCGGCGCAGCAGGTGCAGTTGATGAAGCAGTTCGGCGTCACCGTGATCATCGGTTTTGCCGACTACATCAAGAAACTGGCGCAGGTCGCAGACGAAGAAGGCATCAAGCCGGGCCGCGACATCAAAATCCGGCTGATCATCGGTCACATGGGACGCGAGAGCAAAGAGGCGATCTCCGAGGCCTGGGGTGGCGCTCAGGTGTACGACTGGTACGGGGTCGGTGATACCGGACTCGTCGCGTTCGAGGCGCCCGACCGTGACGGCATGTACGTCATGGAAGACGGTCACTATCTCGAGATTCTCGATCCCGACACCAACCGTCCGCTCGCCGATGGCGAGCAGGGCAACATGTGCGTCACCGTCCTGTTCAAAGACGACATCTACCCTTGCATCCGCTTCGACACCAAAGACGTGACTGCGGTCAAGACGGCAGCCTCGCCGTCCGGCTTCAACTTCCGCCGGATCGAAGGGTTCCTCGGGCGTTCTGACAACATGGTGAAGCTGCGCGGCATCAACCTCTATCCGATCGCCATCGGCGCGGTGGTGAACGAGCATCCGGCGACGGCCGGCGAATACATCTGTGTCGCGACGCGCGATGCAACGGGGCGGGACGAACTCACGATCACGGTCGAGGTCCGCGATCCGGCCGACCAGGCCCTGCGCGAGGAATTGCGTGATCGTCTCAAGGCGCGTTTCGGCATCGACATCCAAGTCGACCTCGCCGCCCGCGGTGGCACGGCGCACCTGACCGAGGTCGAGCGTCGCCAAAAGGCGATCCGCCTTATCGACAAGCGGTTTTCCTGACGGCACGGGAGGAACCCATGGCCGGGCGTGGCAGTCGTCGCTGGTTGGTGGGTGGGATAGCGCTGTGGTTGGCCGCCTCGGGCGCCATGGCCCAGAACGCGGCGGATGTTCGGCGCGAACTCAACGAACTTCGAACCCGGATGGAAACGCTGTTTTTGCGCGAGGCGTGGAGCGAGATCGAGGAAGCGGCCTCGCGTGTGATCGAAATTGCCGATACGGATGAGCGTCGCGCACGTGGCTTCGCCGACCGGTCGCTGGCGAACTTGGGCGGTATGCGGCCGCGTCAGGCGTTGGTCGACATCGAGCGGGCGATCGAACTCGATCCTGCCAAGGCCGAATGGCTGGCGCGCCGAGGCGAAGTGTACTGGACCCTCAACCGGCGCGATGAGGCGCGGCGCGACTACGAGGCCGCACTCGAAAAGGATGCCAACGACTTCACAGCCAAGCAGGGCCTGGCCCGCATGGGCATCCGACGCTGATCGTCCGTTCTGAAGAGTGAAAGACGGCCTGACCTAGTCTAGCGTCCGAGATAGCGTCGTGGGTCGATGTAGCGCTGATAGATAATACTGCCGGGTTTCTCCGCCAAACGATCTTCGTCCACTTTCTTGAGCCGCGGTGGTCGCGCATCATGGGGTTGAACGATCGCGACATCGGTAGTGCCGGTCAACGTCGGTCCGTGATCGCTTGGACCGCGGTTGCCCAGCGCTTTCAGGTATAGACGATAGTCGTCGTCGGCAATCATCTTCTCGCAGTATACCGGATAATCCGTCAGGTACGTTTCGTCGAGAAGACCTTGGCACAGGGTATCGCCAATATCGTCGATCCAACCGATGACCTGCCAAGTCCGCTCTCTCGGGCGCTCGGGATCATAGCTTCGCCGCCACTGCGGGCTGACGAAAAAAATGGCGTGCTTGGCATCCGGGACATCACACCGCATCTCGACGACGCTAGGGGCGCGGCACCGAGAACCAACAATCTCGATTTCGACTGTTCCTGCGAGAGCCCAGCGAAACCGAATCGGCAATCGTTCGACATCGGCCTCCGTCAGCAGGCGCTGCGAACGACCTGGTAGGCCAACGCTTCAAAGCGATCGAGAAAACCCCGCTGCCACGGGGCGTAGCCGCAGATGCGATCGTTTTCCGGTTCGATCAGGCACGCCAACCAGTAGTCAAGGGCGCAGAGCGCGTTCTCAGGGGTGTCGGTGCAATCGGGAAGCAACCGGCCATTGAACATGAAGCGTAGGGATCCGCGGTTCTCCGTTGGCGCAATCGGTGCGAGAAAAGCCCGCGTGTCACCCGTCCACTGGGGTGTCAGCGCCAAGTGCTCGGCTTCCAACGGCAGGCAACGCTTGTAGCGATGAGGAGTCTGCGGCGCCTCGGCACGGCAATCACGCACCTCGACGGCGTACAAGCCATCCGAGGAGTTCTGCTCGACCTTCCCCAGGGGTTGCCCCACTTCGATCCGGCTTCCAAGCTCGTGGCGCTGGTCGAGGGCGACGTTCACGAAGCGATAGACAAAGGAATCTCCAACCGCAACCTCGATGTACGGCAATCGACGGCCGACAAACGATAGGCCGTTTCGGGTGACGGTTCCTGAAACGGGGCTGAGAACAGGATCCCCGGGATTCCTCACCTTCACCTCGACGCCATAGTTGCGGCGCTTGGCGCGTGGCTTTTCGCCGAGGTGATAGTCGTTGGGCTCCCAAACGTACCGCTCGCACTCTGGTCCATCCACAGGGCCGCCGTGCTCTTCGTCGATGTAGCAACTATCGGCGGGGCGCTGCCACCACCAACCCGCTACGGTCCAGGCGCCGGCGCGCTTTCTCAACCAGAGGTGTCCGCGAGTCTGCCAATAGTCGCTGACGTGACACCCAGCCGTCTCATAGTCGAGAAACAGGTCGCCCGGCTTGGCGTAGAACAGGTCGAGTCCCTTCACGCTGCGTTCGTCGACAACCTCCTGGTGGTGTACGACGTAACTACAATGGGGATTGCCGGGTCTCGCTTCCGGGCGTTCCCGTAGCCCCAATTTCGGCAGACCAAGCAGGCGACAAAGGTCGTCGCGATAATATCGTGCGCAGGCTTCGAACGTTTCCAAGGTGCAACGCGGGGTTGATCGCTGCCCGACGCAAGGACCGAACGTTCCAGAGTCATCGACAATGACACTGTCGAAGCGCAGCGAGTCTTCATCCCATTCCTCATCGCCGAACGAGGAGTGGGCCGCGGCCGGCAACGCAGCGGTAGCGCAAGGTATTGCCAGCACGGCGCTGACCGCCAGGGCCTGGAGGCATTTGACGAACCTGATCATGGGGTCCATGGCTCGCAGTTCGTCAAGAAGGGCCTAGGATCGAGGTAACGCTTGACCAAGAGGTTGTCGGCCTCGTCCGTCGACTTGCTTCCGAGTTTTGCTAGGAGGTCGGGTCTCACGTCATCTGGCGGCAAACCCGTCTTGGGGTCGCGCACCTCGATGTGAACGTGCGGGAGCTCGCGGGGCCTTGGCGATTGGTAGATGCGACCAACCCGCGCGCCAATGCTGAGGCGTGCCCCTCGCCTGAGGCTGGGAACCGGGGTTACATGCAGAAAGCGCATGACGAGCCCGTCGTCCATGTCGACCTCGACAATGCCGTCACCTTTCGCTCCTAGGACGACGGAACGGACCACTCCCGATCGCGGCGCCCCGACCAGTTGACCGGCCGCGCCCGCAAGATCGATGCCGCGGTGTTTGTATCGCCATTGTGTTTTGCGATCGTCGAGTGTCGTCGTGCGCCACGCCAAATGCTCTCCGCTGCCCTCGGGGTCGTTGCGAACCGGAGCAGTGCACGGGTTGAGCACGGGATCGTCCTCGATCGGGGGACGTGGCCTGGGTTCGTTCGCGGGTGCGGGCCGATTGGGCTGGGGCGTGGGCGCGCGTTGCGCAAACTGCGTTACTTCATCGGGAACTTCCGGCGCCAATACCCCTGGTGCCAAAACACCATCATCGTCCGGACGCGGCTGACGGGCGGGAGAGGGTTGCTCAGGGCTGAGTTCGGTCCGCGCGAGCAGGGTGGGCGAGGCATCGCTCGCCGTCCCGTCCGGCTCAGCGACCGACACCCCAAGCGCGGCAAACTGCTCGCGGTAAGACGGGCCCTGCGCGCTCGTCGGATCGGAAGCCTGGCGATACAACTCGCGGCCCATGTCCCAGCGCAAGTACTCGGGCGTTACCGTCGGGTAGGGGTTCGGGGCGCCATTCGCCCACTGGCCGGGCCAGGACGCCGGCAACACGCCGCCCAACAGTTCCTCGGGCGGGACTTCGTCTTCAGGACGCTCGACCACACGCGATACGCGACTCATGGGGACCTCCAAGTCCTCTAAGGT
>VGES01000009.1 GCA_016869765.1 Alphaproteobacteria bacterium
GCCATTCGGCGGCGTCTGTTTCATCGGTCTCATCCTCATCCCCTTCAACGGTGACGATGAGCCGAAAATCCTCCGCTAGCCAAACACATCAATCTGTCTCAGGGGTGCTGACGGGGAACAGATCATCGGCGAGTCCGGGAACTTTCCCGAGTTGGCTCGCTTCTACTATCGCAACGTCGTTCGCCGGGTGCTGACCGTCATCGCGGGGATCATCGAGCGCGGCATCGCGCAGGGCGAATTTCGCCGCGACATCGACCCACGCGCCGCGGCCCCGCTGGCAATGGCCCCACTTCTGATGGCGGCGATTTGGCGGCAGGCCTTCGAGCGCCACGCGGCCGGCGACCTCGACGTGGCGGCCATGCTGACGACGCACGTTCAGGTGTTTCTCCGAGGTTTGCGTGCTGAAGCAGGAGGTCGTCCATGAGCTGGATCGATGGGGCGTTCGCTTGGGTTCAGGGCGCCGTCGCGGCGATCGGCCTCACGCTCTTCGGGGCCGCCACGCCGTCCGGCGTGATTCAAGGGTATGTCGAGGGCGAGTACGTTCGCGTCGGCCCGTCCGAGCCCGGCACGATCGACCAGGTGTTCGTCCGCCGCGGCCAGCGGGTCGAGGCGGCCCAGCCGCTGTTCGCGCTCGAAGCCGTCCGCGAGCGTGCGGCGCGCGATGAAGCCGCCGCGCGGCTCGCCAACGCCAAGGCTGTGCTCGACAACCTCCAGAAGGGACGTCGGGCCAGCGAAATCGCCGCCATGGAGGCCCAGAAGGATCAGGCCGATGCGTCGCTCCGTCTGACCGAAGCGCAACTGCGGCGCACCGAATCGTTGGCGCTCGTCAACGTCGCGGCGGTCGATCGATTGGATAGCGCCCGTGCGGCCGTCGAACGCGATCGGGCCCGGGTGGCCGAAATGTCGGCGCAGATTGCGACCGCACGCCTGGCCGCGCGGACTGACGAGGTCCGCGCCGCCGAGGCGCAGGTGACGGCCGCGGACGCCGCGCTTCGCCAAGCCGAATGGCGCTTGGGGCAACGGGCGGTGATCAGCCCGGTAGCGGGCGTGATCACCGACGTGCCGTTTCGCGTCGGCGAGTTCGTGAACATCGCCGCGCCGATCGTCTCGATCCTGCCGGCGGATCACATCAAGGTGCGGTTCTTTGTGCCGCAGGCCACGCGCGGACAGTTGAGCCTGGGCCAGGACCTGACGATCGCCTGGGATGGCGGCCGGGCCGAGGGCTATCTCGCCTACCTCGCCGACACCGCGGAGTTCACGCCGCCGATCCTCTACACGCGCGAGCAACGCCAGAAGTTCGTGTTCCTGGCGGAAGCGCGCCTGCGCCGCCCCGATCCGACGCTGCATCCCGGACAACCCGTCGAGGTCACCCTGTCATGGCCGAAGTAGCGCCCGAAGACCTCGTCATCGACGTCCGTGGCCTGACCAAGCGGTTCGGCGATCGCACCGTCGTGCGCGACGTCGCGTTGCGCGTCCGGCGTGGCGAGATCTTCGGGTTCCTCGGTCCCAACGGCAGCGGCAAGACCACGACCATTCGCATGCTGTGCGGTCTGCTCGAGCCCAGCGCGGGCGAGGGCCAATGCATCGGCTACGACATTCGTCGCGATACCGCCGCGATCAAGCGCCAGGTCGGCTACATGACCCAGCGCTTCAGCCTCTATGAAGATCTGACGATCCGCGAAAACCTCGCGTTCATCGCCCGGCTCTATGGCATGAGGGGGCGTCGCGCGGCCGTCGATCGCACCTTGGAGCGGCTCGGGCTCACCGCGCGCCAGCACCAGCCGGCGGGGCAGTTGTCGGGCGGATGGAAACAGCGCCTGGCGCTCGCCTCCTGTGTCATGCACGAGCCCAAATTGCTGTTGCTCGACGAACCGACCGCCGGCGTCGATCCCAAGGCCCGTCGCGAGTTCTGGGACGAAATTCATGCGCTGGCGCACGGCGGCCTCACGGTCCTGGTCTCGACTCACTACATGGACGAAGCCGAGCGCTGCCATCGCATCGGATACATTTTCAATGGGCGCCTTCTCACCGAAGGTTCGGTGGCCGACGTCGTGCGCGA
Organism: Alphaproteobacteria bacterium; assembly: GCA_016869765.1. Lineage (GTDB taxonomy): Bacteria > Pseudomonadota > Alphaproteobacteria > SHVP01 > SHVP01 > SHVP01. The sequence goes on from VGES01000009.1 coordinate 2,060, forward strand.
CAGTGGCCTCGTTACCTGGAGCGTCGAGGGGGCCTCGCTCGCCCCATTGCGGGCCCGGCTGAGCGGCCGCGCGGGCATCGACATGGTGGTGCCCTTCGGCGCGGTGCTCCACGTCGCGGGCAGCGACGAGGCCCGACTCGCTGCGGCAATCGCGCCGTTCCGGGACGATCCCCTGCTCCGTTGGACGCGCAGCCCGGCGACGCTCGAAGACGTGTTCATCCGTTTGATGTCGGCGGCCAACGGTGAGGGGGCTCGACCATGAGGTTCTTCGCCTGGGGCCGCTTCGTCGCGATGGTGGTGAAGGAGTTCACCCAGATGCGACGGGATCGCATGACTTTCGCGATGATGATCGGTCTGCCGCTGGTGCAACTCGTTATCTTCGGCTTTGCCATCAACATGGACCCCAAGCACCTGCCAGCGGCGGCGATCGTCGCCGATGCCTCGCCGTTCGGACGCTCGATCCTGGGGGCGATGGAGAACTCCGGCTACTTCGCCGTGACTCATCTTGCAACAAGCGAAGCCGAGGCCGACGACTGGCTGCAACGTGGCAAGGTGCAGTTCGTCGTGTCGATCCCCGCCGACTTCTCGCGGGCGCTGCTGCGCGGCGAGCGTCCCGCGATCCTCGTCGAGGCCGACGCGACCGACCCCTCGGCCACGAGCAACGCGATCGCGGCGCTCGAAGGGCTCAATCGCACGGCGTTGCAGCACGATCTGGTCGGCGGCCTCGCCGGCCTGAAATCGGGGCCGCCGCCCTTCGAGGTGCGCATCCATCGTCGCTACAACCCCGAGGGCTCGACGCAATACAACGTCGTTCCCGGTCTCATCGGCGTCATCCTGACGATGACCATGGTGATCATGACGGCGCTTGCCGTCACGCGCGAACGTGAGCGCGGCACCATGGAGGCGCTCTTGGCGACCCCGGTGAGCCCGCTCGAGGTGCTGATTGGCAAGATCGTGCCCTACATCCTCGTGGGTTTCATTCAGGTCACGATCGTGTTCGTCGTCGCCCGCCTGCTGTTCGACGTACCGATGCTGGGCTCCTCCATCGTTTTCGGCGCCGTCGTGCTGCTGTTCATTGCCGCCAATCTCGCGGTCGGCATCACCTTCTCGACCGTCGCACGCAATCAGCTCCAGGCGATGCAGATGGCGATCTTTTTCTTCCTGCCTTCGATCATGCTCTCGGGTTTCGTCTTTCCGTTCCGCGGCATGCCGACCTGGGCACAGGCGATCGGCGAGGTGCTGCCGCTGACGCATTTCTTGCGCATCGTGCGCGGCGTCATGCTCAAGGGCACCGAGTGGACGCATGTCATGCCCGACGTCTGGCCGCTCGCGGCCTTCCTGTTGGTCGCGGTAACCATCGCGCTCGCCCGCTATCGGCGCACGTTGGACTAGGCGCTTTGCGCCGCCCGGCCGACGGCTTCGCGCTGGTCCCGAAAACGGGCCGTAAGCCTCTGGGCCAAAACGAAAAATCGGGAGAAAAACACTGGGAAAATCGGCCGTGGCTGGTTATACTGCCCGGTGTCTTTTCGGCTTGTGGTGACCGTCGTTTTCGCAGTTGCGAAATGCTCCGGAGAAGGTCCTGCCGGCCGGTGTAACGCGTTCAACCCATCTTGACGATCAGCCCCGACCAAGAAACCCCGCCGCCTCCGCCGCCGAGCGACCACGTCGCGCCGGTGACGATCGAAGAGGAGATGCGGAAGTCATACCTCGACTACGCGATGAGCGTAATCGTGTCGCGGGCGCTACCCGACGTGCGCGATGGGTTGAAGCCGGTGCATCGGCGCATCTTGTTTTCGATGCACGAAAACGGCTTCGATTGGAACAAGCCCTACCGCAAGTCGGCGCGTGTCGTCGGCGACGTCATGGGCAAATACCACCCGCACGGGGACCAGGCGATCTACGACGCCATGGTGCGCATGGCGCAGGAGTTCTCCATGCGCCTGCCCCTTCTCGACGGGCAGGGCAACTTCGGCTCGATGGACGGCGATCCACCGGCGGCGATGCGTTACACCGAGATCCGCATGGGTCTGCCGGCCCATGCGTTGCTCGAAGACATCTACAAGAACACCGTCGATTTCCACGACAACTACGACGCCACCGCGCAGGAACCGCTGGTGTTGCCGGCACGGTTCCCCAACCTCCTGGTCAATGGCGCCAACGGCATCGCCGTCGGCATGGCGACCAATATTCCGCCGCACAACCTGGGCGAGGTGATCGACGCCTGCTGCGCCTATGTCGACGATCCCGGTGTGACTGTCGAGGCCCTGATGGAGCTGGTGAAGGGGCCTGATTTCCCGACCGGCGGCACCATCCTCGGGCGATCGGGCATCCGCGAAGCGTTCCTCACCGGGCGTGGCAGCGTCGTCGTGCGCGCCAAGGTGCATACCGAAGACATCGGTCGGGATCGCGTCGCCCTCGTCGTCACCGAGATACCGTTTCAGATCAACAAATCGCAACTCGTCGAGCAAATCGCCGAGGTCGCCCGTGATAAGCGCGTCGAAGGCATCGCCGACCTGCGCGACGAGTCCGATCGCGACGGCGTGCGCGTCGTGATCGAGGTGCGCCGCGACGTCAATGCCGACGTCGTGCTCAACCAGCTGTTCCGCTTTACCCGCCTACAGACCTCCTTCGGCGTCAACATGCTGGCGCTCTCCGGCGGGCGTCCGGGGTTGATGAACCTGAAGGAGCTGGTCGCGGCGTTCATCGATTTCCGCGAAGAGGTCATCACCCGGCGCACCAAATTCGAACTCGGCAAGGCGCGCGAACGCGCCCAGGTGCTCGTCGGTTTGGCGATCGCCGTCGCCAACATCGACGAGGTCATCGCGATCATCCGCAAGGCCAAGGACCCGGCGACGGCGCGCGCGGCGCTGACGTCGCGTGACTGGCCGGCGGCCGACATCGAGCCGCTGGTGGCGCTGATCGACGATCCGAGCCAGCGCATCAAGGGCGGCGTGTACCGCCTGTCGGACGAACAGGCCAAGGCCATCCTCGATCTTCGCCTCCAGCGCTTGACCGCCCTCGGGCGCGACGAGATCGCCGAGGAACTGAAGGGCTTGGCCGAGCGCATCCGCGAACACCTCGAGATTCTCAAGAGCCGCCCCAAGCTGATGGCGATCCTGCGCGGCGACCTGGTCGAGATGCGCGAGAAGTTCGCGACCCCGCGCATGACCGTCATCGAAGAGTCCTTCGTCGAACACGAAGAAGAGGACCTGATCCAGCGCGAGGAAATGGTCATCACCGTGTCGCACGCCGGCTATATCAAACGCGTGCCGCTGTCGGCCTACCGTGCCCAACGCCGTGGCGGACGCGGGCGCTCGGCGATGAGCACGCGCGAAGAGGATTTCGTCACCAGCGTTTTCGTCGTCAACACCCACACGCCGGTGCTGTTCTTCTCCTCGACCGGTCAGGTCTACAAAATGAAGACCTACCGGCTGCCGCTCGGTACGCCGCAGGCTCGCGGCCGGCCGATGGTGAACCTCCTGCCGCTCTCCGAAGGGGAAACGATCGGCACTTTGTTGCCGCTGCCCGAGGACGAGTCGCGGTGGAACGACCTGCATGTGATGTTCGCGACGGCCCAAGGCAACGTGCGGCGCAACTCACTCTCCGATTTCTCGCACATCATGGCGAGCGGCAAGATCGCGATGAAACTTGACGATGGTGATCGCATCATCGGGGTGCAGATCTGTCAGGAAGACCATGACATCCTGCTCGCGGCGCGCGGCGGCAAGTGCGTGCGCTTCCCGGCGAACGGCGTGCGGGTCTTCAAGAGCCGAACCTCGACCGGCGTGCGTGGCATGAAACTGGCCGAGGGCGACGACGTCGTCAGCATGTCGATCGTCCGCCACGTCAAGGTCGAGATCGAGCAGCGCGAGGCCTATTTGCGTTACCGCAATGCCGTGCGCCGCGGGGACATCACGGATGCCGAGGGCCGACCGCTGGTGGCGCCGCTCGACGCGGCCGTCATGGCCGACATGGAGCAGAACGAGGAGTTCCTCCTGACGGTCACCGAAAACGGCTTCGGCAAGCGCACGTCGGCCTACGAGTACCGCATTACCAGTCGCGGCGGCTCCGGCGTGACCAACATCGAGACGTCGGAGCGCAACGGCCACGTCATCGCGTCGTTCCCCGTCGCGAACGAGGACCAGATCATGCTGGTCACCGATGGCGGCAAACTGATTCGCATGCCGGTGGCGGACATCCGCATCGCCGGCCGATCGACCCAGGGCGTCACGCTGTTCAAGACCGCCGAAGACGAGAAGGTCGTCTCGGTGGCGCGCCTGGCGGAGGGCGAGGACGAGCACGAGGGACGCAACGGCGAATCGGTTTCGGCGGATACCGCCGTCGACGATGCCGAACCGTCCGAAGGCGAGGGAGACGGGGCATGAGCGGGCGGCGCATTGGGCTCTATCCAGGGACGTTCGATCCGATCACCAACGGCCACCTCGACATCATTCGCCGTGCAACCCGGCTGGTCGATCACCTGGTCATCGGGGTCGCCGGCAATACCGGCAAAGGACCGATGTTCGGCCTCGACGAGCGATTGCAGATGGTGCGGGACGAGGTCGCCAGCCTGACGGTCAACCACGGAGCTACGATCGAGGTCCGCCCGTTCAACAACCTGTTGATGCACTTCGCCAAGGACGTCGGCGCCAGCATGATCGTTCGCGGCTTGCGCGCGGTCTCGGACTTCGACTACGAGTTCCAGATGGTCGGCATGAACGCCCGCCTCAATCCGGCGATCGAGATCGTGTTCCTGATGGCCTCCGAAAACCAACAGTTCATCGCCTCTCGGCTGGTCAAGGAGATCGCGATCCTTGGCGGCGATGTGGCAAGCTTCGTTCCGCCCCGCGTGCTCGCGCGGCTGAACGCCGTGGTCGCCAAGCGCGGGCGTGCCGCGCCTTAACCGATCCGCCAACCTCAGGCTTCATCATGGAAGACACTCTCTTTCTCGATCTCAAGAACGGTCGCGTCGTCATCACGATGCGCCCCGATCTCGCTCCCAAGCACTGCGCGCGCATCAAGGAATTGGCCCGCGCCGGGTTCTATGACGACACGCCCATCCACCGGGTAATCGACGGGTTCATGGCCCAGATGGGCGATCCCACGGGTTCGGGCAGCGGCGGTTCGGACAAACCCGACCTCAAGGCCGAGTTCAGCGAAGAGGCGCACGTGCGCGGTATCTGCTCAATGGCGCGGACGCCGGATCCGGACAGCGCCAACTCCCAGTTCTTCATCATGTTGGGGGACGCGCCCTACCTCGACGGCCAATACACGGTCTGGGGGGCCGTGAGCACCGGCATGGAGCACGTCGACCAGATCAAAAAGGGTGGCGGGCGCGACGGGCTCGTGCGGACGCCGGATCGTATCGTTCGACTGCGCGTCGCCGTCGACGTCAAGGAGTAAGGGCACGGCCGTGCCGGCGGTGCCGTGACCCTCGCCGATTTCGACTACGACCTTCCGCGCGAGCGGATCGCGCTACGTCCGGCCGAACCACGCGACGCGGCGCGCCTGCTGGTCGTCGGGCCGACCCTCGAAGATCGATGGATTCGCGATCTCCCCGCTCTGCTGCGACCGGGCGACCTGCTGGTGGCCAACGACACCGCCGTGTTCCCGGCGCGCTTGCGCGGTCGGCGGGGCGCGGCGGCGATCGAGGTCACCTTGTTGCGGCCGTTGGCGGAACGTCCGACGGTCTGGAACGCGCTCGCCCGTCCCGCGAAGCGGCTAAAAGTGGGCGACCTCGTCGAGTTCGGGGATCGGCGAGCCGAGGTGCTCGCGCGCCGGGGCGGCGAGGTCGACCTCGAATTTTCTCTGGATCCCGAGGCGGTGATCACGCTCGCGCGCGGGCAGGGCGAGGTGCCGCTGCCGCCCTATATCGAGCGGGCGCGTCCGACTGATCGCCGCGACACCGACGACTACCAGACGATCTTTGCACGACGCGTCGGTGCGGTAGCGGCACCGACGGCCGGACTGCATTTTACGCACGACCTGCTGAATCGGCTGCGCGACACCGGCGTCGAGCGGGTCACGGTGACGCTGCACGTCGGCGCGGGAACATTTCTTCCGATCCAGGGCGACAGCCTCGACGCCCACGTCATGCACGCCGAGTGGGGCGAACTCTCGCCCGACGTCGCGGCCCGCATCGAAGAGGTGAAAGCGCGGGGCGGAAAGATCGTCGCCGTCGGCACGACCAGCGTGCGCCTCCTCGAAACGGCGGCCCGCGAGGACGGGCGCCTGCGGCCCTTTTCGGGCGACACGACGCTGTTCGTGAAGCCGGGGTTCCGCTTCCGCGTGGTCGATCGTATGGTCACCAACTTTCATCTGCCTCGTTCGACTCTTCTGGTGTTGGTCAGCGCCTTCGCCGGAGCGGAGCGCGTTGCCGCCGCCTATCGTCATGCCATCGCCTCGGGATATCGCTTCTATTCCTACGGCGATGCCTGCCTGTTGGATCGTGCCGCATGACCGTGGCATTCGCGATCGAGGCGGCAGACGGGGCGGCGCGCCGAGGTCGCCTGACGCTGGCACACGGCAGTGTGGCAACCCCGGCGTTCATGCCGGTCGGCACCGCGGCGACCGTCAAGGCGCTCACGGTCGAGCAAATCCGCGCGACCGGTGCCGAGATGGTGCTGTGCAACACCTACCATCTGATGCTGCGACCCGGCGCCGAACGGATCGCGGCACTCGGCGGGCTGCATCGCTTCATGAACTGGGGCGGCCCGATCCTGACCGATTCGGGTGGCTTCCAGGTGATGTCGCTCGCCCAACTCCGGGCCATCGACGAGGACGCGGTGACGTTTCGATCGCACATCGACGGGTCGAGCCATCGACTGACCCCTGAACGCTGCATCGAGATCCAACGCCTGCTCGGGGTCGACATCGCCATGGTCTTGGACGAGTGCACGTCCTATCCGGCGACGATCGAGGTTGCCCGAGAATCGATGGCACGCTCGATGCGCTGGGCCGGGCGCTGCCGGCGCGCGTTCGCCGACCGCCACGGTCATGGCTTGTTCGGAATCGTGCAGGGTGGGGTCCACCCCGAACTCCGCCGCGAGTCGGCAGAAGCGCTGCGTGCGATCGGGTTCGACGGCTACGCCATCGGTGGCTTGGCCGTGGGCGAGGGCCAGGACGAGATGCTACGGGTGATCGAGGCGACGGTGCCGCACCTACCGGCAGAACAACCGCGGTATCTGATGGGAGTCGGCAAGCCCGACGACATCGTCGAGGCAGTGCGCCGCGGCGTCGATCTGTTCGACTGCGTGCTGCCGACGCGCTCCGGCCGCACCGGTCAGGCCTTTACGTGGGACGGCCCGCTCAACCTCAAGAATGCGCGCCACGCCGACGATCCTCGACCGCTCGATGAGCACGCCGACAGTCCGGCCTCACGCGACTATAGCCGCGCCTATCTCCATCATCTCGTGAAGGCCAACGAGATACTGGCGTCCGTGCTCCTCACTTGGCACAACGTGGGCTTCTATCAGGCGTTGATGCGCGAATTGCGTGCCGCCATCGCCGGGCATCGGCTCGCGGCGTTCGCCCAAGCCTTCCTCTCCCGATACCGCGCCTCGTCTCCCGCCGTTTGACCCGCCTCGGGTGGCCGCTATCATGGCGCTCCCGTTTACGGAGACCGCCATGGGCCAAGCTTCCCCACACCCGATGTATGCCACCCCGAACCACGACGAGGGCGCGCGCGAGGACTTCGTGCGCGAGATGATGATCCACGTAACGCGCGACCTGATGCCGGGCAAGCGCACGCTCTACGAAAACGTCGTCAAGCCGCGCTTCGTGAAGCAACACGGCCGGGTGCCACAGGACCGACATGAGATTCGTCGCGCCATGGAACAGGAGTGGTTCAACCAGGCGTGGGGCTCGTTGCGGCGACTGACGCAGGAGATGATGTACGATTCGATCGGACCATCGGTCGAGCGCCAGCTTCCCGATCTGATCGCCCGCGCCAAGAGGGTCACGGCGAAGAACGGTCGCAACCACGCCGGCAGCCTCACCCTCGATCCGGCACTCGCGATTCCGCGCTATCACACCGAAGTCCACATCCACTGCAAGCCGGGAGGATATCACTCCGAGGTCTGCGCCGACGACGTGCTCGCCGGTGCCGAATACGACCGCAGCTACAACCTGTTCGCCATGGGCGCCTCGGGTCCGCTCAACGATGATATGGGGCGCTCCGTCGGCCGGTTCGCGCAACGACGCTTTCCCGACTTGCGGCCCAAGCGAATCCTGGAGATGGGCTGCACGGTCGGCCATTCGACGCTGCCCTATTGCGACCTCTACCCCGAGGCTGACGTCTATGCCATCGACGTGGCGGCGCCATGTCTGCGCTATGCCCATGCGCGTGCCGAGGGGATGGGCTATGCCGTGCACTGGTCGCAGCAGAACGCCGAGCGGACCGATTTCCCTGACGGGCACTTCGACCTGATCGTCTCGCACATCCTGTTCCACGAAACCTCGAACGCGGCGTTGCGCACGATCATCGGCGAGTGCCATCGGCTGCTGTCGCCGGGCGGCGTCATGGTGCATTTCGATGCACCGCAATACGAGGATATGCCCGATCCCTACGACCACACCCTGGGCGACTGGTCGACGCACTACAACAACGAGCCGTTCTGGGGGACGCTGCATGACCAGAGCCTGCCGACGATCATGCGACAGGCGGGCTTCGCGCCGAGTGCCGCTTTCAATGCCATGGCGCCTTCGGTGTTCATCGAGGAGAACCCTGGGCACCGGGCCGGCACACGGTTGCGCCAGTATTCGGTGTTTGGCGCCACCAAATAGCGGCGGTTGTGATCGTCGTCACGGGGCAGGGCTTTCGCGTCCGTACCGGGCGTGCCAAAGTCGTCGCCGTTCGTTAACTGCGTCACATCATGTCGCCTGGTCTCATTGCCATCGTCGTGCTCGTGATCCTCGCGGGGATCGGGCTTTACATGCTCTACCGCCCGCGTAGCGGCTCGGCCTCGGCGGGGGTTCTCGTTGATCGCAGCGACGATGAGGACGTGACAAGCGTCGATTCGCGTATCCAGGAGCTCGACGCCCAAAAGGCCCGCGGCGAAATCACCGAAGACGAGCACCGCGCGCGCGTGGCCGAATTGGTCGGAGACAAGCGCAAGTTCCGCTGGCGCCGGCGCGACCGCTGAGCCGCTCCGACCTGCGAACTTGGTTCGCGGCTATGCAAATTTGCCGCGACGAAGACTCCGCCAAGCATTTTAGGCTGCGCCCGGGGTACTTCAGGGGGAATCCATGCGTCCGTTGGCGATCTGGCTACTGTGCCTGGCCGTGGGGTGCACGAGTCGTACCGACAACATCTATGAGATCGACGCCGCCGCGACGCGGGTGATCGAAAACAACGGGGGCTTGGTGATTCGTTCGCCCGACGGGCGTCACGAAATCATCAATGTCGGGGGTAGCAGATACAACGCGCTCTATGATGCCGCCAAGGCGTGCGCCGCCGAGTCCAAGCCGGCCGGCGCTGAGGCGGCGTGCGGGGCGTCGCGCAACGCCATCATCGCCGAGTGGATTCGAATTTCGGACGACATGTGCCGCCGCCACCTGGCCGACGTCCAGTCGACCTCGGCGGTAGTCAATGTCGGCCTCAGCGGGATTACGACGCTCGGCTCGGCGTTGGCGACCGTCGTCGGCTCGGGCGCTACGCCGGCGGCACTTTCTGCGACCGCCGCCATCACCAACTCGCTTCGTTCGACCGTCAACGAGGAGGTGTACATGCGCTCAATCGTGCCGCAGCTGACGGATCGAACCCGCACGGATCGCGCTGGCCTCGGCAACCAGATTCGCGAAAAAATGGGGCGCGACACGGCCTACTACAGCATCGATATCGCGGTGATCGATCTGGCCGAGTACCATGCGTCGTGCTCGTTTGCGCGTGGCCTGGAGAAGGTCTCTAAGGCGCTGCAGCAACCGTCGAAAGAGACCCTTCAGGCGCGCCTCGAAGCGGTGCAGTCCTTCATCGAGCGATCGACACAAGAGATTTCGGGGCTCGAGACCAAGAGCGCCCAAGCGCCGGAAGCCGAACGCAGGGCGTTGACCAGCGAAGTTGCAAAACGGCGGGGCGAGATCGAAGCCCTCATCCAGGAGCGGACGAACCTGAGACTCCTCATCGGTCGGGCGAACTAGGGCCGGGCGCCCAGTGCCCTGGAACGGAGATCGCTTCTTCCGCGCCCGGCCATGGCGGAAACGTCGCGATCACGATTTCCAGCGGCTCACCGCCTTCGGCCCGGAACTGAAAGTGCGCGCCGAGCGGAATGTCGACCGCCACGCCGGGCCGTAGTTCGGTCACCGTGTCGGTCCCCTCCAAGGAGCGCCACAGTTGCCCGGCGCCCGAGGTGACGAACCAAACCTCCTCGACGGTGTGGTGGCGGATGGCCTTGGACACTTGGCCCGGCGCCAATCGACAATGAACGAGGCTGGCTTGCCTCCTGGTCGGTCCGGGTAAGCGCCGGATCTCGGACCCGTCGGGGGCCAGCACGTCCGGTCGTGCGGGCAGCTGCAGCGTGACGAACGGCGAGCGCGGCATCAGCAATCACCCTTGCAGGGTTGATGGACGCCCGCGAAGATGGCGGACGCCCGCGTTCCTGTCGAGGTTCCGCCGTGTTGTTTCTGCAAAATGCCGCCGTGTTCCTCGGCGCCGCCGTGGTCGCCGTCGCGCTGTCGCGCTGGATCGGCCTCGGATCGGTGCTCGGCTATCTCGTCGCCGGGATGGTCATCGGGCCGGCGATATTCGGGGTCGTCGGTCGGGTCGACGACATCCTGCACGTCGCGGAACTCGGCATCGTATTGCTGCTGTTCTTGATCGGGCTCGAGCTGCAACCCCGGCGTCTGTGGTCCCTGCGCCGTCTGGTGTTCGGGGCAGGCGCCGCCCAAACGCTTGGGACGGCGGTCTTGATCGGCGTGATCGCCCTCGCCTTCGGCCTATCCTGGCCGACCGCGGTCGCAGTCGGGTTGATCCTCGCCATGTCGTCGACCGCCTTCGCGCTGCAGGTGATGGCGGAACGAAACGAGCTGGCGACCCGATTCGGCCGCCTCGCGTTCGCCATCCTTCTGTTTCAGGATCTCGCCGCGATCCCGATGCTGGCGATCATGCCGCTCGTCGGTGGCCCCGGCGTCACCATCGTTGGCGAAGACCGGCTGTTCGAGATCGTCCTGGTGGGCGGCACGGTGCTCGGCCTGATCTTCGGCGGGCCGCTGATCTTGCGGACGATCCTCAAAGTCGTCGCGGCCACGCGCCTGCGCGAGGTGTTCACCGCGATGGCGCTCCTGACGGTCGCAGGCTCGGCACTTCTGGTCGAAATGATCGGCCTGTCGATGGCGCTCGGCGCCTTCCTCGCCGGCGTGCTCCTTGCCGATTCCGAATTCCGCCACCAGCTCGAAGCCGACATCGAACCGTTCAAGGGCCTCCTGCTCGGATTGTTCTTCATCGCGGTCGGGATGTCGCTCAATCTGCCGCTGTTGATCGCGCAACCGATTGCGGTAGCCGGTGCCACGTTGGGCCTTCTCCTGGTCAAAGGCGCGGTGCTCTACATCGTCGGCCGCGTTAGCGGCCTCAACAACGAGGCGGCCTCGCGTTTGGCGACGGCATTGCCCCAGGGCGGCGAGTTCGCCTTCGTGCTCTTTGCGGTGGCTTTTGGCGCCAACCTGCTCGACAACACCACCGCCGATTTTCTCGTGCTCGTGGTGACGATCTCGATGGCTGTGACGCCGTTCCTCGTCAAAGGACGCGATTGGATCGCGCCGCGGGTCAAGAGCACGTTGCATTCCGCAGACCACGAAGCGCTGCCGGACGATGAAAACCAGGTAATCATTGCCGGGTTCGGTCGCTTCGGCCAGATCGTGGGGCGCGTGCTGCGGGCGCGGAAGATTCCCTTCACCGCGCTCGACTCGAGCTCGCATCGCATCGACTTCGTGCGCGCCTTCGGCAACAAGGTCTACTACGGCGACGTGACGCGGATCGAGCTGCTGCGTGCCGCGAAGGTCGACAAGGCGGTCGCGTTCGTGATCGCGGTCGATGACGACCAGGCGACGCTCAAGGTGGCGGAACTGCTCAAGCGTGAGTTTCCCAGGGTCAAGGTGTATGCCCGGGCCCATGATCGGACCCACGCCCACCGGCTGATGGACCTCAAGGTCGACGTCATCCGGCGCGAGACGTTTCTTTCGGCGCTCGACATCGCAGGCGAGGTCCTGAAAGGCATCGGCCTGCCCGACCATGAAGCTGACGACACGGTGGAGCGATTCCGCGGTCTCGACGAAACTCGCCTCCGGGTCCAGCACGACTTCTATACCGACCAGGAGAAGTCGGTTGCCTATGCCCGCAAGGAAGAAGAGGAGCTCGAGCAGTTGTTCAACGAGGATGCCGCTGACAAGCCGACGAGTTAGGGGAGGGAGCTATGCCCGCATTCGATGATCGTTACGGCGTTCCGACCGTGGCCGCCAATGCCGCGGCGGTCGCCCATCTCGATGCTGCAATCGACGAGTTCCTACGCTTCGGTGTCAAGGGCGGCGATCATCTCGGAGCGGCGCTGACCGCCGATGCCGACATGGTGCTCGCGCATTTCCTCAAGGCGTATTTCATGCGCCTCGGCAACGACCCGGCGCTGTTTCTCATCGGGCGCGACGCGATGTATCGCGGGCAACACCTGATGCTGCAGGGCGGTGGAGGCAGTCGTGAACGTCACCACGCGGCCGCCGCGCGTGCTTGGTATTCCGGCAATTGGTCCGAGGCCGTGCACCATTGGCAGGCTGCCGTTACCGAGAATCCGCGTGACATCCTGGCACTCTGGGTTTCGCAGCTCGTGTTGTTCTTCCAGGGCGAAGACAAGGTGATGTGCGCGGACACGGCGCGGGTCCAGCCCCACTGGAAGGAGTGGGAACCCGGTGCCGATTACGTTCAGGCGATGCATGCCTTCGCGCTCGAGGAGACCAACGACTTTGCGCGTGCCGAAGCGCTCGGGCGCAAAGCGGTCGAGCGCAATCCCTTGGGCGTGTGGGGCGTCCACGCGGTGGCCCACGTGCTCGAGGCGAACAGCCGACTCAAGGAGGGGGTCGCGTGGCTCAAGGGGCTCGAGCCCCATTGGTCGCCGTGCGGCAACTTTGCCTATCATATGTGGTGGCATCGCGCGCTCTACCACGTCGAACTCGAGGAGTACCCGACGGTCCTCGATCTTTACGACCGGGGCGTGCGGCCCGTGCCCTCGATGGACTACATGGATATTTCGAACGCAGCGGCGTTGCTGTGGCGGCTCAAATCGCGTGGCGTCGACGTCGGTCGGCGGTTCGACGAGTTGAGCGAGAAGTGTGTGATCAAGAAAGACGACCACCTGCTGCCATTCTCGCAGGCCCACTTCGCGCTCACGCTGGCGTCGACCGGCCGGCGCGAGGCGCTCGCCTCGATGGTCGAGTCCTGTCGCATCGTGGCCCAAGGGACCTCGAGCGTGGCGCGGGCCACCAAGGCCGCGGTACTGCCGGTCGCCGAAGCGGTGGCCAAGCAGGTGGCGGGTGATTTCGCGGGTGCCGTGGCGACGCTGATGCCGGTGCGGGCGGCGATGGTCCGAATCGGGGGTAGCCACGCCCAACGCGACGTGTTCGCCCAGTGGTTGATCGACTGCGCCTTCCGGGCCGGGGACTTCAAAACCGCGCGAGCCTTGCTCTCCGAGCGCACCGCGGCCCACCCGGGAAGCCCGTCGGCCTGGAAGCGTCTGGCCGAGGCGGCGCGCGCCTTGGGAGACAGCAAGGCCGCGGGGGAGGCCGAGGCCAAGGCCCGCCAACTGCTTGCGGCTTAGCCGGCCAGGACCGCAAGTCAAGGCAAATACCCGTCTGCAAGCCGGGGACTCCCTTGCATCTCGCCCCAGGTTTCCCTATCTAGCCAGCCGAGTTCGGGGAGAGACCATTCCATAGGAGATCGACCATGCGCGGCCCCGCCATTCGTGCGCTTGCGCTGTTCGCAGCCCTGACGGCCTCGGCCGTCACGGCGAGCGCCCAGGATTTCAGGGGGTTGTGGCTCGGCACCAACTATCCCGCAGTGACCGTGTCGGCCGAAGAGCCGGTGACGATCGAGCTGAACGTCAATACCAAGGGCCTGCCGCCGCAGCGGATCGACCTGCGCCTGGCCGAGCAGCCCCAGGGCTGGCGCGGCACGATCCTGGGCGACGGTCGCCCCATCTCGGCCGTGTTCGTCGGCCCTGACGGCAACGCCAAGATCAACTTGCGGATCGAGCCGCCGGCCAACCCGGGACCAGGCACGTACCAGTTCGTCGTCGCGGCCACGGGGCAGGGGTCCTCGACGTCGCTAGCGATCTCCCTGTCGGTCGGCGAGACCTTGCCGCCGCGCCTGTCGCTCAAGCCCGAACTTCCGGCGCTCAAGGGGTCGGCGCAGACCAGCTTCAAGTTCCGCGTCTCGGTCAAGAACGAGAGCGGCAGAAACGCCCTCGTGGCACTTGCCGCCGAAGGCCCGCAGGGCTTCCGCACCTCGGTCACCGAGGCGTTTGGCGCTCGTGAACTGACGACGCTGCCGATCGAAGCCGGCGGGTCGAAGGACGTTCAGGTCGAAGTCGAACCGCCGCGCAACACGGCGACTGGCACGTACCCGGTCGTGCTGCGCGCCCAGTTCGAAGGCGTTCAGGCGCGCTCGGACATGTCGATCGAAGTGACGGGTCGAGGCGAGCTCTCGCTCTCCGGTCCCGATGCCAGGCTTTCGGCACGCGCCGTCGCCGGCGAAGAGACCCCGATCGAACTCACCGTCAAGAATCGCGGCAACGCGCCGCTGCGCAACGTGCGTGTCTCGGCTTCGCCGCCCTCGGGCTGGAAGGTGACGTTCAATCCCGACACGTTCCCCGAGATGGGCGCCGATCAGGAACGCCAAGTGACGGCGCTTTTGACGCCCTCGACGCGCGCGATCAACGGTGATTATCGTGTGACCTTCAACGCCAACGCCGACAACGCGTTGTCCTCGGCCGAGTTCCGGGTCACGGTCAACACCTCGACGAGTTGGGGCATCGTCGCCATCCTGGTGATTGCGTTGGCCGTGGGCGTGCTCGGGCTCGCGGTGTTCCGTTTCGGACGGCGATGAGCGATACAGCCGTCATCGAAGCCGAGGCGCTGACCAAGCGCTACGGCCGCTTTACGGCGGTCGATCGCCTCGACCTGGCGATTCGGCAGGGCGAAGTGTTCGGCCTGCTCGGCCCGAACGGGTCCGGCAAGACGACCACGATCCTGATGCTGCTCGGCCTCACCGAAGTGACCGAAGGCAAGGTCCGTGTCGTGGGGCTCGATCCGACGCACGATCCGCTCGAGGTCAAGCGCCGCGTCGCGTACATGCCCGATACCGTAGGGTTCTACGACGGGCTTTCCGGGCGGGAGAACCTGCGCTACACGGCGCGCCTCGCCGGGATCGAGCGCGATCAGGTCGAAGCGCGTATCACCGAGGCGTTGACGCGCCTCAATCTGGCCGACGTCGGCGACAAGCGCGTCGGAGCCTATTCGCGCGGCATGCGCCAGCGTCTCGGGCTCGCCGAGGTCCTGATGAAGCGCCCGGACGTGGCCATCCTCGATGAACCGACCGCGGGCCTGGACCCGCAGTCGACTCACGCTTTGCTCGACATCATCCTCGGCCTCAAGCACGACGGCATCACGGTGGTGTTGTCCTCGCATTTGCTCAATCAGGTGCAGCGTATTTGCGATCGCGTCGGCCTGTTCAACAAAGGCCGTCTCGCACTCGAAGGCACGATTCCTGAACTGGTGCAGCGTGTGCTCGGCTCGAGTGTGCGCCTTGTCGTCGAGGCGCATGGCGGTCAGGTCGCTGAAGCGCTCACCCGGCTGCCCAACACGAGAATCGAGATGCTGGCGCCGAACCGCTGGCGCCTGACCGCCGATCGTGACTATCGCGAACAGGTTTCGACCGCGATCCAACGGGTTGGCGGCCAGATCCTGGCACTCGGCATCGAAGAGCCGAGCCTGGACGAGGTCTACACGCGCTATTTCGAGGGGGAACGACGTGCGGCGTAAGGGCTCCCCGTGGACGGGCATGGCGACGGTCCTCACCAAGGAGACCATCGACCACATCACGAGCGCGCGCATGATCGTGCTCGAGTTGCTGATCGTGATCACCGCGATCGGGGCGGTGTTCGCGGCGATCGGCGTGATGCGCACGGTGACGACCGAGGATCCGTTCCTGTTCCTGCGGCTCTTGACGGTGGCGCGCGAACCGTTCCCGTCGTTCGTCTCGTTCCTCGGTTTCGTCGTGCCGATCGTGGCGATCGCGCTCGGCTTCGACGCGATCAACGCCGAGTACTCGCGCCGCACGCTGTCGCGCATCCTGTCGCAGCCGATCTATCGCGACGCTCTCCTGGTCGGAAAGTTCCTGGCCGCTCTCCTGACGCTGTCCCTCACCTTCGTCGCCCTATGGCTGCTGATTACCGGCCTCGGGCTGATCACCTTGGGCGTGCCGCCGAGCGGCGAAGAGGTCGGTCGCGGCCTGATGTTCCTCTTGGCCACCATCGGCTACGCCGGAGTCTGGTTGGCGATCGCCATGATGTTCTCGGCCCTGTTCCGGGCGCCAGCGACCTCGGCGATGGCTTCGCTCGCGCTATGGCTGCTGTTCGCCGTGTTCTGGTCGATCGTCGCCGGCCTGATCAGTCAGATCGGTGCGACGCCCGAGGACCTCGTGTTTGGGCCGACGCAGCAGCAGGTCGAACTGGAGCAGTGGGTGACGCGCCTGTCGCCCAACACGCTCTATGGCGAGGTGACTCTCGCGATGCTGAACCCGGCGACCCGCGCCTTCACCATGCCGACCGACGCGGCGGTGTTCGATCGCATCGTCTTGGGCCAGCCGCTGCCCTTCGACCAAAGCGTGTTGCTGGTGTGGCCGCAGTTCACCGGGCTGTTGGCCGGCGTCCTCATCCTGTTCACGGTGGTCTATCTCCTGTTCCAGCGTCAGGAAATCCGCGCCTGAGGTCGGTGGCCGGGCCCTTGCCCGGGACGCCGCGCTTTGGCAGAGTCGCCGCCCAATCACGAGGTCAACACCGCACACCATCCGGGTCTTCATAACCCTCCGCGCGACTGGCGAAATCAGGTGGAACCGACCACCGGGGAGCGCGGATCAGGACCTCGCCGATCGCCTGGGCACCGTCTGACTGACTGCCCGGGCGTTTGCGTCTAGAGGAGGAAACCCATGGATGCCTATCGCCAGTTGCTCGCCAAGACCGATCCCGCCGTCTACGCCGCCCTGATCGGCGAAGAGAAACGCCAGAAGGCCGGGATCGAGTTGATCCCCTCGGAGAACTACACCTACCCCGAGGTGCTCGCCGTGCTGGGGTCGGTGTTCACCAACAAGTATTCCGAAGGATATCCCGGGCGCCGCTATTACGGCGGCCAGGAGTTCACCGACCAGATTGAAACCCTGGCGCGCGATCGGGCCAAGACGCTGTTCCGGGGCGAACATGCCAACGTCCAGCCGCTGTCGGGCTCGCCGATGAACCAGGCGGTCTACTTCGCGGTCCTGAAGCCCGGCGATACGGTGTTGGCGATGGACCTGTCGCATGGCGGACATCTCACGCACGGCGCGCCGGTCTCGCATATGGGCAAGGTGTTCAACTTCGTCCGCTACAAGACGATCCCCGACCGCGCCGGCGCAATCGACTTTGACGCCCTGCTCAAGCAGGCGAAAGACATCCGGCCGAAGATGGTGCTCTGCGGGTTTTCGTCCTATCCGCGTGACCTCGATTACAAGGCCTTCAAGCGGATCGCCGACGAGGTCGGGGCCCTCACCATGGCGGACGTGTCGCACATCGGCGGGCTCATCGCCGGCAACGTGCTCAACAATCCGCTGGACGCAGGCTTCGACTTCCTGACGACCACGACGCACAAGTCGCTGCGTGGACCGCGCGGGGGTCTGATCGTGTGCAAGGCCGTCCATGCCAAAGCGGTGGACTCTTCGGTGTTCCCGGGGCTGCAGGGTGGGCCGCACATGAATGCGGTGGCCGGCGCAGCGATCACCTTCGGCAAGGCCCTGGAGCCCGCGTTCCAGACCTACTCGAAACAAGTGTTGAGCAACGCCAGGACGCTCGCCAAGGCCTTGATGGACCGACAGGTTGCGCTCGTCACCGGCGGTACCGAAAACCACCTGATGGTGATGGATGTCGTCAAGAGTCTCGGGCTCGATGGTCGCGAGGCGGAGCGCGTGCTGGACGAGGTCGGCATCACCACCAACAAGCAGGTGATTCCCGATGATCCCAATCCGCCGCTGCGGCCCTCGGGCGTCCGCCTGGGAACGCCGGCCGCGACGACGCGCGGCATGACCGAGCGCGACATGGATCGCCTCGGCGGCTGGATCGCGGATGCGTTGCGCTATCGGGCCGATGCCACGAGGATCGCTGGCATCAAACGCGAGGTCGAGGCGTTCTGCGCCGCCCATCCCGTACCGGGGCTCGATTAGGCGCGCTGGCGCGCAATAATCGGCACGAAACGGACGCTGAGGAGCCGCTGCTGGCCCAGCGCTCCGCCGGCGTCCTTGCGGAACACGGTGAGGACCTGCGGCCCCGCCGCGAGGCCGATCGGGCCGATGGGGGCGATAAGGCGGCCGCCCGGCCCAAGCTGTTCGAACAACGCGGGAGGAACCTTCGGGGTCGCACAGGTGAGGAGGATGGCTTCGAAAGGGGCGGCCTCGGGCCAGCCGAGCCGTCCGTCACCGCTCAGGATCGTCACGTTGTCGAGCCTGAGGCGGGCCAAGAGGCGCCGGGCGCGGTCGGCGAGGTCAGGCAGAACTTCGATGCTATAGACCCGCATCGCGAGTTGAGCGAGCACCGCTGCCTGGAACCCCGATCCGGTGCCGATTTCGAGCACGCGATCGGTGGGGGCCAGGGCCAGGGCATCGGTCATCACCGCGACGATCGAGGGTTGGGAAATGCGTTGGCCGCAGGCAATGTCGAGCGACTCGTCGATGTAGGCCTGGCGATGAAGGTCGGGGGAGAGAAACTCCTCCCGCCGCAGGCGGGCGATCGCGGCCAGCACCTTCGGATCGAGGGCTTCCTTGCCGAGCTGTCGCCGCCAGGCGTGGACGCGGCGCAGAATCTGGTCGAGCAGCAGCCTCTGGTCGTCGTTCAGCGGATTGGCGCCCTCCCGGCGGTCAGCGTTTGAACGCCCCCCAGATCGTGCGCTTCGACCCGTACTTGTCCAGCGATCGGCGCACCGTCTCGCTCGCCACGTCGGCGGTGGGCCGATACGTCGGTATCGTCTCGGCCACGCAATCGGCCGCCTTGAAGCCGGCATCGATCATCATCCGTCGTTGATCGAGTTCGTGCAGTCGGCCGATGAAGGGCTCGAGATTGTAGTGCGTGTCCCAGTCGCACAGGTACTGATCGAACGGATCGACTCCGGCGTAGGGCGGCGTCTCGGCGTGCAGGGTCAGGCCGCCGTGGCCGAGCAGACGGTGACACTCCCGCATGATGCGCGGCACCGCCTTGTTCGAGGTCTCGTGCAGCACGAGGTGCGAGACGATGAGGTCGAAGAACCCATCCGGGAAATCGGTGGACTCGGCGTTCTGCTGGCTGAAGTGCACGCGTTTGCCGAGCGCTTCGGCTCGGGCGTGGGCATAACGCAGGCACGGCGCCCCGACGTCGATCGCATGGACCTCCGCGCCGGGGAACTGATCGACGTAGGGCAGGGTCGAGTTGCCGACCGTGCATCCGAGATCGAGGATTCGTTTCGGCGAAAATTCCGGAAAGCGCTCCGTGATGAAGCGACAGACGAGCACGCCGAACCCGTCCGACAATCCGCCCTTGTCGCCCTTCAGGAAGATGAAGACGCCGCGGTCGTACATCGCGCCCGCGTAGACGTCGCCATCGTCGCGAATGTCGGTGAAGTAGTTTCCGGGCATGACGTGGTTGTCTTGCGCGAGCAGGTAGCGCGGGATTTCGAGTGTGGGGTCGAGTCGCAACGAGCCGCCGGAGCGGGGCAGGGTGGCCTTGGCCCGCTCGACCAGGCTAGGAAGTTCGCGGGCCACGGTTTCCCCGACCGAGTCCCAGAGCATCTCTTGGGTGGTGCGCAGCGCCGACGACCAGAGCTGGTGCGGTGGTTCGCGACCCATGGCGCGGCGCACCTCGGCGCGATCCTGCGGCGCGCGGCCATGTTCGCGGGCGAACTTGGGCTTCACGATCCCCTCATAGAGGGCACGCGTATCGGGCAGCATCTTGAGCGTGAGTTGCTCGCGCATGGCGGTGACGAACTTCTGGCGAGCGCCCTCGTCGTGCGTCGCCAACGGCAGCATCGCATGTGAAATTTGTGCCGGCATAGGTCCCTCCTAGGCGGTGGCCGATTGGCGACCGGCGGCGTCCTGGCCGGTTCGCCAATGCAAAATCCGTTGGCCGAGCAGGCGGCCGAAGGTCAGCGCCGGGGTGATGCCCATGCCGCTGCAATACGAGCCGCCGTTGAGCAGCGCGAATCCGAGGATTTCGCCGGCCGCATAGATCGACGGAATCGGTTTGCCATCCTCGCGGATCACGCGGAGGGATTCGTCGACCGCGAGGCCGGCGAAGGACACGGCCGAAAGGCCGCCGTGCTTCACCGCATAGAATGGTGCGCGCTCGATGGCACGCGGCAGGTGCTGGCGCCCCAAAGCGTCCCGACCGGTCGCGACCGCCTGGTTGTAGGTGGTGATGGTTTGGCGCAAGACGGGGACCGGCAATGCAGTCCGTTCGGCGAGTTCGTCGATGGTCGCGGCCTGAACGAACGACGGGTGACGTTTGGCAAACGCCGCCGCCACCTGATCCTTGCTCAGACGCGCGACGATTCCGTTCGCGAAGAACCACAGCGCTTCATCCGCGATACGTTGATCGTAGATGGCCCAAAACGTCAAATCCGGGCGCTGCATGAGCGCGTGTTCTCGATCGTCGACCGAGGGCAAATCCTCGGCCATGAAGCGGCGACCGTCGGTCGCGACGTAGATCTCCCACGGCAGCCGCGATTGCGGCGTCGTGTCGGTGAACAGGTAGTAGCGTCCCGGTTCTTCGGGGTGCTCGACCGCGGCGAAGCCCGGGACGAAGTGCTTGCTGCCGCGAACGACGGCGCCGAGGCGACGGGCGAGTTCGATGCCGGTCCCCATCGAGTAGGGGTAGGCACGGCCGAACAGCGGGTAACCTGGGGTAACTTGGGGAACAGGTCGCGGTTCGCGGCGTAGCCCCCGGTGGTGAGCACGTAGTTGCGACCGACGAAGGGGCGTGCGTTGGCGATCACGGCATCGATGCCGCTCGAGGTGCCGACGGCGAAGCCTGTCATCTCGTGCCGCAGCAGCAAAGTGATCTTGCCCTCGCGCACCAGGCGCTCGACGACCGGGCGGATCACCCGGATGACCTCGCGCCCCTTGTCGTGGGCGTAATACGTGCGGGCAATGCGGTAGGGCTCGTGGCCGAGGAAGATCGTCGGAGTCGCCGGATCGAGTTGGTAGCCCAGGTCGAACAGCCAGTGCATCGTCTCCGCGGCATTGTCCACGGCCAGACGCACCATACGGGCGTTGGCGTTGTCGCGGCTGATACGCATCACGTCGTCGAAGTGTCGATCCGGGGAATCGACGATGCCCTTGGCGGCCTGGGCCCGCGTGCCGGCCGCACTCATCTGGCCGCCGGTAACGTGCAGAGTTCCGCCGATGTCATCGGCGGCCTCGAGCATGAGTACGCGAGCACCGCGCTGCGCCGCGAAAATCGCGGTCGGCAAGCCGGCGGTCCCAGCGCCGACCACCACCACGTCGTAGACCGGCTCCATCGCCTGTTCCCCTCAAGCGACGCGCAGAACGCGGATCTGGCCATCCGCATCACCCTGCGCGGAGGGCGTCATTCTAGGCCAAATCGACGCGAAAACCCGCGGTTTCGCGGCCGTTGGAGCCTTGATTTCTCGGTCGCCTTCCAGGGTCCGGACGTGCCCGACGGGCCGCGCGGCGCAACCCGCACGGGCGATCGGGCACATCCGTCGAACGGTCCAGATCAGGCGAGCTTCGGCTTGTATCCTGCCGCTTCGACTCCGGCGATGACGCAAACTTCATCGTTGTCGCCCGTGTCGCCTGTACCGGCGGCGGCGCCGAGCACGTTGTTCTTCTTGTCGACGATCAGGACGCCGCCCGGAATCGGCAGAAAGCGACCTTCCCGCGCCGTTGCCAGCGCGGCGATCAGGCCATGGTTCTGGCCGAAGCGTTCACCGAGTTCGCGCGACGTGCGGCGCATGGCGACTGCGGCCGCCGCTTTGCCGAGCCCGATGTCCGGTCCGAGGTTGGGCGTGCCGTCTTCGCGCAGCAGGGCCTTGAGATGGCCGCCCGAGTCGACGACGACGAACGTCATCGGCCGCAGGTTCATCTCCCGCGCCTTCTTCAGCGCGCCGTCGATGATCTTGCGCGCTTTCTTGAGTGAGATGTCGGTCATGGGTTTCCTCCCTTAGGGTTTGGCGACAGTGCCTTCCGGCAGCGAATAGACGTGGTCCGCGATCTGATGCGGAAGACAGATCCACAGATCGCTGCGCAGCGAAGCCAAATGACGGAATATCCGGCGCAGTTGCCGGATGCGATGCGGCTGACCCATGAGGAAGGTGTGGAGCGACAGGGCGTGGATCTGCGGCCAACCGTGGCGGGCAGATTCTTCGACCATCTCGTCGATCGTGTCGATCGCCATGCGCGTGAACGCATCGTCGTCGATCCGGCGGTTGATGAAGGCCGGAATATCGTTGAGCTCCATCGACGGATAGGGGACGGCGAGAATTGGTCCACGGTCGGTGCGGAACCACTGCGCTTGGTCGTCGAACCACCAGTCCATCATGTAGGTGTAGCCGAACTCCTTCAGCAGTTCCGGCGTCTGGGCGCTTTGCGAGATGAACGGCCCGAGCCATCCCTTGGGCGTCTTGCCTTCTTCCTTGAGGTAACGTCGGTTGACCTCTTCGAACATCGCGCGCTCCTGCTCGGCGGTCATCTCGGCCTGGCGTTCCGAGTTGGTGCGTCCGTGGCCGACGATCTCGTCGCCACGCTTGCGCCAGGGTTCGAGAATCTCGGGGCAGGCGTCGTACACCGATGCGTTGAGCAGGATCGAGCACGGAAATTCGACGTCTTCGAAAAGTTCGTGCAGACGCCAGATACCGAGCCGGTTGCCGTAGTCTCGGTAGGCATAGCCGCGATTGAACGGGGCCGACGGCATCGAGGTGAAGTCGGCCCCCGGGTTGAGGCCGTACTCGAAAGCCTCGACGTTGAGTGCGAAATAGACCGCCACCTTGGCACCGTTGGGCCAGCTGTATTTCGGGCGCTTGGGCAGCGCCGAAAACTTGTAGCGATTGAACGTCAGTTTCGCGGGTTTCTTGATTTCGTTCATGGAATCTTCCCTACTGCCCCCTTGCGTCGGAGGAGCATTATACTCCGCCGCTGCCGTCCGCGACCTCACTCAAACTCAACCCTGCCATGACCTATTCGACCATGTTTCTGCTCACCTACACGCCGCGCGACGGAGCGGAAGACGCAGGTTATGCGCGCTGGATCCGGCAGGTCGACAACCCGTTCTTCAACGGCGTTCCGGGGATCATGCACTACTCGAATTGGCGCTTCCATGAGCCGTCGGCCGGAGCCCGTTTTCGCTACTTCGATTTCATGGGACTCGCCGACCGCTCGGTGGCCGAGTCGCTGTTTGCGCGCGATGACGTCAAGGCTTTCACTGCCAAGTGGCGCGAGCTTTGGGGACGGGGCCCCAAGGCAACCGACCTCTCGGTCAACGCCGAGATTTTTCTGGCCGAGCGAATGACGGCGGGGAACGCCATGATGCGTTGGGCCGCGTTCGTCGCTGGTGCGGCCGTTCTTCCCGACCGAGGGTTCGCCGGTTGGCGAATCGTGCGCGGACTGCGCAGTGAGCCCTCGTTCAAGTCGTTCGCGACGAAGTTTCTCGCCAACGCAGCCGACTTCGATCTCCTGCCACCCGAGATCCGGGCCAGTGCTCAGCTCGCGGAGTGTTTCGCCAGCCCGGATCGGCTCTAGGCACTTCGCGTTTCGCGCGATTGACGGGTGGGCAATGCTCGCCCAAACTGGGACCGAACTCGCAGGAGGAACCATGGTTCGCTTCCTCGGTTTGTTCGGTCTCTTGATACTGGTGGCTTCGACGGCGGGGAACGCGCAAACCGCCCCCAGGTTGTCCGGAATACAATGCGCCGGCGGTGAGGTCGCGATATCCAGCGAAGCTTGTTTCGCTGGGATGAAGCCGATCACCATGGAGGAGTACGTTCGCCGGTGGGAAGCTGTGCGCAGCATTTCCGCCACGCCACCGCGCAGCGCGCCGGCGCCGGTCCCCCGCCGAGACTAGGTTCGATCGCGCAGGAGGAACCCATGGTTCGATTCCTCGCTCTGTTTGGTCTCTTGATCCTGATGGCCTCGACGACGGGGAACGCGCAAACCACGCCCCCGAAGTCGGTCGAAGGCGTGACGATCGAGCACAGCGGCGAACGCGACGTCGTCGCCGCCGAAGTTCGCATCAACTTGGCGGAGACGACTCCGTTCGACGTCGTGAACGCGCGTCAGCGGTTGATCAGCGGCCACTCGCTGTCCCAATTCGGTCAGTTGCGAAACGCCGGGTTGCAGTTGGTCGGGTCGTTCAGTTCGCAGATGATGATCGCCGGCAATTTCCTGATCACGGTCGATCCGACCTACAGCGATCAGCAGATGCGGACCTGGATCGAGAAGCACTCCGGCATTCGTGAGACGAGCGACATTCAGCCCGGAGAGAAGGTCGAAAGCGCCAAGGGGCGTGGTCGCCTGGCTCAGCTGAAGGTGGGTTCGGCGTCCTGCGTGTATGGTTATGCGCTTTACGATTTCTCCCAGGCCCAGAACTTCCTAGACAACATTTGGGATACCTCCCTCGCAATCTTGATGTGCGATCCGAGCGCCACGACCGCGTCGGTCGCCAAGATTCTCAAAGAGGCGCGGCTCGTCGACCGTGGCACCAACGAAGCGTTGCTCGCATCGCGTCGTCCGGCTGGGGCCCCCGCTGCGGCGGCGCCGGCCAGCCAGCCGGCAGCGGCCAGGCCCGAGTACTGCACGAACGGCCCGCTGGTGTTCACCGGCGTGGCGTGCAGTGCGTCGATGACCGCCATCACCAAGGAAGAATACGACCGGCGGTTAGTGGCGGCGCGCGGTTCCTCGACGCCTCCAGCGGCCCGACCCGAGTACTGCACGAACGGCCCGCTGGTGTTCACCGGCGTGGCGTGCAGTGCGTCGATGACCGCCATCACCAAGGAAGAATACGATCGGCGCTTAGTGGCGGCGCGCGGTTCTTCGACATTGCCGGCGCCGACCGCTCCGCCGGCGCGGCCCAGCACACCGGTGCCGGCGCCGGCGGGTGCCCGGTATTGCGCCGCCGACGGTCTCGACATCCTCTACGCCACCTACGGTACCTGCCGCCCTGGCGAGCGCACCGTGACGCGGGCGGAGTACGACCGGCTCGAGGTGGAACGCGAGCGACGAAAGACCGGTGCGGCGTCCCCAACAGGCGGCAGCGTCGAGGAGCGCTTGAGCCGGCTCAAAGAACTGGTCCAGCGCGGCCTCATCACCGAGCAGGAGGCGGCGACGCGGCGCCAGGAGATCCTCAAAGAACTCTAGGCGGATCGGCAACGAGACCTGGTCAGAGGCTGGGTCGCCAGTCTCTGGGATCGGCTGGCCCTTGCTTGCCGCTGTCGAGGTCTTTGACTTCGTGCGGCGCGCCCGCCGTCGCGGGCGGAAACCAGACGTAGCGAATGCCTTTGGCGGCGGCATAACGCAACTGCTGATCGAGTTTGCGTTCTTCGTGGTACTGCTCGGTTCGGATGCCGCGCTCCCGTAGCGTCCGCGCGGTGGCCTTGGCGGTCGCGTAGTCGTTGCCCGGCACGAGGGCCACCAGAACGTCCGTCGGTGCCTTGCGCCCCGGTTTCAGGCGGCCTTCCTTGACCAGCTTGGCGAAGATGCGGGTGAGTCCGATCGAGATGCCGATGCCCGGGAGTCGCTGATTGATCAGCGAGCCCACCAGATTGTCGTAGCGTCCACCGCCGCAAATCGTCGGGTAGTCGGGCCAGTCGACGAACTTCGCTTCGTACACCGTACCGGTGTAGTAGGCGAGGCCACGGGCCACCGACAGGTCGGCGACATAGCCGCGGCCGACCTGCGTGCCCAGCTCGCGGAGGACGAACGCGAGTTCGTCCAGCCCCTGGTCGAGCAGCGGGGACGAAACACCCAACGCCTTTGCGCGTCCGATGACCGAGTCGTCCCGCCCCTTGATCTCGGCGAGTGCCAAAATCTTGGCGATGCGATCGGCCGGGACAGCGAGTTCGTCGGTCAGCAGCCTGGCGACGCCCGACGCCCCGATCTTGTCGAGCTTGTCGACGATCCGGATGACCTCGTTGGCCTGCTCGATCCCAAGGCCACGATAGAAGCCCTCGAGAATCTTACGGTTGTTGACCTTGGTCACGACGGCACCGACCTGGAGGCGATCCAGCACCTCGGTCATGATCGCCGGCATTTCGGCGTCGAAATGCAGTGGAATCTCCCGGCGATCGATGACGTCTATGTCGCACTGGTAGAACTCGCGGAAGCGCCCCTCCTGCGGGCGCTCGCCGCGCCAAGCCTTCTGAATCTGGTAGCGCTTGACCGGGAACACGAGGTCGTTCAGGTGCGCCGCCACGAAGCGCGCCAGCGGCACCGTCATGTCGTAGTGCAGCGCGTACTCCGGCTTGGCGTCGGGCCGATCTTCGAACAGCCGGCCTATGGCGTAGATCTCTTTGTCGGTGTCACCCTGCTTGAGCAGAACGTCGACCGGTTCGACCGCCCGGGTCTCGATCGAGGCATAGCCGTAGCTCTCGAACACCTGCCGGATGGTATCGATCCAGCGCTGCTCGATCAGGCGAAACTCCGGGAGCCATTCGGGGAAGCCGCTGATCGGCTTCAGTTTCTGCTTGTCCATGGTGGCGACCGTTGACGGGGGGCGCCACCGCTAGCACCTTGGGCGCGGCTTGCCAAGCGGCCGCAGGAGGTCAGACGAAGGGGGCGTGCGCCGGGTCGAGCCGGAGGAAATCGTCGAGCATCCGGTTCTTGGCGTCCGCCACGCAGTGGTGGCGGCAATGGGCGGCGGGGTCGAGCGCCGCCAGCCGTTGCGCCAACTCGGGCGACCGCCAGAAATCGCGGAAGCGTATCTCGCGGACCGATCCGAGGCATCCGGAATCGGTGTAGGCCTTGTCCTGGCAGGTGTAGACGCGGCAGTCGGCGCCGATCACGGTCAGCAGGTTGGTCATGGCGCAGCGGTGGTAGGGCTTGTCGTAGCTTTCGTCGCTGTCGTGATAGTGATCGACGATCGTGAAGCGCCCGTCTTCGAGTTCGCGGCAGCTGGCAAGCTCCGCCGCGACCGTCGCGGCGAGCGGGCGATGGTAGGCGTTGTTGGCGGCGCCATCGTCGTGAAGGATGCAGGGCGACACCTTGACTTGTGCGACGCCGGCGTCTTTGAGTGTGCGCGCCAGATCGAAGAGGTGCGGGGCGTTGTCGGCATCGACGATGATCGAGGCGCCGACAGTGCAGCGCGGCGCGAGGCGGACGAAGGCGCTCAGGTTTTCGATCACGGTCGCAAACGCGTCCATTTCGACCCCGCGGTAGCGGGCGTAAGAAGGTCCGTCCCAGCCGTCGATCGAGACCCGCACCCACGTCATGTGGGGGGCGATCATCTGCGCCGTCTTGCCGAGAAGGCGTGAGCCGTTGGTCAGCATGCCGAGACGAAGGCCGGCGGCTCCGAGGCGCTCGACGGTCTCGCCGATGAAAGGATAGATGAGCGGTTCTCCGCCGCCAGAGAATGTGACGGCCGCGATCCCCATGGCGATCAGGTCCTCGACGATCTCGCGCATCTTTTCGCGCGGGATGCGGTCGCGTTCGACCATGCCCGATCCCAAACTCAAGTCGGGCTTGCGGTAGGCGCAGAAGTAGCAGGCATGGTTACAAACGTTGGTCGGCTTGATTCGCACGTGAACCGGAGCGGGAACGCGACCTTGGCCGATCACGGCGAGACGATCGCCATAGGCGAACGCCTTCAACGAGGAATAGATGTGCGACATGCGCCCTCTTCGATCGGGTGAAGCGTGCGCCGGCATGGTTAAGGCGGGGTAAACGGGAGTCGCGGCTGCGACGGAGTCGCGGCGCTGAGGGGTCAGCGCGCGGCGTGGCGGGAATTGCCGGTGGGCGTCTGGTCGGCGATTTCGAGGATCAGCTTGCGCGCGACGGCGTCTGCGAAATTGCGGTTGGTCTCGGCGACGATCACGAAGGCCCCGTTGCCGCCGATGATGTCGCGACCGAAGTGCTCTTCCAGCGAAATGCCGAAGCGCGTTCCGCCGGGCCGGCCGCTGCCGGCACGATGGATGGCGAGGCCGTTGATGGTGATGCCGGCGTTGAGCGCAAGCGCACGGGCTTCGGGAAGGGGGACTCCCCCGAACTGGCCGCCGTCGGCCGAGACGTCGATGACCTTGCGCGCCGAATCGATGTGGTTGCCGAGGATCATTCGGGTCGAGGCAACGATGGCATTCGAGATCGAATTGAAGCCGTAGGCCTTGCGCGGAGCGGCGAGCAAGGCGGCCGCGAAACGTTGGGCGGCCTCGAGGCCGTCGATGATGGTCCAGTCGACGATCACATGCTGGGACTCTGCGCCTCCCCATTCGATCATTGCGACCGCGATCCGGCGTTGCGGCCCTTCGAGGATGGCGTCGAGCACACGCCGGCTGGTGATCGCCGCAGCGTAACCTTCGCGTTGTAGGCGTAGTTCATCCTCGTCGATCGAGCCCGACCCGTCGGCGGCCAGAACCAGTTCGAGGTCGACCCGCTGCGGCTGGGCCGTCGCGGGCAAAACGAGGAGGGACAGGAGGAAGGCGAGGGCGAGGCGGACGAGCGCACGCGGCATGGCCGCAGGCTAGCACAGGCGCAGCGATAGGGCTTGGCGGCCAGTCCGAAGTGCCGTTGTCTGGCGGGAGAGAACGGTCTAATTAAGGCGCCCGCCCGAGGCGGTAGGAGAGCGCGTAGCTCAGCTGGTAGAGCACGTGACTTTTAATCACGGGGTCCTGGGTTCGATTCCCAGCGCGCTCACCACTCCCCGAAGTCTTGCTTTGCATAGGCGACGCACGCCTCGCAGACGGTGCCGCGGACATTCTTCGCAAGATGGGCGGTGCGCAACGCCTGGAACCGGGGGCTTTGCCAGGCCGTCATGAATGATTCCTGGGTCAGGTCGCCCATGTGAAATCGGCCGTCGTGATCGAAGCAGCAGGCCGATAGCTTGCCATCCCAGGAGATATGGCCCTCGGTGAAGAGGGCCCAGCAGGGCAGGGGCTCGCGCAACGCACCGATGCGTCCGCGGTTGCCGGGTGTGACCGACCAGGCCCGCCCCACGGCCTCCTGACCGACCAAGTCCGCCTGGTTGTAGAGCGGTAGGGCGTAGATCTCGTCGACCAGCGGGCGCACGCGCTCGACCAGGTGCTGCATACGTTCGCGCTGCGGGCCATCGTAGAGGATGTAGGACGCATAGAGGCCACAAGCGTACTTGCCCGAATCTCGCACACGCTTCGCCCACTCGAGGTTGCGCAGCATGTCGTCGAACAGCGAGGCCTTCACGCCGGCGATGGCGGTGAACTGGGCATCATCGGCGTAGTTGACCGAGAACTTGAGGGAATCGAGGCCCGCCGCCATGCAGGCTTCGACGCGCTCGGGCGTCGCCAGCGAACCGTTGGTTGTGAGAAAAACATAGGGAAACCCGATCTCGGCCTTGGCGAAACGAATCGCCTCGGGCAGCCAGGACACGAGAAAGGATTCGCCCAGGTAGAACAATCCGATCTCTTCCACCCCGTCGCGGCGGAGCCCGCGCAGCAGGCGCTCGAACAATGGTCGATCCATGTCGCGCTGCTCGCGCAGGCGAAACGAGCGGGCGCAGAACGCACAAGAAAAATTGCACCGGGCGGTCAATTCGATTTTGACCGATCTCGGGCACGGCGGCGCGGGCATCCGGAAATCTGGCGGGATGGCCGTGATGGCGTCGATGCGCTGGGTGATGGTGTTTGCCATGGTTCCCCAAGGATTCCGGCATAACGACGGTCGCGTTCGCCGCCCCATCAAATCGACTTGCCATGATACCGCCCTGATCTAGCGCAATTCTCTCACGCGTCGGTTTCGGCTCGACCGTGTCCGGCAGGCGCCTTAGGTTTCACCCGTACAACAAACGAGGGGGTTCTGGTGGGGGAGCATCCTTGGAGGCCAGTTGGCGTACGTGCCTTGGCCGTCTCGCTGATCACCGCCGTGTTGGTCGCCTGTGGCGGTGGGGGCGGGGGTGGTGGCGGCGGGAGCAGTTCGTCGTTCAACACGGCCGAGTTCCAGGCGAACTACGCGCTCGGCAAGGTCAACGCCTTGACCGCTTACAACAACAACGGCACCGGCGCGGGCGTGACGGTGGCGGTCGTCGACACGGGCATCGATCAGAATCACACCGAGTTCTCGGGCCGTATTTCGGGGTCGTCGGCGAGTGTCGTCGGTGGAACCGTCCAGGACACCAATGGGCATGGGACGCAAGTGGCCGGCCAGATCGCTGCCAATCGCAACAGCACCGGCATGCACGGCATTGCGTTCAGCGCCACGATCCTGGCAATCAAGGCCGGCACCAGCACGACGTTCCTCGACAACGATATCGCCGCGGCGATCGATCTCGCGCGCACCAACAACGCGCGGGTCATCAACCTGAGCCTGGGTGGCACCGGAGGCGTCAACGCCACCCTCCAGACCGCGCTTCAGAACGCCGTCAACGCCAGCATCATCATCGTCGCGTCGTCGGGCAACTCCTTTTCGGCGCAGTCGGAATTTCCGGCACGCCTGGCGAATTGCACCGGCGGCGGCGGCGTGTGCAACGGTTTCAACGCCCAGGGGCGCATGATTGCGGTCGGCGCCGTCGACTCGAACAACGCCGAAGCCTCGTTCAACAGTCGCGCCGATGACACAGCGACAGCCTACCTCGTGGCACCTGGCGTCAGTGTTTTGACGACCCAACTCGGTGGCGGCACGACGACCGTGAGTGGTACGTCGTTCTCCTCGCCGCTCGTGGCGGGCGCGGTGGCGATTATCCTGCAGCGTTTTCCGACCTTGACGACGGTGCAGGCGGTGAACCTGCTTTTCACGTCGGCCACCGACCTCGGCGCGGCAGGCACGGACACCATCTTCGGCCGTGGCCTCCTGAATTTGCAGGGCGCCTTCAACGCCCAGGGGCTGTCGTCACTGCCCACCGGCAGCACGAACACGGGTTCTTCCGTGCCGGTCGGCGATTCCCAGGTGAAGCTCGGGTCCGCCTTCGGCAACGCGCTCGCCAGCCACGCGTTCCTCGGCGCTGTGATTGCGCTCGACGGCTTTCAGCGCCCTTACCTGCTCGATCTGCGCGGACGAGTCGAAGGATCGAGCCCCGATCTCGGGTTGCGGGGCTTTCTCGCGGTCCCGAGTACGCGGACCGTGACGACGACAGCGCCCGGGGGTCTGCAGTTCTCGGCGCAAGTGGGCGAAACGCCGGCCAACGATCTGCTGCGTGAGCGTGCCTATCGGTTCGGCGCCGATGGGCGACAGAATCCGGAACGGGACGAGAAAGTCGAGGCCGTGTGGTTGAGCGCGCCCCTCGGCGAGCGGGCTCAGATGGCATTCGCGTCCAATCACGCCCCAGCCGCGATCATGAGCGATGTCCTCGGGCTTTCGGCCCGCGAGGGCGCGCCCGGGTCCGAATTCTGGTTTGCGCCGCAGCTCAGCCTGCTCGATCGCGGCGATGGTATCGCGGCCTACGGCTGGCTCGGCGCGAACTGGCGTTTCGGTTTCGGCGTGATGTCCTCGGAGCGCGATGAGCTCACCGGCACCGGCGGCGGGTCGCTCAGTCAGGTCGCGGTCGGTTACCGCGCCTGGCCGAACGCCGAACTCGGGCTCGCCTATGGCCAGGTGGTCGAGCCCGACTCGATGTTTCGCTCGAACTCGTCGGGCGCGTTCGGGTCGATTGGCGGCGCCGACAGCCGCTTCGCGACGTTCAGCCTCGATCTCACGCTCGACGCCAAGACGAGCTTGCAGTCGAGTTGGAGCGAAGTCCGGATGGCGCCGGAACCCGGGACGACGGGCTATCTGAGCAACTGGGGTGATGTGCGGGCCAATTCCTTTGCGCTCGGACTCACCCGTCGCGATGCATGGCGAGCGGGCGATCGTCTCTCGCTTACCCTGGGACAGCCGCTGCGCGTGACGGACGCCAAGGCGGACGCAACGTTGCCTGTCGCCGCTGACGCGCTCGGCCACATCTACTACGAAACGCGACGCATCGATGTCGTTCCGACGGGCCGTGAGATCGATCTACAGGTCGCCTATCAGATTCCGCTCGCCGATCGCCTCAATCTCTCGTCGTTCGCTACGATCGCGCGCGAACCGGGTCACGATCCCGCCGCGTCCGTTGGTTTCGCGACCGGCGTGCGCGTCAACCTGAAGTTCTGATGCGTGGCGCGAAGAAGGTATTGGTGTTGCTGCTGCCCTTGCTGGCGGTGACGGTGGGAGCGTGCATGGCGCAAACCGAAAAAGACTCCAATCGGCCCGAACCAAGGGACGAAGCGATCCCCGCCGGGGCGATCAAGGCGGGCGATGATCTCTACATGGTGCCGGCGGGCAATGATCCCTCGGGATGTCCGTGGTATCGGCCGTTCGCGCCGGGGCGCATGGTGGCCCAGGCGATGTATTATCGCGCCGCCGACGGACGCTTTGTGCCAAGCCGCGAGGCGGCAGACTGTCGGCGCTAGAGGGTTGCGTCCGACGTCACCGGGGTTTTTTCACACGTGTCGGAATACGACTTCATCGTCGTTGGCGCTGGCTCGGCCGGTTGCGCCGTTGCAGCAAGGCTGTCGGAGGACTCGTCGCAGCGCGTGCTGTTGCTCGAGGCGGGCGGGCCAGCGTGGTCGCCGATGCTGCACCTGCCGCTCGGCGCCGGGCGATTGATCGGCAAGGGGCTCCACGGCTGGCGCTACTGGACGGAGCCGCAGGCCGAACTCGGCGGGCGCCGCCTGTTCTGGCCTCGCGGCAAGGTGATGGGGGGATCCTCCGCGATCAATGGCTGCGTCTACATCCGTGGCCATGCCCGCGACTTCGACCAGTGGGCGCAACTCGGCAACCGCGGTTGGAGCTACGCCGAGGTCTTGCCCTATTTCAAGCGCGCCGAAGGGCACGTCGATCGACGAGATCCACTGCACGGCAACGACGGGCCGCTTGGGGTCGCCAAGGCGAGCTATCGCCACGAACTGTTCGACGCCTTTCTTGCGGCAGCGCAACAGGCGGGCCATGGCCTGACCGAAGATTTCAACGGCCCTTCGCAGGAAGGGTTCGGCCGCTACGACTTCAACATCCTGCGTGGCCGGCGGCGCAGTGCCGCGACTTCGTACCTATCGCCCATCCGTGGCCGCCCGAACCTGACGATCGTCAAGCGTGCCCACGTTCGCCGTGTGATCCTCGAAAAGGGGCGGGCGTTTGGCGTCGAATACGAGCGCCGCGGGGGGCTCGTCCAAGTGCGCGCGAACCGCGAGGTCGTCCTGTCGGCCGGCGCCATCGGGTCGCCTCACCTGCTGATGCTGTCGGGCATAGGCGACCCGGCGATGTTGCAGCGGCACGGCATTCCCGTGATGGCCGATCTTCGGGGCGTGGGTCAAAACCTCCAGGACCACCAGACCGTCTATCTGCGGCTCACCTGCCGGGAGCCCATCACGCTCCACAGTATGCTGCGCATCGATCGTGCCGCGTGGATGATGCTTCAGGGAATGGTGTTCCGCCGCGGTCTGGCGACGACGTTTCCGACGCAGGGTGGATCGTTCGTCAAATCGCGTCCCGGGTTGGCAGCGCCTGACTTACAGATCAGCTTCACCATTGCGTTCGGCGGCAGCCGTATCGTGCTGCCGTTCCAGCGCCATTGGCGCAAGGATCCGCGCGAGCAGGACGGGTTCATGATCATGGCGTGGCTCTTGCGGCCGGAAAGCCACGGTTCGATCACGTTGCGTTCGGCCGATCCGCACGACAATCCCGTGATCGATCCGCGTTATCTTTCAGCCCCGGCTGATCGCGCCGTGCTGCGCGAAAGCGTCACGATCATGCGTCGACTGGCAGCACAACCGGCCCTCGCTCGATACGTGAAAGCCGAGCAGGCTCCCGGGAGCGCCGTGCAGTCGGAGGCGGCACTCGACGAATGGATTGGTCGCGACATGAACACGAGTCACCACCAGGTCGGGACCTGCAAGATGGGCAGCGACGCGATGGCGGTGGTCGATGATCAGTTGCGCGTGCGTGGGATCGCGGGCCTGCGCGTGGCTGACGCCGCGATCATGCCGACGCTGATCGGCGGCAATACGCACGCCACCGCCGTCATGATCGGGGAGAAAGCGGCCGACATGGTCCTCGGACGTCCGCCGCTCGCGACGATCTGACCACGAATCAAAATCGACGGTATAACCCCTCATGCGCAACACGCTCGGCTACCGCGCGACCATCGGCATTCTCGTGCCGGCGCGCAACACCACCGTCCAACCCGAGTCGGAGGACATGCGCCCGCTCGGCGTCACGAATCATGTCGCCCGCCTTGGCTTCAAGGGCATGAGTCGTGCCCCGTTGTCGTCGGACTTCAAGGTCAACCAGTACAGCCAGGACTATCACAGCGCGATCGATCTGGTGCGTTTGGCGGAACCTGACCTGATTCTGCTCGGCTATTCCCATGATTCCTTCATCGGGGGTGTTCGCGGCGGCGAGGCGTTGCAGGCGAAACTGACGGCCTATGCCGGTCGCCCGGTCGTTGTGCCCTCGCTCGCCTATCGGGCTGCCGTGCGAGCCCTGGACCTGAAGCGCGTGGCCATCCTCACCCCCTACGTGTCGGATGACGATCCGCTGGTGCGCGCGTTCTTCGAGGAATTGGGTTGTGTCGTCGTGCGCATCCGAGCACTGGAATTCAAGACCGCTCACGATATTGCGCAGATGCCCGAGGCGGTCATTCGTGACGGTTTGACGGCGGTCGACGGGCGGGATGTGGATGCAATCCTCCAGGTCGGGACCAACCTGCCCACGGCCAGAATCGCCGCCGAGGCCGAGTTCTGGCTGCGTAAACCGGTGCTCGCATGCAACACGGTCGACTACTGGCACGCGTTGCGCACCGCGGGAGTCAACGATCGCTCGCCCGCGTTCGGGACGCTGTTTTCTTCCCACTGACCGGGTGGCGCTCCTTGAGGAGCGTCAATGCCCGGAGGTTTGCCCGGCGTAGCATTTAAAGAGCAACGTCGGAGACACCCATGCGTGCAAGTGACGTGATGACGAGTCCGGTGGTCGTGGTCGGACCGGACGCCCGAATCGAGGACATAGCGGCCATCCTGCTGCGCCATTCGATCAGCGCCGTGCCGGTGGTCGACTCCTCCGACCGCCTGATCGGCATCGTGAGCGAGGGGGACCTCTACCGCCGCCCCGAGGCCGGGACGGGTCCACGCCGCTCCTGGTTGCAGGCGTTCGCCGAGCAGGAGGAACAGGCCCGCCTGTTCATCAAGACTCATGGTCATACCGCACGCGAGGTCATGACGACGCCGGTCGTTTCGGTCGCCGAGTCCGCTGACCTCGGCGAAGTGGCCGAACTGCTCGAGCGCCACCGCATCAAGCGCGTCCCTGTCGTGCGCGACGGCAAGGTGGTGGGGGTCGTGAGCCGTGCCAACATTCTGCAAGGCCTCGTGGCGAAACGTTACGTCCCGGGCGCTGGAAAGCCCACCGAAGGCGCGACTCGGGAACGCCTACTGGAGGCTTTGCGTGCGACCGATCTCGCGGCCGCGGCCCACATCAACGCGGTGATTCACGATTCGGTCGCGCACCTTTGGGGTCTGGTCCAGTCGCAAGTCGAAGCGGATGCGCTCCGCGTTGCGGCCGAAGGCGTTCCGGGCATTCGCCGCGTCGAGAGCCACATTGGTCTAATGCCGCGATCCTCCTTCCTCTGACGCCCGTTCGGCTTCGATCAGACCACCGGCTCCGTGAGCAGCCGCCGCTGCAATGTCGCGAAGGCCGCCATCTCTTCGTCGGGAACCCGATCTGCGCCGGCGATTTCTCGCGCACTCACGGTCCAATCCTCGGCGAGGAGTCCTTGCGTGAAGGCCGGGAACAGGCGCTTCTCTTCTTTCGTGAGATGACGTCGATAACTCTCGACGAACGTCTTACCGCGATTGAGGAATTCGTCGCGCCCGATCTCGGCCTCGGCGAGCACCGCATCGACGGCTTCGCCGAATCGGGTGACATGCGCCCGCAGGCTATCGTGTTCGTCGAGGATGTCGCCCAAGGTTTCGATCTGATCCGGTCGTCGTCGCGCGAGGCGGCGGTAGAGGGCGCTTTCCAACGGGTGATGGACTCGGTCCGGATAGCCGCGGAAGTACTGCATGGCTTCCCCGATCAAGTCCAGGTCCATCGGCTCATCGAGCGAGGCCGCAAAAATCTCGTGTTCGATCAGGTCCAAGAGCCGTTCGGTGGTTCGATGATCCGCGATGAGGCGTTCGAGCAGTTCCGGCATGGCAGCCCTCCTGGATGTTACGGTACGAGGACCGGGCGAAGGGGTGCTTGACTCACGTCAATGGGCAAAACGGAAGCCTGGAGGACCCTTGCTCCATGGTCACAAAAGCAGCCGGTAACGGTGTTACGTGGGTGGTGGTCGCCGATGGCGCCGCCGCTTCGATCTTCCAGGCCGAGGGACGCGACTCGGCGATCACGGTCGTCAAGATCTTTGCCAAGGGCGATGGTGCCGAGCCCGTCAGCGAACTCGTGAGCGATCATCCAGGGCGGTCGTGGGGTGTCGGCGGTGGACGACACGCGATGGCGCCTCATACGGACCCGAAGCAGGTCGCCAAGGATGCCTTTTTGCGGGCGTTGGTCGCGTTCCTCCACGACGCCGATCATCGCGGGGCCTTCGATGGCCTGGTCCTCGTGGCCTCGGCACGGCCGCTTGGTCGTTTGCGGGCGCTGCTGCCCGATCACATCGCCAGCAAACTCGTGGCTGAGGTACGCAAGAACCTCACCAAAGTGCCGGCCCATGCGCTGCGGGAAAACTCGCCTCCGAGGTCCGGCTCTAGTCGGTTCTGGCCGCCGGTGGTTCGGTGTCGGTCGGGATTCCGGCCACGTACCGGAACACGGCCACGGCCCGGTTGACGTAGGACCCACGCCGTTCGGCCGGCAGCGGGATCAACGCCGGACCGGTGCGCATCAGGCTGTAATAGCGCCAAGCGGTCGCGCCGTCCGGCTCGAAAGAATAGTGAAATCGATGCTGGCCGGGTTCCACCATCGGCAGCAGCATGGCGCGGATCGGCGTCACGTTCTCGATGTCGATCGTGTACCCAAAGGTGGATCGCGCGAGCCGGGCGCGGTAGACGACGCTTCCCGCGGGCGAGTTTTCGTCGAGCCAGAAGTGGAAGGTCGCGCCTTCGCCGAGTTCGGGTAGCGCGAAGTCCGGGCGTCGCGCAGAACGGTCAGGTCCTTCCAGAGCCGAGGCGTCATCGACCAGGCTGCGCCAACGCTGTCGGCTGATCGACCAATACTGGATGGTGCGGTAGCGCGACACGGCGGCCATTCGGGTCAGGGCGCCGGTGATGCCCTCCGGGGCCTCGAAGCGACCCGATGTCTCGACCATCGCGGAGAACGCGCCGCGCGACCAACCCACGCAAGCAGGTGGAGTCCAATCGGGCAACTCGCCACCGAACCAAACGACGACCTCCGGCGCGGCTCCGAGACGTGGTGCGTTAGGTCGAGAAGCTCCCCCACACGGGGGCACGGGTCCTTCGGCCCCCACTGCGGACCCAGGAAAACTTAGGAGTAGCAAAAGAAGAAGCGTGGCACGCGTCATCGGGGAAAACCGGCGCGAAGGCGAAACGACCGGAGGCGCTCATGCTAGCATCTTCCCGGAGTCTGAACCTGGGGAGGCGATCATGGCGACGGGGTGGGATGTCATCGTGTGTGGGGCTGGGACGGCTGGGATGCCGTGCGCCATTTTTGCTGCGCGTCGCGGTGCTCGAGTCCTCGTCCTCGAACAATCGGATCGGGTCGGCGGCACGCTGTACGTTTCGGGCGGCCAAATGGCGGCCGCGGGCACGCGTCCGCAAAAGGCCCTCGGCATCCAGGACTCGCCCGATCGCCACTACGGCGAGGTGATGCGCATCTCCAAGAACGGCGCGCATGCCAAGCTGGCGCGCCTCGCGGTCGACGGCGCAGCCGACAGCCTGCACTGGTTGCTCGATAACGGGTTCCAGCTCACGCCCGGCCACCCGACGATCAGCTTTGGCCACGAGCCCTATGAGGTGCCGCGAACCCATTGGGGGGTCGAGAACGGAATCTCGATCCTCAAGGCGATGAAGCCGGAATTCGATGCCGAGATCGCCAAAGGTCGGATCACGATACGCTTCAAGACCGAGGTCGTCGGGCTTATGCAGGAGAAATCGGGTGGCGCCGTCAAAGGCGTCGTCGCTCGGACCGGCGATGGTCGGCGCGAGGAAATCCCCGGCCAGAATGTCGTCCTGATGACGGGCGGGTACGGGCGGAACCGGCAGCTTTTCCCGCTGTTCTCGGGCGGCTATCCGCTCTATGGCGGCCTCGCCAACGAACAATCGCAGGGCACCGGGCTCACGCTCGGCCTGATGGCCGGCAGCGAATTGTGGGGAACCGATAGCTACATGCCGACGTTCGCGGGTATCAACGACCCGCGCGAGCCGTGGCGCCAGATCATCGGGACCGTGACGACACCGCAGTTGCGTCAGCCTTGGGAGATCTTCGTCGGCCGCGACGGCAAGCGTTTCGTTCGCGAAGACGATCCAAGCGTTGATGCCCGCGAACACGCGCTGCTTTCGATGCCGCATCTGACGTTCTGGGCGGTCTATGACCAGGGAATCGCCAAGAGCGCGCCGCCATTCTTCGTCAATCTCAACCTGCTGGCGCTCGATGACTCGGGAAGCGGCAAGGTCGAGGGCGCGAGTAGCCAAGATATCGTCGATCGGTCGTACAACTCCGTCGACGGTTGGCACCGGGCCGACAGCATCGAGGCTCTGGGCAAGCTCGCCGGCATCGACCCGGCCGGATTGGCGGCCACCGTCGCGGCCTACAATCAATCCGTTCTGAGCAAGAAGGACGGGCTGGGCCGGACGCACCTGCCGATGGCGATTGCCAAGCCTCCGTTCTATGCCGTGCGTCACCACGGTGTCGCGGTCGTGAGCTTCGCCGGTCTCGCCGTAAGCGATCGCCTACAGGTGCTGCGTCGCGACGGGACGCCGATTCCCAACCTCTACGCGGCGGGCGAAGTTCTGGGCAAGAGCCTGCTGTCGGGCAAGTCTTTCGTCGGCGGCATGAGCGTGCTGCCCTCGATCACCTTCGCCCGACTGCTCGGTTCGCAAGTCCTGCAATGGCAGGGCGCCCGATCGGCTGCCGCCGAGTAGGTCCACGAGCGACGCGCGGCCGAGCGGCCGGGAAGGACCCCTCGATGGCACGTCAGCACATCGATTTCGTTCAGACGCAGTTCCTGCCCTGGCAATCGGGATTGCCGGGCGGACAACGGCCGGAGTTGCGCGTCAAAGTCTTGAGCCGCGACGACCAGGACGGCAGTTGCAGCGTCATCGCGCGTTACCCGGCGGGTTGGGAGCGTGCTGAGCCCGAATCGTGCGAAGCCGACGAGGAATTCCTCGTGCTCAAGGGCGGTCTAACGATCGATGACACGACCTACGGCGAACGCACGTACGCGTGTCTGCCCGCAGGCATGGCGCGCAACCGGGTGCGGGTGACAGAGGAAACCGTCGTCATCGCGTTCTTCAACTACGGACCGCCGGTTTTTCACGCTGGTTCGCCGCGCCCAAGCTCCTACGACGAGCGTAAGTTGG
Organism: Alphaproteobacteria bacterium; assembly: GCA_016869765.1. GTDB lineage: Bacteria > Pseudomonadota > Alphaproteobacteria > SHVP01 > SHVP01 > SHVP01. The sequence continues at coordinate 41,972 of VGES01000009.1, forward strand.
TGCGCTTCATCGATACGCGCAATCAAGCTTGGGTGGACGACGAGGCGCTGAACGGACGCTTCCTGTGGCTACGCCGCGACCCCAACACGGCGGACCTGAGCTACTTGCAAACGGCGCGGCCCGCGGTGGGAACGGGCGGGCAGGCCGAAACGCACCCGCACGCGCAGGAGATGTTCATGCTGTCGGGCGAACTGCACGGTGGCCGCGGCATCTATCGACCGGGGTCGTATTTCTGGCGTCCCCAGGGCATCAAACACGGCCCGTTCGGATCGCTCACGGGGATCGTTCTGATCCACCGTTCGATCGGCGGACCGCTGCACTACGATCTTTGTCAACCCGACGAGCCGTGGCGGTGGAATCCACCGCATCGGCCGATCGTGCCGGACGACCTGCGGTCAATTGCGGGTCGCATCGGTCCGACGACGTCGCTGTTCGATTGAAAGGATGGCGGCGGTGCCGCCATCCCGAGCGTCTTCAATCGAGCTGGTAACGTGCCTCGATCGGCTTCAAATCGGCGAAGAACTGAGGATGGCTGCGGATCGCCGCCTTCTGGAAGTCGTAGTTGACGAAAGGCGCAGGATCTAGGTCCTTGATCCGCCCGAGGCCGACAAGGAACGGGATCGCCTTGGACTTCAGACCTTCGGCGAACGCCTTCGACAGCCGCGGGTCCATCGATTCGGCGTCTTTCTTGAGCGACACCTTCACGGCGTCGAGTTCGATTCCCTCGACGTAACGCATGGTGATCTCCGCCGCTTCGTCGAGGTTCTTGCGCGTGTATTGCATGGCTTCGGCGTGCGCGGCCCAGAACTTTTCGACCAGCGCTTTCTTGTCTCCGATCACTTTCTTCGAGGTCACGAACAGGGGAACGTCGTAACACGAGGCGCAGGGGCCCGCCCCATGCAGGACGATCGATGATCCAGGCACCTGTGTTGTGGCCACGGACGGAAACGGTTCCCAGACGGCGATCGCGTCGACCGCGCCGGTCTTGAGTGAGGTGATCATCTGCGGCGGCGGGAGCCCGAGGTCGCAAGCGCCTACTGGACGAAGGCGAACGACCAACTCGTCGCGGCCCAAGAGCAGCTCTTGATCCTCGGGCGAATGAACGCCACCGAACGCGTGGCGACGTTCCTCAGCCATCTGCTCCAGAATGCGCCGGTTGATGACGTGATCCGCTTGCCGATGACTCGCAACGCCATCGCCGACTACCTCGGCCTGACCACCGAAACGGTCAGCCGAACGTTCACCCGACTGCGTCGGGAGGGTGTGGTTTGCCCGGTCAATACCCACGACGTTCAGGTCAAGAATGCCTCTCGCCTGCGTTCCTACGCCACTGCCCAGGCGCTCGCTGCGTAACCCCACGGCCGATCGTGGTGTGCGGGCCATGATTAGCCGCTGGGCGGTGGCCGGGGTCGTGGATACAGCGACGGCTTTGAACCTGATTGCTGATGTTGGGAAATTGACTCCCACGCCGCCGACGTGGCTCGTCGGCGAGCGCGCCCTATCGGCTTGGGAGCAACTGCCCGACTTCCATCAGAAGGTCCGCGTCGGTGTCCTCGACCAGGCCGACGTGTATGCCAACCCGGCCCCCTTTGCCACCTACCTCCGGCACCATGCGAAGTCGGGCCATGCGCCGATCGCCACGACGCTCGGTACGGTCTTCGACCTGCAACTCGGGACCGACTGTGACGGATTGTTGCGAAATGGCGTCTGTGTCCTCTGCCTGCCGGCGCCGGTGGGAAAGGTCGAACGTGAAGTCGGCTCAGCCCTGCTGCGTCAGCTCCCCGGTACGGTTCGTATCTACGACGTTCTCGAATCGGTCCACTGACCGCTGACGACGCGAGCTTGTGTCGAGCCTGCCGCCGGCTATCATCCGCCGACGCCGGGGGCAGGGGAAAATTGTGAAACAAGGGTTGGGCAAACCCGTACCACGGGTTGAAGACGACCGATTGCTCAGCGGGCGTGGTCGCTATACCGATGACCATTGGTTTCCAAACATGGCGCGCGGCGTCGTGTTGCGTTCCCCGCACGCGCACGCGCGCATTCGATCGATCGATGTCACCGCGGCACGAGGCTCTCCCGGGGTCCTGGCGGTATTGACCGGGGCCGACGTCGCAGCCGCCGGCCTGGGGATGCTTCCTTGCCTGGCACCGCTGCAGCGCAGCGGGGGCGCGATGATTCGCCCGCCGTTTCCGGTGCTGGCATCGGACACCGTGCGCTTCGTCGGCGATGCGGTGGCGTTCGTCGTAGCACAATCGGTCGCCCGAGCGAAGGACGCGGCGGAACTGATCGCGGTCGATTACGAACCGCTACCGAGCGTCACCTATCTGGCGGACGCGTCCCGCCCGGGTTCCGTCGTCGTATGGCCCGAGGCTCCCGACAACGTGGCGTTCGATTTCGATCTTGGCGACCGCGCAGCCGTCGAGGCGGCGTTTGCACGGGCCGATCACGTCACCAGCCTTGAATTCGCGATCAACCGGGTATCGGCGGCCCCGATGGAGCCGCGCGCCGCGGTCGGCGTCTACGACAGCCACGAGGAGCGTTACACGCTCTATTCCGGGGTGCAGGCGCCCCACACGATGCGTCGCTTGCTCGCCGGTGCCCTGCTCAAGATCCCCGAGACCCAGCTTCGCGTCGTGAGTCCCGAAATGGGGGGCGCCTTCGGCATGCGCTCCAGTCCGTATCGCGAACTCACGCTGGTTCTGTGGGCGGCCAAACTCGTGGGACGGCCGGTGAAGTGGACGGGCGATCGCAGCGAGGCGTTCATCTCCGATGATCAGGCGCGCGACAATCTCACCCGGGTCGAGCTTGCTCTGCGCAAGGACGGAACATTTCTCGCCTTGCGGGCAACCACGCGTGCGGCGCTCGGCGCCTACCTTGCGATGGGTGCCGGCGGTCCGCCGACGATGAATTTGGGCGGGATCGCTGGGGTTTACACGACCCCCGTCATTCATGTTCATGTCGAAGGCGTGTTCAGCCACACACCGCCCACTTCGGCGTACCGGGGCGCGGGACGGCCGGAGGCGTCCTACGCGATCGAACGGGCCATCGACCTCGCGAGCCGGGAACTCGGAATCAGCCCGGTGGAACTGCGGCGTCGCAACACGATTGCGTCCGCGGCAATGCCGTTTCAGACGGGGCTCGTCTTCAAGTACGATTCCGGCGAATTCGAGAAAAACATGGACGCCGTGCTGCGTCTCGCTGACCTGGCCGGCTTCGAGGCGCGCCGGCAAGACGCGATGGTGCGCAACCGCTTGCGCGGATTCGGGATCGCCAACGTGATCGAGCGGGCGGCCTCGGTCGGGGAGGAGACGGCCGAAGTTCGCTTCGATCCGACCGGCGGGGTGACGCTGTTGATGGGAACGCATTCCCATGGCCAAGGCCATGAAACGGTGTTCCGCCAATTGCTGGCCGATGCGCTTGGCGTCGACTTCGAGCATGTGCGTTATGTCCAGGGCGACACCGATCAGGTCGTACACGGGTTCGGGACGTTCGGTTCGCGCTCTTCGGGATTGGGCGGCGCCGCGCTCCAGCGCGCGGCCGACAAGGTCTTGGACAAGTGCCGCCGCATCGTGGCCCATCAATTCGAGGCGGCTCCGGAGGACATCGAGTTTCGCGACGGACGCTTCGCCGTCGTCGGCACGGACAAGGCCAAGACGCTGCAAGAGGTCGTGCGAATGGCCTACACGCCGGCAGCCTTGCCACCCGGACTCGAGGTCGGGCTCCACGAACGCGCCGCCTACGCCCCCACGGCTGCGACGTTCCCCAACGGTTGCCACGCCTGTGAGGTCGAAATCGATCCCGAGACCGGCGTCGTTCGATTGCTGCGCTATTGCGTCGTCGACGATGTCGGGACGGTCATGAATCCCCTGTTGCTCGAAGGGCAGATCCACGGCGGTATCGTCCAGGGAGCGGGGCAGGTTCTGATGGAAGACGTGGTATGGGATCGCGAGAGCGGCCAGGCGCTGGCCGGCTCGTTCATGGACTACTGCATGCCGCGCGCTTCGGATTTCCCGTCCTTCGAGATCGGTGTCAATCCCGTTCCGACCCCGGTCAATCCGCTTGGCATCAAGGGCGCCGGCGAGGCGGGAACGATCGGCGCGCTGCCCTGCGTGATGAACGCGATCGTCGATGCGCTGTCTCCGCTCGGGATTACGACGTTCGACATGCCGGCGACTCCGCAGCGCGTCTGGCAGGCCATTCAACGAGCCCAGGCCGCGGGAACACGGTGATGTAATGCCCCATCGTCCGGCGTCCCAGGCGCTTGCCCGCTTTACCGTTCTCGACCTGACGCGGGCGCGCGCCGGCCCGTCCGCCGTTCGCCAACTCGCCGACTGGGGAGCGAACGTCATCAAGATCGAATTGCCCGCCGGGGCTGGCGAAGGCGATCCGATGGAGGACTATCGCGACAAGGGCGACTACCTCAACCTGCATCGCAACAAGCGATCGATCACGCTCAACCTGAAGGAAACGGAGGGTCGCGCTGTCTTCCAGCGCTTGGCGGAACGCGCCGATGTCGTCGTCGAGAACTTCCGGCCCGACGTGAAGCAGCGCCTTGGAATCGATTACGAGACGCTGCGGGCGATCAACCCTCGCCTCGTCTACGCCAGCATCTCGGGCTTCGGCCAGGACGGCCCCTACCGGGAGCGGCCCGGGCTCGACCAGATCGCGCAGGGCATGGGTGGCCTGATGTCGATCACTGGAGAACCCGGCGGTCCGCCGATGCGCGCCGGCATCGCGATCTCCGATGTCGCGTCGGGCATCTATTGTGCGTGTGGTATTCTGGTCGCGCTGCTCGAGCGCGAACAGTCGGGTCAGGGCCAGTGGGTCGCAACCTCCCTGCTGCAGGCCCAGATCCACATGCTCGATTTCCAGGCGGCGCGATGGCTGGTCGACGGCGACGTTCCGGAGCCCGCCGGCAACGATCACCCGACGAGCGCCCCGGTCGGCGTCTTCGAGACGGCGGATGGGATGATCAATCTGGCGGCCGTGGGCAACAAGGGCTTCGGGCGGTTCTGTCAGGAACTCGGCGCCCCGGAGTTGATCGATGATCCGCGGTTCTCGACCGTTCCTGCCAGGGTCAAGAATCGCCGGGCCCTGCATGAAGAAATCAATCGCCGGCTACGAGATCACGACACGCAGACCTGGGTGACGCGCTTCAATCGGGCTGGTGTGCCCTGTGGTCCCATCTACCGCATGGACCAGGTTTTCGCCGATCCGCAGGTTCGCCATCTCGGCATCGCCCAGTCGGTGGCCACCGACAGCGGCGCCGCACTGACCCTCGTCGGCCAGCCGGTGTCGTTGTCGCGTACGCCGAGTTCGATTCGCGTGCCGCCACCGGCCAAAGGCCGCGATACCGACGAGGTGTTGCGCGAGTTCGGGTTCGCACCGGCGGAGATCGCGGCTCTGCGAACGAAAAAGGTTCTCTGATGGGCGAAGTGGCGGAAGGCAGAGTGGTGGCGGAGCGGGAGGGCGCTGTTGGGCGAATCGTCGTCGACAATCCGGCCCGCCGCAACGCGATGTCGCTCGCGATGTGGCGCCAAGGCCATCAGGCGCTCCGCGACTTCGCAGCCGATCCATCCGTCCGAGCGATCGTCGTAGCGGGACGCGGGGAAAAAGCCTTCGTCTCGGGGGCCGATATTTCGCGTTTCGCGGCGGAGCGACAGGACGCGGCGGCAGCGCAGTCCTACGATGAGGCGGCCTTCGGTTTTCTCGAAGCCCTACGGCGTGTCGAGAAGCCGACCGTGGCGGCGATCCGCGGGTACTGCATGGGGGGTGGCGTCTCGCTGGCGGTTGCTTGCGACCTGAGACTCTGTGACCAGCAGGCCCGATTCGGCGTTCCGGCCGCGCGGCTCGGCCTCGGCTATGGCGCAAACGCTCTGGCACGCCTTGCCGCTGTGGTGGGGGAGGCGGGCGCCCGCTGGCTGCTGCTCACCGGCGAGCAGATCGATGCCGATCGCGCGTCGCGCATGGGTCTCGTGCACGAGGTCGTCCAATCGTCGATCTTCGGGCATCGTCTTGAAGCGCTCGTCGAGGCGTTGGTGGCAAACGCGCCGCTGACTTTGCGGGCGGTTAAGATCGGCCTCGACGAAATCTCCGAGAACGTCCCGGGCCTGCCGCGAACTGCAGAGGCGGTCAAGGCGTGTTTCGCGAGCAGCGACTTCGCCGAAGGGCGGCGAGCGTTTCTGGAAAAGCGGCCGCCGAGATTTTCCGGGCGATGACGCCGTCGGTGATTTCTTTTGCCGGATGCCGGCGCGATTTCCTGATTGGGGAAGATACGCCGCGCCGCTTTCTCGAGCGCTGCCTCGCCGCGATCGAAGGGCACGAACGATCGATCCGGGCCTTCGCCGCAATCGATATTGCCGGCGCGCGACGGGCGGCCGATCACGCGACGCGTCGCTATCGCGCAAGGCGACCGCAGTCCTGGCTCGATGGCTGTCCAATCGGGATCAAGGACATTATCGACACTGCCGACCTGCCGACCGAGATGAACAGTCCGATCTATCGCGGTCATCGTCCGGTGGTCGACGCCGCCTGTGTTCGGGCGCTGCGCGAATCCGGCGCCGTGATTCTGGGCAAGACTACGACCATGGAGTTTGCCGGAGGGAGGCCGCCGCCGACACGAAATCCCTATTCGCCGGTGCACAGCCCGGGTGGATCGTCGACCGGTTCGGCGGCGGCGGTCGGGGCGGGTTTCGTTCCCGTCGCGATTGGAACCCAGACCGGAGGGTCGATCATTCGCCCGGCATCCTATTGCGGGGCGGTGGGTTGGAAGCCGACCTACGGAGCGATCAACCCCGGCGGTGTGCATCCCTTGGCGCCGTCCTTGGACCACGTCGGGGTTCTCGCTGCGACCGTGGCCGATGCGTGGATTGCGGGGTGGGCGATGGCCAACGGGGCCGGCCCTCAGCCCGGTTGGCGTACGATCCAAGGAATAGAACGACCGCCGGCACCCGCCAAGCTGCGGCGGGTGGCACGGTTGTTTTTCGGCGAGTGGGACAAGACCGACGCCCCCTCGCGGGAACGCTTCGAGCAGTTCCTCGATCGATTGCGTGAGAAGGGCGTCGCAGTCGTCGACCGACGGACCGACCGCGATCTGGCGCAGCTCGAACGCGATTTCGCCGACGCCGCCGACGACACACTTCACGTCATCACCTACGAGATGCGGTGGCCGTTCTGGTCCTATCGCGACGAGCATCCCGCCAAGGTGAGCCGCCGCTTCAAGCACCTGATGGCACCGGGCGCCGGTGTGACTCATCGGGCCTATGAGCGGTATTTGGAGCGCAAAGCCTCCTACCGACGCCGGGTTCTTGCGCTGCGGCGCCGTTTCGACGCCTTCGTGGGCCTTTCGACCTCGGGAATTCCGCCACGGAGCCGCACCGACATGGGCAGCCGGGCCAACCAGACGGCCTGGACTTGGCTTGGGTTTCCCGCCCTCAGCCTGCCGATCCTGTTCGCCCAAGGGTTGCCCCTTGGGGTGCAACTCATGGGTTATCCTGACGAGGATCGTCTACTAATAGCCCAGGCTAGGTCGATCGCGCGATTAGTGGAAGTTGTATAAACTTTCTCGTGATGCACCTGGGCGTGTGATGCCGGTCACTGGCCTCCCGCTCGGCCTCACGTAGTCTCCCCCCGCTGGTGCCCTCGGGACGTGGGCGCCAGCCACGATTGGTAAGTCATCGCGTGCTTCTTGGGGGAGTACATGACACCCGACCAATTCGTCACCGTGATCCGCTCGCACGAGAAGTTCGTACGCGGGATCGCCGGCGGTCAACGGGCCAACTTGCGGGGGATGAACTTCTCGGGCCTGCGGCTTTCCAACCTGAACCTGCAGGGCGCCATCCTCGCTGGGGCGACGTTCGAGAACTGCGTCATTCCCGGGGCCAACTTCAAGTTCGCCGACCTTTTCTGCGCCAACTTCGACAACTGCGACACCACCGGGTCGAACTTCGAACGTGCCGACCTGCGCGGAATATTGATGCGGCGCGCCAAACTCCGGGGATGCAATTTCCGCGAAAGCGACTTTCGTCCCGGGGCCATCAAGGAAGACAAGAACAACCCCGGCGTCTCGGATCTCTCGGGCGCCAATCTCGATCGTGCGATTCTCGAAAAGGCCAAGATGCCGGACGTGAATTTCTCGGGCGCCTCGATGCGCGAGGCGAAGGCGAGTTGGGCGGTCTTGACCAAAGCCAACCTCCGCGGCGTCGATCTGTCGGGCGCAAATCTCAACGGGGCACGGCTGCAAGAAGCCAAGTTGGTCGGCGCCGACCTGACGGGGGCGTCGGTACGGGACGCATTGTTTCGCGGCGCCGACCTGCGGGGGGCGGTCGTTGGTGACGCGGAAGCCGCGCGAACCGGGTTTCGCGATGCCCGGATGGTACCCGGCATGGTGCGTCTGGCGCGCGAGGTGCAAACCGCGCTCCGGCTCCACGCCCTGTGGGTCGACAGCGAAGGGACCATGGGGGAGCGCGGTGAGTTCACTGGCGCCGACCTGAGCGGTCTCGACTTGACCGGGGCTTTTCTGAGTGGCGCCATGTTGCGCGAGGCGCGCTTCGAGGGCACCAAGCTCGACCAGGCCCTACTCGTCATGGCCGACCTCCGCTCGGCCAACCTGACCAAGGCGACGATGGTGTCCGCCGACCTTACGGCAGCCGACTTTACCGGGGCCAACCTCTCGGGGGCCGTTCTCCGTGTTGACAAGTACGGCAAGCTTCCGATTCGCGACGGCAAGGGCAAAGAAACGGGTCAGAGCCGAGCCACAACGTTCACAAAGGCGGTTCTCGAGGGCGTCGATGCCACCGAGACCGACATTTCGGGGGCGGTTGGGCTCAAGGTTCCGGCCGCGCGTGAGAAGGAAGGCCACTCTCCTGCCAACGACGACTTGGACGAGTAACCGCTCCGGCCGCAACCGCTCGTGGGAACAACGGGTAGACGGAAGACGTTAGCTAGGTATAACCATCGTCCCTGTTCAACGGAGCCGTCCCATGCGCAACGTCGCGGCCTTCTTCGTCGCTCTTGCCCTTGTCCTCAGCCTTCCGGTCGTGATCGAAGTCCACGCCGCGGGAAGTCTCATTCCCGAGACCCGCGATGACCCGGATACCGCGGCCGGCAAGGCCGCGATCAAGGGAGAAAAGTGGCAGGTCGCCGTCGATCACTTCATCAAGGTCGTGGGGCGTGACGCCAAGAATGCAAACGCTCACAACTACCTTGGCTTTTCGTTTCGCAAACTGAAAAACTTCGAATCGGCGTTCCGTCACTATGGGACAGCCCTGCAGCTTGATCCAACCCACAAGGCGGCTCACGCCTATATTGGGGAGGCCTATCTCGAAACCAACCAGCTCGCCAAGGCCGAGGAGCATTTCGACGCATTGAAGAAACTCTGCTCGTTCTGCGAAGAGCGCCGGGATCTCGATCGCGCCATAAAGGCCTTCAAGCAGAAGAACAACATCGCCTCCTAGACAGTCGACTTCGGCTGACGGACACGTTCGCCAGAAAACGGCGGCGAAACGGCGGGTGTTGCCAAAAAGACGCACAAGGGTGCAAAGGCGACACGCCGGCGCAGAAAGATGCTACAAGCCCTCAAGAATTCTGAATATTTTTGTTCAACGACGTGTCCGGACGTCGACCGTTAGATAAGGGGGCCCTTGGGGGCTGATCATCGTGCGCAATATCAACAAGCTCGTGCTCGCGGCAATGGTGGCCGCAGGAATCCCTTCCGCAGCTTCGGCCCAGGTCGCCGGTGCCTACTACATCTCAGGTGCTATCGGTTTTTCCAATCCGCCGGACACCCGACTGGACACCGCGACCACCAGTAGCGAACTCGAGCTTCAGCGCAGTTTCCCGAGTGGGCTGATCACGGTCGGTCGGCGTTTCGGCGCCACCGGCACGATCCGTGGCGAGTTCGAGTTGTCCTATAGCCACAACGAAGTCGAGCGGACCAACAACGGCACCGAGAGCGATGGCAGCGTTCGCGCGATCGGCTTGACGGGGAACCTGTTGATGGACATCCCGACCGGCACGAAGTACGTGCCCTACATGGGGCTCGGTCTGGGGTTTGCGCGGGTCAGTGTTTCGGCGTCGTCCTTCGCCAATGGGACGCTCAGTGTCGATGACAACGGCCAGGCGTTCATGGCCCAAGGCATCCTCGGCCTGAGTTATGCGATCGACAACAACCTCGAGGTCTTCGGCGATTACCGCTTCGTTGCGGTTCCCGATTTTTCGGTGAGCGCACGGAATGCCACCGGTGTGGACGGCGACTTTCGTGACAACCGCTTCATGCTTGGTCTGCGGTATTGGTACGCGCGAGCGCCGATGGCCGCACCCGCTCCGGCACCAGCACCCGCACCAGCGCCAGCACCAGCACCGGCCCCGCAGCAGCAGGCCCAGCCGGCTCCGGCGCCGGCGCCCGCCCAACCGGCGCCAGCCCCGGCTCGTCCAGCGGAAGTTCCGCGCAACTACCTCGTGTTCTTCGATTGGGACAAGTCAGACATCACGGCGCAATCGGCGCAGATCATTCGCACCGCGTCGGACAACGCCAAGCGTCTGAACGTGGTGCGGATCGAGGCGACCGGCCATGCCGACCGCTCCGGCCCCGAGGCTTACAACATGCGTTTATCGCAGCGCCGTGCGGACGCCGTAAAACGCGAACTCGTGCGCAACGGCATTCGTGAGAACGAGATCGTGGTCTTCGCGCGTGGTGAGACGCAGCCGCTCGTATCGACGGCCGATGGCGTGCGCGAGCCGCAAAACCGGCGGGTCGAGATCATTCTCCGCTGATAACGGGACACCAATAACAAAAGGGCCGACCCTCAGGTCGGCCCTTTTGTTTCTTGGTCAGAGATCGACGCGCTTATTTAGCGAAGCGCGAGGCTCGCCGTGGGCAATCGGATGCCGCGCTGGTCGCTGAAACGCCGAAACTCGCTGCGATTGAGGTTCAGGAGTTCGGTAAACAGGATCGAGGAATCCTCGCAGTGGGCGTTCGTGTCGGCAAGGTGGCGTTGGGACTCGGCATTGGCGACGCGCGTAATGAACTGATCGAGGTTGGGCTGCGCCTGGGCGCCATGCGCGTCGCGGAAGAGCTTCTGTAGCTGCTTGCCGTAGGCGGTCAGCTCGTTGCGGAACTTGCGGACGAACGCGTTGTAGCGCCCACGTTCATCACAATAGAGCGCAGCGACCATCAACTCGGTCTGGAGCAAGCGCGCCTTGACCGCCGGATGCTCAGGCCGAATTTCGGCCGCTTGGGCCGAGCCGTCCAAGGTCCAAATACCCATCGCCAACAGTGCGGCGGCCAAAAGCTTGCCCTTGTGCGTCATTCCCCCGTTCGCCCCCAGATGACGACGACTGCGCCCTAGTTTTGTGCCCGATTGGACGGGGCGCCGCAAGTCGGTTTCGCGCATGGCGATCGGCCTCATGTCGGGGTGGTTTAGCGGAGAAACGCGAAAAGAAGGGGCAGCGGCATCGTTCCGCCGGCAGCAATCGCGAGGGCCAGGGCCGCTAGCGACAGGGCCGCGCCGGCCAACAGGAGCGCGAAGGTCCTGGCCAGCGCCGCGAGCGGAGCACCGCCGGTCGGCAAGAGCACAAAACGATCGGTCAGAAGAACCAGCAAGAGGACGACCAGCGGGACGGCAAACTCGCGTTCTTCGATCCCGAGAAACGCCATCGACGCCAGGAGGGGCGTTTGAACGCCGGAGTTGAACGCAAATCCTGGAGATTCTCGCCAAGCCAGCGACCCGATCGTGGCCCCGGCGGATACGGCGACCAGCTGCCAGGCCATCTCGGCCACCTTCGGTTCGCCCGAAGCGAGAGCCACAAGGCCGAGGCCCGCGGCAGCAACCGTGGCTTGGGCCGGATTGTCGGCAGAGCTCGAATCGGTCTCGGTGTGGGCGATCGCGACGATCGCGATCAGCGCGATGACGATGCCAGCGACGACGACCGTCGTGATTTGGGACCAGGATCCCAGCGATCGGCTGACCACCCACAGGCCAGCGAGAACGGGAAACGCCACCAGGAGGCCACGGCGCAGGAAACCGATGTTCTTGAACACCGTGTCGGCGGCAAGCCCGAGGACGAGGCCGGCGGCGCCGACCGCCAATATCCGACCGGGTAAGTCGCTGGGAGGCCAGGCTGGCAGCCCCCAGTGGTAGAGGCCTGACGCGAGAAAACTTGCGGGCGCGGCGAGGCCCGCCACGGGGCGGGTCCAAGGCACGAGGCGCAAGACCAACCCGAGAACCGCGGCCAAGCCGGCGAGCGCAACGAGTTGCCACCAGGGGTCGTCGAGCACGACAGAAAAACAAAACCCGGGCCCTACCGGAGCCCGGGTTTGCTATCAAACGTCTGACGGTTAACGCCGCGTGGCGGCGTTAAACAGGTAGATGATGATCACTAGGCCGATCAGTCCGACAAGTCCGGCACCGCCCAGCTCGGTGATCAGGGTCAGCAGGTTCTTCACGATTGCGCCACCTAAGAACGGTGTGTTCAACCCGAATAAGACCTGAAGCACCAACGCGAGCGGGATCAACGCAATCATGATCGTAATGAGCTGCCCGATCCACCCTCTTACCGTTTCAAGCCACTGAGGCATGTTTCCCCCTTAAGCATTTGAGAACAAACGACGGCAAAGGTTCTCAAGGGACTATTCTGCACTGTTTAACGAACCTGTCTACTAGATTTAGACAAGGGGACACAATCCCTAGATTTCCTAGTATTTTCTAGGGGTTTACGCCGAGCCCGACGCGCCGCTGGATCACGAGTTCGAGATCGTTGGCGAGCGGAACCGGGTGGTCAAATCACGAGTTCGGGATCGGGATAGTCGTCGACGAAGCGATCGCCGGTCTTCAATCCAAAGGCCCATTTGCCGTAAGGCGTGCTCGCGCGCTCCCACTGGAGCGAGCTATGCGAGGCCATGGCGCGGACGTCACGATAGTGGCGCTGGACCGAATTGTGTCCGGTCTGGCCGCCGGCCCCCATGGTTTCGGCAAGACGGCGGACCGATTGGACGCAAGTCCGCGCCAAGTACGCGATGTCGCGACGCTGGGTCAGGCGCTTGATTCCGGTCAGCCGGCGTCCGGCGACCCCGTGTTCGTGAAGCTCCCGCATGAATTCGGCGGTGAGCAGTTCGACGGCGCGAATCTCGGCGGCCGACTCCGAAACCCGTGTCTGAACCGGCAGGAGTTCCGCGATCGCCTCGCCCGAGACTCGACCAATGCGGCCCGAGGTTTGTTCGAGATAGTCGTTCAGGGCTCCCCAGGCCGCTCCCAACAACGGCCCGAGCAGTCCGGTCCAGAAGTACTGAGTCATCTCGACCCGATAGATATAACTCTTGTGCAGTGCAGCGCCCGGCGGATCGGCACTCTGCAGATCGCCTGTCAGGACCGTGCGATGGCTCGGCACGAACTGGTTCTCGACCTTGATGTCCTTGCTGCCGGTGCCCTTTAGGCCGGCGGCATACCAGTTGTCGATGATCGTGTATTGCGTCGGATGCAGCAGGAACATGCGGAACTGGGTGGGGGTCGGGTCGTTGGGGTCACGTTTGTCGTCGATCTTTGCACCGACGATGCTCCAGTCGGCGTGGTCGACACCGCTCGAAAAGCGCCAAAGCCCGCTCAGCAGGTAACCGCCCTCGACCGGGATGGCGTTGGCTCCGCCACCGCCCGCAAACCCCGTGGAGATGATCGCGTCAGGCTTCTGGCCGAACGCCTCTTCCTGGGCTTGGCCCGGAAAACGGCCGAGAATCCAGGTGTGGTGAAACACCACCGTCGAAATCCAAGCCGTCGAGCCACACGCGAGCGCCAGCTCCCGCCCGATGTCGATGTGCACGCCCCAATCCATTTCATAGCCGCCGAAGCGGGCCGGGGTGTAGTACTTGTGGAGGCCGGCCGCGCGCAGGTCGGCAATGGTCGCTTCGGACATCGAGCGCCGTTCCTCGGTTTCCGTCGTGCGCTCGCGCAGGACGGGCAGCAAGTCGCGGGCGCGTGCCGCCAATTCATGCGGCGTCGGCCGCGACATTGCCAGCGGATGGCAGGCGAGAGTGGTCATCCCCGCGTTCCCGTCAAACCGCAGCCGTCGCTCGGGAATCCGACCGGCACGCTGAACCTCTGGCCGGCGCGGTCGATCGAGGCATCGCCGCTGGGCCGGCCGAGCGCCCAGCTGCCATAGAGGGCCATCGCCTTGTCCCAGGCGACGCCGCCATGCGCCGTCATGGCACAAATGTCGCGAAAGTGTCGGTGAACCGGGTTGTGGCCGGTTTGGCCCGAGGCGCCCATCATCGCGGACAGGCGGTCCACCGCCTCGCGGCAGACTTTGGCGATGTAGGTGAGATCGCGCCGCATCTCGGCCCGTTGGGCCCCCTCGATCGCACGACCGCGAGAACCCAGGTCATGAAGCGCCCGGATCATCGCTTGCCCCATGAGGTCAGCGGACCGGATCTCCGCCGCACTCTGGGCCACGGCCGCCTGCACGTGCATTTGCTCGACCACCGCCTCGCCATAGGTCTGGCCACGCCGCGGCTTGGTCGCTTCGACGTAATCCGTGAACCCGCCCTTGGCGGCCCCGAGGATGGGACCGAGCAACAGCGTCATGAAATAGAGCGTCATCTCGACGCCGTAGATGTAGCTCGGATGGACGCTCGCTCCGGGCGGGTTGGCGCCGCTGATATCGCTCGCCAGGGCGGTTCGGTGTTTGGGAACGAACTGGTCGGTCACTTTGACGTCGTGACTCCCGGTGCCCTTGAGGCCAGCCGCATGCCAGTTGTCGATGATTTCGAATTGTCGGCGGTCCAGGACGCACATCAATCGCGGGGCGGTCCGGCTGGGGATCGAACCCTCGGCATCGAAAATGGCCCCGACGATCGCGAAGTCGGCGTGGGCCGAGCCGCTGCAGAACCGCCACAGGCCGGATACGCGAAACCCGCCGGGAACTGCGACCGCCCGGCTACCGCCCTGGGCGCCCGTCGAAACGATGCAATCGGGGTTGGCGCCGAAGGCGTCGTCCTGCGTCTCCTTCGGGAAACGCCCGAGAATCCACGTGTGCGAACAGACCACGGAGGACACCCAACCGGTCGAGCCGCAACCGCGGGCGAGTTCCTCGGCGACGTCGACATGGGCGCCCCAGTCGGCCTCGAAGCCGCCGTAGCGCCGCGGCGTGAATATCTTGTGCAGTCCGGCCGCCTTGAGATCGGCGACGGTCTCGGGCGGCAGATGACGGCGCTGCTCGGTATCGACGGCGCGCGTCCGCAGTGCCGGGATCAGGGCCCGGGCACGCCCGCGCAACGTCTGACGCAAGGTATCGCGCTCTGAGGACGTCCTGCCCGGGTTGCTTTCCATCCTAATCGGCCAGTCGTCGGTACTGACCGGAATGGAAGAGCAGGGGGGCGAGGGCGGCACTGGCGTAGCGCTCGACCACGCCCACGATGATCACGTGGTCACCGCCCGGGTAGCGCGCCATCACGGCGCATTCCATGTGGGCGACGCACCCCTCGATCAATGGCGCCTCCGAGGTGCCCTTGAGGACCGGTACGCCGGCGAAACGATCGCCGTCGCTGCGCGCGAACTGACGTGCGATCGTCTCCTGATCCGAAGCCAGCACGTTGACGGCAAAGGGCTGGCCTTGGTCGAATAGGGCGGAGCTGTTGGCGGCGGTGGCGACGCTCCAGAGAATGAGCGGCGGGTCGAGCGACACCGAGCTAAAGGAGTTGATCGTGACTCCGACCGGGCGACGGTCCTGGGCGATCGTCGTGATCACGGCCACGCCAGTGGCAAACTGCCCCAGCATGTTGCGGTATCGTCGCTTGTCGGCATCCGACGCTCCCGGGCCGATCGAGGTCGAACGGACCATCGATGCCTCAGCCGCGTCTCTAAACACTGCACCCTGTTTCGACATCCTCGACGAGCCGCGACGCCTCGGGCTTGCCTTGCCGAGGCGGCTGATTCTCCATGGCCACCGAACGTCCCCTCAATGCGTTCAGCCTAGCATGTTCGCACCGTGGGCATGCTAGGCTGACGACGGCAGGGATTTGCCGCGCCATCCGACCTGGAGTGGCCCGAGAACGGCTCAAATGAGCGATTTCCGACCAGTTCGATCTCTCGTTCGTGGACTGGATATTCTGTCGGCGGTCAACCGCCGCGCTGGGGCGAGCGTCTCCGAAGTGGCCGAAGACACCAGTCTCTCGCGAGGCACGGCCTACCGAATGCTCGAGACGTTGCGGGAGGCGGGCTATCTGTTCCGCGAGGGCTCCGATGGCCGCTACCGCTTGACCATTCGTGTCCGTGGGTTGAGCGACGGCTTCAGCGACGAAAGCTGGGTGCCGCGAATCGCCAAGCCGCTGATCGAACAGCTGTGCCGCGAGCTGGTGTGGCCGATTGCGGTAGCCACGTGTTACGGCATCAACATGTTGGTCCGCGAAACGACGGACAAGAGTTCGCCGCTGGCTCTGCGTCGATACTCGGGTGGCTTTCGCGTGCCGTTGCTCGGCAGCTCTTCGGGAAGGGTCTATCTCGCGTTTTGCAGCGCCGAGCAACGCGAGACTCTCCTCGAAGTCTTAGCACGCTCGGATGCGCATCCCTCCGATGCGCTCGCCCGCAATCGTGCGACGGTCGACAAAATCCTGGGCGAGGTCCGGAGCAACCGCTTTGCTGTCACCTCGCGACCGGATCTCAACGACACGTCGCTGGCTGTGCCCGTGTTTTCGGGCGGACGTGTTTTCGCGGCGGTCGTCCTTCGCTACATCGATTCGGCGATGTCGGCCAACGACGCGATCACCAAATACCTGGCGCCGCTCCGCGCGACGGCCGAACGTATCGGGCAGGAGTTTCAGCTTTCTAACCCCGAGGAGACCCGCCCGACCTAGCGAGGGGCGTCGTCGAACTCCTGGAGGGTCGCGGCCAACTTGGTCATTGCATTGGCCCGCGCGAAGGCGGCTGAGATGCCCCCCGCGATCTGCAACGCTTCGTCCAAGGCCAGCTGTCCCGTCGAACGATTGCCGTTGCGCAGGGCGCTGAGCGCGGCTCCGGCCAAAGCCCAGACACGATCGACGTCCGTGGCAATTCGCATCGCACTTGCCCGCGCGTCCGACAGGGTCGCGTCGCGCTCGAGCCCAGCCGGTGCGGCCACGGCCACCGCCCAGAGGCCCTGTGTCCTCAGGGCTGGATCGCTGATCGCGGCGGCGGTGCTTCGGGCTACTGCCAGATCGCCGGCTTCTATCAGTGCGCGGACGATTCGGCTATGGACGAAACCCTTGGCGTAGGCGAAACGCTCGGTGATCTGCTCGGCCGCGTCTCGGGCCTCGCCCGCGGTGAGAAGCGCGCCGGACCGGTCCCCCAGGCGGGCTTGTCGTAACGCGACATCGGCCAGAGTTGCCGAGCGATAACGCGGATCGGTGATCTCCTTAGCCGTGCGTTGGGCGGCACCGAAGTCCTGCGCCTCGGCGAGGTCCAGCGCAATGGCCTGAAGTGTCGAGCGTCGCAGCGTCTGGTCCTTGATGTCACCCACGACCGCTCGGGCTTCCTCGCGAAGGCCGACCTCGGCGAGCACGGTCGCCAGTTCCGCGGCCAGGCGTTCCTGGTTCGTCCGCGTTCTTCCCGGGATTGCGAGCAGCGTGCGCAGGCCCTCGACGACGCGCCGGCTCTGGTCCGCCGCGCCCATACGGAACAGCTCGGCTCCGGTGCGGGCGAGCAGATTGGCGGCGCGAATCTCGTCGCCGCTCGTGCTCATCGTGGCGATCAGATCATCCACCACGGCTGGTAGGCGATCGCTGCGTCCGAGGCGCGCCTCGGCCAAAGCTACCGCGGCGAGCGCGTCGCTCCTGAGCCATTCGTCGGGGATCGTTTCCGCTAGGAGATTGGCTTCGACGAAACGGCCGGTTTCGGCCTGCGCCGAGGCGATACTGCGCAGCCCTGAAATGACCAACCGCGGATCCTCGAGGAAGCGCAGCAGGTCGAGGGCATCGCCCGATCGCCCGGCGCGGGCCTTCCCCGCCGCGACATCCCCCAACACCCAGTCGCGGAAGCGGGTGTCGGCGATCGCTTTGGCGCTTTCGAAGGCTTCCTCGAGCAGACAATCGACGCTTGGTCGTCGCAAACACTGCGAGCCGTCCCGTGTCGGATCGGCCACGGGGAGCGACACCTTATCGGCCAAGCGTCGGGTTCGGTCATCACGGTTGAGAGCGTCGCGCGCGTCGTCGATGGCACGCGTGCGGGTCGTTTCGATGCGGCGCACGAGGCGACTCGCGCGTCCGACCGATTCGATGTGATTGAGGATCTGACGCGTTGGCTGTCCTTGGATCGGGAGTTGCATCTGAGATTCGTAGAGCCGGATGGCGCGCTCGGTGAGCGGGCCCTGCCTGCCGTCGATCGCACCATCGTAAAGCCCCAGCTCGGACAGCAGTTCCTGGATGCGGCTCACCAACGTGCGGAACTCGATATCGTCGTCGATGAAGGCCCGCGGGCCGACGGCCTCGTCCCGGAGCGCGACCGGCGTCCAAGACGATGCCGTCGCCGAGTGGAGACCCACGATGTGCGCTTGGGCGCCGGGACCTGCCGCGCCCGGTGCCAGCGCCAGCAGCAGCAGACAGGCGAACCGCCTCATCGCCCTTCCGATCTCTGGGGTGTGACGGTGTGCTTTGCCCAACATTTTGTTGGTCTATGCTAGCATAGCGCCCGTTGGGCGTAGGGGATTACGGACGGTTCAGTCATGACCGGCGCAAAGGCACCCGAGCGGTCCCTCGCGGGAATCGCGTTGTTCGAGGGCCTGCCAGAGGCCGAAGTCGCCGCGGTGGAATCGCGCTGCGCCTGGGCACATTTTGCGCCCGGCGAGCAGATCATCGACCGCGACAGCGACAACAAGGACGTGTTCTTCGTGACCGGTGGAACCGTCCGGATCGTCAATTTTTCGACCTCCGGCCGGGAAATCGCCTTTGCCAATATCGAGGCAGGCGGCTTCTTCGGCGAACTTGCGGCGATTGACGGCCAACGGCGATCGGCGAGTGTGGTGGCCGTGGCCGATTGTGACCTGGCCGCGCTGAGCCCCATGGCATTCACGCGAATCTTGGTGCGCAATCCGACCGTGGCCATGCGTGTGCTGCAGCGCCTGGCCGGAATCATTCGCGTCGCGGACGATCGAATCATGGATCTCAGCACGCTTCGGGCGGTGCAGCGCGTCTATGTCGAGCTGTTGCGCCTCACGGCTCCCGACGCGGCGGTGCCCAATCTCTCGGTTATCCGACCGATGTTGAGCCACAGCGAGATCGCCAGCCGTGCGAGCACGACGCGGGAAACCGTGGCCCGGGTGCTCGGTCAACTCGCGCTCGGCAAGATCGTCGAGCGCAAGGGCAAGGCGCTCTACATTCGCGATCGCCTGAAGCTCGAACGGCTGGCGGAGTCCACGGCGCCCGAGACCTTTGTTACGCCGCGCCTGCAAGTCGCAGCGCAAGCGGGCGAATAGCGAGAGATCATCCTGACGGTCCGCCGGACGCTTGCCCGGGTGACGAGCCCGTACTAAGCATGGCCCTCGCCGCTGCCGACGCCTGCGGTAGCCCGTAAGGAATTGGCCATTTCGTGTCGACAGCATCACAGGTTCCCGAGGTCTCGGTCGTCGTGCCGATCCACAACGAGGCCGGCGCCATCGAGTCCCTTGTGGCCGAAATCGTCGCGGCGCTCGGCGAGCGAGACTTCGAGATCGTCGCCGTCGATGACGGTAGTTCCGACGACAGTCCGGAACGCCTGGCTCGCTTGATGGCCGACCTTCCCAGGCTTCGGTTGCTGCGCCATGTCCGGCAGGCGGGCCAGAGCGCAGCGTTATGGACCGGCATCAAGGCGGCGACGGGCGAATGGGTCGCGACGATCGATGGCGATGGCCAGAACGACCCTCGGGACATCGAGACGTTGCTCGCGGCGCGACCCGGCGCGAGTGATCAAGCGCCGCTGCTGATTGCCGGCCATCGCCGACAACGCAAAGACACGGTGGTAAAACGCCTGTCGTCGCGGATCGCCAACGCCGTCCGAGCCTGTCTGCTACGCGACCAGACGCCGGACACCGGATGCGGCCTCAAGCTCATGCGGCGGGGGCATTTCACCACGCTGCCCGCGTTCGATCACTTTCATCGCTTTCTGCCGGCGCTGGTGATTCGCCAGGGCGGGCGGGTCCTCTCGGTCGATGTTGGGCATCGTCCCAGACTGAAGGGACGTTCGCACTATGGAACGTGGGATCGGCTTTGGGTCGGTCTCTACGACCTATTCGGCGTGAGTTGGCTGCAGCGGCGCCCGATCCACGTTGATCATCGTGAAATCAAGTCGTCGCGTGGAGTTGTGCCATGAGTGAAACGGTCTGGCTCGTGATCGGATTTGTCGGGCAGGGGCTGTTCGCCTCGCGCTTCATCGTCCAATGGCTGGTCAGCGAACGCGAGGGCAAGAGCGTGATCCCGGTCGTGTTCTGGTACCTGAGCCTGATCGGCGGCCTGACGCTCCTGTCGTACGCCTTGTGGCGGGAAGACCCGGTGATCATCGTGGGTCAGGCCGCTGGGGCGGTCATCTATTCGCGCAACCTGGTGCTGATTTTCCGCGAACGACGGCGCAGGCCGAGACAACCCGCATAGAGCGACGATGGCATACTCCGGAGCGCTACGGTGGCTGGCGGCTTGGGCGGTCTTGGTCGGTGCGGCGATCGTCATGCGGCCGCTGATGCCGCTCGACGAAACGCGGTACCTCGGCGTCGCGTGGGAGATGTGGACGTCGGGCAACCTCATTGTCCCGCACATCAACGGCGAGCCCTACAGTCATAAGCCACCGGTGCTGTTTTGGCTGATCAACGCAGCCTGGGCGGTGTTCGGCCCGACCGAGGTCGTCGCGCGTCTGGTTGCGCCGACGGTCGGGTTGGCCTGCCTCGGGATGACGCAAGTGCTGGCGCGACTTTGGTGGCCCGATCGACCGGAGATCGCCGCGAATGCACCCTGGGTGCTTTTGGGCACCCTCCTGTTCACGGTCACGACCACCCTCAGCATGTTCGATACGCTGGTTGCGCTGTGGACGCTCGTCGGCCTGGCCGGATTGTCCCTGATGAGCCGGCACGTCACGGGATCCTGGCGGCGGTTCGTATTGGGGGTCGTAGGTTTCGGGGTGGCGATCGGCCTCGGTGTGCTGAGCAAGGGGCCGGTCGTCGCGGTGTTCCTTCTCCCTGCGGCTCTGCTTGCGTTTCTCTGGCGGCGCAGTCCCGAGGATCGCCATTGGGGCCGATGGGCTCTCGGGGTCGTTGGCGGCTTGGTGTTGGCGGCCGTGATCGCACTTGCGTGGGCATTGCCCGCGGCGGAGGCCGGCGGCGCCGCGTTCGAGCGCGCCATCTTCTGGGGGCAGACCAGCGATCGCGTGGCCGGAGGGTTCTCGCACGCACGTCCGTTCTGGTGGTATCTCCCGGTTCTCTTCGCGGTGTTCTTCCCCTGGCTGCTTGTTCCAGGTCTCTGGGCGGCGGTGCGGCGAGCGCGCTGGCGCGAGGATCAGGGTTTGCGGCTGCTCGCGGTGTGCGTCCTTGGTGCGATCGTCGTGCTCTCGCTTTTCACCGACAAGCAGCCGCACTATCTCGTGCCGGCGGCGTCGGCATTCGCGCTCATCGTTGCTCGCTTGGCAAGCGACCCCGGCCGGTGGCAGGCCGGTTGGCTCCCCATGGGCCTTGTTGCGGCGATCGGATTGGCCGCGTCTGGTCTGGCGCTGTGGTGCGTGTTGATCGGGCCGCCTCGATTTGCCCAATCCTTGCCACGAGAAAGCTTTTGGTGGTTGGGCGCGTTGGGAGCGATGGCCCTGATCGTCGCCTTACTCGGGCGGGGACGCGGTGACGTGGTGCGCGCGTTGCGTCGGCCGGCGCTCGCGATCGTCACTCTCGTAGTTGCGGTGCACCTCACCTTGGCCCCGGTTGCAGCGCCCCTCTACGATCTCGAGACGGCCGCCAAGAAAGTGGCTGCGCTGCAGACCGACCAGCGACCCGTCGCCTACGTTGGCAAGTATCACAACCAGTTCCGTTTCCTCGGGCGTTTGAGGGCCCCACTGGACACTATCGACGGCGACGAGGTGGCCGACTGGTTCGGCCATCATCCGGGCGGCGTCGTGATCTACCTTCATCGCGAGCTGTCCAGCACCGGTCCACGCCCCCTGTTCGAGCAGGACTTTCGCAGCCGCACGCTAGCATTCTGGGAACGCGACGCAGCGCTCGCCGAGCCGGGACGTTTTATGCGCTAGAGCCTGCTGCTGAAGCCTGCCCGCCGCGGCCGCCAATCGCGCGCCGCTTTCTCGGCCTCGGCGACCTCGCGTGCACTCATTCGCGACGTTGCCTCGGCGAGAAAAACCTTCGCCTGGTGGGCAATTGCTGGATTTTCCGTGCGGGCCGCCAGGGTAAGCCACAGGTAGGCGTCCTCGACATCCGGGCGAATTCCCTGCCCGTAGAGGCGCTGTGAGCCGAACACGAGCTGTGCCCCCGCATCGCCCTTCTGCGCCGCCCGGTAGAACCACACGGCGGCGATCCGGAGGTCCCGGGCGAACCCCTGGCCGTTCAGCAGCATGATCCCGGTCATGAACTCGGCGCCCGCGTGCCCTTGCTCGCGCAGATGGGCAAACACCGCCTTGGCGCCAGCGAAATCACCCGCGGTGTAGAGCCGCTCGCCCGTGGCGTAGTCGTTGGCGCTGCCCGCGAGGGGCCAGCCAAGGCAAAGCACCACAACCGATATCAGCCGCTTGATCATGGGAACGACCCTAGCGGGACTTGGTCATCGTTTGAAGCCCTAGGCGCTTCGTCGCGGCGCGAGGGCGGCGTTCTCGACCCGAATCCGCCAATAGAGCAGCGTGGCGTTGAGGATCGAGAACACAAGGGCAATTGTCCACGCCTCGAACATCAGGGGCACAACGGCGATTTCGGCCACCACGACCGCGTAGTTCGGATGGCGCATCAAGCGATAGGGGCCGCGTCGCACGAGCGGCGTGTCAGCGAGCGTGATGATGCGAGTTGTCCAGAAGGGGCCTAGGCTCGCAATCACCCACAAGCGCGCTACCTGCAGCAGCAGGAACGCCGCGAGCAAGGGAACCGAAACCATGCGTTCCTCGGGGATCGCGAACAAGATCGCGGCGAGCCACGCGCCGTGCAGAGCGATGAACAGCGGGTAGTGCGAGCGGCCGATCTCGACGGCACCGCGTGCCAGCAGGCGACGCGTGTTGCGCTGCGCCCAGGCCAACTCGATCAGTCGCTGGATGACGAGGAATCCGAAGACCAGATAGAGGTCCGGAACTCCGCTCATGCTCTGGTGTCGAGAGTCAGGAATCCCGCCGTGAAACCGGGGCCCAACGAGGACAGCAGGTGCCGCGTGGGCTTTGCCTCGGCCAATGCGTCACGCAACACGAACATCACGGTTGCGGCGGACATGTTGCCGAAGCGACGAAGCACATGGCGGGGATGGATGAGCGTGCCCGGCGCCAGGCCATAGATGTCCTCGAGGGCCTCGATTACCTTGATG
Source organism: Alphaproteobacteria bacterium (assembly GCA_016869765.1). Classification (GTDB taxonomy): domain Bacteria; phylum Pseudomonadota; class Alphaproteobacteria; order SHVP01; family SHVP01; genus SHVP01. Next base: position 65,448 of record VGES01000009.1, read on the forward strand.
CCGCCGGGATGGCAGACGAACGAGCCGATATCGGCGAGGGCCAAGCCTTGGCGCACGAGGTAGGCGTCGACGGCGCTCCGCATCTTGGTCCGTACGAGCTGAGGAATGTCGCGCGAAAAAATCACGGAAAGGCCATCATCACGCACGTCCCAGCCCATCACATCGAGCGAGTCGGCCCAAGTGTGTTCGCCCCACCCGGTCACGGCGGGGCCGCTCCGGCCACAACGAACGATGGCGGCGGCGGCGCCGTCGCCGAACAGGGCCGTCGCTACGATATTGCTCTTGGAAAAGTCGTCCTTGCGAAAGGTGAGGCCGCAAAGCTCGACGACGAGGAAGAGAATGGTGAGGTCCGGTTCAGCGCGCGCCAGGGCCGCGGCGCGAGCGAGCCCCAGGACGCCGCCGACACAGCCGAGGCCGAAAATGGGCAGGCGCCGCATGTCGCGGCGCATCGCCATCCTCTCCATGAGCAGGGCGTCGAGACTCGGCGTTGCGATCCCCGAGCTCGACACGACGACCAGACCGTCGATGTCGGCGACACTGAGGCCGGCCTGGTCGAGTGCGTCGGTCGCCGCTCGTTCCAGGAGATCGACCGAGTGTTCGAGATAGAGCCGGTTTCGTTCGGAAAACGAATGCTCGGTGCTGTCCCAGTCGAGCGGTACGCACGAGTGGCGCGTCTCGATCGCAGCATTGTGATAGATCGCCTGCATGCGCTCGAAATGCGGATTGTTGCCGAGAAATAGCGCCGCCGCGGCCGGCGCGACCTCGCTTTGATGCAGCACGTGGGGTGGAACGGCGGTCGCAAGAGACAAGAGGCGAGGGACGGTCATCGGTGCCGCGCTTGGCTACTGGACTTTGGCCATCACGCTTCCACATATAGGCCGATACGCTTCATGGACCAACATGGATAAGTCGCGACCCCAACAGAATCGGGTGCGGAAAGCGCCGTTGCGATCGCTGGGGCGGCGACTTCGCAACTACTTTCTGACCGGGATCATCATCGCCGGTCCAATCGGGATCACGATGTGGCTGGCGGTCCAGATCGTCGACTTCGTCGATGCCGCCGCTGGCGTGTTGCTGCCAGCGTTGCCTCCAGAATACTCGCCGATCGGGGTTCCCGGCGTCGGGCTCCTCGTTTTCGCGATCGGCCTGACGTTGATCGGGTTCCTCACGGCCAACATCGTTGGAACGAGTCTAATTCGTTTGGGGGAGCGACTGGTCGAACGCATGCCGGTGGTGCGTTCGATCTACTCGGCGCTAAAGCAGATATTTCAGACGGTGTTGTCCCAATCCTCACGGTCGTTCCGCGAGGTCGTGCTCGTGGAGTATCCGCGCAAGGGCGTCTGGACCCTGGGGTTCGTCACCGGCGAACCGCAGGGAGCGATCAAAGCCGCGCTCCAGGGCGAGCTGATCAGCGTGTTCGTGCCGACGACCCCCAATCCAACCTCCGGGTTCCTGCTGTTCATGCCGCGTTCAGAAACGATTCCAGTGGCCGTGGGCGTCGAGGATGCTTTGAAAATGGTGGTTTCGACCGGGCTCGTCGCCCCTGGCGCGACGAATGCCCCGTTGGCCGCGCCCGAGGCCGGGCGACCCCAGGCGTTGGCGCCCCTCGGTCAGCCCGAGCGCAGGTACTGAACCGCCGTGTCGCGGTCGAACAGATAAAGCAGGATGCGGAGTGCCTGGCCCGCTTCTCCGGCCAGGCCGCTCTTGGCGTCGATCAGGACGCGACAATCGTCGTGGGCCTTCTGCAGCAAATCCTGGTGGCGGTCCAGGTCGACGAGTTTGAAGTCGGGCATCCCGCTCTGCCGGGTTCCGAGCACCTCGCCAGCGCCACGCAGGCGTAGGTCTTCCTCGGCGATGACAAAGCCGTCGTCGGTCTCGCGCATGATGGCGAGGCGGGCATGGGCGGTCTCGCCGAGCGGCGTCGCGTAGAGCAGAAGGCAAGTCGAGTGTCCCTGGCCGCGACCGACGCGGCCTCGCAATTGGTGCAGTTGGGCGAGGCCGAAGCGTTCCGCGTGTTCGATGACGATGACCGTCGCCTCCGGCACGTCGACGCCCACCTCGATGACGGTCGTGGCCACCAGGACGTCGAGTGCGCCGGCGGCGAATTGGGCCATCACGCGGTCGCGATCGGGAGCGCGCATCTGACCGTGGAGCAACCCGACACGGTCGCCGAAACGCTTGGCGAGGGTGGCATAACGTTGTTCGGCCGCCGCGACATCGAGGTTCTCGGATTCGGCGATCACCGGGCAGACCCAGTAGACGCGCTGTCCGGACGCGATCGCCCGCGCGAGGGAGTCCTCGACCTCGGCCAATCGGGCCAGGGGAATCGTCCGGGTCGCCACGGGTTGGCGCCCAGGAGGTTTTTCGGTCAGGCGGGAGGTTTGGATGTCGCCATAGGCGGTAAGCGCCAACGTCCGCGGGATCGGTGTTGCCGTCATCAGCAGCGTGTTGACGCCGAGTTGACTGCCGTCTTTGGCCTTGTTGGCGAGGCGCAGGCGCTGGTCGACACCGAAACGATGCTGCTCGTCGATGACCACGAGCCCGAGGTCGTGGAACACGACTTCGTCTTCGAAGATGGCATGGGTGCCGATGACAACGCGCGCCTCGCCCGTGGCCAAGGCGCTAAGCGTGGCCGAACGGGTCTTGGCGGCATCGCGCCCGGTGAGAAGCGCCACCGGAACTCGACACGCAGCGGCAAGCGGCTCGAGCACGCGCCAATGCTGGCGCGCGAGGATTTCCGTGGGCGCCATCAGCGCTGCCTGAGCGCCAGCCTCGACGGCGATCAACATGCTGAGGAATGCCACCACGGTCTTGCCGCTGCCGACGTCGCCCTGCAAGAGGCGCAACATTCGCGTGTCGCTGGCGAGATCGACCTCGATGTCCTGCAACGCCGTTTCCTGGGACGCCGTGAGCCGGTAGGGCAGGGCCGCAACCGCCAGCCTGCGCAACCGTCGATCGCCGACCAGGGGGCGCCCCGCCTGGCGCCGCAGCTGACGGCGCACGAGCGCCAGAGCGATCTGGTTGGCCAGCAATTCGTCATAGGCGAGCCGGCGCCTTGCAGCTTTGCCGGGGCTGAGGTCTTCGAGGCGTTGTGGCCCGTGAGCTTCCTCGAGGGCCGCCGCCCACTCTGGCCACTGTTCCTCGGCCAAGCGTCTGGCGGGAATCCACTCGGGCAGCGCCGGTAGACGGTCGAGCGCTGCGGTCTGCGCCTTGCGCAGCGGTTTCGCGCTCAAGCCTGCGGTCAGGCCATAGACCGGTTCCACGGTCTGCACGTTGTCGAGTTCGGCGAGGGGCGCGATGTAGTCGGGGTGGGTCATTTGGCGCTCACCGCCGTAGACCTCCACCCGTCCACTCACCACCCGGACCTCGCCACGGGGCAGGGATTTTTCCAGGTAGTCGGGACGGGCGTGAAAGAACACGAGCGTGATGAACCCGGTGTCGTCCGAACATCGGACCTTATAGGGCAGGCGTTTGAGCCTGGGCCGCTCGTGGACATCGACCTGCACGACAAGGGTGGCGATTTCGCCGGCCACGGCCTGGGCCACCTTGGGAGCGTTGCGCCGATCGATCAGGCCGATCGGAAGATGCCACAGGAGGTCGATTACCCGCTTGCCCGCGACGCGTTCGATCAGCGCGCCCATACGTGGGCCAACCCCTTTGATGGCGGTGACCGGCCGGAAGAGCGGGAACAGGATCTCGGGACGTTGGGCCACAGGACGCGGGCTTGTTCCGATGTTGGACCGACATTAGCTTAGCGCTCTGGTCGCTGCCACCGGGTCCCTCCCGGGGCGGGCGGCGTTGGCCTTTGGTGGAACGCGATGATTGGTCTGGATGAACGGCGTCGACGGGTGCGCTACCGCAGTTGGCACCGCGGCACCCGGGAGATGGACCTGTTGCTGGGTGGCTTTGCCGACCGGCATCTGGCGACGATGTCGGCGGACGATCTCGAGGCGTTCGAACGATTGATCGCACTGCCCGACCCCGATCTCTACGCGATCTATCGGCGCCTCGAAGCGCCACCCGAGGCGGTCGAGGGGCCACTTCTGAACCTTTTCTTGAACTTCAAGATAGCCTGATAACTATTTGTTTATAAAAAATATTGGAATTCCATCGGGGCCCGGCGTTCTCGCTGTCCAGGGGGCGCCCGCGGGTGTCGATGCCCTCGCCATGCTCGACCTCGCCCAGGGGTCCGGCCGCCCGGTGTTGGCGATCGTCCGCGATGCCGAGCGCCTCGCCGAGACGGTCGCGGTGCTCGAGTACTTCACCGCGGGCATCGAGATCCTGAGCTTTCCAGCGTGGGACTGTCTGCCCTATGACCGGGTTTCGCCGGCCGCCGCGGTTTCGGCGCAACGCATGGAGACGTTGAGCCGACTCGCGGGGCGGGTGAGCACACCGATCGTCGTGGTGACCACGGTCAACGCCGCCGTGCAGCGGGTGCCGACGCGAGACGTCGTCGCCAGCGCTTCGTTTCGGGTCACGGCCGGTGGCCGCCTCGACGTCGAAGCGTTCCTCGCGTTCCTGGCGCGTGACGGCTACGCCCGCACGGGGACCGTGCGAGAGCCCGGGGAATTCGCCGTACGTGGTGGCGTGATCGATGTCTTTCCGCCGGGGGCCGAAGAGCCGGTGCGTCTCGATTTGTTCGGCGACGCGATCGAGGGCATCCGGGCTTTCGACCCGCTCACGCAGATTTCGCTGCGCCGCATCGACGAACTGCCGTTGATTCCGGTGAGCGAGGTTTTTCTCGACCGCTCATCGATCGAACGCTTTCGCGCGGGCTATCGCGAGCGGTTCGGCGCGGTCACGGATTCGGATCCGCTGTATTTCGCCATCAGCGGGGGCTCCAAGTACGCTGGGATGGAACACTGGGTTCCGCTGTTCCACGACACCATGGGGACTCTCTTCGACTACCTTCCGGGGGCGATCGTGAGCCTCGATCCGTTCGTCGAGGAGGCGGCCGTGGCGCGGTTCGAAACCATCGCCGAACACTATCAGGCGCGCGCTCAGGCCGGACGGTTCAAGGGCGATTCCGAGGCCGTGTACAAGCCGCTGCCGCCGGAGGCGCTGTATCTGAAACGCGAGGAATGGCGCCAACGCATCGACGGTCGTAGCGTCGCCGCCTTCGGACCGACGGCATCGGGCCGTCGGGTCCAGGCGGTGGAAGCGGGCGGAAAGCCGGGCCGATCGTTTGCGGCCGAGCGCCAGCAGACCGACAGCAACCTGATGACCGCGCTAAACGCCTACGTTGCGGCCTGCCGGCAGTCGGGGCAAAGCGTCGTCGTCGCGGCCTACACCAAAGGGGCGCGCGACCGAATCGCCACCCTGCTGAAGACCGAAGGGGGACTCGAAGGCGCCAACGCCGATCACTGGCGCGACGTCGCGGCTCTCACCAAACAGCAACTCGCGCTCGCCATATTGCCGATCGAGCACGGATTTTCGCTCGAGAACCTCGTGGTGGTCAGCGAACAAGACCTGTTCGGCGATCGTCTGATTCGGCGTGCCCGTCGGACCCGTCGCGCCGAAGCGTTCTTGACCGAGGTCTCCTCGCTCGCGGTCGGAGACTTCGTCGTCCACATCGAGCACGGCATCGGTCGTTATGACGGCTTGAAGACACTCGACGTCTCGGGCGCCCCCCACGACTGCGTCGCGCTGACGTACGCTGGCGATGACCGGCTCTACATTCCGGTCGAAAACATCGATGTCCTGTCTCGTTATGGCTCGGCCGAAGCCGAGGTCGTTCTCGACCGACTGGGCGGTGGCGGCTGGCAGGCGCGCAAAGCGCGGCTCAAGGAGCGGCTGCGCGAAATCGCCGGCGAGTTGATCAAGGTGGCGGCCGCGCGGGCGGCCAAGGCAGCCCCGCGTCTGGACCCCCCGACCGGGCTCTACGACGAGTTCTGCGCCCGCTTTCCCTTCGAGCTCACCGAGGATCAGCAGGGGGCGATCAACGACGTGCTGGGCGACCTCGCGACGGGCCGGTCGATGGATCGGCTGGTGTGCGGCGACGTCGGTTTCGGCAAGACCGAGGTCGCGCTCCGCGCGACGTTCGCGACGGCGATGGCTGGTCGGCAGGTTGCCGTCGTGGTTCCGACCACGCTTCTGGCGCGGCAACACTTCGAGACCATCGAGCGGCGGTTCGCCGGATTTCCCATTCGTGTCGCCCAATTGTCGCGCCTCGTCCCGGCGAAGCAGGCGGCAATCGTGCGCGAGGAACTGGCGGCAGGCAAAATCGATGTCGTCGTCGGAACGCACGCGCTGCTGGCCAAGAACGTGGCGTTCCGCGATCTCGCGCTCGTCGTGGTCGACGAAGAGCAGCACTTTGGCGTCGTCCACAAGGAACGCCTCAAGCAACTGCGCAACGACGTTCACGTCCTGACGATGACGGCGACCCCGATTCCGCGGACGTTGCAGATGGCGCTTAGCGGCATTCGTGAGTTGTCGCTGATCGCAACTCCGCCGGTCGATCGCTTGGCGGTCCGCACGTTCATCATGCCGCACGATCCCGTCGTGTTGCGCGAGGCGGTGATGCGCGAACGGTTCCGTGGCGGGCAGACGTTCTACGTATGCCCCCGGATACGCGATCTGCGCGAGGCCGAGGAGTTCTTCAAGCAGCATGTGCCCGAGGTGAAATACACGATCGCCCACGGGCAATTGGCGCCGCGCGACCTCGAAGACGTGATGCAAGGGTTCTACGAACGGCGCTTCGACGCCTTGATCTCGACCAACATCATCGAGTCCGGCCTCGACGTTCCTTCCGCCAACACGATGATCATTCATCGCGCCGACATGTTCGGGCTGGCGCAGCTCTACCAGCTTCGCGGACGCATCGGACGCTCGAAGGTTCGCGCCTACGCCTATCTGACGATCCTGCCCGGCACGATACCGACGGCCCAGGCGCAGAAGCGGCTCGAAGTGATGCAGACGCTGGATCAGCTCGGCGCGGGCTTCAGTCTGGCGAGCCACGATCTCGACATCCGGGGGGCGGGCAATCTGTTGGGCGAAGAACAGTCCGGTCACATCCGCGAGGTCGGGCTCGAGCTCTACCAGGAGATGCTCGAAGAGGCGATCAACGCCGCCAAGGCGGGCGGCGAGGGCAAGTCGGAGCAGGACCACTGGTCGCCGCAACTGAATTTCGGGACATCGGTGCTGATTCCCGAGGCCTATGTCGGCGATCTCGGCGTTCGCATGGGCCTCTACCGTCGCTTGGGCGATCTCACGATCCAGGCGGAGATCGATGGCTTCGCCGCCGAATTGGTTGATCGCTTCGGGCCCATGCCCGACGAGGTCAAGCACCTGCTCGAGATCGTCACGGTGAAGGGGCTCTGCCGTCAGGCCGGGGTCGAGCGATTCGAGGCTGGGCCGCGCGGCGCCTCGGTGGTGTTCCGGGCCAATCGCTTCTCCAATCCTGCCGGCTTGGTCGACTTCATCAGTCGTCAAGCCGGGTCGGCCAAACTACGGCCCGATCATACGTTGGTGTTGCGTCGCCATTGGGACGACGTCGAGACGCGTCTGCGCGAAGGCTCCGACCTGGTCAAGCGACTGGCGGAGATCGCGGCTCAGGCGCCAACGGCCGCTGCGCCTCCGCGCGCGTCGGCCGTGATGCGGTCGAAGACCTGAAGGAACGCGGCAGGCTCCTGCGCGCCCGACATCGCGTACTTGCGTTCGAAGATGAACGTTGGCACGCCCGAGACCCCCATGCGCCGCACGTATTCGTCGGCCGAAGCGACCATCTCCCGATCCTCTTCACTGGCGAGCCTGGCACGAATGTCGGCGGCATCGAGCCCGCCTTCAGTCGCTGCGGCGACGAGGGTTTCGCCGTTCGACAGGTCTTCGCCGTCCAGGAAATAGCGTCGGAACAGGCTGGTGACCACGGCGTCCTGCCGGCCGGCCAAGCCAGCCCAGTGGATGACGCGGTGGCAATCCAGCGTGTTGGGGATGCGGCTCATGCGATCGAAATGGAACTCGAGCCCGACCGAACGCCCGGCCTCGCCGATGGCGCTGCGAATCCGTTCCGGGTAGCTGCCGTCGGTGCCGAACTTCTCGCGCAGATACTCCTGGCGATCGCGGCCCTCCCGTGGCATGTCGGGGTTGAGTTGAAAGGGATGCCAGGTGATTTCCGCCTGGATATCCGGGCGCTGGACGAGGGCAGACTCGAGACGGCGCTTGCCGACGAAGCACCAGGGGCAGACGGCGTCGGAGATGATGTCGATCTTCATGTTGGGCAGTATAGGGAGGGGCTCGCAGTGAGCCAAACCGGGGGAGCGATGGGGCAGGAACTGGCAGGCAAAACGGCCCTGGTCACAGGCGCATCGAGTGGGCTCGGCGCCCGTTTCGCGAGGGTCCTGGCGGACGCAGGCGCCAACGTTGCGCTCGCGGCCCGACGCGGCGATCGTCTGGCCAAGCTCGCCGATGAAATCGGCGCCCGTGGTGTACGCGCAATCGCGGTGCCCCTCGATGTCCTCGAACCGCGTTCGATCGGTGCGGCGTTGGACCGCGTCGGGCAGGGCCTGGGACCCGTCGATATCCTCATCAACAACGCCGGGATTTCGCGCGAGAAGTGGATCACCGACTTCGACGAGGCCGACTACGACGCCGTCATGGACACCAACCTCAAAGGGGCATTCCTGGTCGCCCAGGCGGTCGGTCGGCGCATGATTGCCGACAAGCGCAGCGGCAAGATCGTCAACATCGCGTCCGTCCTCGGGTCGAGCGTGATCCCGATGCTCTCGGTCTATGCCATGGCCAAGGGCGGTCTCTTGCAGATGACCAAGGCGATGGCGATCGAGTGGGCCCGCCACGATATCCAGGTCAACGCGATCGCCCCGGGTTACATCCGCACCGAGATCAACGATGCGTTCTTCCGCTCCGACGCCGGCCAAAAACTCACGGCTCGTCTCCTACGGCGCAGGGTCGGCGAGCCGGAGGACCTGGACGGCGCACTCCAGCTCCTCGTGGGCCCTGCCTCGCGATTCATCACCGGCTCGGTCGTCACGGTCGACGACGGCCAGTCGCTCCGCGGCCTTTGAGGCCTAACTCAACGGCGTCATCACGATTTTCTTGTAGCCTGGGCGCGCCTGGAGGCGTTTGTACCAGGCATCGACGTTGGGCAGGTTGGCGCGTTGGATGGGCAACTCGTAGCGTCGCCATGCGAACACGCCGAGCGGCACGTCACCCAAAGTAAAGGCCTTGCCGGCGGCGAACGCGTTGGCCTTGAGATGCTGGTCGAACATCGCCCAGCTGGCTTCCGCTTTCTGGCGCGCATTCTCGATCGCCGTCTGGTCGCGCTTGTCGGGCGGTGTACGTAGCAGTTGCACGATCAACACGACGAAGTCCGAGAACAACGTCGTCTGCTGCCAATCCATCCACTGTTCAGCCAAGCCGCGGACCTTCGGGTCGCGTGGCCAAAGTTGGTCGTTGCCGTACTTGTGTCCGAAGTAGCGAACGATGGCGTTCGACTCCCACAGGATGTAGCCGTCATCGTCGATGGTCGGAATGCGTTTGTTCGGGTTTCGCGCCACGTAGTCCGGCTTGTCCAATCCACCGAACGGCCCACCCAAGTCGATGCGATCGTAGCGGACGCCGACTTCCTCGGCCGCCCACAGTGCCTTCTGAACGTTGGATGAATTCGCGCGACCCCAGATTTTCAACATGACCTTGCCGTTGGTTGGTGACGGAGAGGGGCTGAGCCTAACGGCCAGCGCGGCCGCGGGCCAAACGTTAACCAAGTCAATTTACCTAAAATTTTACGAAATAGCGAAAGAGGTCATGCACTTGGTTGGTTACTGAATTCTTGACCCGGCGGGCGAATGCGACCATGTTCACCATAATTATTGGAGGCACACGAAGAACTCGTGTGCGGTCGTTCACTCGACCGGCCTAACGGCCGCAAGAATTTCTTGAAGCGATAGAACGTCGTTGGCCGTGGCCGGACAGGTGGAGAAGGCCACTATGGTTGAACCTATCTCTTCGGGATCGTCGTTGGGCATTCAGCAGCTCAACGCCACCAAGAAGTCCCTAAACAAGACGCAGGAACGGATCACGACAGGGCTGCGCATCAATGGCCCCAAGGACGATGCCGCGACCTTTGCCGTCGCGCAGGCGTTGCGGGGCACGCAGTCGGGCACGCAGGCAGTGAAAGTGGCGCTCAACAACGCCGAGGCGACGGTCAACGTCGCGGCTTCGGCCAGCGTCCAAGTTTCCAACCTGCTGATCGATCTCAAGACCAAGGCGCTCGAGGCGAGCAACCCCGCCCTCGACGCGGCATCGCGCTCGACCATCAACAACGAGTTCCAGTCGTTGGTCGATCAGCTCAATACCGTGACCAGTTCGGCGTCGTTCAACGGCGTCAACCTGGTCGAAAGTGGGGCCAGCAGCTTACAAGTTCTGACGACCGAGAGCGGCGACGCGGTCACCGTCAATGCCCAGAACCTCTCGGCGCAAGGGCTGGGCGTCGACAGCCTGTCGCTGCTGACGTCAGGCGATACTGCGACAGCGCTGGCGGCGATCGACAATGCGATCAACCAGGCGAATTCGAGCGCCGCGCAGTTGGGCTCGGATTTGCAGCGGATCGAGAATCAGGGCGAATTCACGACCCGACTCGACAATGTCTTGAGCCAGGGCATCGGCAACTTGGTCGACGCCAATCTGAGCGAAGAGGCAGCCGGTTTGACCGCCCAACGCGTCAAGGAAGAGTTGGGACTGAGGACCTTGGCCATCGCGAACGCCGGGCCGAAGGCGCTCCTGTCGCTATTCTAGAGTAGCTTCAAGCCGCACCACCAGAAGGCTGGGCCGCAAGGCCCGGCCTTTCTTGTTCGCGGTTAGAGAAAGACGCGCGCGATATCGAGCGAGGAACGCTCACCCACGGCTTCGAAGTTCTGCTCGATCCAGCGCGACGCCGCGGCCCCGCCGACGCTGCGCAGGTGTTCGAGGAACGAGCGGTCCGTGTTCATCTTGCTCGCGGCGCCGAAGCGGCTCATGTCCGCGCTGGCCTCGACCATGTGCATGTTCATGCGTTTGTAGTCGCGACCATCGAGGGCGCCGCTGTCGATCAGCCGAGTCACGAAGTGGATCGCCCGCATCTCGTGGACGAGCGAGTTGTTGAAGCTGATCTCGTTGATGCGATCGACGACGTCACGGGCCGTCGTCGGAATCTCGTCGCGACGCAACGGGTTGATCTGCACGATCACCACGTCGCGGGCCTCGCAGTTGTAGATCAGCGGGTAAATGCAGGGATTTCCCGAGTAGCCGCCGTCGTAATAGGCCTCGCCCTCGATCTCGACCGCCTGAAACAGAAACGGCAGAGCGGAAGAGGCGAGCAGCACCGCGGTCGACAAATCGCGGTGCGAGAAGACCCGTGCTTTGCCGGTCTGCACGTTGGTCGCGGCAACGAACAGTTTGAGTCCCGACTGATGGCGCACGAGGTCGTAATCGATGGCTTCGTCGAGCAGCGCGCGCAGCGGGTTCAGGTTCAGCGGATTGAATTCGTAGGGCGAGAAGGCCCGGCTGAACATGTCGAAGAACGCGAAGCCCGGCGAACGCTCGAAATGCCGATGTCCGCTCACGCGATCCCAGGGCGTCGGCTGAAAGGGTCCGAGCGCACCGAGGGTGGCCACCCGCGCCCAAAAGGCCGCGAGGGCCTCGCGTGCGCCGTCGCGTCCGCCGTTGGCGTACCCGGCGGCGAGCACCGCCGCGTTCATGGCCCCGGCCGAAGTTCCCGACAGACCTTCGATCTCGAGGCGGGGCTCGGCGAGCAGACGATCGAGCACGCCCCAGGTGAAAGCCCCATGCGAACCGCCGCCCTGCAACGCGAGATTGATTCGTTTGGGCGGCGACATTCGGGCCGCTCAGCGGGCGGTCCACGCCCCGTCGACCGGGAGAGCCGCACCGGTGATCGAGCGAGCGGCTGGGCCACACAGGAACAGGACGATTCCGGCGACCTCCTCCACCTCGATGAAACGTTTGTTGGGCTGGGCCGCCAGGATGATGTCGCTGATCACTTTGTCGCGCGGCAGTCCGTGGGCCTTGGCCTGCTCGGCGATCTGGCCTTCGACGAGCGGCGTGCGCACGTACCCTGGGCAGATCGCGTTGCAGGTGACATCGAGGGTCGCCGTCTCGAGGGCCACGGTCTTGGTCAAGCCGAGCACGCCGTGTTTGGCCGCGATGTAGGCGCTTTTGAACGGTGAAGCGACCAGGCCGTGGGCCGAGGCGATGTTGACGATGCGGCCGAAGCCCCGCGATTTCATGCCTGGTAGCGCGGCGCGGATGGTGTGAAACGCCGATGACAGATTGATCGCGAGGATCGCGTCCCATTTGGCGATGGGAAATTCATCGACCGGCGCCACGAACTGGATGCCGGCGTTGTTGACCAGGATGTCGACGGCTCCGAACACATTCTCGGCTTGCGCGACCATCGCCGCGATCTCGTCGGGTTTGGCCATGTCCGCGTTGGAATAGAGCACCTTGCCGCGGCTGCTCCTGGCAATCTCGTGGCGCAGGGTCTCGATGGCGGCGGCGTCACCGAAGCCATTGAGCATGACGTTGGCCCCAGCCTGGGCCAACGCTCGCGCGATCCCGAGCCCGATGCCGCTGGTCGATCCCGTGACGACGGCGCTTTTCCCGGCGAGGTCTTGGTTCATGGCGCGGGCATTAGGGGCAAATGGGGCTTCAGTGTCAACGAAACTGCGGTTGGCCAGGATAGACCTTGCCTTAGGTCGGCGATGGCCGTCATCCTTGACCGTTCGCCGCGATGCAGGGGAGCCGCATGACCACCGCCATCGTCAGCCCGTTTCTGATCTTCGTCATCGCGATCGTCGTTTTCGCGATCATTTTGGTGTTGGCCGGGGTGAAGACGGTCCCACAGGCGCACGAATACACGCTCGAGCGATTCGGTCGCTACGTGCGAACGCTCACGCCTGGGCTCAACCTGATCATCCCGATCATCGATCGCGTCGGCAAGCGCGTGTCGATGCAGGAATCGGTGCTCGAAATTCCCTCGCAGGACGTGATCACCCACGACAACGCCACCGTGCGCACCGATGCGATCGTGTTCTATCAGGTGATCGACGCGGCGCGGGCGGCTTACGAGGTCGCCAATCTCGGGGTCGCGATCAGCAACCTCGCCCAGACCAACATCCGTTCGGTGATCGGTGGCATGCCGCTCGACGACGTGCTGTCCAAGCGCGACGAGATCAACGACCGTCTGCTCCGCGTCGTAGATGCGGCGACCAACCCATGGGGTGTCAAAGTCACGCGCATCGAGATCAAGGACCTGGCGCCGCCCAGCGATCTCGTCAACGCCATGGCGATGCAAATGAAGGCCGAGCGCGAGAAGCGCGCCGAAATTCTCACCGCCGAGGGCCAGAAGCAGTCGGCGATCCTGCGCGCCGAGGGGCAGAAGCAATCGGCGATCCTCGAAGCCGAGGGGCGCAAGGAAGCCGCTTTCCGTGATTCGGAGGCCCGCGAGCGCGCGGCGCAAGCCGAAGCCAAAGCGACGACGATGGTCTCGGAGGCGATCGCCCGGGGCAGCGTTCAGGCGATCAACTATTTCGTCGCCCAGCAATACGTCCGCGCGCTCGAAGTCATGGCCTCGTCGCCCAATCAGAAGACGTTGATCCTGCCGGTCGAAGCGGCCGGGGTCATCGGCTCGATCGCCGGCATCGCCGAGTTGGCCAAGGCGGCGCTCAGCGATGGCGGCGGAACACCGCGCGGTGGACCCGACCGACCGTCGGCGCCCTGGGGTTCGGGACCGCGTCCCGCCGAATAGGAGCGATCATGGACACCGTGCTCGGCTGGCTCGACTCGATTTCGTTCTGGCACTGGTGGGCGCTCGGCGTCGCGCTTCTGATCCTCGAAGTTTTCACCGTCACGATGTTCCTGATCGGACCGGCGATCGCCGCCGGCCTCGTGGGTCTCCTGTTGCTCATCGTTCCCGATTTCGACTGGCGATATCAGTTCCTCGTTTTTGCGCTCCTCGCCGTGGCCGCGTCGGTCGTCTGGCAGCGCTGGGTGCCGCGCAACCCGACGCCGACCGACCATCCGGGGTTGAACATGCGTGCGCAGCAGTACGTCGGACGGCGGGTGCAGTTGCACGAGGACCTGACCAACGGACGGGGACGGATCCACTTGGATGACTCGATCTGGATCGCCGAGACAGGGGCGAGCGACACGCTCGCCAAGGGTCAGACGGTCGAAGTGGTGGGTTCGGACGGCGCCACGCTCAAGGTACGAGTGGTTTAGAACCAGCAAGCGGCGGCGCTCCGGCGCTGTCGTCCGGTGAACGCTGGAGCACCGATCTTTGCGCAGGTGCAATAGAGGACCTCAAACGGGAAAGCCAAGCCGACAGCAAAGGTTGAGCGATGCGTTTCTTCGGATGGTCGATCTGGTGGTTTTATCCTGCGTTCCTGCTCACCGCGGTGAATGCAACCGAGCGATTCTTTGATTTCGGGTGGCCGGCGAAGAGCCTGGCCTATTTCATGGGTGGCGGGTTGTCTGTGTACGTCGCTTCTGCGGCCTCGTTGGTTGCGTTGGTTTTGATATGGCGTCTGCCCCACCGCTTGAAGGGGCCCTACCGAATCATCTCCCTTTGCATCTCGGGGGCGTGGGTGCTCACCCTTTTTGGGTTGCCAGGGGTCCCAGGCTGGGAAGCCTACGGATGGCCGCGCGACGTCGAGCTTTGGCAGGTGATCGTGTTCTGGGTGGTCGTGATCGCTCAGGCCGGTGTGCACATGCTCGCATGGCGGCGGGGCGCCATCACCAACGACGCGTGAAGGCAGACACGCCGTGAGTCACGACGGGTGCCATGATGAAGGATCCTCGAAGAATGCGTATCCAAAGGACGTGATGATCGCGCGCGGTGTTGCGATGCCATTGAACGTGCTGTGCTGTGGTGAGGTCCTGCAGGTTGGGGCCAGCGGACGCGGCTGAACCATGCTCCTTCCGGTCGCCATATCGGCGTTCGTTGCAGCGATGGTTTGTTTCGCCAATGGGCTACCGTACTACGCCTTGCTCTTGATCGTCGTGGCGGCGGTAGCCGCGTTGGCGCACCGATCGGCGGTACGCAAGGCAGAACGCGAAGAATGGGAACGGACCGAGCGCGACCTCGAGTTGCTAATGGCCGATGACGCTCCGGCGACCACGAAGAACAAGACGTTGCCGGCCCAAGAGGCTTCTCGAGACTCCAAGAGCGAGATACTGCTCACCGACGAAGTTTCTCCCGAGCCAGAGGTATTGCTGACCCAGGAGGTTTCCCCTCTGCGAGAGGGGCCGGAAGTATTTTCGGACCGCGAGGTTGTTGCCGATCCGGCGATCGCCCCAGCCGGTCCGGTGTTGGACGATCGCGAACCGCCAGTCGCTGCGGCCTCCGACGATGGATGGAGACTAACGAGGAACCTCACAGATGAGGAACGGAAGGAAGGAGTCGAGGAACGAGTCGTGACGAACGTCCAGCGTCGTAGGACCTGGGCTATCAATGCCGGCCTGGCGTTTGTGATGGCGATAATCTGTTTCGTCTCCCGGCTACCGTCGTACGGCTTCCTTTTGATCGCCGCGGCGGCGTACTTCGTGTTGATGCACCGATCGGCGGTACGCAGGGCAGAACGCGAAGAATGGGAACGGACGGAGCGCGACATCGAACCATTGATAAACGATGACGAACGCTCGGACCCCGGGGGCGAGGTGTTGCCGACCGAAGAGGCCCCCTCGGTCTCCGAGCGAGAGATCCTTCCGGCCGAGGAGGCTCCGCTGGCGCCTGAGAGCGAGACACTGCTCACCGACGAGGGTGCTCCCGAGCCAGAGGTATTGCTGACCCAGTAGGTTTCCCCTCTGCGTGGGGCGTTTTGGGCAACCCCGCAACCGCTCGACGAAACGAACCTTCTGCCCTTTGGTCCGGCGCTCTGGGTATCCGTGATCTACTTCGCGGTGTTGTCGCTCGTTTGGGCATTTGATCCCGAGATGACCATCGTTGGGGTCGCCGTCGCCATTGGTGTCTATGCCGCGATCGCGTTCCTGGTGCTCTGGCTCGGGATTGTGATCCGAATCGCGGCCGAAGGAAGTCGGACGGACTATAACTGGGTTGCGATTGGGAGGGCGGAGCGAGAGTCGCGTCGACGGCGCCGCGCGCGGGAGCAGGCGGCGCGCGAAAACGAGATATTGCTGACCGATGTCGCCCCAACGGAGGCCGAAGGTGATGAAAAGTCCGGGCGCGAAACACAGGAGAGCGAGATACTACTGACCCACGTCGTCCCACCGGTGATCGCGAGGGAAGGGATGGGTCCGGTGCGGGACGATCGCGGACCGCCAGTCGCGGCCGTGATCGACGGCGGAAGGAAGCCAACGATGAACGTTTGGGATCAGGAACAGAATCAGGCCCTTGTGGCACGGACCTATCTCGTCAGTAACATCTTCTTCGTGATTTATGCATGGAAGCTTGCTTACCTCGGGGCGTGGCCGTTCGTGGACCCGCCGGATTGGAGCGATTGGGCGCTTCTTGCCCTGGCCGGTGTCCTCCTTGTCGCGATCTATCTGCCGATCGGTCCGCGGAACCGGCCAACCTGGAGAGTCCTGTTGGCCTCGGCCGGGATGGTGATCGCGGTATGCGGAGGGTTCCTCGAGGCGATCGCTGAAGCCGGCCAACAGGACATCATTGGGCAGGTGCTGGTCTGGTTGGGAACTGTAGCGTTCCTGATCGGCTCGGTGCTGTGGGCGCGACGTGGGCGGGTGCTAGCGGCACCACCGAAGGGCCCGGTCGGACCGGTGTCGTGACGGCCACCAGGACGTGGCAACGAGTTTCGGCGCAAGTACCGCTCGCGGGGACACCTCGAATGAGACAAACAGGCTCCCACGAAATTGCTGGGACGTGCCGGTCGGGCGCGGTATTGCGATGCAATTGATGCTGTGGGCTCGAAGTGGGCACGCGCAGAAACCGCTGACGCCGGGACCGATCGGCCCCGTTTCGTGATGGCTGGTGATCGCCGAAAGCAGGACGAGACTTGGGGCACGCTCCCGCTGCTCGGCGAGATCGCCCTACCGTTTCGGCGGGCGACGGCAATCATGGCGACCGCCGCCTATTTCGCTCCGTTCCTGATCGCCTGGATCTTCGTGCCGCAGGTGACCGTCGCGGCACTCAAGATTGCAGCGGCGTTCTACGCTGTGATCGCCGCTTCTTTCCTGTTACCTGTGTTGTTCTCGCGCGCACTGGCGGAGGGCGATCCGTTGGCTGACAGCGAGCCGCCAAAGATCACCGATGCTAGCAGCGATGTTGCGAGTGGCCCCGGCGCGATGGCGGCTCCGACTATCATCGAAGGGCCGGTGCACAACGTCCCTCGCCGACCGATCGGGAAGATCATCGCCGATCTTTGGACATCGGCCCTGACGGGGTGGACGATCGAGAGAAGACTCGCCCTCCGCGCCCGCGCCGAGTTTGCCCTCGTCATTCCAGTGGTCATTTACGCTTGGAAGGCGCTCTATCTGGGGGCGTACCCGTTCACGAACTCGGTTGATATTGGCGACGGGGGAATCCTCGGTCTGTACCTTCTGTTGAACGTTGCCATCCTTCTCCCGATTGGTCCTCAAAACGCACCATCGTGGAAAGTCAAGTTGGCGATGCCGGGGGCGGTCGTCGCGCTATTGGGCAGCTTCTTGCGGTCCGATCAGCAGGTTGCAACCGGCCAGACAATGGTCTTGTTAGGGACCGGTTTGGTCATCGCTTCTTTCGCGCTGTGGGCAACCGGGGAGGAAGGTCCCTCCAAGGGGCGGATCGCTTCGGATGGGGAACCGCGCTCCTCCCTCGCGATCCCCTTCTTTGCGGTCCTCTTTTCCTGGAAGCTCGTCTACTTCGGCGGGTTCCCGTTCGCCGAGCTTGCCCTGATCGATGGCGCGTTTCTTTGTCTCTTTGTGGTCGTTTTGATCATCGCCTATCTCCGGCAGTTCAGCCCGAAAACGGGACCGGCATGGAAACTATCCATCGTGGGTATTAGCAATCTTCCCAGCACTAATCGGTGGGTTCGAGGGGGCGCAGGCCCGAAGTCACGACAATGACACGGTTGCTGCCGCGCAAATACTTGTCTGGCTCGGAACGGCGGCGTTCTTGCTCGGTTTGTTGATTTGGAGGCGTGGTCGACAGCCGCCCGCTCAGCCCACAAATCAGCCGAGTGGACCTATGTCGTGACGCATGCGCCAATGGGCACTGTGGTGTTCCTGATCGGCTCGGTGCTGTGGGCGCGACGTGGGCGTGCGCTAGCGGCACCACCGAAGGGCCCGGTCGGACCGGTGTCGTGAGGGCCGCCAGGACGTGGCAACGAGTTTCGGCGTAAGCACCGTCGCCAAGCCGGAAAGTGAGCCAGGCTGAAGATGCGTCTCTTCGGAATGTTGAGCTGGTGGCTCTACCCCGCGTTCCTGTTGACCGCGGCGGAGGCGACCTTGCGATTCTTTGGCCTCATGGAGGCGTCGACCAACCCGCGCGACCACCTGAGTATCGCCATGCTGCCCGCGTACCTAGCCCTGGCCGCGGGCGCGATCCTGGTGGTTTCAGCGTGGCGATTGCCGCATGGAATGAAGGGCCCTTATCAACTCGTTTCCTTGGGCGTCCTGGTGGCATGGGCGCTCACATCGTATGCGTCGCACTGGCAATTCGTGCCAAACGGAAGTGCCTATGGGTCCTCGAGCCCGGTCCAACTTTGGCAGCTGCTTGTCCTCTGGGCCGTCATAATCGTTCAGGCCGGTGTGCACGCGCTAGCGCGGCGGCGCCGTGCCTTCATCTACGCCCGGTGAGAAGAACACGCGCACGCAGCGGGATTAAGCGGTGTCCCAGCAACAAAGAAGGGCCCCGCAGGGCCCTTCTTCATCGCCGCGTCTGATCAACCTTACGCGCGGGTGTCCTTGTAGGCCTGACGGGACGTGCAGGCATCGAGCCAGCGCTTCACGTTGGGGTAGCTTTCCATCTTGAAGCCGCCCGGCACTGCCGCGGCGATGCACGCGGCCGCGTTGAGATCGGCGATCGTGAAGTCGCTGCCGATCAGGTACTTGCGGTTCGCCAGGTACGTGTTCAAGTACTCCATGCGGGGCTTGAACGCTTCCTCGGCCGCATTGGCCTTGGCCGCGTCACGCTTGTCTGCCGGCTTGAACGCGCGCTCGACCAGCATCGTGATCGCGTGCGGCTCGGCCTCTGTCGCCGACCACAGCGCCCACTGCTCGGCCGCCGCCTGGTCCTTCTCCGAGGCGGGCCACAGCTTCTTGTATTTGCGGGCGAAGTACATGTTGATCGCGAGCGATTCCGACATCGTCAGGTCGCCATCCTGCATCGTCGGCACTTTGCCCTGTGGGTTGACCTTGAGGTAGTCCGCGCCTTTGAGCTGATCGGGCGTGAGCGCCTTCTGGTCGTAGGACACGCCCATCTCCTTGAGCGCCCAGGTGCAGCGGTTCGCGCGCGAGCGGGCGCTGCCATAGATCGTGATTGCCATCGTTCCTCCGGTTGTGGGTGGACCATCGATCGGGTCGGGGGGATTCTCCCCGTGGCGGGGGAGCGGTCAATAGACAATCCTGGGATTAGCCGTGCAGCAATATCTTGCCCACGGCCGTACGACCGGCCAGGAGTTCTACGGCTTCGGACGCCTCCGCCAAGGGGAAGGCAGCCGCCACGACGGGCTTCAGGTGGCCCTTCGCCAACTCGCCGAACACGGTCGCCGTGGTGGCTTTCGGATAGGACGAGGTCGTGAGGATGCGAATCTGCCGACGGAAGAGTTTGACGATGTCGATCGTCACCTGTTCGCCGGCATGCGCCCCAGCGATGGCGATACGCCCGCCGGGCGCCATCGCCTCGATCGTCGCTTTGAGTACGGGTCCGCCCACCGTCTCGATAGCGAGGTCGGCCCCTTGGCCATGGGTCAGACGGCGAATTTCGGCCGCCATGTCGTCTTCGCGGTAGTTGACCACCGCGTCGGCGCCGAGGGCCAACACGCGCCCGGCCTTATCGCGCGACCCGACGGTCGCGATCACCCGCGCCCCCGCCCGCTTGACGACCTGGATCGCTGCCGTGCCAACGCCGCCACCGGCACCGTTGACGACAACGGTCTCTCCTTCGCGGACTCCACCCTGGTTGATCGCGAGTTCCCAGGCGGTGGAGAATGTCGTGCGCCCGGCGGCGGCGGTTTCGAAGCTGAGACCGTCGGGTAGGCGGACGAGATTGTGCGGCGCGACCGCGATGTACTCGGCGAATGTTCCCCAACAGGTCAGTCCCAGGCGCCCGAAGTTGTGACACAGGTTGTCGAGGCCCCGTTGGCACCGACAATCCAGGTGACGGCACGAGCCGCTCGACAGGGCCGAGGCGGGCATCACGCGATCGCCGGCGCGAAACGCCGTGACCTCGCGGCCGAAAGCGACCACCTCACCGGCGCCTTCGCTTCCCATGACGTGGGGCAAGGGAATCTGGTAGCCCGCCACGCCCTGACGCACATCGAGGTCGAGATGATTGACGCCGGCCGTGTGAATCTTGACGAGCACTTCGTTGGCAGCGGGCACCGGTGTCGGGACGTCCTCGTAGCGCATGACCTCCGGCCCACCGTGCGCGTGAATGACGATCGCTCTCATATCCGTCCCTCGGTTGTGCGCTTCAACCGCCCACGTATACACTTGGCGTGACGCGGCCCGCGAGCACGTCGGGTCTGACAAGGGGAGGGACCTCATGCGTTTCACTCGTGGCGAGTTGTTTCCACTTGCCGCCGGCGCGGCCGGCGCTCAGGTCATCAACGTCGACCACCTCACGGAAGCCGCCGCTGCGCGCGTGACGTCGTAGTGCTGTCCGGCGAATACGTCGTCTTCGACGACATCTCGTTCCACTATCACCAGGGCGGGGCGGCCGTCCTGGCGAACTTGCAACTCACGATGGGTGAGGGGGAGTTCTTCCTCCTCCTCGGCCCGTCTGGGTGCGGCAAGACCACGGTCCTCAACCTGTTGGCGGGGTTCGATCGACCGAACGGCGGTTCGATCCGCGTGGGCGGCAAGCCCGTGGATGGACCGGGTGTCGACCGCGTCGTCATCTTCCAGGGCGACGATTCCCTTCTCGGTTGGCTCACGGCCGTCGACAACGTCGAGTTCGGCCTCCGCGTCGCCGGTATTTCGAAGGCCGAGCGACGTCAGCGTGCCGAGCGGGCGCTCGAGCTTGTCGGGCTCAAGGGCCAGGGCCACAAATTCCCCCACCAGCTTTCGGGTGGCATGAAGCAGCGCATCCAGATTGCTCGCGCGCTCGTGTGCGTCTCCGACGTGCTGCTGATGGACGAGCCGTTTGCTGCGCTCGATGCGCAGACGCGAGCAACGCTTCAGGACGAACTCGCCCGGATATGGCAGGAGACCAAACGCACGATGCTGTTCATCACCCACGACATCGCCGAGGCGATCATCCTCGCCGATCGCATCGGTGTCATGAACGCGGGGCCGGCCTCCAAGATCAAAGAGATTATCGTCAACGACCTGCCGCGGCCGCGACGCCGTGGCGATCCCGCGTTCGGTGCGCTCTATGAGCGAATCGAGCGCGTGGTCGCCGAAGAGGTGCGTCGCACCATGCAGCGCGACGCCGCTCGTGGCTGACGGCCGTATCATCGGTGCCAAGCCGGGACAGCTGTTCTTCATGATCAAGATGCCGGCAGCGATGCCGTTCGTGTTCACCGGCTTGCGGCTCGCTGATCGATCGCTTCGGCGGGCGCTTCGCCGTACGCGGTGCAGATCTGTAATCGAAAGGAATCGACATGACGGATTCAGCGAAGCGCGAGGATGCCGGCATCACCCTGGCGCGCTACGCCGCCAATCTGCGATACGAGGACCTGCCGGCCGACGTGGTCGCCAAGGTCAAGGAGCTGATCCTCGATTCGTTCGGCGTGGCGCTCGCCGGGTCGACCGCTCCGGGGATCGACGCCGCCGTCAAGATGATCCGGCAGTGGGGCGGCAACCCGGAGGCGACGCTTTACGGCCATGGCCTGAAGCTACCCAGCTCCTCGGTTGCGATGGTCAACGGCGCGATGTCCACCGCGCGGGACTTCGACGACACGCTCGATGACGCGATGCTGCACACCCAGCCTTCGGTGCTGCCGGGCGTGCTAGCGATGGCAGAAGCCGAAGGCGGGCGTAACGGCCGCGACATTATCGCCGCCGTGACGGCCGGGGCCGAGCTCATTTCGCGCATGGGCCATGCAAGGCGCAAGGGCCAAGAGTTTCTCCCCACGGGGACCTGCGGCGCGCTGGGGACGGCAGGGGCCGTCGCACGCTTGCTCGGACTACCGTTCGAAGGCGTGCTCAACGCTTGTGGCGTGGCCTACAGTCAATGCGCGGCGAACGTCCAGCCGCTGCGCGACGGCGCGACGGTCAAGCGGTTTCATGCCGGTTTTGCCGCGCGCAACGGCGTGGTGGCCGCGACGCTCGCCCGCAATGGCCTGACCGGTGCCCGGCATTTCCTCGAAGGCCCCTATGGCTACTACAACCTCTATGAGCGCGGCGAATACGACCCGGCGCCGCTCACCAAGGATCTCGGGCGGTACTTTCACCTAAAGGAACTCGCGCTCAAGCCCTGGCCGAGCGCCCGCGACAATCACGGTATCGTCGATGCGGCGCTTGAGTTGGCGGCGGAGCACGATCTCAAGGCCGAACAGATTGCCTCGATCGATGCATACCTGCCGCCCAATGCGTTCGGCGTCTCGGGCAAGCCGTGGGCCAAGGCCGATGGCCATCCCGTGGTCGAAGCGATCGTGTCGGGCGCCTACTGTGTTGCGGTTGCGGTCATCCGCCGCGGACTCTATCTCGAAGATTTCACCGAGGAGCGCATCGCCGATCCAGCCGTAGGGGCGCTCGCCCGTCGGGTCAACGTCGCGTTGTTTCCCGGCGTCACCAGCGAGATCGCCTTCGTGCCGCAAATGCTCAGAGTCCATTTGAAATCGGGCCGCACGATCGAACGTCGCATCGACACGATGAAGGGCCATCCCGGGAAACCGATGAGCCGCCCCGAAGTGATCGACAAGTTCCGGCGCTGTGGCAAGTTCGCCGCGCGCCCGGCCAGCGCCAAGCAACTGGACGCCATCATTCACGCGGTCGACAACCTCGAAGCGATGAAGGACGTGCGTGAACTGGGCGTGCTGATGGCGCTTTAGCGTCCGTGCGCCTTGGCGTAGGTCGGTCGGGCCTCCAAGCGGGCCAACCAGCCGTCGAACGACGGAAAGGGCGCCAGGTCGATGCGCGAGGCGCGCAACAGGGAGAAGACACCCGCGACATTGATGTCGGCAACGGTGAAACGATCGCCCAATAGAAAGTCGCGACCGCGCAGGTGGAGGTCGAGGTACATCAGGCGGGGACGCAAGGCTTGCTCCCCCTCGATCGCGACGCGCTCCTCGCGACGCTCGGGCGGGCGCAACACGCGATGGCGCGCGACGGCGAAGAAATTCGGTTCGGCTTCCGTTGCGGCCCACATCGTCCACTGCATTGCCCGGGCCCGATCTTGCGGCGGTTTTGGCCACAACGCAGTGCGTCGCGCCAGGTGAAGATTGATCGCCAGCGACTCGCTCAGCACCCAATCATCCTCGACCCAGGTCGGAATTTTGCCCCACGGGTTGATCGCGAGGAACGCCGCGTCCTTCGTGCCGACGCCCGAGGCCATCGGCACATGCTCGAAAGGTTGGCCGAGTTCGTAGAGCGTCCACAAACAGCGGTTGGCCCGCGAGTTGTGATCGCCATAGAGGCGGGGAAGGGCCATGCCTAGTCGAACCCGTGCGCCTTCTTGTACTGCGGGCGGACTTCCAATTCGCGGAGCCAGCGGTCGGCGTGGGGATGGGCGGTCATGTCGACCTTGGCCCGACGCAAGAAATTGAGCACCGAGGCCACATTGACATCAGCGAACGAAAATCGATCTCCCAGGATGTAGCGCCCGGATTTCTCGAGATGGCGGTCGAGATGATCCAAGCGCGGTGCCAACGATTTCTCCGCCTGGGCGGCTTTGGCCGGGTCGCGCTTCTCCGGCGCCGCGATCACACGGTGGATCGCCAGTTGCACGGCCGGTGGTTCAGCCTCGGTGGCCGCCCAGAACGTCCACTGCAACACGTGCATCTGAGCGTCCTTGTCCCTAGGCCACAGTGGCGTCATGTAGGTTTGCGCAAGGTACAGATTGATCGCGAGCGATTCGGTCAGTACCAGGTCGCCGTCGACCAGCGCCGGGGTCTTTCCGGCCGGATTGATGGCGAGGAATGCCGGCGTCTTGGTTTCGCCCGAGCCGTGGCTCAACGGCACGTGCTCGAAGGGGACGCCCATTTCGTAGAACGCCCAGAGGCAGCGCGTGGCGCGCGATCGAATATCGCCGTAGAGCTTGGGTAGGGCTGGCATGGGTCCTCCGATTTGGCGCGCCATCATGCCCCAGACCGAGGCTGTCGTGGCAAAATGATCGATCGGAGGTCGCGATGTTTCCCACAGTCCTTCACCTCGACGCCGCTGCGATGCCCTGGCGCGAGTTCAACGTCGGCAAACCCAACTACGTTCGGTTGAAGGAACTCAACCGCGATCCCGAAACGGGCGGCCATCTGTGGCTGGTGAACGAGCCGGCGGGCTTCAAGGGCAGCGGCGGTGGACGCCCGCACTATCTTCCGGTCGACGAGGAGGCGTTGTTTCTCTCGGGCCGCATGGTGGGCGATCCCGAGACCACCTACGTCGCGGGCGACTATCTGTTCTTCCCCAAGGGGTTCCTCCACAGCCCCGATGATGCGACCGACATCGGCGCCGAGATCCTCATGCGGTTTTCCGGCCCGATGAGTTACGTCAACGGGGAGTTGCCCAGGGGGCGCCCATGGCGGCGGGACGACGAGCGTCAAGTGCTGCCGGGACAAACCAACGCGCGAACGCCGATCAGTCGACGTGCAACCGCCGATCTGCCTTGGGAGGACTGGCGACTCGAAGGCGAACCGACCGGCGAACGGGTTCGCCTGTTGTCGACTGATCGCACGACGGGCGCCTGTACGTTCATCGTGAAGATTCCCGCCGGGTGGCGCTCGCCAGCGGGACGGCGAATGAGCGCGGCCCAGCGCGAGTGGTTCGTGCTCGAGGGCGATTACCGCACCGGCGGTCCCGATGGCGTTCATATGAAGCGTTGGGGCTATCGCTGCCTGCTGCCGGATGCGGCCTTCGGCGGGGCAGGCGAGGGAAGTGACGGCGGCGCTACGCTCCTGTGTTGGAGCAGCGGGCCGCTCGATCACATGGGCCCGGCGGGCGACACGCGCCAAGCGACCCTCGGCTGAATCGCTCCCGATACGGCGGACGACTAGACTAGCAACAACAACGGAGGACGACGTGGCCGGTTACGCCCATCCCGAATACCTGGTCGAGACCGAGTGGCTTGCCCAGCACCTAAAGGACCCTGACCTGCGGATCTTCGACTGCACGGTCGACATGACCTACGACAAGGAGAAGGGCTATCGCTCGGAGAACGGTCGCGCCAAGTACGAAGCGGGCCACATCCCGGGGGCCGCGTTCATCGACCTGAAAGACGAGTTCAAAGACAAGCAGCACCACCTGAACTACATGCTGCCGCCGCGCGACGAATTCGTGGCGATTGCCTCCGCGCTCGGGATCGGCGACGGCGTACGCGTCGTGCTCTACAACATCGGTCCGACGTGGTGGGCGACCCGCATGTGGTGGAACCTGCGCCACCACGGGTTCGACAACTGCGCCGTCGTGAACGGCGGTTTCGAGAAGTGGGTGCAGGAGGGGCGACCGGTCGAAAAAGCCGCGAGTACCTATCCCAAGGCGACGTTCGTATCCCGACCGCGTCCCCATATGTTCATCGGCAAAGAAGGCGTCCTGAAGGCGATCGACGAGCAATCGACCGTGCTCATCAACGCGTTGGCGCCCGAACTCCATTCCGGTGAACGCCTGCAATATGGTCGCGCCGGCCACATCAAGCGCAGCGTCAACGTCTCGGCGCGCACGCTGCTGAACGACGGCACGTATACCTTCAAGTCGGCCGACGAACTGCGCAGAGCCTTCGCCCCGGTGAAGGCGATGGCCGCGCCCAAGGTCGTGGCCTACTGTGGTGGCGGCATCTCGGCCACGACGGATGCGTTCGCACTGGCCCTGCTCGGCCACGACAACGTGCAGCTTTACGATGCTTCGATGACCGAATGGGGCAACGACCCGACGCTCCCCATGGAGATGGGGTCTTGAGACGTCACACCCTCGGCCCGGTCTTGCTGGCATTGGGGGCGGGCATGGGGGCTCTGTCAGGAGCCCCCACCGCGCACGCCAATCCCGACCTGTTGGGCTGCTTCACCACCGACGGTCCGAACGCCGCGATTTACATGCGGATCACACAGGGGCCTTCGGGCTACCTGATTACGTTTCAGAAGAGCAACCAGACCTTTCCTCTCTCCCCCGCGCCAGTCGGTGATCTCCAGTTGATCGCCGACGACCTCGATCTCGCCCTCAACAAGATTTCGGGAATCCGCGTGCTCTACGGACTTTCCAATGAGGACGACATCATCGCTGCTCTTTCGGCTGAAATTGACTGGCGTGACGGACGGACCCGCTACGTCGCTGCCGACGAGTTCGGCGCGGGCCCGTTGTTCAAGGTGGCGTGCCGCTGACTAGGCCGTTGGCCTTACCTAAAGAAGGGGGATAGATCAGGTGAGCGGGCTATGCATGGCGGTTCAGCGGCGCTTCACGCTCTACGCTGTGTTCGAGGCGAATTGGCGATAGGATGCAGCCAGTACATCGGGATCAAGTTATGATCGCCGAGCTGACAAAGTTTCCTGCCGATGATGTTCTGTCGCGCTTGACGTCGTGACCAAAGAGAACCGTTATGGGAAGGCCCTCTTCGTCGCCGCCGTGTCGACGGAGATCAACTGGGGACTAGGGCGCACGCGCTACCTCAGCGTCGCCCGCAATATCAACCTCAAGCCCCCTACTGGACCACACTACAAGGTAACCTGTCGTTGATCAGGCGGCGACCAGGTCCTTGTATTTCTCGATGTAGAACGCACGGCTGTTGCCGGTGGCCTTCGCGGCCGGCCGTTCGAGCATCGCGCCGAACCAACGTTTGAGCCTAGTGTTGCCCGCGAAGGCATCGACACCGCGGTAATGCTCGAGCAGCGAGAACCGCTCCGCATAAGGAAAGTACGTGAGATCGGCGAGCGACAGGGCCTTGCCCAGCCAGTAGGGGCCGGTCCAACCGTTGCCGAACGCGTGCTCCTCGACGAACGCGATCGCCGCGATGAAGTCCTTGGCGTGCTGCGCGCGCTTGGCCGGGTCTTTTTCGATCAACAAGTAGAAGAACGGACCGGCGAGGCGCGCATTGGCGTAGTCGATCCAGATCCGCACCTTGGCGCGTTCAGCCGGGTCCCGGGGCATCAATGGCGGCTCGGGAAACACCTCCTCGAGGTACTCGTTGATGATCGCCGATTCGTAGATCACCTGGCCGCGGTGACGGATCACCGGCACTTTGCCGTAGGGCGAGACGTCCTTGAACCAGGCGGGCTTGTTGCGGAGATCGATCTCGGTCAACGAGAACGGGACGCCCTTCTCGGTCAACATGAAGCGTGTCCGCTGGGCGTAGGGGCAGGCGTTGGCGCTGAAAATTTCGATGTCGGCCATGGGATCCTTCCTGAGTCTCAAGGCATACCGCGACGGCGGGCCGCAGCCAAGCGTGCGGGGAAGGCTGCGCCGGGGCACGCGGCTGGGCTAAGATATGTCAACCGTTCCACCGGAGGTTCCCATGGACGCTCATGCCAACATCAAGAACGTCGGCCGGATGCTCGACTCGACCCATGACGAGGTCCATCGCCAGCGCTTCGTCTCGGTGCTCCGCAAGAAGGTCCTGGTCGATTTCGCCAAGGACATGAAGACGGTCTACGAGAAGAAAGTGGCGGGGCGACACAAGCGCCGCACCGGGAAAGCGCCCAAGGACGCACGCGAGATCCGCCGCGCGATGCTGCACGAGCCGGTCTTCGAAGCGTGGTCGAGCCTTCGCTACAACGCGCAATATATGACCTGGTGGTCGGTTCAGCCGGCCGTGGAGCGACAGTTGCCGGAGTTGATCCAGGCGGCCAAGGACGCGCATCTCGCCAATCCGGCCGGTGGATCGTTGGAACTCGATAACAAGCTGCATATCCCCGGCTACGTCAGCCAGCTCGACGTGCACCAGATGCCGGGGTGCTTTCAGACCGAGTTCACCAAGGACGACGTCGCCCAGGGTGCCGTCTACTTCTATGGAACGACCGTCTTTTCCGGCGGCTTGGCGCACCGCCGTGGCAACAAGGGTTCGGTCGGCCAGACCATCGCGCAGTACCTGAAGCACAAGGGCTTCAAGCCCAAGCGCATTCTCGACATGGGCTGCACCGCCGGCTCGAACACGATGCCCTACAAGGAAATCTTCCCGCAGGCCGAGGTGCATGGCATCGACGTCGGCGCGCCGTGTTTGCGTTTCGGCCACGCGCGGGCCGAAGCCGAGGGGCACGCGATCCACTTCAGTCAGCAGAGCGCCGAGAAGACGAATTTCCCGGACAATTACTTCGACCTGATCACGTCGAGCTTCTTCTTCCACGAGCTCTCGGTGCCGGCGACGAGGAACGTGCTCAAGGAGTGCCACCGCATCCTGAAACCGGGCGGCCTCGTGCTGCACATGGAGCTGCCCCCCTCGGCCCTGACGGACGCCTACTACAATTTCTATCTCGACTGGGACGCCTTCTATAACAACGAACCGCACTACGAGGCGTTCCGCAACCTCGACTTCCCGAAGACCCTGGTGGAAGCAGGCTTCAAGAAGAAGGACCTGGAGATGATCCGGATCCCGAACTACGCCACGACCAAGCCCGAGGAGTTCAAGGCGGTGGTCGAGGGGCGCGGGCAGACGGCGCGGCGCGACCATGGCGGCGGCGCCGTGTGGTTTACCTTCGGCGGCTGGAAGAGATAGCCGCCCGGGTCGGGATGACCTAGATCAACCAAGAAGTGACAAGGGCCGGGCATGATCTGCTCGGCCCTTTCCGTATTAGGAGGACGTGATGGCGAAGGCAAGAAAGAAGACCAACGGGACGAAAGCGAAAAGCAACGGTGGCCAGCCGGTCAGGTTGCCGATCCACGCCAAGGGAAAGCGCGCGGGCTTTTACCGCGACCCGGCAAACGACCAGATATTCTCGTTCATCATCATGCTGACCCAGGAACTCTCGGTGGCTATGGATCGCATCGAGACGATCGAGCGCTTGCTCGACAAGAACGGGGTGGTGCGGCGCAAGGACATCGAAGCCTATCGTCCGGGCGACGCCGAAGAAACCGAGCGGACCGCACGGCGGGACGCCTACATCGGACGGGTATTCCAGATCCTGCACGAAGAGGCTGAAAAGCTCGAAGCCGGACACTAGGCAAGGCGTGACAGGGGAAGAGCGTGGGCAAGATCCGCAACGTCGGCGAGTTGGTCGAGCCGTCGCACGACGAAGGGCACCGGCAACGCTTCATTTCGATCCTGCGCAAGAAAGTCCTCATGGACTTCGCCAGGGACATGAAGACGGTCTACGAGCAGAAGGTCGAGCCACGCTTCGAACACGTGAATCGGCGTAAGCCCAGGGATGGCCGCGAGATCCGACGCGCCATGCGCCATGAGCCGATCTACGAGGCCTGGTCGAGCCTCCGTTACAACGCGCAGTTCATGACCTGGTGGTCGGTGCAGCCGGCAGTCGAGCGCTCGCTGCCGACCCTGATCGAGGCGGCGCGCGACGCCGCTCGACAGAGTCCGGCCGGCGGCAGCCTCGAGATCGACCGCAACCTCGCGATCCCGGGGTACGTGACGCAACTCGACGTGCATCAGATGCCGGGTTGCTTTCACAGCGAGTACGCCAAGGACGACGTCGCGCAGGGCGCGATCTATCACTACGGCGCCAATGTTTTCTACGGTGGGCTCGGGTCCAACCTGAAGCCCAAGGGCGATGTAGCGCGTTCAATCGCGCACTACCTCAAGGCGCGCTTCCCCAAGTTTCAGCCCAAGCGCATCCTCGACATGGGTTGCACCGCAGGCTCGAACACGCTCCCGTACAAAGAGCTATTTCCGAACGCCGAGGTTCACGGCATTGACGTTGGTGCGCCTTGCCTGCGCTTCGGCCATGCGCTCGCCGAGGCGCAAGGGTTGGCGGTGCACTTCCACCAGCGCAGCGCCGAAGCGCCCGGCTTTCCGGACAACCACTTCGACTTGATCACTTCGAGCTTTTTCTTCCACGAGGTGTCGGTGCCGGCGACGCAGCGCATCCTCAAGGAGTGCTATCGGATGCTGAAGCCGGGCGGCGCGATGATCCATATGGAGTTGCCGCCGACGGCGCTGACGGATGCGTATCAGAACTTCTACTACGATTGGGACGCGCTCTATAACAACGAGCCGCACTACGAGCGCTTCCGCGCCATGGATTTTCCCAGGGCCCTGATGGCGGCCGGGTTCAAGAGGGACAAGCTCCACCTCGTGCGGATTCCCAATTACGCCTCGACGCCGCGGGAAGAGTTCCTCGCGACGGCGCGGGGTACGAACACCAAGCGCCGCGAGCACGGCGTGGGCCGCGTCTGGTTCACGTTCGGCGGCTGGAAATAACGAGAGGAGAACCACGATGTCGAATATCCGCAACATTTCCGAATTGGTCGAGCCGACGCACGATGAACGTCAG
>VGES01000010.1 GCA_016869765.1 Alphaproteobacteria bacterium
AGGCGCAGCCCGGACAGATTCTCGTTCTTGAGCGTCGCCCGTTCGCCGCCGGCCAAGCCTTTGGTGAAGCGGTCGTGGCGCCGCAGAACCTCGACAAACGCCGCCGACGACAACATCGGTGAGGCTCCTGATCGTGGCGACCACGGCGTGGGCGCCACCCCCACCTTAGGGACTCGCGCCGCTTCGGGAAAGCCGATTAACCACGTACCGATTTGAAACAACAGGCGTTTCCGGCATCCCGTGACGATTGTCACTGCGTGGAACAGCGTGTCGCGCCTTGTCTTTTCGGCACGCGGGCTCGTGTTGCTGCACCTAAGATGGGCTCGGGGAATCGCAGCGATGACGACGGCCAGAGCACCGGCAACACGCAAGTCCGCGACAGCGCGCCCGATCGATTCGATCACCGGCGAGCGCTTGGCGCTGGCCTCGCCGTTGTTCGGCCTACTGCCCTCCGACACGCGCGACCAACTCGCGCGACAGAGCCCGACCCGGACGGTGCCGGTCGGCGCTTTCCTCATGGAGCACGGCGCCCCCGACCAGGACGTGCTGCTGCTGCTCGCGGGCAGCGCACGCGTCCTCAACTATTCGGCCTCGGGTCGTTTCGTGTCGTTCGCGACCGTGTCGGCGGGCGACGTCGTGGGTGAACTCGCCGCCATCGACGGCGGCGGACGCTCGGCCTCGGTGCTCGCCATCACACCGTGCACGGTGGCTGCAATTCCGGGCACCGCGTTCCTGTCGGCCGTGCTCGCGTCGCCCGATGCGGCACACTGGATGCTGCAGAAACTCGCGCGCACGATCCGCTCGGGCGATTCGCGGATCAGCGACCTCACGTTCCTCACCGCCGAGCAACGCACCTGCCTGTTTCTGCTGCAGTGGGAACGCCAGGTGTCGCAGCACGAGGCCCCGTTGCGCCCAACGCCCTCGATCGACGTCATGGCGAGTCAGATCGGCGTTGCCCGCGAGACCGTCGCCCGCGTGCTCGGCCGTCTCACCAAAGAGGGGATCATCGAGCGCCGCGGGCGCCTGATCTCGATCAGGAACACCAAGCGCCTCGAAGAACTCGCCTCGGACAGCGACGAAGCGTGAGGCGCGCGCCGGCGCTCAGCGATTGGCGGCGCCCGCCGCCTGGACGCGCGCCCAGGCGTCGCGCAGCCCGACCGTCCGGTTGAACACCGCTCGCCCGGACTCCGAATCGGGATCGGGACAGAAGTAGCCGAGGCGTTCGAACTGCACCGCCACGCCGACGCTGGCCTGTGCGAGAGCGGGCTCGAGCCGGCACGCGCTCAACGCTTCGACGGACTGCGGGTTGAGGTCGCTCAGGACGTCGCCCGTCGCGCCTGGGTCGGGGCGGGTGAATAGCGGGTGATAGAGCCGCACCTCCGCCGCGATCGCATGGCGCGCCGATACCCAGTGCATGGTCGCCTGGACCTTACGCCCGTCCGGGGCGTTGCCGCCACGCGTCGCCGGGTCGTAGGTGCAGCGCAACTCGACGACTGTTCCGGCGGCATTCTTGATCACTTCGCGACAGGTGATGAAGTAGGCCGAGCGCAAACGCACCTCGCGCCCCGGCGCCAGGCGGAAGAACTTCTTGGGCGGGTTCTCCAGGAAGTCGTCGTGCTCGATGTAGAGCTCGCGGGAGAACGGCACGCGGCGGGTTCCGGCGCTCGCGTCTTCCGGGTTGTTGACACACTCGAGCTCTTCGGACTGGCCCTCGGGATAGTTCTCGATCACGACCTTGAGCGGCCGCAGCACGGCCATCCGGCGCAACGCCACCTTGTTCAAGTGTTCGCGCACCGCGTGGTCGAACATCGCGACGTCGACGACGCTGTTGGCGCGCGCCATGCCGATGGCGCGCACGAAGTCGCGAACCGCCTCCGGCGGCACGCCGCGGCGACGCAGCCCCGCGAGGGTCGGCATGCGCGGGTCGTCCCACCCCGAGACGTGCCCGTGGCGGACGAGCTCGGTCAGGGTGCGCTTCGAGAGCACCGTGTAGGTGAGGTTGAGGCGCGCGAACTCGTACTGCCGCGGTCGCGCCGGCACCGGCAGGTTGTCGAGAAACCAGTCGTAGAGCGGTCGGTGGTCCTCGAATTCGAGCGTGCACAGCGAGTGCGTGATGCGTTCGATGGCATCCGACTGGCCGTGGGCGAAATCGTAGGTCGGGTACAGACACCAGGCGGTACCGGTGCGCGGGTGCGCCACGTGGAGAATGCGGTAGAGCACCGGGTCGCGCAGGTTCATGTTGCCCGACGCGAGGTCGATCTTGGCGCGCAGCACGCGGGCGCCGTTGGGGAATTCGCCTGCGCGCATGCGCCGGAACAGATCGAGGTTCTCGGCGACCGGGCGATCACGATAGACGCTCGCCTGCCCCGGCTCGGTCAGCGTGCCGCGCATCGTCCGCATCTGTTCCAACGGCGTGTCGTCGACGTAGGCCTTGCCGTCCTGGATCAGCCGCTCGGCCCAGGCGTAGAGCTGCTCGAAGTAGTCCGAGGCGTGGAACAGGTGATTGCCCCAGTCGTAGCCGAGCCAGCGCACGTCGCGCTGGATCGCGTCGATGTAGGCCTGCTCCTCCTTGGCCGGATTGGTGTCGTCGAAACGCAGGTGACAACGCCCGCCGAATTCCTGCGCCACGCCGAAATTGAGGCAGATCGACTTGGCATGACCGATGTGGAGGTAACCGTTCGGCTCGGGGGGAAAGCGGGTCACGACCTCGGCACAACGCTTGGCGTCGAGGTCGGCCTGGATGATGTCGCGCACGAAATCACGACCCGCCGTCCGTTCCGCGGACTCTTCGCTCATCGCCCGAACCCCTCCCTGCGCTGCTCGCGCGCGGCGCCCTTCATCGTCCAATCGTCGTCGCGGCGCAAGCGGATCATAGGCCGCGGACCCAATGGTCGAGCGCCAGCGCCAACGCGGCCGGACGATCCATCGGCACGTGATGCCCGCAGTCTTCGAGCGTCACCGCCGTCGATCCCGGGATCAGCGCCCGGAGACGCTGCGACGATGCGTCGGTCGTGATATCCGAGCGGTCGCCACGCACGATCAGCGTCGGACAACGGACGGTCAGGCTCTCGGGTTTGAACGCCGCCCGGCTCTGGGCGGTCTCGCCCTGGTCGAAATAGCGATACACGACCCGCCCCTGGCCCGCGTCCTCGAACGAATGCCGGGCGTAATGCTCCTTGAGCGCCTCGGGCCACCCGGCGCTGCGATCGAGCGCCGCCCGGCCGGCCGCGAAGTCGTCGTAGACCTTCTGGCGCGGAGCGAAGTTGACGCCGGGGTCGATCCAGATGCCGGAATCGACCACCGAAATCGCCCGCGTCAGCGCGGGATGCTCGCTCGCCATTTTCAGCGCGACATAACCGCCGGTCGAGGTCCCGACGATGATGGCGCGCCTGATGCCCAGGTGTTCGAGCCAGGCCAAGGCGTCGGCGAGATAGTCCTCGATGCGATAGCCCGACGGCGGGGCGGCGGACAGTCCGTGGCCGCGCCAATCGGGCGCGAGGAAGCGGTTGGGGAGCGCGCTCGCCTCGACCACGAAGTCCCACGAGCGCGAGAGCGCCTTGTTGCCATGGAGTAGAATGATCGGCAGGTCGCGACCCGGCCAATCGAGGTAGTGTTGCGAATCGAGGCGCTTGGTCGCCACGGTCCGGGACTGGGCGGGTCGGCGAAAGATCATCGTCGGAAAACCTCCGGCGCCGTTGGCCTTAGCAGGAGCATGCCGCCGTTGGCAACGCCCGATCCAGCCCTTGCGCTCTGCCGCGACTGTGGCCGCGACTTCCCCTCGCCCGAGGTCGAGCGACGTTGCCCGTATTGCGATTCCCCCCGTCTCGTCGAACACGCCGAGTTGCGCGCGCTCGCGATCGCCCACATCGACTGCGACGCGTTCTACGCGACGATCGAAAAGCGCGACAACCCGGAGATCCGCGAGCACCCGGTGCTGGTCGGCGGCCGCCAGCGCGGCGTCGTCGCCGCGTGCTGCTACATCGCCCGACGCTATGGCATCCGCTCGGCGATGCCGATGACCAAGGCGCTCCGCCTGTGCCCACATGCGGTCGTGGTGCCGCCCGACATGGCGAAGTACTCCAGGGTCGGCCGCGAGGTGCGTGCGCTGTTTCTCGAGGCGACGCCGGCAGTCGAGCCGATCTCGATCGACGAGGCGTTTCTCGACCTCGGCGGCACCGAGGCCGTGCACAAGGCCTATCCGGCCCAGGTGCTCGCCGACCTCGCCCGCCGCGTCGAGCGCGAACTCGCGATCACCATCTCGGTCGGGCTTTCCTACAACAAGTTCCTGGCCAAGGTCGCCTCCGACCTCGACAAGCCACGCGGGTTCGCGATCATCGGTCGGGCCGAGG
The DNA here is from genome assembly GCA_016869765.1 of Alphaproteobacteria bacterium. Taxonomy (GTDB): domain Bacteria; phylum Pseudomonadota; class Alphaproteobacteria; order SHVP01; family SHVP01; genus SHVP01. The sequence continues at coordinate 4,350 of VGES01000010.1, forward strand.
CGCAGGCCTTTCTCGCCGACAAGCCGGTGCGCCTGCTGTGGGGCGTCGGGCCGGCACTCGAACGCAAGCTCCATCACGACGGCATCATGCGCATCGGTCAGTTGCGCGAGTTCGGTGAGCGCGAACTGGTCGCCCGCTACGGTTCGATCGGCGAACGCCTGCACCGTTTCGCGCACGGTCGGGATTCGCGGCGCATCCACACCGAGCGCGAGGCGAAATCGATCTCGGCGGAACGGACCTTCGAGTCCGACATCGCCGATGCCAAGGAACTCGAGCGGCGCCTGTGGCCCCTGTGCGAACGCGTGGCCGAACAGTTGCGCAAGGAACAGCTGACGACCCGGACGGTCGTGCTCAAGCTCAAGACGGCGCGGTTTCGCCTGCGCACCCGGCAGCGAAAGCTGGCCGAGCCCTCGGACCTCGCCGCGGACCTGTTCCGGGTCGGGCGGGATCTCCTGGCCAAGGAGGCGACCGGCGAGCGCTTCCGCCTGATCGGCATCGGCACCGGCGACCTCATGACAGCGGCCGAGCGCGAGGCGAGCCCCGATCTGTTCCACGATGCCGAACGGCGGCGGTACGAGAAACTCGAAACCACCGTCTCGGGATTGCGACAGAAGTTCGGGCGCGATGCGGTCATCCTCGGCCGCGGCCTGAAGCAGGGCCGCTAGCGCGAGCGTTCGAACAAGGCGTCCCTGCGCCGCTCGGCGCCCGATGGCAGGGGCGCTTTGGCGTCCGCAATCCAGGCGAGCGCATCCGCCCAGGCGGTCGCGGCGCCCAGATCGCGCAACACCATGTGGTAGCCCTCGGGGTAGACCACGGTGCGCGTGCCCTCGTGAAGTTGCGCGGCCATGGCGGCGGTCGGTCTACGCGGGATGATCTCGTCGCGCTCGCCGTACATGACGAGGAGCGGCAACCGCACCTTCGCCGAAGCCGCGAGCGCACGATCCATGAGGCGGACGAGCCCGTACACGGCATCGATCCGGGTCTGCTTGATCACCAGCGGGTCGCGGCCCAATTCGCGCAGCATCTCGATGTTGTCGGAGGGGGTGATGTTGAGCCCGCGCCCCGTGACGATTTCGCCCGGCACCGTGTGAGCGGCGAACCACAACATCAGGCGATAGAACGGGTTGAGCGTCTCGCCGCCCCACACCGCCGGCGCCACCAGGATGGCGCCGGTGACGCCGAGCGCAGTCCAGTCGATCGCCGGATCGGCGAGCGCCACCAAGGTCACCGCTCCGCCCATCGAATCGCCGAGCAGCACGATCGGCACCCCGGGATGTCGTGCCCCGACCAGGCGCGCCACCGCCGCGAGATCGGCCGCGAGTTGTTCGGGCGTTGCCCAACGCCCCGGCTCGGGCGCCGCACCGAAGCCGCGCTGGTCGTAGGCGTAGGTGGCGACGCCGCGGCGCCCCCACCACGGCGCCGGTTCCTTGAACGCGTTCGAATAGTCGTTGAAGCCATGGAGCGCGATGACCACCGTCCTGGGCGGAACCGGCGCACCGCTTTCGTTCGTCGCCGACCAGTGGCGCAGCGGCAACCGCGCGCCATCGGCCGTCTCGACGCTGAGCCCGGGGTTGGTGGCGGCGATGATTTCCGGCGGGCGCGTGGCGGCGCCCGGCGTTTGCACATAGGGGCTCGCACACCCGGCAAGCCATGCCAGGGCGAGCAACGCGAGCCCGCGTCTCCTAGAGACGGGCACGGACGCTGCGACGCAGCACAGGCACGAGCTCGGCCTCGAACCACGGATTGAGCTTGAGCCAGCGGGTGTTGTGCCAGGAGGGATGGGGAATCGGGAAGTATTTCGGCTGATAGTCCCGCCAGGCCCTCACCGTCTCGGTCAGGTTCGCCTTGGCACGCGCCCCGAGGTGGTAGTTCATCGCGTATTGGCCGGCCAACACGAACACCTCGACCTGCGGCATCGCCGGCAGGAGCTTGGGGTGCCACGTCGCACGACACTCGGGGCGCGGTGGCAGATCGCCGTTCTTGCCCCGACCGGGGTAACAAAACGCCATCGGCAGGATGGCGATCCGGCGTTCGTCATAGAAGGTGTCGTGGTCGAGCCCGAGCCATTCGCGCAAACGATCGCCGCTGGCATCGTTCCACGGCACGCCGCTCTCGTGAACCTTCGTGCCGGGCGCCTGGCCGGCGATCAGAATGCGCGCCGAGGCGCTCGGTCGCAGCACCGGCCGCGGGCCCAACGGCAGGTGCGCCTCGCACAAGCGGCATGCCTTGACCTCGGTCAAGAGCGCGGCGAGCGCCGCTTGATCGGCCTGGACCGAGCCCCTAGGGTGCCGAGAGTTTTTCTTTGCCGGTGGTCGGGCCATGCGCTTCCAGGGAACCAAAATTTACGTCGCGACGGAAGACCTTTTGATGGCGGTCAACGCCGCGATCACGTTGCGCCGGCCACTTCTGATCAAGGGCGAACCCGGCACCGGCAAGACCATCCTGGCGGCCGAGATCGCGCAATCCCTGGGCGCGCCCCTGATCGAGTGGCACATCAAGTCGACGACCAAGGCCCAGCATGGCCTCTACGAATACGATGCGGTCGCCCGCCTGCGCGATTCACAACTGGGCGAGGCGCGCGTCCACGATATCCGTAACTACATCGTGCGCGGCAAGCTGTGGGATGCCTTCGTCAGCGAGCGGGTGCCGGTGCTGCTGATCGATGAAATCGACAAGGCCGACATCGAGTTTCCCAACGACCTGCTCCTGGAACTCGACCGCATGGAGTTCCACGTCTACGAGACCAAGGAGACGATCAAGGCCAGGCATCGGCCGATCGTCGTCATCACGTCCAACAACGAGAAGGAACTGCCGGACGCGTTCCTGCGCCGCTGTTTCTTCCACTACATCCGCTTTCCCGACCGCGACACCATGGAGGCGATCGTCCGCGTCCATTTTCCCGACATCCAGAAGAAGCTGATCAACCAGGCGCTCACCACGTTCTTCGAAGTGCGCGAGGTGCCCGGAATCAAGAAGAAGCCCTCGACCTCGGAACTTTTGGACTGGCTCAAGCTGCTGGTCGCCGAGGACGTTCCCGCCGAGGCGCTCAAGACCAGCGAGGCGAAATCGCTGATCCCGCCGCTGCACGGCGCGCTGCTGAAGCACGAGGCCGACGTGCATCTGTTCGAGCGGCTCGCGTTCCTGCAACGGCGCGAAGGCCGGACCTAGCCCGCGCCGTCCGGCCATGTTCATCAACCTCTTTCTCGAACTGAAGAAGGCGCAGGTGCGGGTGAGCGTCAAGGAGTACCTGACGCTGGTCGAGGCGATGGACCGTGGCCTGGCGCAGTTCTCGGTCGACGAGTTCTACTACCTGTCACGCGCGACCCTGGTCAAAGACGAGCGCCACCTGGATCGTTTCGACCGGGTGTTCGGCCGGGTGTTCAAGGGCCTGGAGGGCGGCACGGCCCTCAACGAACTGCTGGTGCAAATCCCCGAGGCGTGGCTCAAGAAGCTGGTCGAGCGCTATCTGACCGAAGAGGAGAAGGCCAAGATCCAGTCGCTGGGCGGCTGGGACAAGCTGATGGAGACGTTGCGCGAGCGCCTGGCCGAGCAGAAGGGCCGTCACCAGGGCGGCAACAAGTGGATCGGCACCGCCGGCACCTCGCCGTTCGGCGCCCACGGCTACAACCCGGAGGGCGTGCGCATCGGCCAGGACAAGTCGCGCCACCGCCGGGCGGTCAAGGTGTGGGACCAGCGCGAATACAAGAACCTGGACGACCAGGTCGTGATCGGCACGCGCAACATCAAGTTGGCGCTGCGGCGCCTGCGCAAGTTCGCCCGCCAGGGCGCGCCCGACGTGCTCGACCTGCCGGGGACGATCCGGTCCACGGCGCACAACGGCGGCTACCTCGACCTGCAGCTCGTGCCCGAACGGCGCAACACGGTGAAGGTGCTGCTGTTCATGGACGCCGGCGGCTCGATGGACGACTGGATCAGGATCTGCGAGGAGCTGTTCTCGGCGGCGCGCTCGGAGTTCAAGCACCTCGAGTACTTCTACTTCCACAACTGCGTCTACGAATCGGTGTGGCGCGACAACCGGCGCCGCCACGTCGAGCGCCTGCCGACGTGGGACGTGATCCATACCTACGGCCCCGACTACAAGCTGATCTTCGTCGGCGACGCCAGCATGAGCCCCTACGAGATCGTCACGCCGGGCGGCAGCGTCGAGCATTGGAACGCGGAGCCGGGCGAGATTTGGATGCGGCGCCTCTTGCAGCACTACGAACACGCGGCCTGGCTCAACCCGGTGCGCGAGGACTACTGGAACTACACGCCCTCGATCGGGCTTCTGGGCAAGCTGATGGAGAACCGCATGTACCCGCTCACGCTCGGTGGCCTCGACCGCGCCATGCGCGAACTCAACACGTGAGCGCCATGAACACGACCAATCCGTTCGCCCAGGGCTGCGCCTTCATCGACGGCGGGTTCGTCCCGGCCGGTGAGGCGCGGATTCCCGTGCTCGACTACGGCTTCCTGCGCTCGGATGCCACCTATGACGTCGTGCACGTGTGGAACGGCGCGTTCTTCCGGCTCGAGGACCATCTCGATCGTTTCCTGCGCAACGTCGGGCGCCTGCGCATGACGCTGCCGATGGACCGCGCGGCGCTGCGCACGACCGCCATCGCGTGCATCGAGAAGAGCGGGTTGCGCGAGGCCTACGTGTGGATGATCTGCACCCGCGGCCGGCCGGCGCCGGGATCGCGCGATCCGCGGCGCTGCGAAAACCGCCTGATCGTAATGGCGGTGCCCTATGTGCCCTATGCCGACGACGAGCAACGCCGGCGCGGCTTGAACGTCGTGATCGCCAAGACGGTGCGGCGCATCCCGCCCGAATCGGTCGACCCGACGATCAAGAACCTGCACTGGCTCGACCTCGAGATGGCGCTGTTCGAGGCCTACGATCGCGGGGCCGAGAACGCCGTGTTGCTCGACGCCTCCGACCACGTCACCGAGGGGCCGGGCTTCAACGTGTTCTGCGTCGAGAACGGCGTCGTGCTCACGCCCGATCGCGGCGGGCTCGACGGCATCACCCGGCGCACGACCATCGAACTCTGCGCCGAGCTGGGCATTCCCTGCCGGGTCGAACCGATCGCCAAGGACCGCTTCCTCGCCGCCGACGAAATCTTCTTCACGACCTCGGCCGGCGGCGTTCTGCCGGTGACCAGGATCGAGGGCCGCATCCTCGGCAACGGCGCGCCGGGCCCGGTTACGGCGCGCCTCGGCGAGCGCTACCACGCCTGGCACCGCGAGGGTCGGCATGCAACCCCGGTCCGCTATTGAGGCGCCTTGTATCGGCCACAATGGCTCGGCAGGGTTCGCCCGACGGTCCGACCTGAACCAGCCAAGGAGAACATGGATGACAAGCAACATTTCGCGCCGCCGGCTGTTGGGCCTGGGCGCATCGGTGATAGCGGTCAGTTTCGCTGTGGGTGAGGCTTTGGCCCAAGGCCGCGGCACCGAGCAGCGCAGCGATCGCGCCGATGAGCGCAGCCGCCGGCCGGCAAGCCCGCCGAGCCAAGCGAAGAAAGCCGACGACGACAAGATGAAGAAAGCGGGCGACGACAAGACCAAGAAGGCCGAAGGCACGGCGCCCAAGAAGAAGAAAACCTCCAAGGCCAAGACCAAAGAGCCCGCCAAGAAATCGGCGACCTGAACGTTTCGATCCGTTGCAGAAACGCCGGCCCCAGGGGCCGGCGTTTCTCTTTGGCCTGGAGCGGACGTCGCCACGGTGGCGGCGCGTGCCCCGCGATTACGAGCGAACTTCGTCCGGCGTGGGCGCCGGGGCGAGCGACCGCCGGACCATGACGCGAGTCCCAACCAGATGGTCGTGGAGCATGAGGCGCGATCGACCAAGCGCGAACCACGGCACGGCCAGCACGGCGATCAGGAACGGCAGCCAACTCACGAAGGGCCAAAGGGCGACCCAAAGGGGCCAGCGCCGGAGAAACAGGATTCGAAATGTCGGGGGCTGGCCGTCGGGCGTGACGATGCGAAGCCCGAGGAGTCGTTGTCCCCATGACGATGCCCTCGGCCCGGATTCGGTGGCGAGGAAGTAGACGATCGCGACGGGATGGGCGACGAGCACGAGAATCATGGCGAACCCGGCCTGTCCGGCGGGTCCCGCAGCTGCTAGATCTCGAACGATTGCGGGAAAATGCGACGAGCCGGCCGCGCGTTCGACGAGAAACGTCCCGCCGACGACCACGCCGACGATCGCCGCAATCACGCCGAAATCGATCAGGGCGGCCGCATAGCGCCGTGCAACGGGCGCGACCCGCTCTGAGGCGACGGACACGACCCGACTTCCGGTCGCTCGGTCCTGCCATGCGAGACGCTCACGATTGAATAGCGGCGAGGCTATCGCGTAGACGGCGAGAAGAATGCCGATCAGGGGGAGGACGGGGGCCAGTACCGACACGAACGAAACGGGCAGGACCCAATAGGGCCACAGCCGAACGAACGCCCGGCCCCGCGACATTCGTCGCCCGGCCTGGGCGCAGACCACGAGGCCAAATAGCCTTTTCCCGGGCGTCGCCTGAGCGCCCGAAGCTTCGGCAAGCCAGTGATAGATGGTCGACAGGACGCCGAATATGAACACCACCAGAAAGGCCACGGCCAGCGACTCCAATGGCATTTGATCGGCGACGAAATAGAAAGGCGCCGTGATGGAGCCGACAAGGGCGGTGTCGACGAGTTGGGCGGCGAGACGGGTGAGGAACGGTGCGTTGATCATCCGTAAGGCCAGGAGACGGCCGTCAATGAAAATCCCGGGACGGGAACAGGCGTTGCACCGGGATCGTAGCGTTGGCGTGGTGGCGGAGCGAATCGGCGCGATCGATCGCCGCGTCGATATTGACGGCATCGATGTTGGCCGTGCCCCACGGCTGCGCCGGCATCGCCTTGGCGACCGCCGGGGGCACCGCGCTCCCGTCCATCATGCGGCGCTGCGGCTCGGGCCAGTCGCACCCCGCCAAATCGAGGAGCGCCCCGGAGAGATCCACGAGCTTGTTCGCGATCACGTGGATGACGATGCCCTCGCGTTCGACTTTGCCCGAGACGCCCAAAAGCCGCGACTGCAACACCGTGCGCCGGTAGCGCTCGAACATGGTGGGCCAGACGACGATATTGGCGACCCCGGTGTCGTCCTCGAGGGTCATGAAGATCACGCCGCTCGCGGTGCCTGGCCGCTGCCGGCAGATGGCGAGCCCGGCCACGTTGACCCAGCGCCCGGCCGGCGTGTCGAACAACGTTTTGGCCGGCACGTACGGGGTTGCGAACCGCGGGCGCAGGAGCGCCATCGGGTGGTGGCGCAGCGTCAGGCGCACGGTCGAATAATCGCAGATCACCTCTTCGCCGAGCGTCATGCCCGGCAGTTCGACCGTGGGCTCCTCGCGCAACGCCACGGGAAGCGCGTTGCTGCCGCGACCCTGGGCGCGGCGTTCCTCGGCCGCCTCGGCGGCGTTGAACAACGGCAGGCGTTCATCGGCGAGGCCCCGCACCGCCCACAACGCCCGCCGGCGCGATAAACCGAACGAGCCGAAGGCATCGGCCGCCGCCAGGCGTTCGAGCGCCGCCACCGCCACCCCGCTGCGCCGCCACAGATCGTAGGCGTCGCGGAACGGCGCGGTCGCGCGCGCCACCATCAGCGCCTGGGCGTCATCCTCGGACAGACCCTTGACCTCGCGCAGCCCGAGCCGGACCGCGTGCCCGCCCGGCGCGTCTTCGAGCGTCGCGTCCCAATCGCTCGCGTTGACGTCGACCGGCCGGACCGTGACGCCGTGATCACGGGCATCGCGCACGATCTGCGCCGGGGCGTAGAAGCCCATGGGCTGGCTGTTGAGCAAGGCGGCGGCGAAGGCCGCCGGGTGGTGGCGCTTGAGCCAGGACGAGACGTAGACCAGCAGGGCAAAGGCGGCGGCGTGCGATTCGGGAAAGCCGTATTCGCCGAAGCCTTCGATCTGGCGGAAGCAGCGCTCGGCGAACTCCTGGGTGTAGCCGCGCGTCACCATGCCGCCGATGAACCGGTCGCGGTAGGTGTGGATCGTGCCCATGTGGCGGAACGTCGCCATGGCGCGGCGCAGGCCGTCCGACTCGCTCGGCGTGAAACCGGCGGCGACGATGGCGATCTGCATCGCCTGCTCCTGGAACAAAGGAACCCCGAACGTCTTGGCCAGCACGCGACGCAATTCCTCGGAGGGAAACGAAATCTGCTCGACGCCCGAACGACGACGCAGGTAGGGATGCACCATGTCGCCCTGGATCGGCCCCGGGCGCACGATCGCCACCTCGATGACGAGATCGTAGAAGTTCCGCGGCCTGAGCCGCGGCAGCATGGTCATTTGGGCGCGGCTCTCGACCTGGAAGACGCCGACCGAGTCGGCACGGCACAACATGTCGTAGACCGCCGGGTCCTCGGTCGGCACGGTGGCGAGCGTCAGTTCGCGCCCCGTGCTGGCCTGGATCAGATCGAAGGCCTTGCGGATGCACGTGAGCATGCCGAGCCCGAGCACGTCGATCTTCAGGATGCCGAGCGTGTCGATGTCGTCCTTGTCCCACTCGATCATGGTGCGGTCGTCCATCGCGGCGTTGGCGATCGGCACGACCTCGGACAGGGGCCCGCGGGTGATGACGAAGCCGCCGGGGTGCTGCGACAGATGGCGCGGGAAGCCGATCAGCGACCGGGTTAGCCGCAGCGCGAGATCGAGGCGGGCATCGCTCGGATCGAGGCCCAGCTCGCGCACCTGGCGGGCATCCACCCCCTCGCCGTGCCAGCCCCAGACGTAGCCCGCGAGCGCGCCGCCCACGTCCTCCGACAGCCCTAGGGCTTTGGTCACCTCGCGCACGGCGCTGCGCCAGCGATAGGTGATGTAGACCGCGGTCATGCCGGCGCGGTGGCGGCCGTATTTCTCGTAGATGTACTGGATCACCTCTTCACGCCGCTCGTGCTCGAAGTCGACGTCGATGTCGGGCGGTTCGTTGCGCTCGGCCGAGACGAAGCGCTCGAACAGCATATCGATGTGGTCGGGGTTGACCGAGGTGATGCGCAGGCAATAACACACCACCGAGTTGGCGGCCGAACCGCGGCCCTGGCAGAGGATGCCGCGGCTCTCGGCGAACTTGACGATGTCGTAGACGGTCAAGAAATAGGTCGCGTAACCGAGCTCTGCGATCAACGCCAACTCGTGGCGGATCAGCGCGTCGATCTTCTCGGGCACGCCGTCGGGAAACCGCCGCGTCGCGCCCTGCCAGGTGAGGCGGGCGAGTTCCTCCTGCGGCGTGACGCCGCCCGGCACCACCTCGGCCGGATATTCGTAGCGTAGTTCTTCCAGATCGAAGCGGCAGACGGCGGCGATCGCCGCGGTGCGCGCCACGGCCTCGGGGTAGTCGCGGAACAGTCGCGCCATCTCGGCGGCCGGTTTCAGGTGGCGCTCGGCGTTGGGGAGCAGCCGGTAGCCGGCCTCGTCGATCGTGCAGTGTTCGCGGATGCAGGTGAGCACGTCCTGCAGCGCACGGCGTTCGGGCGCGTGATAGTGCACGTCGTTGGTGGCGACGAGCGGCGTGCCGCACGCCTCGGCCAGCGCTGCCAGCAGCACGAGGCGACGGCGGTCATCACCGCGGTACAGAAGACTCGCCGCGAGATAACTGCGCCCGGGAAACGCTGCAGCCACTTGACGCAGGTGTTGGCCGAAGGCGCTCGCGGGGCCGAGCACCGACGGATCGAACGCGCGTGCGGGATCGTCGAGCGCCTCGGGTGGCAAGGCGATGACGATCTGGCCCTCGCCGTAAGGGGGGAACTCGGACCACGCGAGGTGACACTCGCCCTTGGGCGCGCGGCGCTTGCCCAAGGTGAGAAAACGGGTGAGCCGGCCGTAGGCGGCGCGGTCGGTCGGGTAGCAGAGGACGCTCGGCGCATCGGTGAAATCGAGCCGGACGCCGACCACGAGACGGATGCCGGCTTTCGTGGCGGCGCGGTGGGCGCGAACGACGCCGCCCACCGAGTTGCGATCGGTGATCGCGAGCGCTTTCAGCCCGAGCGCCGCCGCGGTCTCGGCCAGTTCGTCGGCGTGCGAGGCGCCGCGCAAGAAGCTGAAGTTGCTGGTGACCTGCAGCTCGACGTAGTCCAAGACGCCTCCCCGATTCAGCAGTGTGGTGTTTCGCGGCGCAGATCGAAGTCTTCGCGCGGGAAGAAGCAGGTCAAAAAGCGGATGTCGGCCCGGGGCGGTGGCTTCAACTCACGGGCCCGGAGATAGACCTCTTGGACGACGGCATCACTGCCGCGAATCGGCGGATCGGCGTCGGCCATCCTCATGGCTCCTCGGCGTCGTCCGGTTTGAGGTGCTCGTCGATCGGCCGCAGCACGCGCAATGCTTCGAACGGGACGCGGACCGGTTCGGGGCCGATCAACCAACGCGTCGTTCGGTCGTGATAGCGAGAGGCCCGAGCGGCAAAGCTGCCGTCATTGACGCAGTCCGCCCATTCTTCAGCCTCGATGGCGCAAAACTCCGCCCCGAAATCGACGACACGACGAAACCACCATTGCCCGCCCTGTGGGAAAAACGCGATGCTCAGAAATCGCTCCCAACCGCAGAGGTATCCCAGATTCGCATGCTCCACGAGAACGCAGAACTTGAGGACGATCTCGCGGTCGCCGACCCGTGGTGCCCGATTTTCCGCGTAAACGGTGTCACGCTCGGGCGGCCACTGAACGTGCGCCGCGGTCACCACCAAGTCTTCGAGCACGGCGTAGGCGACCATCGGATGGTCGCGATAAAAACTGTCTTCGTCTGTTGGCAATTCATCGATCGCACCAATCGCCCTGCATACGGAAGGCCATTGCCTGAAGTGGCAGGCGACCCACGTGTCGATCAGACAGGCGGTCGTTTCAGTTTCGCCCAAGCAGGAGCTCGTCGTACCGAGCGGCGAAAAAATCCGATACGGACTTTCTGGCGTCCACACCGAACCGACGAACTCGGCGCGGGAACGAGCATCACCGATCAACACGCCGGCCAACCAAGCGACCAGCGTCGTCAGCATCAGCCCAACGATTCCGACGCCAGCGATTCTTGCGATTGGTGATGTCATCGATCGTCCTAACCGCCCGCGTCGGCCGTCCGGCGGAACACCGTCATAGGCGGGGACTGGACGGCCTCGAACGGAACCAAGCCGACGTGGGGTGACATGTCTCTGAGCTTCGATCCGGCCTGCCGGTCAATCTTCCGCGTCCGCGAGACGCATATCGCAGGTGAAGAACCATCCGGCGGTATGGTGTACCCAACCGCGATATTCCCAAAGGCCACCACGGCGGAAAAAAACGACACTCACGAAAACATGCCCTGGGACAGAAGTACCGTTCGAGGTCGGGTTTCATCCAACACAGCTTCAGTGTGACTTCGACGTCACCGGCGCGAGGCTTCTCGAACCACGGCTCGAGTTTGTCGATCCGCATCCGGGCGCGAGGGACAACCATGCTCTGTTCAATCACCGCGTACGCCGTGAGCGTGCGTTGCTGCTCCTCGGGCTCATATTCCGGTTCGTAACCGAAGAACGCCAAGGCGCCGGGAGAGGACGGCAGTTGAATGGCGTCGCAGGCCGGCAACCACACCGCATTGGTACACGCCATCCACGAAGCGATTGCACAGCGCAATGTTTGGGCACCCCCCACGCACGGGACGGTAGAAGCGGTCGCCGAAACCAATTCAAAACGACTTTTGGGCGTCCAGACGACCTCCGGGTCGTTCACTCGCCAGCGATCATCCGGGCGCGTCGTCCAAACCGCGGCCGTGATCGCCGCGACGAACGCGACGATCACGACGACGAACCCAACGACCTGCACCGAGCGACGTTTCACGGTTGCTCCGCCTGCCAGCGTTTGGTGAGCCATTCCCAGGGATCGAGCAACTTCAGCTTTGGTTTTGGTGTTTGAAGCTTGCCATCGGATCCGATGGTCGCCTCCGGCCGATCAACTTTCCAAACTTCGACGTGGACATGATTGATGGCACCCCGATACTCCTTGGCGACGCTGAGGTCCTCAACCACGCCTAAGGGAGTCTCGTGAGCCGTGACACGAAAGCTTGTCTTGTGGGCCGGCGATAGTGGCCCGACATCGGGCGTGTTTTTCCAGATCGGCGCCAGCGACCCGGTCATGAGCCCTGCCCGATTCATGGGAACAGGCCGTGCAGAAACCAGCGCGCTGGCAGCTCGGTCACGTCCGCTTCGATTTGGCGGCCGTTAGTCATCGGCGTTCCCCGAACCAGCGACGGAAAAACGATTCAGGACCGTCAGCGACTTAGGATCGACCCGTTCGAACGGCGGCCCGGACGGATAACCGGGAATGCGGTTGTTGATGCGCATCGTCCGGGAAAACGACCGCTCCAGGTGAGTCCAACATTCCGGGTATTCCGGAGAGTAGATCTCGCACAGGAAATCGCCGATCTGAACCGTCCAACCGCGATACACCCACGGTCCGCCGTCGCGGAAGAAAAAGACACTCAGCAGCCAATCGTTGACGCAACGATAGGTGTCGGTCTCATCGTCGATCTCCATCCGGCAAATCTTGACGATGATCTCGACATCGCCAGGTTTCGGGTAGGGTTCGTCGGGATAGCCGGTGAGGGCGGTGCGGCGGGCCGGCCATGCGACGCCCTTCTTCTCCAGCACCGCATAGGCGTAAATCACTGCGGGCGGATCGAGCGATTTCGTGTCCGGCGCGTCAACCGGGTCGTCCGCGCTGGGGTAGCGGATACTTCGGCACGCCGGCCGATGACCGAGCCAGTCGCAGGCCAGCCACGTATCCACAGCGCAGTCCAACGTGTGCGGTTCGCCGATACAGCGGCTGGTTGCCCCTGATCGCGACAGGAGACGATAAGGGCTTTCCAGAGACCACGCGGTTCGGTGCGCCATCTTCGACAACAGCGCCTGGCTCCTTGGAATCTGTGCCAACACGCCCCAACCGATAGCCGCCACGAGCGCCGCGAGAACGAACGTCGTGCCGATGACCACGGTCCGGCCGCGAATCGTCATCGTGGCCCCGCTTCTTGCGCTGGCTTCAACCGCTCATCGATGGGTCGCAGAAGCGATCGCGCCGCCTCCGACAATCGGACCGGACGCGACCCGAGGAGCCAACGGCGGTCCTCGCCCAGTTCGTCGAGTCGACGCATGGTCCCCGTGAAACTGCCCCCACCCGCGTCGCGACAGTCTTTGGGGACCGTCGCTTCTGGAGGACACGTGTGCTCCCACGAAAAAACCAAGTCGAGCTTGCGACGGAAATGCCAGCGATCCCCTACACGAAAAAACGCCACGCTGACGAAGTCGAGGTGTTGGCAAATGTGCCCCAGACCTGGCCATTCGGAGAGCCCGCAGATCTTGAGGGCGACCTCGACGTCCCCGGTTTGAGGCAGCTGCACCGGGAGAAAGGGTTCACGGACGAACTTGGCTGGAAGGACCACACGTCGGCCATCGTTCACCGTCATCTGTTCGAGGATTTCGTAGGCGACGACCGGATCGGGATCGCGCCATTGCCAGTCGAAATACAACGATCGACCGGGAAACGGCGGGTGAGCGATCGCGGCACACGGTGTCGGCCAGCGGGTGTTGTGGCAGGCAACCCAGGTATCGACAGCACAGGCGAGCGTCCGGGAGTCGCCGAGACAGGGGCTCGTCGCACCGAACGTGGCGAACAGCTGATAGCGGCTCGTGGGCGTCCACATCACGCCGAGAAATGGATCACGCCGCGTCACATCGGCCATCAACGCCACAGCGAACCAGGCGATGACCCCCGTGAGGGCGATCGCCAGAGCGCTGACCAGCGCAACAGCCCGATTGGAATGATGCATCGCGGTTGACCGATCAGGGCTCGGGGAACGAAGTCATCTTCATGGACCGAACGAATTCCCCCGGGATCCACGGAAGATGCGCTGATGGATCGAAGGATGGCCGCGCGCCGTAACGAAGAATGCGAGACGCGGTCGCCCCAAAAAAATAATGGCACGGCTCGAGATTGGGCTCGCAATCGGCATGCTCATCGTAATAGTGCCCGCGAAAGACCCAGCGGCCCTCGTGATGGAAAAAGACGATGCTGAAGGTCCGGGGCCCATCGACGCAACGATGCCCCTCGGGCTCGGGTTCCATCGAGCACGACATCACAGTGATTTCGACGTCACCGACCTGGGGTTTTTCCAACTGATCGTTGACGACGTATAGGGGCGTGCGGGCCGTGATCAGCCTGCGATCCAATACGGCATAAGCCGTCACCCGCCGTTCCAATTCGGCCTGATACTCCTCGTCATCGAGATTCCAGTCGCGAAATACGATGTAGCGAATCGATTGACAGGCGAAATCTCGTTCCGGAAAGGCGCATGCTATCCACGTCGCGATGGCGCACCGTAGGCTTTCCGCACCACCGACACAGGGGATCGTCGAGGCTGAATAGGATACGAGTTCGAATGGACGGGCCTTGTTTGAAAGGAGACCGATTTGGTCTCGTTCCCGACCTGCGTTAGATCGACCGGAATCATTAGGAGGTAACGTTTCGACCGTTACGGTGATTGCCGCGATGAGTGCGACAACTATGCCGACGACAAGCCCAACGGCCTGAAGAGGATGACGCGTCATGGTTGCTGCGACCGCCAACGCTCGCTGAACCACTCCCACGCCTTCAGCAACTTTTTCTTTGGCCCTGTTTTCCAGACTTCGACGTGCACGTGGTTGGGGATCTCCGGGTATTTTGGATCGAGGTCTTGGACGACCCCGATTGGCGTCACGTTTTCGATGACGCGAATGCTATCTCCCAAGTCCAAGATGTTTCTGAATCCAAGCGTCGCCGGATCAACGTAGAAGATCTTTATCTCGTGACCATCGTCGGTCTCGATCTTGACGCCGCAGTAAGGCGAATTGTCTCCATAGGGAGTGGCCTTCGAGAGTTTGCCACTTATAGGGGCGTACAGAATTTTCCCTGCTTCGACCAACAAGTCGTCACCTTGGTGGCTGTAGGGCTCGTTGCTCTTGGAACGAGTCCGTCGATCGCCAACTTTGCCGCCACCCCACCGCGGGTGCCATCCACGTCGTTCGGTGTCGCGAAGATGAACCGCCGTTCCGGGTGCCGGGGGTGGAATTTGTGGAACAGGATGGACTGTGGGTTGCCTCGCGGGTGAGCGTTTCTGGGGTGGGGTCGGTTTTTCGATCGGCACGGCACTGACCGGCGCGCGCGTCGGCGTCGGAACAGCGGCCGGGGGACCGGCTTGGGCAAGCTCAATCGGGCGCTCGCGCTCTTCGCCCGCGGTGATCGGCGCTGGGGCGCCGGGCGGGTCGAGCGCGTTTGAGGCCAACGTTTCGGGCGCAGGCGGCGCCACCGCCGACAACCCGCGATCGGGATCGCGCACGTCGATCCCGAGATTGGTGAACTCCTGGCCCCAGCGGGTTCCTTGTTCGGATTGCGGATCGTCACGCGCCGTGAGGTACAGCGCCCGGCCCTGTTGCCAGCGCCAGAACTCGACCGTGTCCGATTGGTGCGGGTTGGCTGCACCGGTGGCCCATTGGCCGGGCCATTCGGGCGGCACCACGTCGCCGATCAACGGAGGGTTTTCAGGGTCGTTCGCGGCCGTGGCCGGATCGACGGGGGGGAACGGGTACGAACCACGCGTCATGAGGAAGCTCCTTGGTTGGAGAATCCTCCCCCGCACCATCGTGCGGCCCTGCCCTTACTTATAAACCGATCAGGCACGTTTTCCCAGAACGAGGCGAAGACCCAGGTCATGAGCCCTGCCCGATTCATGGGAACAGGCCGTGCAGGAACCAGCGCGGCGATGCGGCGTCGGGCGCGTAGAGGCCGTTGCGGAACAGCCAGAAGCGGGCGCCATCGTCGTCCTCGACGCGGAAATAGTCGCGGGTCTCGCCACGATCGAACAGCGTGGTGGTCGTCGGTCGCCACCACTCGGGCGCGATGCGTTCGGGCCCCTCGGCCGTGTGCACGCGGTGCAGCACCGTGCGCCAGCGAAACAACCGCGGCGGCTCGTCGGGCACCGGCGCCACCACCTCGATCGGCTCGGGTTGGGACAACAGCGCCAGCGGCCGTTCGCGGTTGACGAACCACGGCCGCCCCGGCTGCCAGCGGCGGCGCGGCCCATCGCCCGCAGCCAGCACCGGGATCGACACCGAGGCGCGTTCGGGGATGAAACTCTCGGACGGCGCCAGGCGCACGACATCCGCCTTGCCGAGTCGATTGGCCAGGCGATCGACCAGCGGATCGAGGCTTCCCGCCGGCACGCCGCGGCGACGTTTGAGCGCGAGTTGCGCGGCGGCCAGCGGTTCGACCACGGCCGCCTCGACCGCCAGCGCGTCGATGCCGAAGCCCGGATCGATGCTCGACAAGTGCTCGTCGAGCAGGCGAAAGAGATGCGTCGCCGTGCGCACCGGCGCGCTGGTGCCGATGCGCACCGACGGTCGTTCGCCATCGACGCGATAGACCTGGAAGACGAGCCGCCGCAGCCCCAATTCGTCCTGCTGCAACCGGTAACAAAGCCGCGTCAACAACCGGCGCGCCGCCTCGGCGATGTCCTCGGCGCGGCCGATCGGCTCGGCGAACGGCATCACCTCGCGCAGGGGGGCGACGAGCGGACGCGGCGAGATCGGCTCGCGCACGCGGCCCAACGCCTGATCGACGCGACTCAAGAGCGTCTCGCCGAAACGGCTCACCAGGGGCCCGCGCGGCAGGTCGAACAGATCGCCGGCGCGACGCAGGCCCAAGCGTTCGAGCCCGGCGATCATCGTCGTGGGCAGACGCAACGCCGCGATCGGCAAGGGCGCCAGGAACGTCCGCGCGCCGCCCGGTGCGACGAGGCTCGTGGTCTTGGCCGTGAAGCGTGCCGCCGCCCAGGCCACGCCAAGCGTGTCGGCGACCGCCGCGCGGGCGGCAAAGCCGCGCCAGCGCAGCCGGGTCACGAGATCCTCGATCAGCGC
The DNA here is from genome assembly GCA_016869765.1 of Alphaproteobacteria bacterium. Taxonomy (GTDB): domain Bacteria; phylum Pseudomonadota; class Alphaproteobacteria; order SHVP01; family SHVP01; genus SHVP01. The sequence goes on from VGES01000010.1 coordinate 21,303, forward strand.
CGCTTCGCCGCCGAACAGGTGGGCGCAACCACTGACGTCGAGCCACAGCCCGGCGCCGGCGATCGTCGCCTCGGGGTTCCCGTCGAGCGCGACCCAGGGCGTGTAACGCGTCGCCCAGTCGGCGAGTTTCTCCAGCGCGGCGATGTCGGCTGCCGGATCGGCGAAGGCCACCGCGACGTTGGGCCAGATCGCGCGCACGTCGGTGAGCGGCATTCCGGGCAACACGCCGTGACTGGCGAGCTCATGATCGGCCGCGGCGACGCGCAGCGTGTTCTGTTCGCGAACGACCGTGACTTGGATTCGGCCGGGAGCGCGGGCGCCGTCAGGCGACGGCGCGCCCGCCAGCCGGTCGATCGCGAAGTTCGGCAACCACAGCGAGACCACCCGGGTCTCGCCGGTACGCGGGGTCGTGGGGGTCATGCGTCATGCTGGCGCCTGGGCGCCACTCCAGTTGCCACGCGCGGGACGGACCGCCGCGGCAATAATCGAGATCGACCTGCCAACGCGGGGCATGGTCGGAACCGGTGCGGGCCGGCGACACGCGCCAGCGGGTGAGCGCGGCGGTGGTCGCGGCGCTGGCGGTCGTGACGCCGACGCGCGGCAAACGATCGAGCAGGAAGGCGAGCGCGCCGGTGGTTTCGGCCGCGAGTTGCAGCCGCCGGTTGGCGGTGAGGCTGACGCGTGCGGCTTCGCCGACGACGGCGGCAACCGCGGCGCTGCGCAGCCCCTCCTCCATCGCCCACAGCATGTCCTGGGTGTTGCGGGCCCGGGCGATAACCAGGCGATCGGGGGCGATGCCCCAATGGGCGAGGCCAGCGCCGTACAGCTCGCCCGCTTCGTTGGCCGCGTGTGCGGTCTGGCACCACAGCACCTGACCGCCGTCGGCCACCACCGCCGACAACACCGCCGCCAGAAATCCGAACGCCGCCTGGCCGCCGGTCATTTCGTGCAAGGCGCCACGCGGCAGGCCGCCCCACGGCAAGCCCGGATCGAGCCCCGGCGCCAGCGGCAGGGCCGCGTGCCGGCCCTGGCCCCGCTCGATCGCGCCGATGCTGGCCCGCAGCCGGGCGAGCGCCTGCCCTCGCTCCGCTCGGTCGCGGACCGGGGCGGGCGGCAGAGATGCCAATTCGCCCCTGTCCTGCAGGGTTGCCGCCAACGCCATGGGTCCTCCCTAACTCGAACCCTAGTTCTGTAATTGTTCTTGTTATGTTCTATTTTATCCCCAAGAGGGAGTCAAGGGTGGCCTCGCTCGATGACGCTGCCAGGCCCCGCTCGACCGGTCGCCCCTAAGCTAAGCGCGCTCGTCTCCCGATCGCGGCGGCTGCGTTCCCGCCCGCCGCAGGATGGACAATCCCCGCTTGGCCCTGCCACCCCTGGCCCGGCCGGCAAAAAACTCCGCGGCGGACAAGCCTTCGACCTGCCCGGTATCGGATCTGGACGCACGCCCCCTCCGCCGTGCTTTACGATCAGCACGCGATCCATCGCGTTTGTCGGAATTGCCGCCCATCCAAGAAACCAAGCACGCCATCCGACGATCAGATACACCTACGCTCTTAACGAGTCATGCCCTCCAACACCTTCTCCGCCGCGCCCCGCCGCTCACCCTGCCCTCTCCCCGCATCCTGCGGCGCTTGTCGCCGCAAGCGGCGACAGATGCGGGGAGAGGAGGGACCCGCCGCCAACGGCGGCGGGAGGTGAGGGGCACCGACTTTCGCCTGAACGTGCCGCCTATTCGCCCCCCCGCCCCCACCACGCTCATCCTCGCGATCCGCGACCTCGCGATCCGGGCCGGCGCGGCCATTCTCGCCGTCGCTCCCACAACGGTCCGTCGCAAGGCCGATCAGTCGCCCCTGACCCTGGCCGACGAGGCGAGCGATGCCGTCATCGTCCCGGCGCTTGCCGGCCTCACCCCCGACATCCCGATTGTCAGCGAGGAGCGCACGCCCCCGGTCCTCTCCGGCCCCCGCTTCTGGCTGGTCGATCCGCTCGACGGCACCAAGGAGTTCATCGCCGGCAACGGCGAATACACGGTCAACATCGCGCTCATCGAACACGGGGCGCCGACCCTGGGCGTCGTCCACGTGCCGAGCCTCGGGCAGACGTATTACGCCGCCGGCCCCGGCCAGGTGTTCCGCGTCACGGGTGATGGCGCGCCGGTCGCGATCGCGGCGCGGCAGCGGCCGATCCAGGCGATCGCGCTCGCCAGCCGCTCACACGGCGATCCCGCCACCGCGGCGTTCCTCGCGCGCGAGGGCATCTCCGAGATTCGCCGCGCCGGCAGCGCCTTGAAGTTCTGTCTGATCGCCGCGGGCGAGGCCGACCTCTATCCGCGCTTCACGCCCACCATGGAATGGGACACCGCCGCCGGGCACGCCGTGCTCGCCGCGGCCGGCGGTTCGCTGAGCACCGTCGACGGCCGACCGCTCACCTATGGCAAACCCGGGTTCCGCAACCCGGACTTCATCGCCCGGGGACGGCCCTGATCATTCGACCGGGTTCAACGCCCCCGCTTCCGGCTGATTGGCTGCAACGCGCCGCAACGAAGCGTCTATTCCTCCGGCAGCCGGCTACGGACATCCATTCTCTGGTGAAGAACACGGAGAACCAGGATCGATGTCCCGGTCTCCCGGAAGAAAATGACGTGCCTTCCGCAATCCAAACTTCGCAATCCACCCGCGACATCATCACGCCGCCGAGCGGCACCTGTGTTCTCACGCAATCGAAACAGGCATTGGCGCAAGGTCAAAAGGTATTGCCGACGCTGGGCGTCGCCCCACTGCTCTATCGTGTAGCGTGATATTTCTCTGAGGTCGCGTCTCGCCGAGTCCGCGACAACGAGCTCTTTCATCGATCGACGAATAGAGCTTCAAAATCCTCCGGACTCTCGACCCGAGTTCCCCTACCCGCCTCGATATCGGCGTCGCCCTTCGCCAGTTCTTCGCGAAGCCGGGCGACCTTCAGCGCCTGCACTTCGTCATGCTCTTGCAACAGGCGCAGCGCCTCTCGTACCACGTCACTTTCGTCGCGATACAAGCCCGATTGAACCTTCTGGCGGACGAGATCTTCGAGTTTTGGTGTGAGCGAGACTTTCATGTTGCTGACCATGCACCCGAACCACGTCGACGAGGGTACCCCGACGTGCCGCGCCCTTCAACGCGCCCCAAGCAGAAGACGCTACCCGTTGACGTCGACCACCGTGCGGCCGCGCACCTTGCCTTGGAGAATGTCCTGCGCGAGTGCCAACAGGCGGGCGAATGGCACCACCGTCGTCATCGCATCGAGCTTGTCCTTGGGCAGGTCGCTGCCGAGCCGCGCCCACGCTGCGCGCCGGCGGGGGACGGGGCAGAACACCGAATCGATGCCCAGGAGATTCACCCCGCGCAGGATGAACGGCAGCACCGTCGTCGGCAGGTCGCTGCCGCCGGCCAGGCCGCACGCCGCCACCGCGCCGTGCCGCGCGGTCTGCGCCAGCACCATGGCGAGCGTCTGACTGCCCACGGTGTCGACCGCGCCGGTCCAGCGCTCGCTCTCGAGCGGCCGGCCGACCTTGTGCAGGTCGGCGCGGGCGACGAACTCGCTCGCGCCCAAACCGCGCAGATAATCATGCGTTTCGGCGCGCCCGGTCGCCGCCGCGACCTTGAAGCCCTTGTGCGCGAGGAGCGCCACGGCAACGCTGCCCACGCCACCCGCGGCGCCGGTGACGAGCACCGGCTTGTCGCCAGGACGAACTCCGGAGTCTTCGAGGGCCATCACCGACAGCATGGCGGTGAAGCCGGCCGTGCCGATCGCCATCGCGCGTTTGGGGTCGAGGCCGGCCGGCAGGCGCACCAGCCATTCGGCTTTGAGCCGGGCACGCTGGGTGTAGCCGCCCCACGCGGTTTCGGACAATCCCCAGCCGGTCGCCACCACGGCATCGCCCGCCTTGAACTCAGGACTCTGCGACTGCCGCACGGTGCCGGCGAGGTCGATCCCCGGCACCATCGGGAACTTGCGCATCACCTTGCCGCGGTTGCCGTTGAGCGCCAGGCCGTCCTTGTAATTGAGGCCCGAGTAGGCGACGTCGACCACGACCTCGCCCGGCGGCAACTCGGCCTCGGTGAGATCACGGAAGGCAACGCTCGACTTGCCGTCGGTTTCGGTGGCGTAGAGCGCTTTGAACGTGACGGCCATGATCCCCTCGCGAACGATTGCACGCCTGATCTAGCAGAGAACGACGGACCCGTCAGGCGGGACGCAGCGTCTCCTCGAAGCGGAGCGGTTTGCCCGCGGGTGGCCCCTGCAACACGCCGTCGCGCATCACCGTGCGACCGCGGATGATGGTCATCATCGGCCAGCCAGTGATGCGCATGCCGTCGTAGGGCGTCCAGCCGCACTTGCTGGCGATCCACTTGGCCTCGATCGTCCGGCGCGCGTTGAGATCGACGAGGGTCAAATCGGCGTCGTTGCCGACCGCGACACGGCCCTTGCCGATCATGCCGAACACCCGCGCCGGCCCGGCGCAGACGAGATCGATCAGCTGGTGCAGCGTCAGCCGCCCGGCCGCGACGTGGTCGAGCATCACGGGCAAGAGCGTCTGGACGCCGGGCATGCCGGACGGACTGTCGGGATAAATCTTGTCCTTGTTGGCCTTGGGATGCGGCGCGTGGTCCGAACCGATCATGTCGGGAACTCCGGCCTGGAGCGCCTGCCACAGCCCGTCGCGGTGACGGGCGGCGCGGATCGGTGGGTTCATCTGGGCGTAGGTGCCGAGCCGGTCGTAGCAGTCGGGCGCTGCCAACGTGAGGTGCTGCGGCGTCACCTCGACCGAGGCGATGTCCTTGTGCTCGGCCAGGATGTCCATCTCCTCGGCCGTCGTCACGTGCAGCACGTGAACCCGCCGTTTGCTCGCGCGGGCCAGCCGCAACAGCCGTTGCGTCGCCTGGATCGCGCTCAGCTCGTCGCGCCACATCGGGTGGTTGTGCACGTCGTGCCCACGACGATCCTTCTGGGCTTCGAGCAGGAAGTTGTCCTCGGCGTGGATGGCGATGCGCCGCCGGCCCGACCGCATGATGCGTTCGAGCGCCGCGTCGTCGGGCACCAGCAAATCGCCGGTCGAGGCGCCCATGAACACCTTGATGCCGCAGCAGCCGGCCATGTTCTCCCAGGCGAAGAGCTGATCGGCGTTCTGCGCCGTGCCACCGAGATAGAACGCGTAGTCGCACCAGGCGCGGCCCTTGGCGCGCGTCATCTTGTCGGCAAACGCCGCCGGGTCGACCGTCATCGGCCTGGTGTTGGGCATTTCGAAGACCGCGGTGATGCCGCCCAACACGGCGCCGCGCGTGCCGCTTTCGAGGTCCTCGGCGCCCTCCATGCCGGGCTCGCGGAAATGCACCTGGGTGTCGATCACGCCGGGCAACACGTGCAGCCCCTCGGCGGCCACGACCTCGGCGGCCGGCGCGCCCGTCAGCGAACCGATGGCGACGATCTTGCCGGCACGCATGCCGACATCCGCCCGGCCGATGCCGCGGTGCGACACCACGGTGCCGCCCCGCACGATCACGTCGTAAGTGTTCACGCGACCTCCAACAGCAGACGCGCGAGGGGGGCCGGCGCCGTCACCATGGCGTCATGGCCAGTCGCGAGTTCCCGGTAGCGCCACGACGGATCGGAAGCGGCTGCCTTGGCGAATGACGACATGGTGCTGCGCGCGCGCTCGGTGCAGCGGATGAAGGTGCGCCGCAACGTCGCAGCGCGGTCGTGGGGCAGATCGGACGGATCGGTCATGGTCTTGAGCGGATGGGGCGTGAGATGGCGGTTGAGCCATTGTACCTGCTCGGGATCATGAACGCCCAGAAACTCCATCGAGCCCGCGGGCAGGTGGGTTGCTGTTCCGCCGCTCTTCCGGAGCTGTTCGAGCGAGCCGCCGGGGCGTGGCGGCACGAGTTCGACATGTGTCAGGCCATGGCGCGGAACGAGGGCATCGAGATAGACGAGATGGGCCAGCCGGTCGGCGCAATACTCGGCCACCCCGCTGATCACGATGCCGCCGTAGGAATGTCCGACCAGACGCACCGCCGCGAGTTCCTCGGCTTCGATGACGTTGACGATGTCCCGGACATGGGTGGCGAGCCCAATCCCTGCCCAGGGCAGGTGCGCCCGGTCGCCGAGGCCGCTCAGCGTGGGTGTGAACACCGCGTGGCCGGCCCGGCGCAGTTCCTTGGCGACATCCCGCCAGCACCAGCCGCCGTGCCAGGCGCCGTGGACCAGCACGAAGTCGACCACCGTCAGGCCATCGACTGGATGAGGTCCGCGGTCTCCTTCGGCGCCGTCATCATGGCGTTGTGGCCGGTCGCGAGTTCGACGTAGCGCCAGCCCGGATCGCTCTTGGCGCGCGCGATCGAGATCGAATCGGGGTTCATCGCGGGCGCGGTGCAGTTGATGTAAAGCCGCGGGATCGTCGTCGCATGGGCGCCCGTGAGCACGAGCTTGTCGGTCAACGTCTTGCGCGGGTGCGGCACGAGGCGGCGGGCGAGCCAGGCGCGATCGGCGGCATCGAACACGCCCAGGCGCTCGGCGCTCGCCGGTGCCAGCAACCAGTCGGGCAACGACGGATCGGGCGCGGGCGGCGGGCCACGGCGCGGCACGATGTCGGACAACGATTCGCCGGTCTTCGGGTTGAGCGCGTCGAGATAGACCAGCGCCTTGACCGCTGGGCCGAGGCGGTCGGCAACCCCCGGGATGACCATTCCGGCATAGGAATGGCCGACGAGGACGGCCCGATCGATCTCCTCGAAACGAAACAACCGGCACACGTCTTCGATGTGCGTATCGAGCCCGACCTCGGGCGTCATCAGGTGCACGCGCTCGCCCAGGCCGGTGAGCGTCGGCGTGTAGACCTCATGACCCGCTTCGCGCAGCAGGGCAGCGACCCGGCGCCAGCACCAGCCCCCATGCCACGCCCCATGAACGAGAACGATGTCGGCCATGTCAGCGCCCCGTGATCGCGTCGAAGAACTTGATGTAGGCCTCGACCACTTTTTCCTCGGTGAACTCTTTCTCGTAGGCGGCGCGGCCTGCGCGCGACAGTCGGCGCTGCACCTCGGGGCTTTCGAGCACGGTGCGAATCCCCGTGGCGAGCGCGGCCGCATCGTCGACCGGGACGAGCATGCCGGTGCGGCCGTCCTCGATCAGTTCGAGCGGACCTGCCGCCGCCGCGGCGACGACGGGGAGCCGCGCGCACCAGGCCTCGATCACGACGTTTCCGAGCGGCTCCTGGCGCGAGGGACAGACGAAGACATCGGCGGCCGCGAACAGCGACGCCATGTCCTCCTGCCAGCCCAGGAAACGCACGCGATCGATGATCTTGAGTTCGCCCGCCAGGCGCCGCAGCGTCGCCTCCATGGGCCCGGTGCCCGCCAGCCAGAGGTGGCAGTCGGGCAGTTCGCGCATCGCCTGCAGCAAAACGTCGAAGGCCTTGTTGAGATGAAGCCGCCCGGCGGCGAGCAGCAGCGGCACGTCCTCGGGGGTCGCGAACTCGGAGCGCGGCCGTGCCGGCGCCTTGGGCACGCTGACGAAATTGGGCAGGTAGTGGACCCGGTCGGCGGCCCAGCGTTTGACCTTGAGGTAGCGGAGGATCCCCTGGGTGTTGGCGATCAGGTGATCACACGCCGCGTAGTACTTGAGGTTGTAGAATCCGCCCAGGCGTGCGGCGTGGACGAAGCGTTTCTTGGTGCTCGCGGCCGGCGGGCAATGTTCGGTCGCCCGGTTCATCCAGGTGAGTACAACGTCCGGGCGATAGGCGTCGATCTCGGCCCGGAAGCGGCGGCGCGTCCACAGATCGATTCGCCCGCCGAAGCGCAGCTCCTTGGGCTCGAGGCCGGCCGCCTGGAGGGCCGCCGTGCGCGCCACGTTGCGCCGCACGACCACGTGTTGCTGCACGCCCGCACGATGCAGCGCCGCGCACAGGCGAACGAAGAACTCTTCGGCGCCCCCGTGGGCCGCGCCCGCCATCGCCTGCAGGATGCGGAGCGGCCTAGCCACGTTCGAGCCGAGCCTTGAGGTGCGACAAGAGCGGATAGAGGGCCGCAAACAGCGCGATCAGGAAGCCCCAGGCGCCTTCACGATATCCCTGGCGGCGCCAATAGCACTTGAGGAAGCGCGACACCACGCGCCGCAGGTTCCCGGGCAGGCTGCCGATGTCGCCGGAGTCCCGCAGATCCGCCGCGTGCGCCGTCGTGTAGCGATCGAGGCGACGGATCATGTCCGAAATGTTGGCATCGACGTGATGAATCATGCGGGCCTTCAGGCGGCGCGGCTCTCCGTGCAATTCCAGGCTTGGATGAATGCGTTGTCGTCCCCAGCGTTTGGCCCCCTTGGTGAACAGCCGCGGCGCCGAGGAGACGCCCCAGGACCCGCCCCAACCATAACGCACCAGCCGATCGCCCACGTAGTTGTCGAAGGGTACCAGGAAATGGCCGGGACTCGCGGTGGCAATCGCCGCGCGGATTTCGCGCGCGAGCTCCTCCGGCACGCGTTCGTCGGCGTCGACCTCGAGGACCCAGCGGCCGCGGCAGGCCTCGATCCCGGCATTGCGCCGGTCGCCCTCGATCGGCCAAGCCCCGGCCAGGGTGCGGCAGCCGTGCGCCGCCGCAATCCCGGCCGAGTCGTCGGTGCAGCGATCGAGCACGACGACGATTTCGTCGGCGAAGGCGAGCGTCGCCAGGCACGCCGCGAGCTGGTGTTCTTCGTTGTGGGCGACGACGAGCGCCGAAAGCGCGACTTCGGTCATGGACCCCTCCGTCGTTGCCACAAGGCGAGCGCCGCGTCACGGACAGCCGCGACGCTGAGCGAGGTCATCAGGCTGCGCTGGCTGCGATAGTCGTAGTCCGGCGCCCGAACGATCGCCTCGTAGCTTTCCGGCGTACGCACCCAGGCGCAATGGGGCCCGAAGGGCGCGTAATGAACCTCGTTGCTCGGACCGAACAGGCCGAGCGTCGGGGTTCCCGCCGCCGCCGCCAGGTGCATCAACCCGGAGTCGTTGCCGACATAGAGCGCACAGCGCTCCAGGCACGCGGCCAACGTCAGCAGATCGTGGCGCCCGATGAGATCGATGGTCCGTTCCGGCGGCAGGTCGGCGAGCAACGGCGCGGCCGCGCTTCGCTCGCGCGGATCGGGGCCTCCTAGCACCGCGATCTTGGCGGTCGCGAACGCCGGCTCGGCCCACAGCGCCCGGACGAGCGTGGCAAAGCGCTCGGCCGGCCATTGCTTGCCGCCCCAGTTGGCGGTCGGCCCGAGCGCGATCGTCGGCTGGCGATCGTCGATCAACGCCTGAGCCTGGGTGCGATGCGCCGCGCTCAACCACAGCCGTGGCGGCGCCGGTTCGCGCCAGCCCATGGTCCCGGCCAGCATCATCAGGCGATGTTCGCCGCGCTCGACCTTGCGCAACACGAACCGTCGACGCGCCGGCACGAGATAGGCGAAGGCCGAGGCCCGGAGATCGACCACGGTATCCCACCAATGGGTGACCGTGGCGCGCCACAGATCGAACCAGTGCAACGACCACGGGCGCTTTTTCCAGGCGATGATCCGTTCGGCGTTGGGCAACGCCGCGAACAACGGCGCGGCAACAGGTCCGCACACGACCGTGGCGCGCGCGGTCGGGTGTTCGTCGAGCAGTCGCCCGAGCACGCCGGTCGAAAGAACCGCATCGCCCAGCCGGTTGGCGGTCACGAAGAGAATCCGCATGCCCTAGGACGGAGTTGCCAGCGCCGTCGTGAGCTTCTGCAGCCACTCCTCGATGCGACGGCGGTTGACCCCGAAGTCCGAGCGCCCGTAGATCGAGCGGCTGTAGATCGCCAGCGTCGAGCGCGTCGCCCCGAGCTCCAGGAAGCGCACGGTCACGACGTCGGGAAATCCGGCGGCGCGTGAGCGTTGGACATAGTCGACCTGGTTCAACTCCGGGTCGAAGGCGAAGATGGCGGTCCGCGGCGCGCCCGCCACGATCTGCTCCCATTCGTAGCGCAATCGATCGACGGCGACCGGAAATTCGGGGCTGAGGCGATGCGCCTGGGTGCGGGCGCAGAGATCCGCCGGGCACACCAGGTAGCGGTTGTCGCTGCCACCGGTGAGCGTCACCCGCTCGAAGACGACCGGCGGGACATCGCCGATTCCGAGCTCGCCCGAGCAGCTCGCGGCCCCCAGGAGCGTGGCGAACACGGCAAGGGTCGTGAGGCGGCCAAACCGGGGCATGCCGTGCTTATACCGCGACCGCCGCCCACCGGCCACCCGACCAATCTTGTCGGGCCGGCAGGAGCCGCCTATTTGTAGGCGGCGACACCGGGGTCACGAACATGCAACACAGGGCAACGACGCTGGCAGGCCGTGGCCTTCTCGCCATCACCGGCGAGGACACCACCACGTACCTGCAGGGGCTTATCTCCAACGACATCGAGAAAGTGACGGACGAACGCGCCGTGTTCGCAGCGCTGCTCTCGGCCCAGGGAAAATTTCTCCACGACTTCATCGTGTTTCGCATCGCGTTGGACGGCCGAACGTCCGTCGTCCTCGACCTCGAGCGGGCGCGGCAGGCCGACTTGTTGCGGCGGCTCACGCTCTATCGCCTGCGGGCCAAGGTCGAGTTTCTCGATGTGACGGACCGCCTGCGTACGCTCGCCCTGTGGGGGCCAAACGCGGCCGCCCAAGCGGACCTCGCCAGCGAGCCGGGCGCGGCACGAACGATCGCCGGCGGCCTGATCGCCGTCGACCCGCGACACGTCGGTCTCGGCCTCCGCGCCTGGATTCCCGCGACGGCGGCCGAGGCGGTCGCAGCGGACCTCGGCTTTGTTCTGGCCGACGAGGCCGCCTACGACGCCCATCGCCTGGCCCTCGGCATCCCGGATGGCAGCCGCGACGTCGTGATCGACAAGAGCCTCCCCCTCGAATGCGGCTTCGATGAGCTCAACGCCGTCGACTACAAAAAGGGCTGCTACGTCGGCCAAGAGATGACCGCGCGAACGCACTATCGCGCCACCATTCGAAAGAGGCTCTACCAAGTGGCGATCGACGGCCCGCTCCCGGCGCCCGGCACGCCGATCATGCGAGGGGAGGCGGAAGCCGGAGAAATGCGCTCCGGCTTGGGCCAACAGGGGTTGGCCCTCTTGAAGATCGACGAGGCCAAGGCCGCGATCGAAGGCCGCGAGACGTTGTCCGCCGGGACGAGTAGACTGCGACCCACCAAACCTGCTTGGGCCAACTTCTAGGGTGGACATGTCGGCTGAGCCGCGCGCCCGGTGTCCTTGGTGCGGCTCGGACCCGGTTTATGTCGCCTACCACGATCACGAATGGGGCGTTCCGGAGTGGGACGACCGGGCGTTGTTCGAGAAACTCGTGCTCGACGGCTTCCAGGCCGGCCTGAGCTGGATCACCATCCTGCGTAAGCGCGAGGCGTTTCGTGAAGCCTTCGACGGCTTCGTGCCGGAGACCATCGCCCGCTACGACCGCCGCAAGCTGAGGCGCCTGATGGCCAACCCGGGAATCGTGCGCAATCGCGCCAAGATCGAATCCTCGGTGACCAGCGCGCGCGCCTGGCTCGCGCTCATGGAGCGCGAACCCGAGGGCTTTGCCGGATTTCTCTGGCGCTTCGTCGACGGCGAGCCCCAGGTCAACCGCTTCCGCCGCCAGAGGCAGGTCCCGGCCGAGACGAAGGAGTCCCAGGCGATGAGCAAGGCCCTGAAAGAGGCGGGCTTTCGTTTCTGCGGGCCGACGATCGTCTATGCCTTCATGCAGGCCGTGGGCATGGTCAACGACCACCTTGTGGATTGTTTTCGCCACGGTGAGGTTTCACGCCAGCGGGCACGATCGTGAAACCGAAACCGCCGAAGCGGGGTATTAGCGTCAACGAGGTCGGCAACCGCGACGAGGACCAGCCCGTCGCCGGCTTGCCGCCAACCGCTCCGGCTTTGGCAGACAGTTACGTCGAAACGTTTCACTGGACCGTCGACCTCTCGCCCGAGGCATTGTGGTCGGTGTTGGGCGATCCCGGCCGCCTCGACGAAGCGGCCGGGTGGCCGCGCGTCCGGTTGCGCTCGCGCAAGCCGCGCCGCGCCCGACGCATCAACTCCCCACGCGGCCCGTTCGGCTGGCCCTTCGCGATGTCCTTCGACGAACAACCGATCGAGTGGGTCAGGCCGAAATGGTGGCGGCGCGAGCGCACGTACGGTTCTGGGCCGCTCGCGTCCGATGTCCTCACCCTCGCCATCCTGCGCAACCACGAATCGGTGACGACGATCTCCTTTACGGTGGAAGTGGTCCCCCGCGGCATCGTCGGCTGGCTCCTGGTGCGCACGGCGCTCTTCCGTATGGCCCGCGAAACCTTCGCGCAGGTGCTGGGGGACGCCATGAGCCAGCGCCACATGCGGCAATCGCCGGACCGGGTGTTGAGCGACGTGACGATTCCCGATCACCTCGAGGACGCGGTCACCCGGCTCGACGCCTCGCCCTACGGACACGATGGGACCGCGTTGATCCGCTGGCTGCTGGCCGCCCCCGGCGAGGACGTGGTGCGGATTCGGCCGTTCGAACTCGCGAGCGATCGCCGCCTGTCGGCGACCGCCGCGATCGACACCTGCCTGCAGGCCGCGGCCTACGGCCTGATGCGGCCCAACTGGGAACTCGTCTGCAATGCTTGCGGCATGCTGGTGCAAACCGAGCCGCGACTTGGAGATCTTCCTGGAAGTGCCGCCTGTCCGTCGTGCCAGACCACGGTGTTCCGCGATCTCGCGCAGACCGTCGAACTCACGTTCGCGGCGACCGACGCCGTGCGGCAGTTGGACAATGCCGACATCGACCGCGCGGCGCGACGCGAGTCCTATGCCGCGGAACTCCGTGTCGGGGTCGATGCCGGCCGCGCCCGCACGGTTCACGCCACGCTTGCGCCCGGTAGCTACCGGGTCGAGGCGCTGGAGACCGGCGATGGCGGTGAGATGACCGTGTCGGGTGGGCGCTTTGCCGCGGTCACGGTCGGGAGCGGCCTCTCGATCGGCTCGGGCACCGAGGCCGGCACGTTGCAGGTCACCAATCGCGGCGGTGAACGCCAGACCGTGGTCGTCTCGCGCCTGCCGCGTTCGGACATGGGTCTGCGCGCCAACCGCGCCATCACGCAACAGGCCTTCACCGAACTGCACGCCCAGGACGGGCTCGACGAAGGCGAAAGTTACTCGCTCGGGCCGGTGACCGTGGCGACGTTCAACCTGGCGCTTGAAGCCGCCAGTTATCAGAGCGGGTCGTCGTCCGGCAGCTACAAGCAACTTCGCGCCCTGATCGATCAGATCAAGGCGGCGGTTGCGGAAGCCGGTGGCAGCACCTGGGGCGAAAGCGAGGACGCGGCGGTGGCGGTGTTCGCCCAGTCGGATGCAGCGGCCCGGACGGTGCTGCATTTGCGGCGGCTGAGCGAAAGCGGCCGCCCGATCGCGGCCACGCTGTTGAGCGGGCTTGCTTCTTTGGTCGCCAAGGGCGAGAAGCGCCGGGTCGAAGGCCCGGCCCTCGACGGCGCGCAAGCGCTGCACCGGCTCGCCCGCCGCGGCGACTTCCTCACCGACCTGACGATCGCCGGTGACCCGACCTTCCAACGCCTGCTCCAGGGCGCAGGGTTGACCGGTGTGCGGCGCGATTCGACCGCACTGCCGGATGGCGCTTACGAAGAAATCATCGCCGCACCCGACCGCCAGGGCCGGGTGGCGTAGTAAAACCGTTAGGCGTCTTTCTCGCCCTCGCCCTTCATGGGTCCGGCATGCCTCGGGGCGAGTCCAGGCTCAGGGCCTCGCATTCACCAGCGCACATTGGACCAAGGACGCAGCCCGGGTGGTCAAGGGAACCTTGACATGGGCTGGGAACGTTGGAGCCTTTGATCGCTTTTCGTGGGCGAGGAGCCCTATCGAGCAATGGGCGTACTCGAATTGGCGACCGTTAAGCGTCTTTCTCGCGTGATTGCAGGGCGGCCTGGGCCGCGGCCAGACGGGCGATCGGCACGCGATAGGGCGAGGCCGAGACATAGTCCAAGCCGACGCGGTGGAAGAAGCGCACCGAGTCGGGATCGCCGCCGTGTTCGCCGCAGATGCCGAGCTTGAGGCCAGCGCGCGTCTTGCGCCCACGCTCCGCCGCCACCTTGACCAACTCGCCGACGCCCTCCTGGTCGATCGAGACGAACGGATCGACGGCGAAGATGTTGGCGCTGCGGTAATCCTCGAGGAAGTTGCCGGAGTCGTCGCGGCTGATGCCGAGCGTGGTCTGCGTCAGATCGTTCGTCCCGAACGAGAAGAACTCGGCCGTCTCGGCGATCTCGCCCGCGCGCAGCGCCGCGCGTGGCAGTTCGATCATGGTGCCGATCATATACTCGGGCTTGCGCCCGCGTTCCTTGGCGACCTGCTCGGCCACCACGGCAATCTTCTGGGTCAGGATATCGAGCTCGCGACGCGCCCCGACGAGCGGGATCATGACTTCCGGGGCCACCGTCTCGCCCAACTCTTTGCCGACGTCGAGGGCCGCCTCGAAGATCGCGCGGGCCTGCATCTCGTAGATCTCGGGGTAGGAAATCCCGAGCCGGCAGCCGCGGTGGCCCAGCATCGGGTTGACTTCGTGCAGTTGCGCCGCGCGGCGACGCAGCTTGGCCGGGTCGGCCTTGGCCGCCTTGGCCACCTCGGCGATCTCGTCCTCGCTGTGGGGCAGGAACTCGTGCAGGGGTGGGTCCAAGAGTCGCACGGTCACCGGCAGGCCCCGCATGATGCGGAACAGCTCGATGAAGTCCTGACGCTGCATCGGCAGGAGCTTGGCCAGGGCGGCGCGGCGGCCTTCGAGCGTGTCGGCCAGGATCATCTCGCGGACCGCGATGATGCGCTCGGCATCGAAGAACATGTGCTCGGTGCGGCACAGGCCGATGCCTTCGGCGCCGAAGGAGCGCGCCGTGCGGGCATCGAGCGGGGTTTCGGCGTTGGCCCGGACCTTGAGCCGGCGGATCTTGTCGGCCCAGCCCATCAACGTCGCGAAGTCGCCGGAGAGTTCGGGCTGGATCGTCGCCACGTGGCCGGCGATGACCTCGCCCTTGCCGCCGTCGATCGTGATCACGTCGCCCTTCTTGATGACGCGATCGCCGACCGCGAACGAATTCGTCTTGTAGTCGATGCGGATGGCACCCACCCCCGACACGCAGGCGCGGCCCATGCCGCGCGCCACGACAGCGGCGTGACTGGTCATGCCGCCGCGCGCGGTCACGATGCCCTTGGCGGCGTGCATGCCGTGAATGTCCTCGGGGCTCGTTTCGATGCGCACCAGGATCACGGCTTCGCCGGCGCCCGCCATCTGCTCGGCCTCATCGGCGCTGAACACCGCCTTGCCCGACGCCGCACCGGGCGAGGCCGGCAGGCCGCGCGCGAGCACGTCGCGCTTGGCCTTGGGATCCAGCGTCGGGTGCAAGAGCTGGTCGAGCGAAGCGGGATCGACGCGACGCACGGCTTCGGCCTCGTCGATCAGTCCTTCCTCGACCATGCTGACCGCGATCCTGAGCGCGGCCTTGGCCGTGCGCTTGCCGTTTCGCGTCTGCAGCATCCACAGCTTGCCCTCCTGCACCGTGAACTCGATGTCCTGCATGTCGCGGTAGTGCTTCTCCAAGGTCTTGTAGACCTCGACGAGATCGCCGAAGACCACCGGCATCGCCTCTTCCATCGAGGGCCTGTCCGAGCCGTTCTTCTTGCGGCCGTGCACGGTCAAGTGTTGCGGCGTGCGGATGCCGGCCACCACGTCTTCGCCCTGGGCGTTGACCAGGTACTCACCGAAGAACTCAGCTTCGCCGGTCGAGGGATCGCGCGTGAACGCGACGCCGGTCGCCGAACGCTCGCCCATGTTGCCGAAGACCATGGCCTGGACGTTGACCGCCGTGCCCCAATCGGCCGGGATGTTGTGCAGGCGGCGATAGGTGATAGCGCGCTGGTTCATCCACGAGCCGAACACGGCGCCGATCGCCCCCCACAGTTGTTCGCCGACCTGCTGGGGAAACGGCTTGCCGGTTTCGTCGAGCACGCGCTGCTTGTAGCGGCCGATCACGTCCTTCAGGTCGTCGGCGGTGAGTTCGGTATCTCCGGTGACGCGCCGCTCGCCCTTCACTTCGTCGAGGATTTCCTCGAAATGGTGGTGATCGACGCCGAGCACGACGCCCGAATACATCTGGATGAAGCGCCGGTAGCTATCGTAGGCAAACCGCGCGTTCTTGCTGGCGGCCAAGAGGCCTTCGACGGTTTGATCGTTGAGCCCGAGGTTCAAGACCGTGTCCATCATGCCCGGCATCGAGGCGCGCGCGCCTGAGCGCACCGACACGAGCAAGGGCCGCTCGGCATTGCCGAACGTGGCACTGACCTTCTGACCGACCTCGCGCAGGGCCGCTTCGACCTGCGAGCGGAGGTCGTCGGGATAACGGCGCTGATTGTCATAGTAGGCGGTGCACACCTCGGTCGTGATCGTGAACCCCGGCGGCACCGGCAGCCCGAGCGCGCTCATCTCGGCCAGGTTGGCCCCCTTGCCCCCCAGGAGGTTGCGCATCGCGGCGCTGCCCTCGGCCTTCCCGTCCCCGAACGTGTAAACCCACTTCGCCATCGTTCATCCTTCGATCTGCGAAAAATCCGCGACGCCGTCGAGGGCGCCGCGAATCTGCGCCAGAAGCTTGAGCCGGTTGGCCCGCAACTCGGGCTCCGGAGCGTTCACCGTGACCTTGTCGAAGAACGCATCGATCGGCCGGCGAAGCTGCGCCAACGCAGCCATGGCCGCCGTGAATTTTTCGGCCGCCAGGGCGTCGGCGCCGGTTTTTTGGACGGCAAGCAGGGCCTCATGCAAGGCCTTTTCTTCGGGCGCGCGAAACCGCGCCGGATCGGCTGGTCCGTCGTAGGCCCGGCCGTCCTTCTTGGCCTCGATCCGCACGATATTGCCGGCGCGGCGATAGGCGGTGAGCAGGTTGGTGCCGTCGTCGCCGGCCAGGAACCGGCGCAAGGCCTCGACCCGGGCCATGAGGCGGACGAGGTCGTCCTCGCCGCCACGGCCGAACACCGCCGAAATGAGGTCGTGACGCACCCCCTGCTCGCGCAGGTGCACCTTGAGCCGATCGGCGATGAAGGCGAGGAGCTCGTCGGCGTCGAGCTTGCCAGCCTTGGCCGATGGCCCGTTGGTGTAGAGGCGGGCGGCCTGAGCGAACACCTGTTTCAGGGACAGCCGCAGGCCGTTTTCGAGGATCAACCGGATGACGCCCTGGGCCGCGCGCCGGAGGGCGAAGGGATCCTTGGAGCCGGTCGGCGTTTCGCCGATGGCGAAGAACCCGACCAGGGTGTCGATCTTGTCGGCGAGCGCGATCACGACGGAAACAGGAGCGGTCGGGCAACGGTCGCCCGGCCCCTTGGGCGAATAGTGCTCGGTGATGGCGCGAACGACGTCATCGGGTTCGCCGCCGTGGCGCGCGTAATAACTGCCCATGACGCCCTGCAACTCGGGGAACTCGCCCACCATGCCGGTGACGAGGTCGGCCTTGGCCAGCCGGGCTGCGACCTGGACCTTTTCGCGGTCGGCGCCCGTCACCACTTTGGCGAGGTCGGCGGCCAGGGCTTCGATGCGATCGACCTTGGCATCGAGCGTGCCGAGCCTGGCGTGGAACACGATGTCGCGCAGCTTGGGCGCACGGCTCGCCAAGCTTTGCTTGCGGTCGAGGTCCCAGAAAAAGCGCGCATCGGCGAGACGCGCGCGCAACACGCGCTCGTTGCCGGCGACGATCGCGCGCCCCTGGTCCTTGGCCTCGAGGTTGGCGACGACGATGAACGCCGGCGCCATCACGCCCGACTGGTCGGCGAGCGCGAGGTAGCGTTGATGGTTGCGCATCGCGGCTCGCAGCACTTCGGGCGGCAGGTCCATGAACGACGGGTCGATCGCGCCGCGCAGCACCACGGGCCACTCGACGAGCCCGGCGATTTCGTCGAGCAATTCGGCGTCTTCGATCAACGTCAGACGGCGCTGCGCCGCGGCAAAACGCGCCTGCGCTTCGATGAAGTCGCGGCGCTCGCCGGCGCTCAGCATGACGTGTGCCTCGCGCAGCTTCTGGCGGTAGTCCGCGAAGTCGGCCACGGGAAATGCCACCGGGGCATGGAAGCGGTGTCCGGCCGTCCGCTGGCCAGACGCGACGGGCCCGAGCGAAAACCGGACGACCTCGCCGTCGAAAAGACACAGCACGCTCTGGATCGGACGCACCCAACGGAAATCGCCGGTGCCCCACCGCATCGACTTGGGCCAGGGCAGCTTGACGAGCGTTTCGGGCAACAGCTTGGCCAGAACGTCCCGTGTCGCGCGCCCCTGACGTTGGACGACCGCGAACAGGAACACGCCCTTGCCGGTGTCGCGCTCTTCGACCTGCTCGCGGCTGAGCCCGACAGAATTCAGGAACCCCTTGATCGCCTGCTCGGAGGCATCGCGCCGCGGGCCGCGGCGCTCTTCGCTCGTGTCGGGTTGGGCGAGCGGCAAGCCCGTGACGACGAGCACCAGTCGCCGCGGGGTGACGAACGTCTGGAGGCCCTCGACTGCCAAGCCGGAGGTCTTGAGCGCCTCGCCCACCAGCCGCGCGAGATCGTCGGCGGCGCGCGCCTGCATGCGGGCCGGGATTTCCTCGCAGAGGATTTCGAGCAGCAGCTCGGCCATCACCGGGCCTTCGCCTGGAGCCAGGCTTCGCACGACGCCTTGGCGAGCGCGCGCACCCGCGCGATGTAGGCCGCACGTTCGGTGACGCTGATCACGCCGCGCGCATCCAGCAGGTTGAAGGCGTGCGAGGCCTTGATGCAGTGGTCGTAGGCCGGCAACGCGAGTCCGCGCTCGATCAGCGCCCGGCATTGCGCCTCGGCGTCGGCGAAGTGGCGCAGCAGCATCGCCGTGTCGGCGTGCTCGAAGTTGTAGGCCGAGAACTCGCGTTCGCCGCGCAGGAATACATCGCCGTAGCGCACGCCCTGGCCGTTCCAATCGAGGTCGTAGACGTTCTCGACGCCCTGGACGTACATCGCCAGGCGTTCGAGGCCGTAGGTGATCTCGCCCGACACCGGATTGCAGTCGATACCGCCGACCTGCTGGAAGTAGGTGAACTGCGTCACCTCCATGCCGTCGCACCACACCTCCCAGCCCAGGCCCCAGGCGCCCAACGTCGGGCTCTCCCAGTCGTCCTCGACGAGGCGGATGTCGTGGTTGGCGGCATCGATGCCGATCGCCTTCAGGCTGCCGAAGTAGCGTTCGAGGATATCGCCGGGCGACGGCTTCAGGATGACCTGGAACTGATAGTAGTGCTGCAGGCGGTTCGGGTTCTCGCCGTAACGTCCGTCGGCGGGACGGCGCGAGGGCTGGACGAACGCTGCGTTCCACGGCTCTGGCCCGAGCGCCCGCAGGGTCGTGGCCGGATGAAAGGTGCCCGCCCCCATCTCGACGTCGTAGGGTTGCAGCACGACACAGCCCTGCCGCGCCCAATACGCCTGCAGGGTGAGGATGAGATCTTGAAAGGTTGGGACGGTGGCGTTCGCCATCGTCAGGGCCGCTTTTGTAGGGGGCCTAAATAGGGCGCGGGCAACCTACCGAGCGCTCCGCGCAGGGTCAACTAGGCTTTCTTGGCGAGAAACGGGCAGTCGCCACGACCGCAGGGCTGCGACAGGGTCTGGGCGACATAGCTGCCGCAGACCTTGCACGGGCGCACCTCTTCGGGGGGCGGCAACTCCTCCCGCGCCTTCTGCATTCGGCGGAGGATCCGCAGCACGTAGAACGCCGCGATCAGGAGCAGCAGGGCGATGCCGATTTTGGTCGCGCTGATGCCGAACATCAGAGTCCGTACCGTCCCCAAAGTTGGCGCGCTTCCAGGGTCGCCAACGCCTCCTCTGCCGCGGCCGCGCCGACGGAAGCAAGCCCCAATCGACGCCGCAGCCAGCCGGTTTCGCCGCCGAAGACGCGAAACTGCGTGCGGTCCCCGAATTCCGCCCGCATCGTCGCCGCGAGGTCCCCGAGGCCGTCGATCAGCCCCAGTTCCAGCGCCCGGAGCCCGGTCCAGAACTCCCCCGAGAACAGCGTCGCCTCGTCGGCCTTGAGCTTGCCCGACCGGCGCTCGCGCACGACGTCCTTGAAAGCGTCGTGAATATCGGCCTGGAGCGCGCTCAGGCGCGCGACGTCCTCGGGTTTCTCCGGCAGGAACGGATCGAGGAACGATTTGCGATCGCCCGAGGTGTGGAGTCGGCGCTCGATGCCGTGACGCAGCAGCAGTTCCTGCATCCCGAAACTGCCGCTGATGACCCCGATCGAACCCACGATCGAGGCCCGGTCGGCGTAGATGCGATCGCCGGCCAGCGCCAGCCAATAGCCCCCCGAGGCCGCCACGTCCTGGGCGAAAGCGTGGACGGGCACCTCGTGTTCCTGGGCGAGCGCGCGGATGCGCCGGAAGATCATCGCCGATTGCACGGGCGAGCCACCGGGCGAATTGATGTCGAGCGCCACGGCGCGGGTCCCGCGCCCCTGAAAGGCCCGCTCCAGCATCGGGGCGAGCGCGGCCAGGTTGAGGCCCCCGCGCCAGCGCCCACTACCGCCGATGATGCCGAACAGGCGCACCACCGACACCACGGGCCGTCGTCCGCCGAGAAAAGGAATCTTCACGCCACGGACATTAGGAGGGGCCGAGGGGAGCGGCAAGCGACAGCGCCGCGCCGCCGCGCAGGATGTCTTCGGCCTCCTCGGTGAAGCGCTGGTCGTCGCGATGGACGATGAATGCCGGCGCCCGACGGAGTTCGCTGGCCCCACCACAAAGGCCGCGCACGATCACGAGTTCGGCGGGGCCGGCGCGCCGCGACCACAGCTCGCGCACCAGGAGGTCGCCGAGATGGCGCTGCATCGCGGCGATCAACTCCGACGCGCGCGCCGCGGTGAAAATCACGGTCAGGGAGCCGCCCGGCCGGATCAGCGCGGCCGAGCGGTCAATCCAGTCGGCCAGGGCAAGCTCGCCCTCGTGGCGAGCCGCTTCCCGTGCGCGGTCGGGCGAACGGTTCCCGACCCGGCGATAAGGCGGATTGGTCATCGCGTGGTCGAACGGCCCGAGAGCGAGGGCGTGCGCGAGATCGCTGCAGACGAACCGCACCCGATCCGACCAACGGTTGCGATCGGCATTGTCCTTGGCCAACGCGATCAGGTCGGCCTGCCGGTCGAGGCCCGTGACGGTGACCTCGGGACAGCGCCAGGCCAAGCACAACGCCGCCGGCCCATGCGCGCTGCCGATGTCGACCACCGATTCGCCCGACCTAGCAGCCACGGCCGCGGCGAGAAACACCGCGTCGCTGCCGGCGCGAAAACCTCGCGCCGGCTGGCGCAGCAACACGCGCCCGTCGAGCAAACGGTCGTCGGTGAACGCCTCAGCCTGTCCGGCCTGGCTCATTCGGGATCACCACGGCTTCGGCAAACAGGCCCGCCTCCTCGATCAGGGCACGGGCACGGCCGGCGTCCACCTCGCCCACCATCACGCGCCGCGGAATGGCGCCGATGCTGCCCTCGAGCGCACTCGTGTGCTGATCGAGCACCAGGGCCGGGATGCCGCTGTCATCGAGGAGCGCCAATGCCCACGACAGCATCACGGGATCGTTGGTGCGCAGCAACTCGATCATCCGCTGTCTCGGTTCGAACCCCGGTTCCGATCATGGGCGCAAGGCCATGACGTTTCTCACAGCCTACATCAAATGGACCATGCTGGTGTCGGGGGTACTGACCTGCACCATGATCCTGGCGGAGGTCATCGTCTGCAACTGGGGCGCGCTGATCGCGCTCGTCGGCGGAATGCTCATCAATGGCGTCACAATGCCCCGGCCCGCGGCCGCGGCCTCGATTGCCCCCGGCCGCCGGCGCCCCTATGCTCCGCCGCCGCAGGAATGGTCAAGCTGGGGGCCGCGTGACCAACGTCATTCGCCTGGAAGAAGAGCGCACACGAACGCTGCAGACGCTGGATGCGCTGCGGCGCCTGGTCAAGGACGACCTCGACCGGGTCAATGACATGATCCTGCACCAGATGCAGAGCCGGGTGCCGCTGATTCCCGAGCTGGCCGGCCATCTCATCGCCTCGGGCGGCAAGCGGCTGCGCCCGATGCTGACCCTCGCCGCGGCCCGGTTGTGCAACTACATGGGCGCACGCCACATCGCGTTGGCCGCCTGCGTCGAGTTCATCCACACGGCAACGCTCCTCCACGACGACGTGGTCGATGAAAGCCTGTTGCGCCGCGGCGTCAAGACCGCGAACGCGCGTTGGGGCAACGACGCGAGCGTGCTGGTGGGCGACTTCCTGTTCAGCCGCGCCTTCCAGCTCATGGTGGCCGACGGATCCCTGCGGGTGCTCAAGATTCTGTCCGATGCCTCGGCGATCATCGCCGAGGGCGAAGTGCACCAGCTGCTCACCAGCAACGACACCACGACGAGCGAAGACGCCTACCTCGAGGTGATCTCGGCCAAGACGGCGGCGCTGTTTTCCGCGGCCTGCCGCATCGGCGCCGTGGTGGCCGAACGCCCCCCGGTCGAGGAGGACGCGCTGGAAAGCTACGGCCGCAACCTCGGGATCGCGTTTCAGCTCGTCGACGACGCGCTCGACTATTCCTCGCGCGAGGCCGTGCTCGGCAAAACCGTGGGCGATGATTTCCGCGAGGGCAAGATCACGCTTCCCGTGATCCTCGCGTTCCGCCGCGGCAACGACGAGGAGCGGACGTTCTGGAAGCGGACCCTGGAAGAGGGCCGCCAGGACAACACCGACATCGGCGAAGCGATCCGGCTGCTCGAGAAGTACGGCAGCCTGCGCGCCACCGTCGAGCGCGCCCGCCATTACGCCGCCAAGGCCAAGGACGCGCTCGGGATCTTCCCCGATTCGCCGCGCAAACAGACCCTGCTCGACGTCGCCGATTTTGCCGTGAGCCGGAGCCTTTGACGTCGTGAGCTGGCTTGCCTGACCGGGGGCCCAGGGCTATAAGCGCCGAGCCTCGGAGAGTAGCTCAGCCTGGTAGAGCACCACGTTCGGGACGTGGGGGCCGGAGGTTCAAATCCTCTCTCTCCGACCAATTTTTCCCGCTCGTCGTTCACCACCGAGCGCTGCACGGCCATCCCCCGGAAACCACCGGAGGGCCGGTTCTCGCCGAAGTGCTGCGACCGCGCGGCATCACCGTGAACGTGTTGTGCCTGAGCCACGTCCAAGACCGACATGGGCGGGCCCGAGGCCCCGGTCGAGCGCATTCCTCGATCGCCGGAACGAAGAACATTGATCGCCGAGGCGCGTTCTGATCAGATCGACAATCCCGACTCGTTTCGCGTAAGTACCGACGATGGCTCGAACAGCGGCCGCCCGCCAACCACTCTTGACCCTCGCGGTCGTTGCGATCCTGGCCGGCTGTGCTCCGCCCGAGCCCTCCCCCCCGGCCGCCGGTCTTCACGACTTCACCTTCGGTGGCGGTATCGGGCGACGCGCTGGCGGACCCGATCTCGCCATCTACGTCGATTGGTCCGGAGCGTTTCCGCCTGCGAGTCGCGACACTTGGTTTCAGGCCCGCTATTCGGTCGACAGTTTTTCGCGTCTCGACGAGATCTGGCCGACGAGCACCAGCCCTGCGCCATCCGAACCGAGCCGCTGGCGACGCGCCGACACCGAGATCGACGTCACCTACGATCGCCCGGCGCCCCTGGGCGGCGGCCGCAACACCATCGCGGGCTTCCTCGATCGCAACCCGACGACCGGACTGCTGGTGGCCCAGGACGGCACGATCCTCCTCGAACGCTACCAATATGGCCGCGACGACCACCATCGTTTCACGTCGTTTTCGATGGCCAAGACGCTGATCGCCCTCCTATTCGGCATCGCTGTATCGGAAGGGCACGTGAAATCGATCGAGGATGCCGCGGAGGTCTACGCGAGCGATCTACGCGGCACCGAATACGGTCGCACGCCGCTGCGCCACCTGCTCACCATGTCCTCCGGCGTCGACTTCCGCGAGGACTACGATGGCAACGACGACTCGGCCCGGCTTGTGCGGGCGAGCTTCGTCGGGCAGACGGCGGGCGGGGCGGCCGCGGTTCGCCAATTCAACACCCGCGGCGCCGAGCCCGGCGCACGCTGGTACTACGCCTCCGCCGAAACCTTCGTGCTTGCCCACGTGTTGCGGGCCGCGATCGGGCGGCCGCTCCACGAGTATTTCGCCGAGAAAATCTGGCGGCCGATCGGCGCCGAGGCCGACGCGACGTGGTTGACCGACCGATCCGGCCTCGCGGTGGGCTTCATGGGCTTCAACGCCCGGCTGCGCGACTTCGCGCGGCTCGGCATGATGCTGGCGAACGGCGGCCGGGCCGGCGACCGCCAGATCGTCCCAGCCGCTTGGCTCGCCGAGGCCACGCGCGCCCACTTCACGGCTGCCCAGACACGCCGGGGGTTCGGTTATGGCTTCCAGACCTGGATCTTCGCCGAGAACGACGGGTCGTACGCCTTGCAGGGCGTGCGTGGCCAGGTGCTTTACGTCGATCCTGCGCGCCGCCTCGTCCTGGTCCACACGGCGGTCCGCCAGAGCGCGCGCGACCCCGGTGGCGCCGACACCATCGCACTGTGGCGGGCGATCAAGCGCGCAACCCCCGTCGCGGGTCGCTGACGCCTAGGTCGACCGCCGGCGCTGGCGGTCGATCTCATAGAGGCACACCGCGGCGGCGGCCGCCGCATTGAGCGAGTTGAGCCCGCCCCGCTGTGGCACGCGCACGAGGGCCTGGCAGGCGTCACGGACCTCGGGCGAAAGACCCCGCCCTTCCCCGCCGATCACCAGAGCAACGGGGCCGGTGAACACCTCTTCGTCGAGGGCCTGGCCGGCATCGGCCGCCGTGCCGATGGCTCTTACGCCCGACCCCGCGAGTGCGGTGAGCGCGTCGCGGATCGAGGCCACCTCCGCGATGGCCAGACGATTGACCGCGCCCGCGGAACTGCGCGCCACCTGACTGTTGATCCCCGTCTGGCCCGAGTCCGCCAGCACGACGCCACCCGCACCGAACACCTCGGCCGACCGCAGGACCGCGCCCAGATTGAAAGGATCCTGGATGCCGTCGAGCACCACGTAGAGCGCGCCGGGTTCGCGCGCCCGCGCGAGCAGATCGGCCCACGCAACGTAAGGGTAGGGTCCGACCCGTGCGATGCAGCCCTGATGGTCGCGAACCCGCACCAGCTCTTCGAGCCGGAGGCGCGGCACCAGCGTCGGCCTGAGCCCGAGCGCCTTGGCCTGCCCGACCAGGGGATCCAGCACCGCCAGCGCCAGGTCCTCGGCGAACACGAGTTCGAGGATCGGCCAGCGGCCGGCGGCCAGCGTCTCCGAGACCAGGTTGTGGCCCCACAGCCAACTACGCTGATGGCTGGACAGGAATCGGGACTTGCGTTTTCGCCGCGCGACCACGGGGGCGATTGATACTATCGGGCCCGCTTGCCGTCGACAGCCACAGCGGAGATTCCCGTGGTCAGCCTTCGCAGCATGCCGCGCTGGACCGCCGAAGCCGACGTCGTCGTGCTGGGCGCCGGGTTGTCGGGCCTGGTGGCCGCCGTCACCGCGCACGAGGCGGGCGCACACGTCCTCGTGCTCGAAAAGATGGGCCCGGACCGCGCCGGCGGCATCAGCCGCGTGCGCTACCCGCAAATCGTATGGGCGCCGCGCCCGGAGAAGCTCTCCGCCCTGATCGCCTATCAGACGGCACTCAACGAGCCCAATCCGCTGCCCGAACCCGAACTTCGCGCCTGGGCCGAGGACATGGTGGGCTTGAGCCCGTGGGTCGGTGAACACATCGCAGCCGCGGGCTACGTCTGGTCGCCTTGGGACGCGAGCGTGCTCAACTGGGTGCCGGGTCCGGAGTTCCCGGAGATGCCCGGCGCCGACTGCGTCGATCGCCTGTTTGCCGCCGGCCCCGGATCTGGCGGGTTGTGGCGGGCCTTCGCCGCGTTGCGCGAGCATCGCGGCATCGCGATCCGCTACGACGCGCGGGCCTTCGAACTGGTACAGAACGGAGATCAATCCGTGGCAGGCGTGCTCGCGCGCGAAGGCAATCAAACGACCGCCGTCCGCGCCCATCGCGGCGTCGTTGTCGCCACCGGCGGCTTCGATGCTGCACCGGAACTCTTGCGCGACTACATGGGCTTTGCCGAGGCCTACCCGATCGGCTCGCCGCACAACACCGGCGATGGCTTCCGGCTGTTGCAACGCGCTGGCGCCGCGATGTGGCACGTGCGCAATCCCACGATCACCGGCGGTGTATGGCCGGCGATCAAAGTGCCGGAGCACGCCGCGGCGTTCTTTGCCGCGCAGAACCTCGGCGTCGGCAGCTATATCGAAGTCGCCAAGGACCATCGCCGCTTCTACGCCGAGACCGGCGGCTGGAACCGCTTTCACAACAAGCTGCAGCGCTTCGGCGGCTGGGTCGACCAACCGATTGCCACGATGCTCCCCGTCCACATGATTCTGGACGACCGTGTGCGCCGTGCCTGCCGGCTCGCCCGCCCGATTTATTGGAACGCCGAGATGGAGCACCGTTGGAGCGCCGACAACAGCGTCGAGGTCGCCAAGGGCTGGGTGATCCAGGCGGGCACGATCGCCGAACTCGCGGCCAAGATCGGCCGCGACCCGGAGGCGCTCATGGCGACGGTCGAGCGCTACAACACCGATGCGCGTCTCGGCCAGGACCCCGAGTTCGGGCGCGCGCCCGAACGTGTCGCGCCCATCCTCGAGCCGCCGTTCTACGCCCTGGCCCTGGTGCCGGGCCTCGTCGGAACCACCGGTGGGGCGCGCCGCCTCCCCGATGGTCGCGTGCTCGACCACGACGACCACGTCATCCCCGGCCTGTTCGAAGCGGGCGAACTGGGATCGCCGCTCGCCAACCTCTACGAAAACGGCTCCTTCCTGACCGAGGCGATCCGCTCGGGCCGCGCTGCCGGCGCCAGTGCCGCCCGCGCCCGCTCCTGACCAACCACTCGGCCGTGGAGTTTCTGAGGGCGAACTCAGGTCTTCCTGGCTTCTTCGGCAAAGACGTCGCGGTAAACCGCCTCGATTCGTCGGGCTTCATCATCCGTCAGGGAGGCGAGTTCCTTCTCGCGCCGCGCCTTTGGGATACTCCCGCCGTTCTGGCGCATGAACATGATGATGTCCTGCGCCAATCGATCGGGCATCTCGATTGTTTCCATGATGCGCCGCTGCGCTTCGTCATGCCGCCGCAAGTAATCGATCTCCTGCGGCAGGTCATGATCGACCGTCCGTTCGACGCAGGTGTAGAGGAACTCCGCTGCTTCCGTACCGTCGAAGTAGCGATATAGATCGGACGTATCGTTCAGGACTTCGACATTGCGGTTCTCCGTCGGCCGCCATTCGATGAAATCCATCAATGGCCCGGAGTGGTTCTTCAGGATGCGGCCATAGTCCTCGATGCGGGTGAGCATCACCGATGAAACCGGGAATACCATGCCGGGCGGTGTGTAGCCTCGTTCGGCAAGAACATGATGAATCAGGCAGCGGTGAACGCGTCCGTTGCCGTCCTGATAGGGATGAACATACACAAAGCCAAAGGCCGTGGCCGCGGCCTGCAGGACGGCGTCGAGTCCGCTTTCGCGCATTCGCTCGTTGGCGGCCAGCAAGCCGGCCACCAACGAATCGAGGTCGTCCGGACGCGCTCCGATGAATTCCGGCAGAGGATCGCCATCGTGATCGCGTTCTCCGAGGAACACGCCATCCGGGCGCAGGCCCGGGCGGATGAATCGCGTGTCCTCGATCAAGACGCTGTGGAGGCGCCCGAGTTCGTCCAGGCTGAGTTTGCTCTTGCCCGCCTGCAGGACGGCGCGACCCCACCGCTCCAGCCGGCTGCGCGGCGGCCGCTCACCTTCGATCTCGAAACTGGCGCGGCTGTCAGCGAGCAGCAGAAAGCTGGCCGCCCGGGCAACGAGGCGCGCTCCGGTCCGGCCGATCGTTTCGGCGGCCCTCTGCGCCAAACCGGCTTCGACGAATTTTTCCAGTTTTTCGGTCCGGCGGATGACCGGGCAATAGGACCCGGAGCCGAGCAGATTGTCTCTGACCCGATGGCGCCGGGAGAGAATCGCTTTGCCGGTGAAATACGACTTGGGATCGAGCGCCTCGACGGCGGTCACGGCAGGCGCGTCTTCGATATCGAGCTGTTTCCCGGTCAGGCGTTCACAGAAAAACCAGACTCGCCGGGTCAGCGTGCCGGTCGGGGCGGATTTGACGAAGTTTTCGAGATATGGGGCCGGAACGGACTCGAAGGCGCGCTTCAGAATGAGGAGGTCGATGGGCTCATGGCGCAGCGCGAATCCGAGATGGTCCTCGAACCGGTTTCCGGGAGCATAGCGCTTGTCAAGAATGCGCCAGTTGCCGTCGGTCCGTCGGCTTCCGCGAACGTGACTATCGGATACGCAACTCGGCCTTCTGACCGGAGCCTTCAGGCCGAGGGCATGGACGATCGCCGCCCACCCGACAAGGCTCGTCCCGGCAGGGACAACAGTGCCTTGAAAGGTCGACGGGGGGTCGAGGCGAAGCTCCATAGGTATTCCGGGATTCTTGTCGAAAATTGATTTAATCGAAGAACTTCTATCGAAAATGACAATAGTCGATCCAGCGTCGAAAATCACTCACGAATCTCGAATATGAGCTCAACCATGCTGAAAAAGTCGAAAATCATAGTTTCATGGGGCTGACCACCGAAATGCTAGAGCCAGACGGACCCATCGGCTTTTCCCGAGGACCAGGCCCCACGTGCTCCAAGAAAGTGCACGATCCCCAGAGCCGGGTAAGGGACAGCGGCGCCCAGTCTCGGTGTTTTGACAGGTTACGCCTGCGATCGAGAAGGACGCGAGCAGGACAACCAGCGGCCCTGGTTCCTCGCCGACGCGCCTCGCCGGAAATCATCACCATCGACGACGCGACGCTCGTCCGCTCGCGCCCCGAATTGGTTAAGTTGCGCCATGGCGGGTTCGCGCGCGCTACTCATGCTGATCGCGGGCGGCGCGATGGTCTCGCTGATGACCCTCGGGCTGCGCAACGGCTTCGGGCTGTTCCTCGAACCGATGTCGAGCACCTACGGTTGGGGACGCGAGGTCTTTGCCCTCGCGATCGCGCTACAGAACGTGATCTGGGGTTTGGGCCAGCCGTTTGCCGGCGCGCTCGCCGACCGCTACGGCGCGTTCCGCGTGCTGCTCCTGGGTGGGCTTCTCTACGTGCTCGGCATCGCCCTGATGTCGACGGTGACGAGCCCTCTCCATTTGCACTTGACCGCGGGAGTCATGATCGGGCTCGGTACCGCGGGAGCCTCGTTCACGGTCGTGTTGGCGGCGATCGGCCGGCTGCTGCCGGCGGCACAGCGCGGCTGGGCCTTCGGCCTGATCACCGCGGCGGGCTCGCTCGGGCAGTTCCTGCTGGCGCCCATCGGCCAAGCGCTGATCGAGGCCTACGGCTGGTCGACCGCCCTTCTGTGGTTGGCGCTGATGGCGATCGCGGTGGTGCCGATGGCCCTCGCCTTCCGCGCCGACCGCCCCGCCGCGCAGCCCATCCCGGGCGAGTCGCTCAGCCGATCGCTCGGGGCGGCGACCGGCAGCGTAGACTACTGGTGCCTGCTCAGCGGTTTTTTCGTCTGCGGTTTCCACGTCGCACTGATTCAAACCCACTTGCCGGCCGCGCTCGCCGACGCCGGCCTGTCGAAGGCGATCGCGGCCTGGGCGCTCGCCTTGATCGGTTTGTTCAACGTCGTCGGCGCCTACGCCGCCGGTCCGCTCGGCGAGCGCGTGCGCAAGAAATGGCTGCTGTCGGCGATCTACGGCAGCCGCGCCGTCGTGCTCGCCGGGTTTGTGCTCCTGCCGGTGACGACCGAAAGCGCGCTCGTGTTCTCCGCCGCCATGGGGCTGCTCTGGTTATCGACGGTGCCACCGACGTCGGGCTTGGTCGCCCACCTGTTCGGCCCGCGCTACCTCGCGACGCTGTTCGGGATCGTTTTCCTCAGCCATCAGGTTGGCGCGTTCCTCGGGGCCTGGCTCGGCGGCGTCCTCTATGACCGCTACGGCACCTACGAGCCGGCGTGGTGGATGGCGGCGGCACTCGGCGTCTTCGCCGCCATCGTCAACCTGCCGATCCGTGAGCCTGCGCCCTCCGCGAACGAGGTGCGGGCATGAACGGGTGGCGCCGCCACGGCTTTGCCGCGCTCCTGCTCGGGAGTGTCTGCCTCGCCGGCCTGGGGACCTTCGAAGCTTTGCGGCCGGCGCGCGGCGGCGATGTGATCGCCGTGTTTCCGCCGACATGGTCGCGCGAGCAGGTCCTGACGGCGATTCGCGACTCGGGCGCTATGATGCGGGATGACGTTTGGGCCGCCCGCGTTTGGCATCTGGCCGTCGCCGATGATGCCGTTCGCGCCCGCGTCGCGCGAACGGCCCTGAGCGTCATCGACGCACGTTATCTCGAAGCGATGCTGTTGGCGGTGGGTTGCACCCCACCCGCGCCGCCACGGGGGCGCTACTCCGCCGCCTGACGCGACGGCGCCGCTACGGCCGCCCCGCCGGATCGCGTTGCCCCGGGTCGGCCGAACAACGCCTGCCACCGGTCGCGCCAGTTACGGGCACGCCACAGGTCCCGGCCCATGCGGGCCCACTCGTGAAAGGCGATGATGAAGGGATTGCGCGACGGACAGGGGTGGACGAGCCCGAAGCGACAGGGATCCTCGGCCCGTTCCTCGGCGAAGGTGCCGAACAGGCGATCGAAGACGATGACGACGCCGCCATAGTTGCGATCGATGTAGGCCGGGTTGGTCGCGTGATGCACGCGGTGGTGCGAGGGCGTGTTGAGCACCCACTCGAGCGGCCCCAGTTTTCCGATCAGCTGGGTGTGGAGCCAGAATTGATAGACGAGGTTGATCCCGAGGGTGAGGAACACGGCCGCGGGGTGAAACCCGATCGCTACCAGCGGCAGCCAGAAGATCCAGTTGAACGAGATCAGCCCGGTCCAGCCCAGGCGGTAGGCAGCGGCGAAATTGAGGTGCTGCGGCGAATGATGAACGGCATGGGTCGCCCACAGCCAGCGGATCTCGTGCGAATAGCGATGAAACCAATAATAGAAGAACTCGACACCGAGGATCAGGAGCGCGATGCCCCACACGGTATCGAGCGGGACCGTGACGAGCCGGTGGTCCCAGGCATAGAGATAGACCGGCAGGGCGACGAGCGGGACCAGCAGGCCAGCGAGCTTGTAGCCGACAGCGACCCCGAATGAGGCAAGGCTGTCCCGCCACGGATAGGCGATCCGCCGCCGGCTCCAGTACCACCATGCCTCAAAGGCGATGAGCAACAGAAACGCGGGAAAAGCGATCAGTCCGGGACGCGTCGCGTCGAGCATGTACACTGTATAGCGCGCCCCGCGCGCAGAAGCGAAATCATGCCGGAACTGCCCGACATCGCCGCCTATGTCGCTTGCCTCAAGCCCCGGGTGCTCGACCGGCGGTTGCAGCGCGTGCGCCTGAACAGCCCTTTCCTCCTGCGCTCGGTCGATCCCCCGCTCAAAGCCTTCGAGGATCGACCGGTCACCGACGTGCGCCGGTTGGGCAAGCGCATCGTGCTGGCGTTTCCCGACGAGCACTACCTGGTCCTGCACCTGATGATCGCAGGCCGGCTGCATTGGAAGGAGGCGAATGCCAAGCTCGCCGGCAAGTTCGTGCTCGTCGGCTTCGACTTCCCCGGCGGCACCTTGACCCTCACCGAGGCCGGATCGAAGCGTCGCGCGTCGCTCTACGCTGTGCGCGGCGACGGCGGCCTGATCGCCCATGACCCCGGCGGCCTCGAGGTGATGACCAGCGACCGCGCGGCGTTTGCCGAACGGCTCACCCTGGAGAATCATACGGTTAAGCGGGCGCTCACCGACCCACGCGTGTTCAGCGGCATCGGCAACGCCTATTCCGACGAGATTCTCCATCGCGCCAAACTTTCACCGCTGCGCTGGACGGATGCCCTGACGTCCGAGGATATCGATCGCCTGTTCGTCGCCTGCCGCGGCGTCCTCGAAGAATGGACCGAACGGTTGATCCGCGAGGCCGGCGCGGGCTTTCCGGAGAAGGTCACCGCCTTCCGGCCGGGCATGGCCGCGCACGGTCGCTACGGGGAACCCTGCCCGGTCTGTCGTGCGCCGATCCAACGCATCGCCTACGCCGACAACGAGACCAACTACTGCGCCCCCTGCCAGACCAGCGGCAAATTGCTCGCCGATCGATCGTTGTCACGGCTGCTCAAGGGCGACTGGCCACGCTCCCTCGTCGAACTCGACGAACTGAAGCGCGAGGCGCGTACGGCGGGATTGCGCACCCCGCGTTCGACCCCCTAGGCTCTCCCCATGCGTTGGTTGCCCGTCGTCCTGTTGTTGCTGGCCGGAGTCCTTGCCGTTGTCGTCGCCCGCAACCTGCCGTCGGGCGATGGTGGAACCGCGAAGCCGGCCGCCACCAGCCCGGTCGACGACGCGGCCCGCGCCGCCACCGAGCGCCGCTGACCCCTAGTAATTCGTCGAGGGTCGCCATGGCCCGGCATAACGCTCGTGGCCGGGCGGCAGGATGGGCTTGTGCTCGGGGACCCAGCGGAACGGTTTCTCGACCGGGAAGTATTCGTAGAGCAGCGGGCCGCCCACCGAGCGCATGAAGAAATTGCAGCCGGTCTGGGTACCGAACGGCCCGTGCTTGATTCCGGCCGGCCGCCAGAAGTAAGCGCCGGCGTAGTAGATGCCATAGGGGCCGGAGAGCTCGCCCGCCAGCGTGTACATCTCCTGCACCGTCGTATGGCGTTCGACCTTGCCCGAGCCGTCGTTGGGGCGCGTCGTCTGCAGGTAGGTCATATCGCCGGTGACCGGATCGTTGCGTAGGAACAGGACCCGGCCTGGGAAATACTTGTTGTCTTCCCAGCCGCCGCGGCGCGTGTCGATGTGGCGGATCAGCCGGCGTTCGTCGCAGGGATTCGTCGGCGCTCCGGCGAACGCGCGCGGTTCCGCCGAGAAAAACGTGAGCACCACGGCGCCCGCTGGGGCGGAGAACGACCGGCGTTCGAACCCGACCGGGAAATGGGCGTATGCGCCGCGCTCGTAGAGCGTGCCGTTGAGCTCGAAGGCCCCTTCCAGGACGAAGACCTCCTCGTCGGCCGCCAGGTGCTCGTGTTCGCGGCGGGCATAACCGGCGGCGTAGCGCAGTACGAGGCTCGAGTCCTTGCCCTCGGGGTCGATCGACAGGGTCTTGACCTCGACCTCGGGACGCCCGCCGCCGTAGAGGCCCCGGGTCCAGGGCAGGACCTGCGGTTGGATGAAGTCGAGATGGGGTCGGGCCATGGCGGTCTCCTCGCGGCTATTGGGAAACGGTCGTTGGTTTGGCGCTCGCTTGTCGTCGCTCGCGCATGGCGACGTAGGTGGCGGCAGAGAAGATCACGGCACCGCCGACCAGCGCCCAGAGCGTCGGCACCTCGGCAAACGCGACATAGCCGATGACGCTGATCCAGACGATGCGGGTGAAGTCGAAGGGCAACACCACCGTCAGGTCGGCATGGCGAAATGCCTCGGTGAGGCAGATGTTGCCGAGTCCGGCGCAGACGCCGATCGCGACCAACCAGAACCAGGCCTCGGCGCTGGGCCAAGTCCACACGAACAGCGCCGGAACGAACGTCACGACCGTCATCACGACGCTCATGTAGGCGGTCGCCGTGACGCTCGACTCGGTGCGGGCCAGGTATTTGATCACCGCCATGCCGGAACCCCAACATAGCGCCGCGAACAACGCCAACAACGAGCCCGGGTTGACCTCGGCGATGCCTGGACGAATGACGATCCAGGCGCCGATCAGTCCGACGGCCAGAGCAGCCAATCGCTGCCACTCTGCGCGTTCCCCCATGAGCAGAATGGCGATCGCCGTCGTGCAAAGCGGCGCCGTGAATGAGAGCGCCGTGTTCTGCGACAAGGGAATGATCGTGATGGCATAGAACGTCGCCATCATGTTCAGGCTCTGCAACGTGCCGCGCAGCACGTGCCAGCGGAGCTTCTGCGTGCGAAAAATGCTCAAGCCTTGGCGTAGGAGTGGCAGCACGACGAGCAACGCGAAGACCGACCGGAGAAACCCGATCTCGATGGCGTGCACCTCGTCGCTGATGTGGCGGATCATGCCGTGCTGCGACGTGAAGATGAGCGTCGTCGCCAGCATCAGCAGGATCCCGCGCACAGAGGCGGGCAACGCGAGGAACGCCCGAGTCATTGCACCGGCTGCTCCGCATCGAGAAACGCGCGGATGATCGGCGCCACCTCGCGGTAGCGAAACAACAGCATCTCCCGACCCCATTGCGGCAGGTCGATCATCTTGCCGTTGCGAATGTAGGCGGCCGCCCGCGCCGTCGGCGCCCACAAATCGTCGCGCGCGTGCAGCAGCAGCAGCGGCTGGGTGACCTTGGGCAGGTTCTCGGCATGGAGATACGAAAACGCCGCGTGGTGGCCGTGATAGGCGAGCGGTCCCGCCCGAAGGCCTTCGACGAATTCGAGTTCACGCACCGTGATCGGGACCTCGGGCGGCAGGTTGTCCCTTGCCCAACCCCAGCGCACCATGACGTAGCGACCGTCGTCATCGGCGGTTTCGACAGCGTCGTCGAACGCGGTGAGGGCCGCCAGTTCGGCTGCGCTGTACACCGGCGCGGCGTTCAACACCACGCGCCGCACCTGCACGGGTCGTTGGATCGCGACCTCGACGGCCGTTTTCGACCCGGTGTGATCCCCCATCACGTCGATGTCGCGAAACCCGAAATAATCGATCAGTTCGCCCATGGCCGCGGCAAAATCGGCGATCGACGGCGGGTGCGGCAGGGCATCGGAATTGCCGAAGGCCGGCGTGTCGGCGACAATCGCGACGCGATCGCGACCCAATTCGGCGATCAGGCCCTCATAGCAGCGCCCGGACGACCCCGTCTGATGAAACAGGAACAGCGGCCGGCGCTCGGACGGCGATGCAGGTTTCGCGATCCGGTAATGAAGCTGACCATAGCGGTAGTCGGCGTAGCCGCGACGGACCGTCGACGGCGCACGCCAGAGCAATTCGCGGCGCCGTTGATCGGCGCTCCGCGCGTCAACCATCGAGGAACCGACGGATCGTCGGCACAACCTCGCCGAAGTGGGTCTGGAACATACCGAATCCGATATGCGGCAGGTCGACGACGGTGACGTTCTTGATCAGCGGAACGGCGCGGTGCGTCATCGGAATGACGAGGTCCTTGCCCGGCATCAGGAGGAGCACGGGCTGCCCCAGAGCGCGCAGCGCAGGGGCGGGGTCATAGCCGACCGCCGCTTCCGGCCCCCACCACAGTCCGAGAGGTCCACCCCGCAGGGCCTCGCAGAACAACGTCGAGACGACATCGATCGGCGCCTGGCCCGACTTCAAGCGTGCCGCCCGCTTCCAAATCTCGGCCAGGTGAGTGCCATCGGCACGCGTCGTCACGGGCTTCGCCCGTGACAGCATGCTGCGGCGCTCCTCATCGGTGTACACCGCGCAGGTGTTGAGCACGATTTTGCGGATCAGCTTCGGACGTTCGGCGGCCAGCATCACCGTCAGCTTGGCGCCGGTATGATCGCCGAGGGCATCGATCGTCGTGTAGCCCAACCTGTCGATCGCCTCCGACACCGGGCGCATCAAGTCGGCCAACGACGGTTGCTTGGCCGGACGGTCGCTCTCGCCGAAGCCCGGCGTGTCGACGGCAATCGCGACGCGATCGGTGGCGAGCGCGACGGCGGCATCTTCATAGACCCGACCGGAAAGCGGGCTGATGTGGAACAAGAACAGCGGCGGCTTCGTGCTCGGCTTTGCCGGCTCGGCGATGCGCAGGTGCAAGAAGCCGGTCGAGACCTCGACGAAGCGTTTTCGGATCGCCGCCGCCTTGGCGATCCGGGGCTTGGCCGGAGCCGGGCGGGCCGGTGACGCGGAAACCGACGCGGGCGGCTGATCGAAAAACTCGCGCGCAATCTTCCCGAGTTCCGTGGCGTGGAGCGAGATCGCTCCCATTCGGAACGTCGGCAGTTCCATGAGCTTGCCGTTGCGCAGGTGCGGCACCGTCCGGTGGGTGTGCTCGCGAAAACCGTCGTCGGGGCAGAGCAGCAGGATCGGGTGGGCAATGTCCTTGAGCGCGTCCGTCACGGCATATTGGAACGAGGCGTTATGGCCGTACCAGATGACGTCGCCGCCCCGCTGCATCTCGGCGAAGTCACGATTGAGCAGCTCGATCGGTGAACTGTCCGCGTACAAGCGCTTCAGGCGCACGAAATGTTCGACGTGGTGGTGGCCGTCCTCCGGCGGCGCATGAGGCTTCTCGCGCTCGATGATCTGCTTCTGCATCGCCTGCTGCTCGGCGGTGAACACCATCGCCGCATTGAGCATGAGCCGCCCGATCTGCTTCGGGCGTTGCCGGGTCAGTTCCATCGCGACCTTGGTGCCCGTGTGATCGCCGATGAGGTCGACGACCTCGAGCCCGAGCGTGTCCATCACATCGCCCATCGCGGCGGCGTATTCCTCGATCGTCGGCGGCGCGGGCGGTGGCGCCGAATCGCCGAATCCGGGGGTGTCGGGCGCAATGGCAAAGCGGTCGCGCCCGAGGTCGGCCACGAGGTGCTCCCATGGCCGCCCGGACGACGGGCTTTGGTGGAACAACAGCACTGGGCGTTTCTTCGATTTGGGGTCGCCCGCCGCACGATAGTGAATCTGACCGAAACGGCCATCGAGGTAACCCCGGCGCACCGTATCGGGGCGGCGCCACCAGTCGATTTCAGTCATCGCAATGCTCCCGGATCAGTTTGGCGAATTCGCTCGGACGTTCCTCGACGAAGCCATAGCGATCGCGCGGCAGGTCGTGGAGTTTGGCGGTCGTCATCAACGTGAGGGCTCGCGCCGTGTGCTCTTCCAGTCCGTCGCGGGGCCGGAACACCAGGACCGGCTGCGTAATGCGGGGCAGCACGCCGTCCATGACATAGGAGAACACCGCGCCGTGCCCCCAATGGCCGAAGGGACCACCACGGGTGGACTCGACCAGGTTGCGTTCGATGGCCATCCGACCGAGCGTCGGCGCCGTCAGGCGCGTCATCCGAGCCCACATTTCGGGCAGGTGACTGCCGTCCGCCTTGCCGGGTTCGTGGCGGGCGTGGGCCAGGCGCTCGCGCCGTTGATCGGCATCGAAGAACGGTACCGTGTTGAGGGCGAAGCGACGAACGAGGGTCGGATAGGTGACGGCCATTTCGATCGCGACACACGCTCCGGTGTGATCGCCGTACATGTCGATCGGCGTAGCCAGGCCGAGTTGCTGTATCGCCTCCACCATGTAGGCGGCGAGGTCGGCCATCGACGGCGGTTTCGGAGGGGCATCGGACTCGCCGAACCCCGGCAGGTCGAGGGCCACCGCAATGCGATCGCGACCGAGTTCGGCCAGCAACGGTTCGAAATTTCGCCCCGAGACGGGACTCATGTGCAAACACACGATCGGGCGGGCCTTCGCGCTCGTCGGCGTGACGACGCGCGCCAACACCTGACCGCTGCGGGTCGCCACGAAGCGTTTTCGGATCGCGCGCGGCGCGATCGTGGCCTTGACCGGGGCCGGCTTGGGCGCGCCCGCCGTCAGGCTCGCGTGCGGTCCATCAAGGAATGACCGCACGATGGCGGCCATCTCCACGGCCCTGGTCGACACCGCTCCCATCTTCCAATCGGGCAACTCGTGGATGCGGCCGTTCTTGAGATGCGGGCGCGCCGCCTGCGTCGCCTCCCATAGGCCGTCGTCCGGGCACAGAATCAGCACCGGCTGAGCGAGGGCCGGCAGGGCCTCGGCATGGCTGTAGGCGAAGGCCGCGTTGTGCCCATACCACGCCAGATCAAGACCACGCAGACCCTCGTAGAAGTCGCGCTCGAAGAGATCGTCCGGAATATCGGCCGGATACCACTTGCGCATGCCCTGCCATCGTTTCAGCAGGTGGCTACCGTCGGCCGGCGGCGGTTTCGGCTTTTCGTCCTCGAGATGGGCCATCATCTCGGCCATTTTCGTGTCTGAGTACACGGGCGCCGCGTTGAGCACGAGCCGGCGGATCTGGTTCGGCCGCTGGCGCGCCAATTCGACCGCGACCTTGGCGCCGGTATGGTCACCGAACGCGTCGATCTCTTTCAGCCCCAAGGCATCAAGGAAGTCGCCCATCGCTGCCGCATAGTCAGCGATCGTCGGTGGCGACGGCGGCGGATCGGAATCACCGAACCCCGGCGTGTCCGGAGCGATCACCGTCCGGTCGGTGCCGAGCGCCGCCATGAGGTGCTCGAAGGGCCGCCCCGACGACGGGCTCTGATGGAACAGCACGACGGGTTTCCCGCGGGGGGCTTTGGGCTCGATGATGCGATAGTGAATCTGCCCGAAGCGGGCATCGGCAAAGTCGCGGCGCACGCTTTCCGGCCTGCGCCACCAACGTTGAGCAGCGTCGGACATTCTCCCCCCGGAGTTGCCCGGGCACGAACGGCCCGGTTGCCCAGCATAGTAGCCGACCCGTTCGGGCCGACGAAGGGAATCGCGTCAGGCGGCGAGGAACGCAGCGATGGTCGGCGCGCAATCCTTGGCGCGGTACTCGAACATCGAGTTGCCGTACCCGGCAAACTCGACGTAGCGCCCGTTCTTGAGCAGTTTCGCGCCGCGCCGCGACGGTTCGATCAAGCTGTCCTGGTCGGAACAGACGAGCAGGAGCTCGTTCTCGATGTGCGGCAACACCTCGCCCAGAAGGTAGAGATTGGCGGCCCGTGGTCCCCACCAGGTGCACGGCCCGGCGCGCAATGTCTCGTAGAAGCGAAAGGCGATCTGATCCTGATCGAGCTTGCCGCGGTTCAGATTCTGGTAGCGATCCCAGAGCTGGGCGATATGGCCGCCGTCTTCTTGGACAGGGATCGATCCCATGCGGCCCTGCCACCCGCGCTGTTCTTCGGCCGAGTACACCCCGGCCGTATTCATCACCACACGACGCACGAGATCGCGCCGCCGGTAGGCGGTCTCGATCGCTGTCTTGACACCCGTATGATCGCCGAGGAGGTCGACCTTGGGATGCCCCAACGCCTGGAGAAGACCGATCATGGCCTCGGCGTAGTCGGCGATATCGGGGCGAACCGCCGGCTTGAACGACTCGCCATATCCAGGCGAGTCCACCGCCATGACCGTCCGTGGGCCAGCCAGCTCGTGCAGCAGGGCCTCGAAGTAATGACCGGACCGTGGACTCATGTGAAAGCACAACAGCGGCGGAGCCGCCGGGTTGCCCGCAATAACGCGAACGTGCATTTGCCCGCGCGGGGTCATGATGAAGCGCCGTTCGATTGCGGAACGCCCCGATACCGGCAGCGACGGCGCCACCTTGGGCGTCGCCTGCGAGCTCTCGCCCGCCGGGCCGTCGAGAAACTGGCGCAGGATCGCGGCGAGTTCTTCCGCGCGACGGCTGATCGAGCCCACCCGCCAATCGGGCAGTGGCAGGAGGCGACCATTCTCGAGGTAGCGGGCCGCACGCTGGGTTTCGTCCCACAGCCCGTCGTTGGTGCACAGGACCAGCACCGGCTGCTCCAAGCGGGGCAGATTTTCTGCGTGCGAATAGTTGTAAGCCGCGTGATAGCCGAACCACGTCCGTTCGCGCGCCCGCAACGTCTCGCAGAAGTCTCGATCGACCAAACCGAAAGGGGCGTCCGCGTCGTAGTGGCGGCGGAATTCGGCCCAACGTTGCCGGAAGTGCTCTCCCGAAGCCGGTTTCCAGGATTCGGTCCGCTTCTCGACCAAAAGCCGCTGTTGGGCCGCCACCTGCTGGGCGTCGTAGATCGGCGCGGCGTGAAGCACGACCCTGCGAACCTGGCGCGGGCGTTGCTGCGCCAACTCGACGGCGATCTTGGAGCCGGTGTGATCGCCCAACAGATCAACGATCCCCAGTCCCAACTCGTCGAGCAGATCACCGATGGCGGCGGCATACGCGCCGATCGAGGGTGGTTCTGCTGGGGCATCAGAATCGCCAAAGCCCGGCGTATCGGGGGCGATGGCGCGACGGTCGCGGCCCATCACGGCGAGAAGCTGCTCCCAGGCGCGCCCTGAGGACGGGCTCTGGTGCAGGCAGATCAGGGGCACCCGATCGCGGCGCGGAACGCTTGCGGCGCGATAGTGAATCTGACCGAAACGACAACGGCCATAGGCGCGCGTGACGCCGGCGGGCGTCGACCACCACGAAAGATCATCGCCCGAGGCTTCCTGGTCCTCTGGCCAGCCTGTTGCCGCTGACTGCACGACGTTCATTGTCCCTCCGTTCGAGGCAGTATGAACGGCGTTCACGACGGTGCAACCCGGGCTTGACGCTACGGCGGGCGGCAGCGAGAACTGGCGATATACGATGCCCAGGTTTTCCGCCAATCTTTCACTTCTGTTCACCGAGCATGCCGTGCTCGATCGATTCGCGGCGGCGCGAGATGCCGGATTCGAGGCGGTCGAAATTCAGTTCCCCTACGACCTGCCCGTCGAGCACTGGCGGCGTGCCAAAGAGCGCAGCGGCCTGGACTTCGTGTTGTTCAACGTCCCGGCGGGCGATCTCCCCAAGGGCGGGGCCGGCCTCGCGGGCGTGCCGGGACGCGAGGGGCATTTTCGCGCCGCCGTGGCCGAGGCGAAACACTATGCTGAAGCCTTAGCGCCGCGGGCGGTCAATGTCCTCGCCGGTTGGCCTTCGCCGACGGTCGATCGTGACCGCTGCCGCGAGAGTCTGGTCGCCAATCTGGGCTATGCCGCCGACGTCATGAGTTCCCTAGGGGTTCGGGTCGTGGTCGAACCGATCAATCGTGTCGATCGCCCGGACTCCTTGGTCGCGACGTCCCACGATGGTCTCGAGATATTGGCGACCGTAGGCCACGCCAACCTCGCGCTTCAATGGGATGCCTATCACATGGCGATGATGGGCGAGGACCCGGCCGCTTCCCTGCCCGCGCTCGCCGACAAGATCGGGCATATCCAGTTTGCGGACGCTCCCGGCCGCCAGGAGCCGGGAACGGGGGCGATCGATTTCGACGCCCTGTTCACGGCGATCGACTCTTGTGCGTACGAGGGTTGGGTGGGCGCCGAATACGTGCCGTCGGGTGCGACACGGGACAGCTTGAATTGGCTGCGGCGCCGGCGCGCGCGCCCGGCCTAGGAACCGGTGGCCTTGCGCATGGCATCGATCCAGCGCGCCAAGTCTTCGCTCTTTTGGTAGGGCATGCCGTCGCCCTTAGCCGCAACGGCGGCGTGCGGCCGGATATCGTTGCGGGTCATTTCGAAGGACGCCTTGTCCTTCAAACCGGCCTGGGCATAACTCGCCGCCAGGAACAGGCGGTTGGGCAACCAATTCGGACTGATGTCGAGGCCACGACGAAATGCTGTGGCCGCCGCGTCGTAGTCCTGTTTGACGAACAACGCATGACCGACGCTGAACTGGTACCAAGCCGGCGGACGCGGGTTCAGGCGAAACGCCGTCTGGGCATGAATGAGCGCATCATCCGGGGCGCCAGTCCAAGCCAGCACACGCGCCAGCCGAGCGCGGCCATCGGCAAAGTTGGGATCGAGATCGACGCCCTTGGCCGCCGCCGCCACCGCCGGCCCGAACTGGCGCTTCTCCAGAAGTCCCATGGCCAACACACTCTGAGCGGCCGCCAGCGTCTCGTCGAGCGCGACCGCTCGCTGCGCCGCATCGAGCGCCTTGTCGAGGCTGGCACCAAACGGCGGCTGGGAATCGGCAATGCGGATCTGCGCCACGGCCAAGCCCTCGTACGCCGCGGCGAACTGCGGGTCGACCTCGATCGCCTTGCCAAAAGCCGTGACGGCGTTGTCGAGCGCTTCTCGACCACTCCCCATCAAGGCAGCGCGGCCACGCAGGAGATGTTCGTAAGCCTCGGGACGGCGCGTATCGCGACGCCGCAATACGCCGATCTCTTCCTCGGTCAACGGCGCCCCGATACCGGCCGCCAAATCGCGAGCGATCTCGGTGCGTGTGAGTTGTAATTCATGCAGACCGCGGTCGAAGGGCTTCATCCACATCGGGGCTTCCTTGCCGCCCTCAAGCATCTGCACGGTCAGGCGCACACGATCGCCGGTCCGTTGCAGCACTCCGACCAACGCGTAGCGAACGCCGAGCTCCAGGCCGACTTTGGCAACGGATCCAGGAGCGCCGTCGTAGCGGAACGAAGAATCGGTGGCGACGACGAAGCGATCGCTACTGCGGCTCAGGGCGCGCGCCACGTCATCGGCGAGCGCCCGCGCCAAATAGTCGAGAGACGGATCGCGCGCAACGTTGTTGAACGGCAGGATCGCGATCGACGGTCGGTCGGGCAAGGGCGGCGGCCCCTCGCCGAAGGTTGGGTCGGCGTCACGCGACCCGCTTCTAGCGATGTCTCGCTGGTCGCGGTTTTGCGAATCTTGCCCACCCGCGCGGCTGACGTTCGGATCGAGAATGCTCGCGACAGGCTTGTCGAACAGCGGCACCCGATTGCCAGCCACGACGTTGACCGGCGCGTCGCTGCCCTCGATCTTGCTGCGCTGCCACATGTAAGCGCCGAGCACGCCGAACACCATCACGGCGAGGATCGTCCCGGCAATCGCCCGACGGCCAATCCCGCCCCCGAGCCGACGACTGCGCACGTTCGCGTAGGCCTCGAGACTTTCGGCCCCCTTGAAGACCTCGAACGTCCGACCGCCCAAGTCCTGCTCGCCGAGTTCCTCGAACTCGAGGTCGGTCCGTCCATCGACCTGGTCATAGGCGCGCTTGGTGAAGCACGTGTCGCCAGCTTCGCCGAGCCCACTCAGGGCCGTCGCGACCGTCACCGCCTCGCCCCTGAGGTTTCGCCCTTCGCCGCTCACCGTCCCGACGTCGACCCCCATGCGGAAGCGCATCTGGCGATGATTGGGCTGGTCTTGGTTGAGTTCGCGGACCTCCTCGTGGATCGCCGTCGCCGCATTGGCGGCCGCCACCGGACTGACGAACTCAGCCTTGAAATGATCGCGCTCGGCCGCGAACAGCCGACCGCGGTTCTCCGTGACGTGGCCGCGTACGATGTCGAGATAGCTGCGAAGCTGGCGCTGGGCCCAGGCTTTGTCGCTCGCCAACAGTTCGTCGAAGCGATCGACAGTCAGGGCGAGTACCG
This sequence comes from Alphaproteobacteria bacterium, assembly GCA_016869765.1. GTDB lineage: Bacteria > Pseudomonadota > Alphaproteobacteria > SHVP01 > SHVP01 > SHVP01. Next base: position 64,533 of record VGES01000010.1, read on the forward strand.
CCGTTAGTTTGGTGGTGGCCACCCGTTTGCTCTCCGCGCAACTCCGACTTGTTGGTATCCGGTTTTGCCGTCCCGGTCCAGCGTCAACCCGCTTCGGTGGGGCAATCCGCGCCACTCCACGAGGGCGGCCGGCTGATACAAACGATTCTGTGAACGATTTATTCCGCTCGACGCAACTCACAGGCAAGATAGGCACGCCGTGGGCAATTGCCGGACCTCTGCCGATGACGATCCCTTTCCTCCGCGACCTGGCCTTTGAATACGGCGCCTGCGACACACTCACGCCGTTGATCCGCCGCGTGATCGCTCGCAACCCCTCGCCGTTCACGTTCCATGGCACCGGCACCTATGTCGTCGGTCGCGGCGAAGTCGCCGTCATCGACCCCGGGCCGCTGCTACCCGAGCACGTCACCGCGATCGGCCAGGCCTTGACCGGCGAAACCATCACCCATATCGCCATCACCCACACCCACCGCGATCATTCTCCGGCGGCCACCCCGCTGAAGCGGAGCTTTGGCGGTTTGACCTACGGGTTCGGACCGCACGGCTCGGGGCGGCCCGATTCCGGGGCCGAGGTCGAGGAAGGTGGGGATCGCGACTTCCGCCCCGACGTCACCCTCCGTGACGGCGACCGGCTCGAGGGTCCGGGCTGGACCCTCGAGGCGGTCCACACCCCGGGTCATTGTTCCAACCACCTGTGCTTCCGGCTGATCGAAGAAGAGGCGCTGTTCACGGGCGATCACGTGATGGGCTGGTCGACCACGGTGATCGCGCCACCGGACGGCGACATGGGCGCCTATTTCCATAGCCTGGAGAAGCTGCTCCATCGTCACGACACGATCTACTGGCCGACCCACGGTCCGGCGATTCGCGATCCCCACCCGTTCGTCCGCGCCTACCTCGCGCACCGCCGGGAACGCGAGCAGCAGATTCTGGATTGCCTAGCCGATGGCGCATCGACCATTCCAGGGATCGTGCAACGGCTCTACGCCGCCGTCGATCCCCGGCTCCATCCGGCTGCGGCGCGCTCGGTGTTGGCGCATCTCATCCATCTCGTCGAGACGCGCCGCGCGGCCTGCGACGGCCCGCCGAGCCTGCAGTCGACGTTCCGCCGCTGACCGCCCGGCTAAGACGCCGGCAACCGATGCAGGCGATAATCTTCGCGCAGCTTCGACTTGAGGAGCTTGCCGGTCGCTGTATGCGGCAGCTCCGGGACGAAGATGACGTCGTCAGGCAGCCACCACTTGGCCAGTTTCGGCGTGAGGAACGCCAGCATCTCTTCGCGGGATACCGTTGCCCCCGAACGCTTGACGACGAGCAGGAGCGGCCGCTCGTCCCATTTCGGGTGCGGCACGCCGATGACGCAGGCTTCGGCGACCGCCGGGTGACCGACCGCCAGGTTCTCGATTTCGATCGAGCTGATCCACTCGCCGCCCGACTTGATCACGTCCTTGGCTCGGTCGGTGATATGCATGTACCCATCGCCATCGAGCGTCGCGACATCCCCGGTGTCGAACCACTCACCTGCGCCCAGACGGACCCCCTCACCTTTGAAGTACCCGTTGGCGGTCCACGGCCCGCGGACCAGGAGATGGCCGAACGCCTTACCGTCCCGCGGCAGTTCCTTGCCGTCGTCATCGACGATCTTGAGCTCGACCCCGTAGAGCGCCCGGCCCTGTTTCACCTGAACGTCGAGGCGTTGCTCGTTGGACGCCACGGCATGTTTGGGCAATAGGCGGTTCACGACGCCGAGCGGGCTCATTTCGGTCATGCCCCAGGCGTGCAGGACGTTAACGCCATATTGGCGCTGAAACGTGTCGATCATCGAGCGCGGGGCTGCCGCGCCGCCGATCACGATCGAGCGGACGGCTCCGAGGCCTTTCTTGGTTTCCGCCAGGTGACCGAGCAACGCCAACCACACCGTCGGAACGCCGGCGAGCAGGGTGACCCGTTCTCGCTCGATCAACTCCAGGAGACTCGCGCCATCGAGCTTGGCGCCGGGGAACACGAGTTTCGCCCCACACATCGGGGCGGCATAGGCCAGGCCCCACGCGTTGGCGTGAAACATCGGCACCACCGGCAGGATGACCTCGCTGCTCGACAGGTCGAGCGCGTCGGGCATGCAAGCGCCCCAGGAATGCAGCACCGTCGAGCGATGGCTATAGATGACCCCCTTGGGGTTACCCGTCGTCCCCGAGGTGTAGCAGAGCGAGGACGCGGCCGCCTCGTCGAACTCCGGCCACACGAAATCGGCGGACGCCTCGGCGAGGAGGGTCTCGTAGCACAGGGTCCGCTCGAGCCTGCTCGGCGGCATGTGCTCGGCGTCGGTGAGGATGACGAAAGCCTTGATGGATTTGAGCTTCGGCGCCAGTGCCTCGATCAAAGGCAGGAACGTCAGGTCGACGAACAGGTAGACATCCTCGGCATGGTTCGCGATGTAGGCGATCTGGTCGGGGAATAGCCGCGGGTTGATCGTGTGCAGCACCGCGCCGAGGCCCGAGACGCCGAAATACAACTCGAGATGGCGCTGACTGTTCCAAGCCAGGGTCGCCACCCGATCGCCACGACCAACGCCGAGGCGCTGGAGCGCATTGGCGAGCCGCTTGGAACGGGCCAACGCGTCGCGGTAACCGTAGCGGTGAATCGGACCTTCGATCGTCCGCGTTACGATCTCCTGGTCGCCGTGATACAGCGCCGCGTATTCGATCAGCGACGAGATCATCAGCGGGCGATCCATCATTTGGCCGCGCAGCATAGTGCCCTCCCCTGAGACCTTCAGTCTAAGGGGAGGGGTGCCGCGCGGTCACGCGGATGCAGCCTCTAGTGGGACATCAGAACCGGGATATCGGCCCGTGCCAACACCTCGGAGGTGGCGCCGCCAAAGATCAAGTGGCGCAGGCGGCTGCGGGTATAGGCGCCCATCACCAGCAGATCACAACCCTCGCCCTGCGCCCGGCTCAGGAGCTCCCGCCCGATGCCGCCACGAATCTCCGGAATTTCGATCGATCGGGCGCTGACGCCATGACAGCCGAGGTAGGCGATGATATCCGAGACGGGGGCGCCGGCGCGGCGGCCCTCCGGCAAGGAAAGAATGACAACCCGCTCCGCCGCGGTGATGAAATGCAATCCGGCGCCGAGGCCGAGGGCCCGCGTCGCCTCGATACTGCCGTTCCAGGCGACCGCCACCGACTTTCCCAACGTGCCGAGCGGTTTCGGTGGCGCGATCAGGATCGGTCGACCGGTTTCCAGCAACGCAATCTCGAGCGTCGTGCGCACGGAGTCGTTGGTGCTGGACGAGCGCGTCGCCACGATCAGGTCTGAAAGGCGTCCGCGCATCGCCAGAAGCTCGTCTTCGCGTCCCACGGCCGTCGCGAAACTCGCGGAGAAGCCACCGGGGGCTCGCGCCGCGGTTACGGGGACGTTGTAACGCTTGCAGGCCTCTTCGAACTGTTTGCGCGCGCGGTCGCGTCGCTCGCGCCCCTCCTGCTCGACCGCGTTCATAATGTCCTGGATCATGTTGCTGGTCATGCCCTCGGCCATGTAGGCCACGCTGTCGCGCGGATCGAGCGAGACATGAAAGGCCTCGACGTGCGCGTCGACATAGCGGCCGACCTGAAGTGCGACGTCGACCGTCGAACTCGGTGCATCGGTCCCCGAGACCGGCGCTAGAATGACGTGAATGGCCATGGCGACCCCCTACCCATTGCTGACCGATTTTCCCACACGATCATGCGTCTGTAACCTAGATTGCTGCTGTCATCAGGCGATGACCCAGGTCAACCTGATCGAACGATCCGACGCATCTCGCCCAGGGCGCTGCCCCGCTTGCCACCAGCGTCGATTCGCCGCCACTCGACCGCGTCGGATGCCGACGCCAGTTGAGACTCGAGCACCGCGAGATCGGCGTCCGAGGCGTCATCGCTGCGGGCGGCGACGCGCGCTCGCAGCACCTCGGCCGGCGCATCGAGCCAGAAACCGACGAACGGAACACCCGTCACACGTGCAACCTCGGTGAGGCGCTGGCGATCGCCCACGCGATTCCATACGGCGTCCGCGATGACCGACCGACCCGACGCGAGCACGTTCGCGGCACGAACAAAAAGGATATCGAACACCTTGGCGGAAACCTCCGGGCGGTAGGCCTCGGGCGGCAGTCGCTCGAGTGGATCGCGACCAAACAGCTTTTTCCGGATGACGTCCGAGCGAAGGATGACCGCCCCTGGAAAACCCCCAACCTCGGGCGCCAGTGCCCGCGACATTGTCGACTTCCCGGAACCCGACAGCCCCCCGATCGCAATCAATCGCGGCGGCGATCCGTCCAGCAGGTTCGTCACCTCCCGGAGATACCGGTTCGCCTCGGCGACCTTGGCATCGCGGGCCGCGGCGTCTGGCTGCACCTTCGCCGCCGGACCACCCACGTGAGCCCGGATCGCCGCGCGACAGGCGAGATAGAGCGGGAGAAGCGCCAACCCGGCATCGTCGCTGGTACGCCAGGCATATTCGTTGAGGACGACGTTGGCGAGGTCCCTTCGCCCGCGATGGCCGAGGTCCATCAGCAAGAAGGCAAGATCGTAGAGCGCATCACACACCGCCAGTCGTTCGTCGAACTCGATCGAATCGAACAGGACCGGCTTGCCATCGATCAGACAGATGTTCCGGAGATGCAGATCGCCGTGCAGAAGACGAACGAAGCCGCCGTCCGGTCGTTTGGCCAGGACGGGCGTGCGCCGTTCCAGTTCCTGACGCAACCCGGCCACGGCCGCGGCCACATCGGAGGCCGGAAATACGTCCGACTGGTCCTGGAGTTCGCGCGCCGCGATTTCGACGACGCGCATCATCTCGGCCGGCAGATCGACGCAAGAACGGATTTCGGCGCTGCGCTGAAAACGATCGATCTCGGCGCACAGGGCCTCGATGAGCTTTTCGTCGAGACGCCCCTCCTCGGCCAAACGATCGAACAGCAAACTGTCGTCGAAGCGGCGCATGACGACCAGCCAGTCGATCGCCGTTCCGGCCCCGTCGATTGCCAGACGACCGTCCGACTCGCGGGTCACGGCGGCGATCCGCTCGTAAATCCGTGGCGCCGTTCGCCGGTTGAGGCGAACCTCGGCCTCGCACATGGCGCGCCGGCGCTCGGGCGTTCCGTAATCGAGATAGGGGAAGCGAACCGCCCGCTTCAGCTTGTAGGCCCGGGTCGCCGTCAGAACTACGACCGCGCCATGCGTGTCGATTCGCCGGATCGGGCCGCCGCCATGGGTCCCGGGAGCGCACAGAAAATCGATGATCTCGCGCTGGTCCTGGACGATCACGCTCTCCCCCTAGTGAAAGGTCGGATGACCCTCGGCGATCCCCTCGGGGTCCTGATGGATGATCACTTCAGCCCCGGGATATGCGGCTCGGATCCGGCTCTCGACGTCGTCGGACACCTCGTGGGCGCGTTGCAGCGTCATGGTTGCCGGTAGCACCAGGTGCAGCTGAATGAACGAATCACGACCCGAGGTCCGGGTACGTAAGTCGTGGAGGTCGAGAACTTCGGGATGCGCCAAGGCGAGATTACGGACGCGCTCGCGCTGATCCTCCGGGAACTCGCGATCCATCAGCATGTCGTACGAACGACGCAGAACCCCGTAGGCGCTGTAGACGACGATCGCGGCGATGGCCAAAGCCACCAGCGGGTCGGCGTAGAGCCAACCCAACGCATCGACCACGATGAGGGCGACGATGACGCCGGCATTCGTCAGCAGATCACCCACGAAGTGCAGCGAATCGGCCCAGATCGCCACCGAGCGGGTGCGACGGACGACATAGTACTGGAACGCCACCAGCCCCGCCGTGGCGACGATCGAGAACACCATGACGGCGATGGCGATCCAACCGGCTTCGATGGGCTCCGGGCGCAGCAAACGCTGTATCGCCTCGATGATGAGAAACAAGGCCGAGCCGATGATGAACGCGGCCTGTGCGAGGCCGGCGAGCGACTCGGCCTTCCCGTGACCGAAGCGATGCTCCTGATCCGCCGGCTGCAACGCGTGTCGCACAGCCAGCAGGTTCACCAACGACGCCAGCGCATCGAGCGCCGAATCGATCAGCGTGCTCAGCATGCCGATCGACCCGGTGACGAGCCATGCCCCCAGCTTGGCGACGATCAGCGTGACTGCCACACCGACCGCGGCCCATGTGGCGGCGGCCATCAGGCTGGCGTTCGGAACCGGCCTCCCGGAGTTGGTCGCGTTCGATGTCATGATCAGGGCGACAGGATACGCGCGATCCACGCCCCGTCGCGGCGGCGGTACTCGATCCGGTCGTGCAAGCGCGACGGACGCTCGGTCCAGAACTCGATCAAGTCGGCGGTGAGGCGAAACCCGCTCCAATGCGGCGGACGGGGTACCGCACGACCGGCATGATGTTCGCTGATGGCCGCGACCGCCGCCTCGAGTTCGCGGCGGTCGGTGATCGGCTGCGACTGATGCGACGCCCAGGCGCCGATCTGGCTTCCCCGAGGTCGCGAGGCGAAGTACGCGTCGGCTTCGACATCGGCGACCGGTGTCACGCTTCCCTCCAAGCGAACTTGGCGCCCAAGCGACTTCCAGTACAGGCATAGCGCCGCCCGCTGGTCGTGGCGCAGTTCATCGCCCTTGCGACTATCGAGGTTCGTATAGAAGACGGGACCGCTCGGCCCCAAATCCTTAATGAGAACCATTCGCACCGCCGGCCCACCGTCCCGGCGGACGGTTGCCAAGGCGGCGGCGTTGGGGTTGATCGGCTCGGTTTTCTCGGCCTCGGCCAGCCAGCGCCGGCAAAGGCCCAGGGGATCGGCGTCGGTCACGAACCAGGTCCTCTCGGGGTCGCGGAAGATCGCCCAACTTCCGCCGAAATCGCGACGTTACATGAAGGCGTTGAGGCGGGATTCACGGCAGGCCTTTCTCGCTCTATATAATCAGTTGGTCGACACGGGCCAATGCGCGCGCGACGACCAGGGGCCGCATCTCGAAACCCATTTTGTTACGCGAAGGAGTGCAAAAGATGTCACTAACGAAAATGGCGATCGTGGCCGGGCTCGGCTTGGCCCTCGTCGCCTGCGAAGGCGCCGGCCCGAAACAAGGGGTCGGCACCGTTGTTGGCGCCGTCGGCGGCGGTGTAGCGGGTGCCCAGTTCGGCCGCGGGCAGGGGCAATTGATCGCGACCGCGGCGGGCGCCCTGCTTGGTGCGTTCCTCGGTGGCGAGGTCGGCAAGTCGCTCGATCGCGCCGACCGCCTGAGCATGGAACGGACGACGCAGCAGACCCTCGAGCGTACCCCGACCGGGCAGGCGAGCGAGTGGCGCAACCCCGACAGTGGAAACTCTGGCACCGTGACGCCGACCCGCACCTATCAGAAAGCGAGCGGCGAGCAGTGCCGCGAATTCACGCAAACCGTGAGCGTCGGCGGCAAATCCGAGCAAGCGTATGGCACGGCGTGCCGTCAACCCGACGGTACTTGGAAGATCGTCAGCGGCTGAGCGAGTGACCGACGCGATCGATCCAAGTCCGAACGACGAATGGAAACGGCCCCGCGGGAGCCACCGCGGGGCCGTCCTTCTCTTGGGCTTGCTGCTGGTCGCCACGCCGGCCCACGCCGATTTCGATGCCGGTGTGCGGGCCTACGACTCCGGGGACTTCGTGACGGCGTTCAACGAGTGGCTGCCGCTCGCGCGTTCAGGCGACGCTGCTGCACAACGCAATCTCGCCCATCTCTATCGGCTCGGCCGCGGCGTTCCTCAGGACTTTCAGGTCGCGGCCAACTGGTATCGCCAAGCGGCCGATCGCGGTCTGACGCGCGCCGGCGCCAATCTCGCGACCATGTACCTGCGCGGCCAAGGCGTCCCGCAGAACGCGCAGCGTGCGGCAGCATGGTTCATGCGCGCCGCGGTCGATGGCCATGCCATCGCACAGTTCAACCTGGCCCTGATGTATGACCGAGGCCTCGGTGTGAGCGAGGACGAGGCTCGCGCCGCCGGTTGGGCGCAACTTGCCGCCGAGGCGGGCCACGAGCGGGCTCTGGAACTCATGGCCGGGTACCGCGATCGCAACGTCGACGGCCTGCCGCTCGAAATACTACGGGACGATCCCGGGTTGTCCGAGGCGCGCCTGTTCGAACCCGACACGGAAGAGGAGATCGCCGCCGCTGCCCCGGCGCGGCAGGCGGCTGCCCCGCCGTCGAGCGCGCCGCGCGCCAGCCCGCCGACAGCTTCGGCACGGACCGAATCGGGACGGTCTCGCCGTTCACCGCTTTCCCCCAATCGCGATGACGATGATGGAGAGGAGGAAGATCCCTTTGCTGCCAAAGGGCCTGCGGCCGACAAACCAGCGGAAGCGCCGGCCCGGCCGGCCGCCCGGTCTCCCGCCCCGCCGCGAACCGCCGCCGCCCCGCGATCGAGCGCGCCGGCCTCCCCGACTGCCGCGGCTTCAACCACCTCGACCGCCGTCGCTCCGGCGGCGCCGAGCCCGCCCCGGCCCGATCCGGCGGGCGATGCCAAACCACCGGCCGAAGCGCTGACGCCCGCGCCCGAGCGCACCGAAGGCGACGACAACCTCGGGGCCGACGACGAAACCGCCCCGATGAACCAGGCCGCGGTCGCTGCCCCGACGCCGCCCCCGCCCAGGGTCCCATCAGCAGCAGCCCCGGCACCGGCCGCACCGCGCAGCGCAGCGCTGCCGCGCGATGACGCCGCGCTGGTGGCGGAGGGGCTCGAAGCCTATCGACGACGGGACTTCCGCGCGGCCATGGAAGTCTGGCTGCCACTGGCGCGGACCGGCTCGGCTGATGCCCAGTTCTATGTCGGCGGTCTCTACATGGACGGGTCGGGCGTGCCCGAGGACGTCGTGCAAGCCCATGCCTGGTGGAAGCTCGCCAGCGAGCAGGACCACGCTCGGGCCAAGGAATTTCTCACCCTCGTCAAGTCCGTGATGGACGACGATCAAATCAAGAAGTCGGACGAGCTCGCCGAGCGTTTGCGTCCGGCCCGCCGACCCTAGCGTGCCGACCGATGCGTGATCCTTACGACGTCCTCGGCGTCGCCCGCGGCGCAACCGACGCCGAGATCAAGAAGACCTATCGACGCCTGGCCAAGTCCCTCCACCCCGACATGCATCCGGGCGATCGCAAGGCGGCGGACCGCTTCAAGGAGGTCACCGCCGCCTACGACCTGCTCGGCGACCCCGAGAAACGCCAGCGCTTCGATGCCGGCGAGATCGATGCCGCCGGTAACGAACGACCGAAGTTCCACCAGGCGGGCGGCCCAGGGCGCCAGCAGGGCCCGTTCGGATTCGGATTCGGCAACAACCCCGAGGAGATCTTCGCCCAGTTCTTCGGCGGTCGCCGGCGTGGCACGGCGCGGATGGCGGAAGACGATGAGGCGCCCGTCGCCCGCATGAGCCTGTGCATTCCATTCCTCGACGCCGTGCGTGGCACGACGCGCAAGATGGTGCTACCCGGCGGACGCGAGCGCGAGGTTCGCCTCCCCGCAGGCATCAGCGACGGCCAAACGCTGCGCGTTCGCGGTGAACCCGACGCTCCGATCCGCGGCGACATCCGTCTCGAGATTCGCGTCGACCCTCATGCGTTCTTTCGCCGGGACGGTGACGACATCCACATCGACCTTCCCATCACCCTGCGCGAGGCGATCCTCGGCGCCAAAGTGGCCGTTCCAACGGTCGAAGGCGCGGTGATGATGAACGTGCCGCGCGGGACGAATTCGGGAGCGACGTTGCGGTTGCGCGGCAAGGGCGTGCAACGCCAACGACAACGCATCCGGGGCGACCAACTCGTCCATCTGGTCGTCACGATGCCCGATGTCGTCGACGACGAGCTGCGCCGTCTGATCGAGGGATGGGAAGCGAAACACCCCTACGACCCCCGCCGGAAGCTGGGCGACGGCTGAGGGTCCCAGTGGCCGTGCGTTTGACCGCCGGGTCGGTTCGTGTACCATGCCGCCAGCCTGCCGCCACGGGCCGCATTGCGGCCGCCCGCCTGCGTCGGTTTTCGGAGTCCTAGGATGAACACGCCAGCCCCTCTGATGGAAGGCAAGCGCGGCTTGATCATGGGCGTTGCCAACGATCGTTCGTTGGCGTGGGGCATCGCCCGCACGATCGCCGCGCATGGCGGCCAGTTGGCATTCACCTATCAGGGCGACGCGCTTGGCAAGCGGGTTCGCCCGTTGGCGCAAAGCGTTGGCTCGGACATCGTCCTGCCTTGCGATGTGACCGACGATGCCAACGTCGACGCGACGTTCGCCGAGATCGCGAAGCGCTGGGGCACGATCGACTTCCTGGTTCACGCCATCGCGTACTCCGACAAGGAGCAGCTCAAAGGGCGCTACCTCGATACGACGCGTGAAAACTTCGCCATGACGATGAACGTCTCGTGCTTTTCGTTCACCACGGTCTGTCGGCGCGCCGAAACGCTGATGCCCAACGGCGGCAGTCTGCTGACGCTGACCTACTACGGCGCCGAAAAGGTGATGCCGCACTACAACGTCATGGGTGTGGCCAAAGCGGCGCTCGAAGCGAGCGTTCGCTACCTGGCGGTCGACCTCGGCGGCAAGGCGATCCGCGTCAACGCCATTTCGGCGGGCCCGATCAAGACCCTGGCGGCGAGCGGGATCGGCGATTTCCGCTACATCCTGCGCTGGAACGAGTACAACGCCCCGCTCAAGCGCACCACGACCATCGACGATGTCGGTGGCGCGGGTCTCTATCTGCTGAGCGACTTGGGCCGCGGCGTGACCGGCGAAGTGCATCACGTCGATTCCGGCTACCATGTCGTCGGCATGAAAGCGGTCGACGCGCCGGACATTGCCGTCGTGCTCTCGGGCGGGGACGAAGCCGCCACCCCGCTACGCGGCCGCGCCAGCGGCTGATCGAGGCCGCCCCCGGCAGGCGCCCCCATGTCGCACAACACGTTCGGTCATCTGTTCCGGGTCACGACCTGGGGCGAAAGCCACGGACCCGCGATCGGGGCGGTGGTCGACGGCTGCCCGCCTCTGATCCCGCTGGATGAGCGCGATCTGCAAGTGTGGCTCGACCGTCGGCGACCAGGGCAGTCGCGATTCACGACGCAACGGCGCGAACCCGATGCCGTCCGAATCCTGTCCGGGATCTTCGAAGGGCGGACGACGGGCACGCCGATCGGCCTCGTCGTCGACAACGTGGATGCCCGTTCGCACGACTATGGCGACCTCGCCGATCGTTACCGTCCGGGTCACGCCGATTACACCTACGAGGCCAAGTACGGCGTCCGCGATCATCGGGGCGGCGGGCGGCAATCGGCCCGTGAAACGGCGATGCGGGTCGCCGCCGGGGCGATCGCGCGGAAGGTTCTCGGACCGTCGATCACCATTCGCGGCGCGCTGGTGCAGATCGGGCCGCATGCCATAGATCGGGCACGCTGGGATTGGGCGGAGATCGAACGCAATCCGTTCTGGAGTCCGGACTCAGGCGCCGCGACGCGGTGGGAGAGTTACCTCGACGAGGTGCGCAAGCGCGGTTCTTCCGCTGGTGCCGTCATCGAAGTGACGGCGAGTGGCGTGCCGGCGGGTTGGGGCGCCCCAGTCTACGGCAAGCTCGACGCCGACCTCGCGCAGGCGATGATGAGCATCAACGCGGTCAAAGGCGTGGAAATCGGCGCCGGGTTCGCCGCCGCTGCCCTCTCCGGCGAAGAGAACGCGGACGAAATGAGGATGGCTGGCGGCCGGGTGCGCTTCGAGTCCAATCACGCGGGCGGAATCCTTGGCGGCATTTCGACGGGGCAAGACATCGTCGTGCGCTTCGCGGTCAAGCCAACGTCATCGATCCTGACACCGCGGCGCACCGTCACCCGGAGCGGGGCCGAAGCCGAGGTTTCAACCAAGGGTCGGCACGACCCCTGCGTCGGCATCCGGGCCGTTCCCGTCGGCGAGGCCATGATGGCCTGCGTCCTGGCCGACCAGTTCCTGCGTCACCGCGGCCAAGTCGGCTAGGTGGCGCCACCAACGAGGCAACGCGATGTCTTCTGCCACCCACGCGCTCGATTTACCAGAACCGCGCCGTGACCAACTCGATCCCGACCACCAGGCCTATTTCAAGAAGTGCGAAGAAAAGCTCGGATTGGTGCCGCACGTGTTGCGCGCCTATTCGTGGAACCAGAAGAAGCTGCGCGCCTTCGCCGCCTACTACAACGAACTGATGCTGGGCGATTCGGGCTTGAGCAAACTCGAACGCGAGATGATCGCGGTGGTCGTCTCCTCGATCAATCATTGCTACTACTGCCTCGTCGCCCACGGCGCCGCGGTTCGCCAGTTGTCGGGCGACCCGGCGCTCGGCGAACAATTGGTCATGAACTACCGGGCCGCCGCGTTGAGCCTGCGCCAGCGCGCCATGCTCGACGGCGCGTGGGCCCTCACCACATCACCGTCGACCTTCGGGGCCGACGACCGGGCGCGGCTGCGGGCGGCGGGACTTAGCGACGCCGACATCTGGGATCTTTGTGACGTCGTCGGCCTGTTCAACATGACCAACCGGGTCGCCGCGGGCGTCGAAATGACGCCCAACCCCGAGTACCACGCGATGGCGCGCTAACGCCGGCCGATCACTTTTTCCGCAGGACCGCTACCAATTCGACGTGCGGCGACCATAGGAACTGGTCGATCGGCGTGACGCGGTCGAGTTTGTAACCACCGTCGACGAGGGTCCGGGCATCGCGCGCGAAGGTGGCGGGATTGCAAGACACGGCCGCGATGGTCGGCACCCGCGACTTGGCGAGAGCTTCCGCCTGTACCGGCGCCCCGGCGCGCGGCGGATCGAACACCACCGCTTCGAACCGCCGCAGATCTTCGCCCAATAGGGGACGCCGGGTGAGATCGCGTTGCTCGACGGTGAGCCGCCGCGGCGGATCGCCGCGCAAATTCTGCACCGCCTGTTTCAGCGCCGAGACCATGGCGAGATCGCCATCGACGCCGTGCACGACGTGATCCTTGGCCAACGGCAGCGCGATCGTGCCCAGGCCGCAGAACAGGTCGGCGACGCGCTCCGCTTTCTGTACGGCGCGGACAACATGGCCGACGATCTGTTCCTCGGACTCGACGACCGCCTGCAAGAAGGCCCCGGTGGGCACCGTGACGGCCACCCCGTCGAAGCGAACCAGCGGGTGGGCATGTTGGGCGATCAGGTCGACGAAACCATGCCGTGCCATCCAGGCGACACGCACGATCCCGTGCTGGCCGCTGAAACGCGCCAGGGATTCGCGCAGCGCCCGCTCGGGCGGCGGCAGATCGGTCACGACGAGGTCGACACCGTTCTCACACCACGTGATCTCGGCCTGGCCGACCCCTTCGGGGAGCGACGACGCGACGAGCGCCCGCAGCGGCGCCAGGACCTTCTGGAGTTCCGGCCGCAACACCGGACAACGTTCGACATCGACGATCTCGTGCGAGCCGCGACGACGAAAGCCCACCACCGCGTTGCGCCCGGTCCGCCGCAACGTCAGCGTCGCGCGCCGACGCGACGCCGGCGCGACGTTGACCAGCGCATCCACCGCGACGCCCGAGAATCCGCGATGGCGCAACGCCTGGACCACGAGGTCCCGTTTCCAAGCCGCATAGGTCTCCGCGTCGACGTGTTGCACCGCGCAGCCGCCACAAACGCCGAAGTGCGGACACTGGGGTGCGACGCGCCGCGACGACGGCGTCACGATCGAATCGAGCACGAGCGGCACCTCGTGGGGTGCCCGCGACGGCGGCTTACCGGGCCGAACGCGAACGCGGTCCCCGGGCGCCGTGAACGCAACGAAGCGCCGGCCGGCCGGCGTCTCGACCGTGCCTTCCCCGAGGTGGCTGAGACGGCCGACGGTCAGTTCCAACGGTTCGGTCAGGGCGGGTTGCGGCTTCGAAGGCTTCTGCGGGCGTCCCGGCTTGACGAACAGGACCTTCTTGGACGGCAGCGATGGCGGATTGGGTTTCGACACGGGCCTCGACCTACCAACCAGGGTCGGCGATTGGGCGATGGTAGGTGCGCCGTCACCACGGAGGCAAGGCGGCTATACTCCCACGATGGATTTTCGCCTCTCCAACGCCCAGACCGAATTGCAAGCCCGGGCCCGCGAACTCGCCCGCGGCGCAATCGCTGCCCGTGCGGCCGAGGTCGATCGCAGCGAGCAGTATCCTTGGGAGAACATCCGCATGCTGGTCGAACACGGCCTCGTCGGGCTGACGATCCCGGAGGCCTACGGTGGACACGGCCGCTCCTATCTCGATGCGGTGCTGGTGATCGAGGAGATGGCGCAGGTGTGCGGCGTCACCGGCCGAATCGCCGTCGAGACCAACATGGGCGCGATCGGCGCCATCATGGCCTACGGCAGCGAAGATCAGCGCCGTCTGGCCGCCGATCTGGTGCTCGCCGGCGACAAGCCGGCCATCTGCATCACCGAGCCCGAGGCCGGAAGCGCCGCCACAGCGATGACCACGCGCGCCGACCGGCGCGGCAGCACCTACGTGCTCAACGGCAAGAAGCACTGGATCACGGGCGGCGGCGTGTCGCGGCTCCATCTCGTGTTTGCGCGCGTTTTCGACGAACGAGGGGAACCCGAAGGGATCGGCGGGTTCCTCATCGTCCGTGGCGAGACGTCGGGCCTGCGCATCGGGGTGCGCGAACCGACCATGGGTCTGCGCGGAATCCCCGAGACCGAGGTGCATTTCGAGGATTTGGAAATTCCGGCGAGCCGGCGACTGCCCTCGCCGCGCGGGCCGGCACGTGGGTTTGCCGATCTGATGGATGCCTACAATGCCCAACGCGTCGGAGCCGCGACAGTGGCACTCGGGCTGGCCCAAGGGGCCTTCGAGCTTGCCCGCGACTACGCGCTCGAGCGCGAACAGTTCGGTCGCCCGATCGCCGAGTTCCAAGGCATGCAGTGGTCGCTTGCCGACATGCACATGAAGACCATGGCCGCCCGCACGATGGTGTATCGCGCCGCGGTGAGCGGCGGCGCCTTTCCCGACCCGCTCGAAGCGGCGGTGGCCAAGATCCAGGCGGCAGAAGCGGCCATCGAGGTCACGAACGCCGCGCTACAGGTGTTCGGGGCGCGCGGCTATTCGCGTCACCAGCCGTTGGAGCGCATGGTCCGCGATGCCCGCATGTTCACGATCGGCGGCGGCACGGTTCAGGTGCTGCGCAACGTCGTCGCCAGTCGCGTGCTCAACCAACCGCTGCCGCAGACCCGCGACGGCTATCTCAAGCGCCCGTTGCGTCGCGACGGGCCGCGATGAGGAACTCTTTGTTGCCGGCCGGGCCGGTGACCGGGCTATCCGTGACGCCGAGTACGGTCCAGCCCGTGGCACCCAGCCACTGGCGAATACCGTCGCAAACCTCGGCGTGAAACGCGGGATCGCGCACGACGCCGCCTTTCCCGACGCGGCCGCGCCCGACCTCGAACTGAGGCTTGATCAACGCGACAAGAATCGCGCCTGGTCGCGCCAGCGATAGCGCCGCCGGCAACACGGTTTTCAGGCCGATGAAGCTCGCATCGCACACGACGAGGTCGACCGGTTCCGGAATCTCCTTGGACGAGAGCATGCGGGCGTTGGTGCGCTCGAGCACCACGACACGCGCATCCTGACGCAGTTTCCACGCCAATTGACCGTGTCCGACATCGACCGCATAGACGCGTGCCGCGCCGTGGGCCAACAGGACATCGGTGAATCCACCCGTGGAAGCGCCGACGTCGATGGCGACGATCCCCTGGATCGCGAGATGGAAATGCGAAAGCGCGTGTGCCAGCTTTAGGCCGCCCCGAGAAACCCATGGGTGATCGGACCCGCGCACTTCGAGACTTCCGTTCGGCGGCACGCGCTGACCCGCTTTGGCCAACGGTTGACCGTCCACGAAAACGGCGCCGGCGAGGATCAGGGCTTGGGCTTTCTCACGCGTCGGCGCTAGACCGCGCTCGACCAATGCGAGGTCGGCTCTCTGTCCCTTTGTGACGGATGTCATAGCCTGGTTGCCGGCATAGCGCGTTAGGCTAGGCTGATCGACGACAGCCGGCCACAATGTCGCCCAACTCGTTGCGTAGAAGACGCACAATGAAGACCGCTCCCGCCAGGGATTTCTGGGTTGGTGTCGGGCTGTAACTGCTCACGGCCCTTCCGGTGGCGGCCGCGGAAGCCCCGCCGCCGGCCGCTGGCGTCATGGCCGAGGGTTTGACGTGGTCCAAGATTCATCCGGCCGTTCGATCCTATCTCTGCTCGGCGCTGAAACGTCCGGCATGGTGCGCCGATGTCGTCGAGACTCCGCCCGAGACTGAGAAGGCCCCTGTAGCACGGCAACAACGGCGTCCCTCACTGTCCTCGCGGGCGGCCGCCGCCCCCACGCCGGCGCCGCCCCCCAAGAGCGTGAGCGACACCGATTTCCGTCGCATCGTCGATCGGTTCCAGCGAAAACAGCAAGAGCCAACCGACTTCGCGCTGCTGGAAAAGCGCGGTTTCGAAGACTTCGACGGCGGTGCGCTCGAGGTTTTGGGCTACGCCTACGCCAGCGGCGTCGGACGCCAAGTAAACTACGTGCGGGCCTACGAGTACTACGGACTGGCCCTGATGCAGGGTCGAGATACGGTCAAGGACGACCTCGCCGTCCTATGGCAGTACGTTCCCGAGGACGACAAGAAAGTGCTGATTCGACGCTTCGAGACCGCCTTCCCTCAAGGGCCGGTCAAGCGCATTCCGGTTGGGCCACCCCCGCCGCCGCGGCGAACCGAAGAGGACGATGATGCGTTCGACGAAGAGGACGAGGAAAACGAATAGCGCTCAGGCGCGCGCGGGCGACTGTGCGTGAGCCTTGCCGAGGGCAGCCAACACGGCCGCCGCGATCTGCGGGGCGTTCAAACCCGCCGCGTCGTACATGGCCTTGGGCGAATCCTGATCAATGAAGCGGTCGGGCAACGTCAGCGTCCGGATCTTCAAGCCGCCATCGAGCAACCCGGTCGCCGCCAGGAAATGCAGCACGTGCGCGCCAAATCCCCCTTGGCTACCCTCTTCCACCGTCAACAGAACCTCGTGGTGTTGCGCCAACTGGGTAATGAGCGCTTCATCGAGCGGCTTGGCAAATCGGGCGTCAGCGACCGTGGTCGACAGCCCGCGGCTCGCCAACTGGTCGGCCGCGGCCAGACACTCCTGCAGCCGCGCCCCGAACGACAGGATGGCCACGGTCGTGCCCTCGCGCACCACACGACCGCGCCCGATGGGCAACACGCTTCCGCGCGGCGGCAACGACAGGCCGACGCCATCGCCGCGTGGATAGCGGACCGCACTTGGCCGATCGTCGATCGCCGCTGCGGTCGCCACCATGTGCATGAGTTCGAGCTCGTCGGCCGCGCCCATGACGACGAACCCGGGCAAGCACGTGAGATAGGCAACATCGAACGCGCCGGCATGGGTGGGGCCGTCGGCGCCGACCAACCCCGCCCGGTCGATCGCGAAGCGCACGGGGAGCCTTTGGATCGCCACGTCGTGCACGACCTGATCGTAGGCGCGCTGCAGGAACGTCGAGTAGATCGCCGCGAACGGCTTCAAGCCTTCGGCGGCCAGGCCGGCACAGAACGTGATTCCATGCTGCTCGGCAATGCCCACGTCGAAGCAGCGATCGGGGAAGCGCGTGGCGAAGTGATCGAGGCCGGTTCCCGAGGGCATCGCCGCTGTGACGGCGACGATGCGCTGGTCCTGTTCCGCTTCGGCGATCAACGCATCAGCGAAGACCTTGGTGTAGGAGGGGGCCGCCGCTTTGACCTTGGCCTGGGCGCCGGTCACGACGTCAAAACGGCTGACGCCGTGATACTTGTCCTCGGATTGTTCGGCCGGGCCGTAACCGCGCCCCTTCTCGGTGACCACGTGGACGAGCACCGGCCCGGGCGTGTCGGCACCGCGCACGTTGCGCAGCACCGGCAGCAGGTGGTCGAGGTTGTGCCCGTCGAGCGGCCCGACGTAGTAGAACCCGAGTTCCTCGAACAACGTCCCACCGGTCGCCATACCGCGCGCGTACTCCTCGAGGCGGCCCAGGGCTTGCTCGATTCCCGCCGGCAGGCTGTGGGCGATCCGCTTCGCGGTCTGACGAAGGCTGCGATACTGACGCGACGAGATCAGCCGCGACAGGTAGGCACTCATGGCGCCGACCGGCGGCGCGATCGACATGTCGTTGTCGTTCAAGATGACGATCAGCCGGCTGTTCATCGAGCCGGCGTTGTTCATCGCTTCGTAGGCCATCCCCGCGGTCATCGCGCCGTCGCCGATCACACAGACGACGTTGTTCCGGCGCCCCGCGAGATCACGCGCCACCGCCATTCCCAGCCCGGCCGAGATCGAGGTCGAGCTGTGCGCGGCGCCGAACGGATCGAAGACGCTTTCAGCGCGCTTGGTGAAGCCGCTGAGGCCGCCGCCCTGGCGCAAGGTCCGGATGCGCGAGCGGCGACCGGTCAGGATCTTGTGGGGATAGGCCTGGTGGCCGACGTCCCAGATCAGCCGATCTCCCGGCGTTTCGAACACGTAGTGTAGGGCCACCGTCAGTTCGACGACCCCCAAACCCGCCCCTAGGTGCCCACCCGTGATCGATACAGCGTCGATCGTCTCGGCCCGCAGCTCGTCGGCCACCTGGCGCAGCGCGTCCTCCGGGAGGCGGCGGAGGTCCTCGGGCGTCTGAATGGTGTCGAGCAGCGGGGTCTTGAGCGTCACGGCCGGACTATAGGCAATTGCGGGGGATTTGCGCACTAGGCCGTGCGCTTTACCACGAAATCGGCGACCGCCCGCAGCAGGGCCGCCTCCTCCCCGAAGGGCTGCAGGTGGCGGATCGCCTGGCCTGCGAGCATTTCCGCGTGTTCTCGCGCCCGGTCGATTCCCAACACGCCGATCAGGGTTGCTTTGCCGGCGTGGGCGTCCTTGTGCAGGCGTTTACCGACCACCGCCGGGTCACCGGCGATATCGAGCCAGTCGTCGATGATCTGGTAGGCCAGGCCGAGATCGTGGGCATAACCATGCAACGCGGTGCGAGCCCCTGATGCCGCCCGGCCGAGGATCGCCCCGGCCTCGCAACTGAAGGCGATCAACGCCCCGGTCTTCATCGCCTCCATGCGGATGATCTCGGCCGGCTCGAGCCGCTGACGCTCGCCCAGGAGGTCGATCATCTGCCCGCCCGCCATGCCGAGGCCGCCCGAGGCCAGCGCCAGGCGATGGACGAGTTCGGCACGAACCTCACCGAGTTCATGGGTGTCGGCGTGGGAAATGACCTCGAATGCCAGGGTCAGCAGCGCATCGCCCGCGAGCACCGCCGTCGCCTCGTCGAACTGCACGTGGGTCGTAGGGCGCCCCCGGCGCAGGTCGTCATCATCCATGCACGGCAGATCGTCGTGGATGAGCGAATAGCAGTGAACGATTTCGACGGCCGCCGCCACGCGCAACGCCCGGTGTCGCGCAACCCCGAATAGTTCGGCCGAGGATACGACGAGGAAGGGTCGCAACCGTTTACCGCCGCCGAGGGCGGCGTAGCGCATGGCGTCGAGCAGACGGCCTTCGCGGCCGACCGATTTCGGGATCGCGCCTTCCATCAAGGCATCGACCTCGCGCCCGACCCGACGCAAGGCGACTTCGATGTCGACGTTGCTCATTTCACGTCGACGGGCTCGCTCGACACGGAACCATCGGCCGCCGGGACGATCTTCTCGATCTTCTCCTGCGCGGCACGGAGTTTCTCCTCGCAATGCAACTTCAGTTGCGTGCCGCGGGCGTAGATGGCGATCGAGTCTTCGAGCGAGACCTCGCCGCCTTCGAGTTGCTGCACGATGTCCTCGAGCGCACTCAGGGCCTCCTCGAAACTCAGCTTCTTGATGTCGGGCGGAAGTTCTTGGTCCTTGCCACCGGCCATACGCTTCTCCACGCAGAAATCGACGACTCAGGCGTCCATGAGGGCGCCGACGTGGGCCGCGACGCTGCGCCCCAGCGCGTCGAGGTTATAGCCGCCTTCGAGGACCGAGACGATGCGTCCCTGACAGGCCTCCTCGGCGATTCGCGTGAGCTCTCGCGTCACCCAGGTGTAATCGTCCTCGACCAACTGCAGTTGCGCCAGCGGATCCTCGCGGTGGGCGTCGAACCCGGCCGAGATCAACAGGATCTCCGGGGCGAAGCGTTCGAGCGCCGGGAGAATCTCCCCGGCCATCGCGGCATGGAACTCGCGCGAGCCGCTGCCCGCCCGCAACGGCACGTTGACGACGTTGCCGCCGACCCCGCGCTCTTCCCGAGCGCCCGTCCCGGGGTAATACGGATATTGGTGGGTCGAAGCGAAGAAGAAGTGCTCGTCGTCCCAGGCCACCGCTTGCGTGCCGTTGCCGTGATGAACGTCGAAGTCGACTACCGCCACGCGTTTCACCCCATGGCGTGCTCGCGCCGATAGCGCGCCGACGGCGACGTTGTTGAACAGACAAAAGCCCATCGCACGATCGGGTTCGGCGTGGTGACCGGGGGGACGAACGGCGCAAAAGGCATTGTTCGCGACCCCGGTCATCACCGCATCCACCGCCGCCACCACCGCGCCAGCCCCACGGAGCGCAGCCTCGCCGGACCCGGGCGACATCACAGTGTCGGGATCGATGGCCGTGGTGCCTCGCTTGGGAACCGCGGCGATGATACGTTCGACGAAGGGACGGGGATGGACCAGTGCGAGGCTGTCGA